>NC_014158.1:1877107-2502810 GCF_000092225.1 Tsukamurella paurometabola DSM 20162
GCGGCCCGATGACCAGGCCGGAAGGCTCCGGCAGCTTCGCCGGATTCGGTGCTGACGTGCTGGTCACGGCCGCGCCCGGCGGGCCGTCGCACGACCGTGGTCCCGATCCACGATGGCCGTTGTCGCTGCTCATCGCGGCCTGGGTGCGTGGGATCAGTGCGTCGTCGGCGCGGATCGTTGGATCGGAGGACGACGCCGAGGGCACCGTGTTCGTACTCGACGGGCCGAACACCCTCACCGAACGCGCGCCGGGCGGCTACCGCCCCGAGGACGCCGCGGTGTTCGCCGCGCAGTGCGACGCGGTGTGCGAGGGCACCGCCGCCGACGGCCTCGATGCGGACTGGGCCACGGCGGCCGCTGTGTTTCGGGCCGGGCCGGTGACCACGCTCTACCGCGATGCGCCCTTCGGCGTGGGCTACCTGGTGGCCACCGGCGGCGCGGTATGACCGTGCGCCCCATCGCCGTCGTCGGCCCCACGGCCACCGGCAAGTCCGATCTGGCACTGGACCTGGCGGAGCGGCTGGGCGGCGAGATCATCAACATCGACGCGATGCAGATGTACCGCGGCATGGATATCGGCACCGCGAAACTGCCGGTCGCCGAGCGGCGCGGCATCGTCCACCACCAGCTCGACGTGTTGGAGGTGACCGAGACCGCCACCGTCGCCGCGTACCAGGACCGGGCCCGCGCCGACGTCGAGGCACTGCTCGCCGCCGGGACGACGCCCGTGATCGTGGGCGGGTCGATGATGTACTACCAGGCGCTGCTCGACGAGTGGCGATTTCCCGCCACGGATCCTCAGGTGCGCAAGCGATTCGAGGACCGCCTCGAGGAGATCGGTTCGCTCGCCCTGCACCGCGAACTCACGGCGATCGACCCCGCCGCCGGGGCGAAGATCCTCACCACCGACGGCCGACGCATCGTGCGTGCGCTGGAGGTGGTGACCATCACCGGAGCGCCGTTCGCCGCATCGGCACCGGAGATCGGGCCCGCTCGCTGGGACACGGCGATCGTCGCGCTCGACCGGGACACCGCTCTGCTCGACGAGCGGATCGCCCTCCGTACCCGGCTGATGTTCGACGGTGGCCTCGCCGACGAGGTGCGCGCGTTGGAGGCCGTGGGGCTGCGCGACGGTGTCACCGCCGCCCGGGCGATCGGATACGCCCAGGTGCTGGCCGCGTTCGACGGTGAATACGACCTGGAGAAGGCACGTGAGCTCACGTTCATCGGCACTCGCCGCTATGTGCGTCGCCAGCGGTCCTGGTTCCGTCGCGACCCGCGGGTGCTGTGGCTCGACGCCGCCCGCGACGACCTGCGGGGCGCCGCCCTCGCCGCGCACGAGGCGCCTGTGCGCCAGCCGTAGACTGGACCGCATGGGCGCCATCGACTTCCTCAAGGGCCACGGCACCGAGAACGACTTCGTGATCCTCCCGGACCCCGGGGTCGACATCGACCTCACGCCGCAGCTGGTGGCGGCGCTGTGCGACCGCCGCGCCGGCATCGGCGCCGACGGTGTGCTGCGCATCGCCCGTGCGGGTGACCTCGCGGATGCGGGCGTCCTCGACGCGCTGCCGGCCGGCGTCGCCCGCGAGGACTGGTTCATGGACTATCGCAATTCCGACGGTTCGATCGCCGAGATGTGCGGCAACGGCGTCCGGGTGTTCGCGCACGTGCTCACCGCGTCCTCCTTGGTACCGGGGCCCGAGTTCGTGGTCGGCTCCCGTGCCGGTGGACGCCCCGTCGTGGTGCACCACGCCGATCCCGAGGCTGCGGATGTCTCGGTGGCCATGGGGCCCGCCACCGTGTTCGGTTCCTCCTCCGCCGGGGTCGACGGACGCGACCTCGCGGGGATCGCCGTGGACGTGGGCAATCCGCACCTGGCCTGCGTGGTCCCCGGGCTCACCGCCGCGGACCTCGGCGGCCTCGACGTCGCGAGCCCTCCGAGCTTCGACCACGGCCTCTTCCCGCACGGCACCAACGTCGAGGTCATCACGCCGCTCGTCGACGGTGCGGTGCACATGCGGGTGCACGAGCGCGGCTCGGGAGAGACCCGGTCGTGCGGGACCGGCACCGTCGCCGCCGCCGTCGCCGCGCTCCGGTCCGACGACCGCCAGGAGGGCGTGGTCGGCGTGCACGTGCCCGGTGGCACCGTCACCGTCACCGTCGCACCCGACGGTGCCGTGCTCCGCGGGCCGAGCCGCATCGTGGCCACCGGCACCGTCCGGATCGGCGCGCTGGGCGCCTGACCGGTTCGCCCCGGGAAAACTCGCGTGACCTCGGGTGCACCCGCGTGTCACACTTGAGGCATATGACAGACACAGATACCTGGGAACCGGCACCCGGCACGCAGCCCACCGTCGGTGAACTCCAGCTCCAGGAGCGTTCGTCGCTCCGCCGCGTCGCCGGTCTCTCGACCGAGCTCGACGATGTCACCGAGGTCGAATACCGCCAGCTCCGCCTGGAGCAGGTGGTGCTCGTCGGCGTGTGGACCGAGGGGTCCGCGGCGCAGGCCGATTCGTCGCTCGCGGAACTGGCCGCACTCGCCGAGACCGCGGGATCGGTGGTGCTCGACGGGGTGGTACAGCGGCGCGACCGGCCCGACCCCGCCACGTACATCGGCTCGGGCAAGGCTCATGAGTTGCGCGAGGTGGTGCTCGCGACCGGCGCCGACACCGTGATCTGCGACGGCGAGCTCACACCCGCCCAGCTCAACGCGTTGGAGAAGGTGGTGAAGGTCAAGGTGATCGATCGCACCGCCCTGATCCTCGACATCTTCGCTCAGCACGCCACCTCCCGTGAGGGCAAGGCGCAGGTCAGTCTCGCGCAGATGGAGTACATGCTGCCGCGACTGCGTGGCTGGGGCGAGGCTTTGTCCCGGCAGGCCGGTGGCCGCGCCGGCAGCAACGGCGGCGTGGGTCTGCGCGGTCCCGGCGAGACGAAGATCGAGACCGACCGTCGCCGGATCCGTGAGCGGATGGCCAAGCTGCGCCGGGAGATCAAGGGCATGAAGCAGGCCCGTGACACCAAGCGTGGTGCACGCCGCAGGTCGGGGGTCCCGGCCGTCGCGATCGCCGGCTACACCAACGCGGGCAAGTCGAGTCTGCTCAACGCGCTCACCGATGCCGGTGTCCTGGTACAGAATGCGCTGTTCGCAACCCTCGACCCGACGACCCGGCACGGCACCCTGACCGATGGCCGTGATGTGGTCTTCACCGATACGGTCGGGTTCGTGCGGCACTTGCCCACCCAGCTGGTGGAGGCCTTCCGTTCCACCCTCGAGGAGGTGGTCGATGCCGACCTCCTGGTGCACGTGGTGGACGGCAGTGATCCGATGCCGCAGCGGCAGATTGACGCGGTGCGGCACGTCTTGCGCGAGGTGGCGGGGGAGCGCGAGGCCGCGCTGCCGCGGGAGCTGCTGGTGATCAACAAGACCGACGCCGCCGACCCGATGGTGCTGGCGCAGCTGCGGGTCGCGCTGCCGGAGGCGGTGTTCGTCTCCGCACACACCCGCGAGGGCATCGACGAGCTGATGCAACGGATGACGGACCTGATCACCGCCGGCGATGTCGAGGTCTCCGCCCTGGTCCCGTACGAGCGCGGCGATCTGGTCGCGCGGATTCACGCCGAGGGCACGATCCTCGCCACCGACCACGAGGCCGATGGCACCCGGATCACGGCGCGGGTTCCGGCTGCGCTGGCAGGAATGCTTCAACAGTTCGGCGCGGACGCGCCTGCTGTGGTCGAGTGAGCCGGCCGGCCGCCGGACCGCCGGTGTCCGCCTCGTCCCGGCTCGCGGCGTCGGCCGTGATCGGGGTTGCCGCGGCTCTGGTCGTCGGTGGCCTGGTCGATCCGACGCTCGGCGTGCTCGTCGGTATCGGCGCAGCGGCCAGCGTCTTCGCGGCCTCGGGATGGGTGGTGCTGTGGCCGCTGGACGCGGCGTCGACCCGGGCGACGGTGCAGCGCGAGAACTTCCGGCCGCGGGTAGCGGAACTGGTGGTGGCGGTGCTCGCACTGAGCGGATTGGTCGCGATCGTGGCGCTGCTGGTGGCCGGGCGGTCCGAGAACAAGGATGCACCGGCCGCCGCGGCCCTCATCGCCGCCTTCGCGGTGTGGGCGGCGCTGCACCTGACCTACTCCACGCAGTACGCCGCGCTCTATTACGGCGACCGCGGCGACGAACCCGGTGGGATCGACTGGGGCAGTGACGATCCGCCTGCGTATCGGGACTTCTTCTACTTCAGTTACAACCTGGGAATGACGTATCAGGTCTCCGACACGGGGGTCTCCTCGCGCGAGATCCGCAGTGTCGTGCTCCGGCATTGCCTGTTGTCCTACGTCTTCGGAACGTTGATCCTGGCGACCGCGATCAACCTGGTGGTGGGGATCGTCGCGGGCTAGGTCGCGGTGAGTGCGGCCGCCGCCTCGCGGACCGCGTTGCGCACTGCTGCGGGCACCCGGTCGCCGATGGTCACGGCGAATCCGATCGGGGGCGGGCTCGGTAGCGAATTCACCACGGCCAGGCCATCGGTGGCGTCGATCTCAGGCAACAGGGTGGCACCGAGACCGCCTCGGGTCGCCGAGTAGAGGCCGGCCAGGTTGGCGGCTTCGGCCGCGACCACATGGCTCACGTGGTGACGGTGCAGGGCCTCGACGGCGGGCGCGCGCAGCACACAGGGCTCGTCGAACAGCAGTACGGGCACATCCTCGGCCGGCGGCGTCCAGTCCCGTGCGGCGTACCAGTGCAGGGCGATCGCCCCCACCGCATCGGGATGTGCGGTCGGGGCGAGGAAGATCGCCGCATCGGCGAGGCCGTGCTCGACGGCGCCCGCCACCTGGCTGCTCCGGTCGAACCGGAATTGTGCGGTCCACCCGCCAGGTAGGTCGCGTAGGCCCGCGCTGAGAGCCGGGATCAGCAGATCGGCGCCGTGCTCGGTCGCGGCGATGGTCAATACTCGGGGCGCGGGCGACGCCAGTTCGACGATTGCGGCGTCGTGGGCCTCGAGGATCGCCTGGGCGTGACGCAGCAGCCGTGTGCCGTGATCGGTGAAACGCACTCCGCGTCCGGTCTTCTCGACGATGGCCGCGCCGCTCGTGCGCTCCAGCCGGCGCAGGTGAGCACTCACCGTCGATTGGGTGAGATGCAGCGCCTGGGCGGCCCGGTGCACGCCGCCGCAACGCGCGACCGCCACGACACTGCGGAGCGGGACGATATCGAGCACGCGATCCGACATGAATGAACGATATTCTCGATCGATCGCGATCGTCAATCATTGTTGGACGCCGCTGTGGTAGCCGTTCGACCATGGGGCATGCGCATCCCGCCCGTTCTCGCCGTGTCCGTCGTGCTGCTCTGGGCCCTCGGCTATCCGGTCGCGGCGATCGGCGTCGCCTCCATGAGTCCGTTCCTTCTGCTCTTGCTGCGGTTCGCGATCTCGGGCGTGCTCATGATCGGGTTGGTCAGGGCGACGCACCGGACGTTGCCGCGCGGCGCGGATCTGACACACGCCGCGGTAGCGGGGCTACTCACGCAGGCCGTGCAGTTCCTCGGCTGCTATCTGGGGCTGCAGGCGGGGGTTCCCGCCGGGGTCGCCGCGCTCATCCTGGGAGTGAATCCGGCGGCCACAGCGGTAGTGGCGCGGATCGCGCTGGGCGAGCGACTGACCGGACGCAAAGTGGTCGCCGCCGGTCTCGGTCTCGGAGCCGTCGTCGCGGCGTGCTGGTCGACGGTGCCGCAGCTCGCGCACGCGGGAGCGGGTATCGGGTTCACCGTGCTCGGGCTGGCGGGCTTGGCGGTAGGCGGCGTCTATCAGCAGCGGTTCTGCCGGAACGTCGATCCGGTCGCGGGTAACGCCGTGGGGCTGCTCGTGGCCGCCGCGCCGGCCGCCGCGCTCACCGCGGCTTTCGGTGCCACCGTGACCGACCCCGGTCGGGCGGCACTCGTCCTGGTCGTGATGGTGCTGGTGAATTCGATGGTGGCCACCACGCTGTATCTGCGGGTGATCGCAGTGGCCGGGGCGGGTGGCGCGGCCATGCTGTTCGCTCTGATCCCGGCAGTCGCCGCGCTGCTCAGCGCCGTATTGGTCGCTGAATCGATGCGGCCGGGTGCCGTGATCGGCGTGGTACTCGGCAGTATCGCGTGCCTCACCGCATCGTGGGGCTCGCGGAGGCCTCCGCTTGCCGGAGTGGGCGGTCCATCCTCGGAGGGCGATCGCCTTCGCGGTGAGGACCGTCGCGGGCTCGGCGGGACGCTCCAGGTGCGTCCCGCTGGACGGGGCTACCGATGACCGCTGAAGTGTTCGCTATCGCAATCCGTAGAATTGTGTGAGTCAACAGATTCGCTAGAGGGAGGCGCGAGTGAGCTTCTTCGCTCCGACGATGTCGGCTGTCGTCGTCTTCGTCTTCGCGGTGATCGTCGTGCCGCTGTGCGGACTCGCCCGAGTCCGCATGCCCGACTGGATCACGTGGGCTGCGCTGATCACCGGCATCCTCGCGGGGCTGCTCACCGCGAGCCGGGAACTATCGGTTCTCGCGCCGCTCAGCGTGCTGGCATTCTCGGTGATCGCGCTGATCGGGTGGCTCAAAGAAGAGCACTGGGCCGGACGGTACAACGCCAGCCAGCTGGGGCGCGGTGCTCTGTTCCACGCGTACGGAATCGGGGCGTTCTTCGCGACGCTCATCGGACTGCTGCTGCGCATGTTCTGAGCGTTCGTCATCGCCACGCGGGAATCAACCCGACCGTCCGGACTGTGCCGTGGTCTCCGCGCCGCGCAACAGCAGTTCGACCATCGAGGCCGCGGTGTCGGGTTGGGGTGCGCTGCCGATGATCATGTCGGACCAGAGGAAGGATTCGGCGAGTCGGACGATGGCGTAGGCGAGGTCGCCGCGTGAGACGCCGTGCACGACACCGGATCGCGGTAGGTCTATCGCGTCGAGCCACCCCGCGACCCACGAGATCAGGCGCTCCTGCACCACGCTGCTGCCCGATTGCAGCACGCGCATGGCGAACTCCGGTTCGTCGGAGGCGAACCGCGCCAGGGGTGGGTAGCCGCGCACCTCGTAGGCGAGCCGGGAGAACGCGCGGAGGAACGCGGCCCGGTCGCGAATCGGCTCATCGGCCTCGACGCGCGCGATCGCCTGCGCGATGCCCAGCCAGATCGCCTCACCCACCACCTGTTCGCGGCTGTCGAACCAGCGGTACACGGTTGCCCGGCCGACGCCCTGGTCCGTCGCCAACTGACCGATGTCGACCCGGCGTCCTTCGCGAAACCAATCCGCCGCGCGGCGAATCAGCGCGATGTGGTTGGCAGGACGGTCGGGATGAGACATACTCCTATTTTGTCTCGCCTGTTGGCGGGTGTCAAAGCTCAGAGGAGAATCCTGCATGGATGTGAACTTCACGGCCGAGGAAGAGGCGTTCCGGGACGAGGTCCGTGCGTTCCTGGACACGCATCTCACCCCCGACCTGCGCGCCGCGGGCAACTTGGCGACCAGCGTGTACTCGGACCACGACGCGAGTCTGCAGTGGCAGGCGATTCTGCACGAGCGCGGCTGGGCCGCACCGGCGTGGCCCGTGGAGTACGGCGGCCAGGACTGGACCGTCGGTCAGCACTACATCTTCTCCCGTGAATCGGTGCTGGCCGGCGCCCCGTTCCTGTCGCCGATGGGTATTCGGATGGTGGCGCACGCGATCATCCGATTCGGTACCGAGGAACAGAAGAAGTTCTTCCTGCCGGGCATCCTCGATGCCTCGGTGTTCTTCTGCCAGGGCTACTCCGAACCGGAATCCGGCTCGGATCTGGCGTCCCTGCAGATGCGTGCCGAATCCGACGGCGACGACTTCCTGCTGACGGGATCGAAGATCTGGACCACGCACGCACGCGAGGCCAACTGGATGTTCGCCTTGGTGCGGACGTCGAAGCAGGAGCGCAAGCAGCAGGGGATCACCTTCATCCTGCTCGACCTCACGGTGCCCGGCATCGAGATCCAGCCGCTCGTGATGGCCTCGGGTGAGGAGGTGCAGAACGTCGTCTTCTTCGACAAGGTCCGCGTCCCGAAGGCGAACGTCCTCGGTGAGATCGACCAGGGCTGGACGGTCGCCAAGTACCTCCTGGAGTTCGAACGCGGCGGCGGCGCGGCGGCGCCGTGGCTGCAGGTCTCGCTGGACCGGCTCGCGGAGCAGGCGAGAACGGTGCCCGGCCGTGGCGGCAGACCGCTCGCCGAGGATCCCGACTTCGAACTGGGCCTCGCCGAACTGCACGCGCGGGTCGACGTGCTCGAGATTCTCGAACACCGCTCGCTCGCGGTGCTGGCGGCGGGTGGAAACCCCGGACCGGCATCGTCGATGCTCAAGATCCTCGGCACCGAGATCAGCCAGGCGGTCACCGAGTTCATCCACAAGAGCGCCGGTCCCCGCGGGCGGATCTATCAGCCACATGTGACGCGCCCGGGTGGCCCGGTGGTCGAGTACGTTCCGCCGGCCGACGGTGCGCACAGCGGTGACCTGTGGCAAGCGGTGGCGCCCCTGCGCTACTTCAACGACCGAGCCGGCTCGATCTACGCCGGCTCCAACGAGATTCAACGAAACATCCTGGCGAAAGCGGCATTGGGGCTGTAAATGGACTTCACACTCACCGACGAACAAGCCCTACTGCGCGACTCCGTGACCGCGTACCTGACGGGACGGTATCCACTCCTCGAATCGCGCCGGGCCGCCCGCTCTCCGGAACGCTGGCAGCCGGAAGTGTGGGAGGCGTTCGCCTCCGAGCTCGGGATCCTCGCCGCGACGCTGCCGGAGTCGGTCGGCGGGCTCGGCGGCGGGCCGGAGGAGATGATGGTGATCAGCGAAGCGCTCGGTGCCGCGCTCGTCGTGGAACCCTATGTGGGTACCGCGGTGGTGGGCGGTGCCCTGCTGACGGGGGCGGGCGGGCCGGCAGCCGACGCCCTCGCCGAATCCGTCGCCGAAGGTCACGCGCGGATCGCCCTCGCTCTCACCGAACCGGAATCGGGCCGCGAACCGTGGGACGTTCACTGCACGGCCACGCCGGACGGCGACGGCTACGTCCTCTCCGGCGAGAAGATCGTGGTCGCTGATCTACCTCTGGCGACGCATCTGATCGTCGTGGCCCGGACCTCCGGGGATCGGCTCGACCGGGACGGATTGTCGCTGTTCCTGATCGACTTCGACGCGCAGAAGCCGCCGACAGGCGTCGAGGCGCACTATTACCGGACGATCGACGACCACCACACCGGAGATCTGCGCTTCACCGATCTTGAGGTTCCGGCCTCCGCACTGCTCGGCACCGCCGGTCAGGCGTGGCCGGTGGTCGAACGCGCACTGGACAACGGCACCGCTGCCGTGTGCGCCGAGGCGGTGGGTGTGATGCGCCGCGTGGTGGCCGATACGGTGGAGTACGCCAAGCAGCGCAAGCAGTTCGGCGTGCCGATCGGATCGTTCCAGGCCTTGCAGCACCGGATGGTCGACATGTCGCTCGAACTGGAGCAGGCCGTGGCGGCGACCTATCTCGCGGTGCTCAACCTGTCCGGTCCCGACCGACGCCGCGCGCGGGCGGTCTCGGCCGCGAAGATCACCATCGCGCGGGCGGCCAGATTCATCGGCCAGAACGCCGTCCAGTTGCACGGCGGTATGGGGATGACCGAGGAACTGGCGATCGGGCACTACTTCAAGCGGCTCACCGCGATCGAGACGGAGTTCGGCTCCGCCACCGATCACCTGCACCGGTACGCCGAGCTCGCCCGCTGATCCCGGTGTGAACACGCCTCACCCCCGTCCGGATCCGGACGGGGGTGAGGCGCACAGGGAGCGAATCAGATGCGGCGCATGACGGTGACGACCTTGCCGAGCACCACGGCGTCATTACCGTGGATCGGATCGAACGCCGGGTTGTGGGGCATCAGCCAGACGTCCTTGCCGGTGCGCCGGAACGTTTTCACCGTGGCCTCGCCATCGAGCATCGCAGCGACGATGTCACCGTTCTCCGCGACCGACTGCTGCCGCACCACGACCCAGTCGCCGTCGCAGATCGCGGCGTCCACCATGGACTCGCCGACCACCTTGAGCAGGAACAGCGACCCCTCGCCCACGAGCTCGCGGGGGAGGGGGAAGATCTCCTCCACAGCCTCCTCGGCGAGGATGGGCCCGCCCGCCGCGATCCGGCCGAGTACCGGGACGAAGGCCGGCTCGGGCATTCGCTCTTCGTCTTCCATGACCCGCTGGATGACCTGTGCGGTGCGTTCCTCGGTGCCTTGGACGTTCACCGCACGCGGACGGTTCGGATCCCGGTGCAGGAAGCCGAGGCGTTCGAGCGTGCGCAGCTGGTGAGCGACGGATGAGGTGGAGGTGAGCCCGACCTCGTCGCCGATCTCGCGGATGCTGGGCGGGTAGCCGCGGTCTCGGACGGACCTACGGATCACCTCGAGCACCTGCTTCTGCCGCCGCGTGAGGTGATCCTCGGACACATTGCCCTGCGCATCGCGGAAGCGCTTGTCGCGGTGTTGAATCTGCCGTTCCTCTGTCATCGTCTCGTTCCTCACGCCCGTCGCTGGTGATTCCACTGTAGTCCAGTCCGAGCGACTCGACAAACATTTGTTCGAGAATTTCGCCCGCGTGTCTTCCCTTCGATCGGACCCTGTGATAGAAATCGAACAGAGATTCTTTCGAACACATGCACGCACACTGGTGTGACTGGTGGGGCTGGATTGAAAACTTGTCAGTCCCCCTCGGTACACCAGTAAGTGCATAGGAGCGTCCGCCATCCACTAGAGGAGAAGTCATGACCGCGATCATCGATCGGGACACCATCGAGGCAGGCCAGAGTGCACCCCGTCGTGCCGGGCTGGTTGGCCACGGTACGGCGGCCACGGTTCATCGCCGCGGCGCCGCGCAGGCGCGGGGGCTCTCGCCCCGGCTCGTCCGCAGTCGCTCCGGTGAGGGCTCCGGGGATTCGATCACCGTGTCGAACACGCCGGAACGAGGCGATGTTCGAACCGCTGGTTCGGCCCCATCGGCCATCCGAGTGGTCGGCGCCCGCGGTGCGCGGACGCGTTCCATCGAACGCATCCGCGTGCGCGAATCGGCACGCCGTCCGCGCGGCTACTCCCGGGCCGACGGGTGCGCGCGGCGCAGTCCTCGGCCCACCTGGCTCGCCTGCGTGCTCGCCGCGGCGGCCACCTTCGCCACAGTGGTGCTGCTCTTCGGCGGCGCCTCGCCCGAGCCGCAGGCCGCCCCGGTGTCCGCCGGCACCCCGGCCCTGACATCGGTGGTCACCGTCCGCTCGGGGCAGACGCTCGAGCAAGTCGCACGTGAGATCGCGCCCGAGCGCCCCGTCGCCTCCGTCGTCGACGAGGTCTCCCGCATCAACGGGCTCACCGACGGCCGCGTCCGCGCCGGACAGACTCTCGTCACTCCGCGGTACTGATTCCGACCAGCCCGAACTCCAACACTTTCCCTGAGAGGCGAGAGATGATCACGAACACCGCGACGGCGGAAACCCGGCCAGGCGCGCGGGTCGTGCACCTCGACAACGTGGTGCGCCTGCCCCGGCGAGTATCCTCGAAGGCAACAACGCGGGGCGCGACGCACGCCGGTGCCACGGTGCTGCAACTGCCCCAGCGGTATGCCGATGTCTGGGCTGAGGGTGGTGAACCGATGCATTGTCCGTTCTGCAAGAACGAGGACACCCGCGTGGTGGACTCGCGCGTCTTCGACGACGGGCAGGGCATCCGGCGTCGGCGCTCGTGCAACGAGTGCGGCCGTCGTTTCACGACTGTGGAGAGCGCGGTTCTGGCCGTGGTCAAGCGCAACGGCGTCACCGAGCCGTTCAGTCGTGAGAAGGTCATGAAGGGCGTGCGTCGCGCCTGTCAGGGACGCGCCGTCGCCGAGGACGATCTCCAGAAGCTCGCCCAGCAAGTGGAGGACGCCGTACGCGCCTCGGGCGTCGCCGAGGTCCCGTCGAATGAGGTCGGCCTGGCCATTCTCGGGCCCCTTCGCGACCTCGACGAGGTCGCCTACCTCCGCTTCGCTTCGGTCTACCAAGGCTTCATGTCGATCGAAGACTTCGAGTCCGCGATCCGTGATCTCCGCACCCGTGCGGCGGCGGGTCCCACCGACGCCGCCTGACGGGACACGGTCAGCTCAGCGCCGCGATCGCGGCCAGCACCTTCTTCTCCGACACCGAGCCCGCGGTGCCCAGCGCCTGTGCGAACAAGCTCACCCGGAGTTCCTCGATCTGCCAGCTCACCTGTTCCACGCCGGCATCGCGCCGGTGCTGCGGCAGTGAATCCAGCTTCGCCGTCAGCGCGCCGTACACCCGATCCAGCGTTGCCATCCCGCGATCGTCACGGTCGATCGACGCGGGCAGGGCCGCCCAGCGGACGGCCGCACCCTGGATGTACCGCGGCAGATGCCGCAGATGCACGCCCGCCGTCGCCCCCACGAAACCCGGGAACAGCAGCGAATCGAGCTGATCGGCGATGTCATCGGCCGCATCCCGGGCGGCCGGCGGCGGATTCCCGATCGACCCCCGGACCTCGGTCGCCGTCGAGACCGCCGATGCGACCCAGGTCAGGTACTGCTGCTGCGTCTCGCCGAGCCGGGCGCGCACCGTCGCCGCGAGCGAGGTGAACTCGTCGGGGGTCCAGGCCGTCCCCGCCTGCGCCCGCAGATCGGCGATCGCGCGGCGGCGACAATCCTCCAGCAGCGCCATCGGAGATTCGTACGGGCTCTGCGACAGCGCCATCCGCTCGCGCGGGTTCAATCCCTGTAACGCCGACTTGTGCGCGGCGGGCAGCACATTCGCCAGCAGCACGTCGAGTCCCGCGGCCATGAGCCGTGTCTGCTCGGCTTCGTCCGCCACCACCCGCACGCCGGCACGGTCACCGTCGGGATAGAGCGAGCCGAACCCTGTCACCCGGCTGCCGCGCACTTCGGTGTCGATCCGTCGCGGCACGTCGCCGAGGGTCTGCGCGGTCCATTCGCGCGCGGGCGCGCGTTCGTACGCGCCCGCGCGGCTGGACAGGTCCTCCTGGACAGCGGCGCCGAGCGTCCGCTTGAGCGCGGTCAGGTCTTTGCCCGCGCCGAGTTCGCGGCCGTCGTCTCCGATCACCACGAAGGTCACCCGCAGGTGCGCGGGCAACTGCTCGGGGGAGAAGTCGTCGGGCCGGATCACGGTGCCCGACAGTTGCGTCAGTTCCCGCGCCAGTCCGTCCGTCAGCGGCTCGGCACGTGGTGTCAGCCGGGCCAGTGCCGCCGCGGCGAAGTCCGGCGCCGGGACCACCTCGCGCCGCAATTGCTTCGGCAGCGTCTTGATCAGCGCTGTCGCCAACTCGTCACGCATCGCCGGTACCAGCCACTCGAACCCGTCGGCACGCACCGTCGCGAGGTCTTTGACGTCGATCCGTGCGGTGACGCCGTCGTCGGCGGCGCCAGGTTCGAACCGGTACTTCAGCGGCACTTCGATTCGGCCCTGCAACCACGCGGCCGGGTAGGCCTCGCCCGTGATCCCGGCGGAACCATCCACCAGCAGGTCGTCCTCGGTGAAGTCCAGCAGTCCGGGATCCTCGCGGGAGGCCTTCTTCCACCAGGAATCGAAGTGCCGCGAAGAGACGATGCCCTCGGGCACCCGGAGGTCGTAGAAGTCGAACAGCGCGTCCTCGTCGACCACGATGTCGCGGCGTCGAGCCTTGTCCTCCAGGTACGAAGCGTCGTCGAGCAGAGCACGGTTGCGCGCGAAGAAGGCATGCCGGGTGCGCCACTCACCTTGCACCAGGGCGTGCCGCAGGAAGATCTCGCGTGCCGCCTCCGGATCGACCGTGCCGAAGCTCACCGTGCGGTCCGCGACCAGCGGCACTCCGAACAGGGTGACCCGTTCCTTGGCGAGCACCGCCTCCCGCTTGGTGGACCAATGCGGCTGCGAGTACTGACGTTTGGCGAGTGGACCCGCCAGCTTCTCGGCCCACTCCGGTTCGATCTTGGCGGCGGTCCGTGCGAACAAGCGGGAGGTCTCGACCAACTCGCCGGCCATGACGAACCGCGGCGGCTTCCGGTACAGCGCCGATGCGGGGAAGATCAGGAACGTGGCATTGCGGGCCCCCAGGAACTCCTTGCCGTCGCTCTCGCGCAGTCCGATCTGGGACAGCAGGCCGGAGAGCAACGCCTGATGGATCAGATCGGCCGACGGTGCCGGTTCCCGCCCGATCGAGTCGAGTGTCCAGCCCATATCGCGGCATATCTGCCGGAGTTGGCCGTGCAAGTCCTGCCACTCGCGGATCCGCACGTAATGCAGGAATTCGCGCTGGCACTCGCGACGGAAGGCGCTCGAACTCAATTCCGCGCGACGGTCGCCCAGGTGACGCCACAGGTTCAGGTAGGACAGGAAGTCCGATGTCGGATCGGCGAAGCGCGCATGCTTGTCGTCGGCGGCCTGGCGGTGTTCGGCCGGCCGCTCGCGCACGTCCTGAATGGACAGCCCGGCCACGATCACGAGAACCTCGGCAAGCACGCCGAACTCCCGGGCGGCCACCAGCATCCGCGCCATGCGCGGATCCACGGGAAGCTCCGCGAGCTGTCGCCCGACCGGGGTCAGGCGCTTGTGTCCCACATGAGCGTCTTCGAGCGCGCCGAGTTCCTCGAGGAGTGCCACACCGTCGCGGACGGCGCGTTCGTCGGGCGGCTGCACGAACGGGAAGGCCGACACTTCACCGAGGTCCAGCGCAGTCATCGACAGCACCACCGACGCGAGGTTGGTGCGCAGGATCTCCGGATCGGTGAACATCGGGCGGCTGTCGAAGTCGTCCTCGGCATAGAGCCGAATCGCGATGCCATCCGAGGTGCGGCCACAGCGACCCGACCGCTGCTGCGCCGAGGCCTGCGAGATCGGTTCGATCGGCAGCCGCTGCACCTTGGTGCGCATCGAGTACCGGGAGATGCGAGCGGTGCCGGTATCCACCACGTACTTGATGCCCGGCACGGTGAGTGAGGTCTCGGCGACGTTGGTGGACAGAACGATCCGGCGTCCACTGTGCGGGGCGAACACCCGGTGCTGCTCCGCGGCCGAGAGTCTGGCGTAGAGGGGAAGGATCTCCGTTCCCGGGCGGGCGCAGGCCGACAGGGCCTCGGCGGCATCGCGGATCTCGCGCTCGCCGGAGAGGAAGACGAGCACGTCACCGGGTGCCTCCCGGGAGAGCTCGTCGACGGCGGCAACGATGCCGGTCACCTGGTCGGCGGGATCGTCGCCCTCGGGAGTGAGCTCATCGAGCGGGCGGTAACGGATCTCCACCGGGTAGGTCCGGCCACTGACCTCGATGACCGGTGCCGGCGCACCGTCTGGCGCGGCGAAGTGGGCGGCGAACCGTTCGGGCTCGATGGTCGCCGAGGTGACGATCACCTTGAGATCGGGCCGGCGCGGCAGGATCTGCTTGAGGTAGCCGAGGATGAAGTCGATGTTCAGGCTGCGTTCGTGCGCCTCATCGATGATCAGCGTGTCGTAATCGCGTAGTAGCCGGTCGCGGGTCAGCTCCCGCAGCAGGATGCCGTCGGTCATCAGCTTCACCGAGGTAGCGGGGGAGACCTTGTCGGTGAACCGCACGGCGTATCCCACCGCATCGCCGAGTTCGGTCTTCGTCTCCTCGGCGATGCGCTCGGCCACGCTGCGCGCCGCCAGCCGGCGCGGCTGGGTGTGGCCGATCATGCCGCGCACGCCGCGCCCGAGTTCGAGGCAGATCTTCGGTAGCTGCGTGGTCTTGCCCGAGCCGGTCTCACCCGCGAGGATCACCACCTGGTTCTCGGCGATGGCCTTCGCGATCTCTTCGCGCCGCGCGCTGACCGGGAGGTCTTCGGGGTAGACGATCGCCGGCACCGCCGCGACGCGGGTGGCGTACCTGTCCCGAGCGGCTTCGATGTCGCGCGCGATGCGCGGCAGGTCGGCGGGTTTGCTGCGCTTGAGCTTTCCACGCAGCCTGGTCTCGTCGCGAAGCGTGACCGCGGGTTCGGTCGCAGTGCCGAGCGCCGCGTACAGGTCGCGCTTGGCCGGGGCGTCCGCCGCCGTCGTGCTCGCCTGCTTCGTCATTTGGACTAGTTTATCCACCATGAGCGGACAGGGATCCACGCGACCATCGGCACTCTGGCACGGCTTCGCAGACATGGGCGCAGTGCAACGCGACGGCGCGTTCGTCTTCGCCCGTGGCGACGGTGCGTACGTCTACGACACCACTGGCAACCGCTATCTCGATGCCACCGCCGGCCTGTGGTTCGCCAACGTCGGCCACGGCCGGGCGGAGGTCGCCGATGCCGTGCGCGACCAGTTGCTCAAGGTGGCGCACGTGACCGGCTTCGGTGACGCCGCCACCGATACGACGGTGGCTCTCGCCGAGCGGCTGCGGGATATCGCGCCGGTCCCGGACAGCAAGATCTTCTTCACCTCCGGCGGCTCCGATTCCGTCGACTCCGCCATCAAGCTGGCCCGGCGGTACTGGCAGGAGAAGGGCAAGCCCACCAAGAAGCTGATCGTCGGCCGGTCCAACGCCTACCACGGCATGCACGTGGGCGGCACCAGCCTCGGCGGCATCCCCGTGAACGCCGAGGGATACGGCGGCGTCCTGTTCGACGACACCGCGACCGTGGCCTGGGACGATGCCAAGGAGCTGCTCGGACTCATCGAGCGCGTCGGCGCCGACGCCATCGCCGCCTTCGTCGCCGAGCCCGTGATCGGCGCCGGGGGCCTGCTGCCGCCGCCCGACGGCTACCTGCGTGAGGTGCGCGAGATCTGCCGCGAACACGACGTGCTGTTCATCGCCGACGAGGTGATCACCGGTTTCGGCCGGATCGGCGGTGCCTGGTTCGCCTCCAGCCGGTTCGACCTGCAGCCCGATCTGATGACCACCGCGAAGGGGCTCACCAGCGGATACGTACCGATGGGCGCACTGTTCGTGGCGCCGAACGTCGCTGAGCCCTTCTTCGCGGGAGGAGTGTGGTGGCGCCACGGCTACACCTACGGCGGCCACGCGGCGGCAGCCGCCGCGTCGATGGCGGTACTCGACATCATGGAGCGGGAGAATCTCGTCGCCGAAGCCCTGCGGTTGCAGGACACACTGCTGCGGGAGCTGGCACCGCTGGCTGATCACCCCAAGGTCAAGCAGGTCCGCGGCGGTGTCGGCGCGGTGGCCGGCGTGCAGCTGAACGAGCCCGCCGAGGCGATGGCGATGGTGAAGAAGCTACGCGCACAAGGTGTCTCGGGTCGTGCCGCTGGGTTGGGCACGCTGCAGTACTCGCCGGCCTTGATCACCACCGACGAGCAGGTGGCCGAGATCGCGGCCGCCACCCGCCGGGCGCTCGACGCCTGATGTGCGCGCGATTGTCGCGCGGGGGTTGCACAAGGTTGCGCCTTGACTGATTGTTGACCAATCAAACCCCTTCGTAATGTGAGGCGTGACACACTGCGGGCGTGAACGAGGACGATACGGCCGCGGTCTATCAGCGCGCATACGACAGCAAGGAATTCCACGACCTCCGTCGCCGCCTGGCGAGGTTCGTCATCCCGGTTTCGGTGGCGTTCCTGACCTGGTATCTGGCCTACGTGTTGCTGGCCACCTACGCGACGGACTTCATGAGCCAGAAGCTGTGGGGCAACATCAATGTGGCCCTGGTGGTCGGGCTGTTGCAGTTCGTCACGACCTTCGGGATCACCTGGGCCTACGTGCGGTTCGCGAACACCGAGATCGACCCGCCCGCGACCGCCTTGCGCGAGGAGATCGAGGCCGAGCTCAAGAGCGTCGGGGGTGACCAGGGATGACCGCACTCCTCGCGGGGTACGAGCCGAGGACCATCGAGCCGGGCCAGCAGATCGGCTCCACCACCCTCAATATCGTCATCTTCCTGCTGTTCATCGGCGTCACCATGGGCCTGGTGATCCGGGCCAGCCGCACCACCAAGAAGGCCACCGACTTCTACACCGGCGGAGCCTCGTTCACGGGCCCGCAGAACGGCTTCGCCATCGCCGGTGACTACCTCTCCGCGGCCAGTTTCCTGGGCATCTGCGGCGCCATCGCGATCCAGGGCTACGACGGCTTCCTCTACTCGATCGGATTCCTCGTGGCCTGGCTCGTCGCGCTGCTGCTCGTGGCCGAGCGGCTGCGTAACGTCGGCAAGTTCACGATGGCCGATGTGCTCAGCTTCCGATTGCGGCAGCGTCCCGTGCGGATGGCGGCCGCCCTGGCCACGCTCACCGTGTCGCTGTTCTATCTGATCGCTCAGATGGCGGGTGCGGGTGGCCTGGTGTCGCTGTTGCTCAACATCAAGGGGACCACCGGACAGGCCGTGGTGGTCGCCGTCGTCGGCATCCTGATGATTGTGTACGTGCTGGTGGGCGGTATGAAGGGCACCACCTACGTGCAGATGGTCAAGGCCGTCCTGCTGGTCGGCGGCGCGCTGCTCATGACGCTCATGGTGCTCGCGGCGGTGAAGGGCAACTTCTCCGATCTGTTGCAGAAGGCCATCGACGGCAGTGCCTCGGGGCAGAAGATCATCGAGCCCGGCCTCAAATACGGCAAGACCGAGACCACCAAGCTCGACTTCATCTCCCTGGCACTGGCGCTGGTGCTCGGCACAGCAGGCCTGCCGCACGTGCTGATGCGCTTCTACACCGTGCCTACCGCCAAGGAGGCGCGGCGCTCCGTCACCTGGGCCATCGGCCTGATCGGCGCCTTCTACATCTTCACCCTGGTGCTGGGTTTCGGTGCCGCGGCCTACGTCGGCTCCGATGTGATCACCACGGCACCGGGCGGCGTGAACTCGGCGGCACCGCTGCTCGCGTTCTCACTGGGGGGCACGATCCTCATGGCGGTGATCTCGGCGGTCGCGTTCGCCACGATCCTCGCCGTCGTCGCCGGCCTCGCGATCACCGCGTCGGCAAGTCTCGCGCACGACATCTACAACGGCGTCATCAAGCACGGCCAGGCCACGCCCGAGTCGCAGGTGCGGGTCTCTCGGATCACCGTGGTGGTGATCGGCATCGTCTCGATCATCCTGGGCATCGGCGCGATGGGGCAGAACATCGCCTTCCTGGTGGCTCTGGCCTTCGCGGTGGCGGCCTCGGCCAATCTGCCCACGATCCTGTTCTCCCTGTTCTGGCGCCGCTTCAACACCACCGGAGCGCTGCTGTCGATGTACGGCGGCCTGATCTCCGCGATCGGCCTGATCATCTTCTCGCCGGCCGTGTCCGGGAAATCGACCTCGATGTTCAAGAACGCCGACTTCGCCTGGTTCCCGCTGGAGAATCCGGGCCTGGTGTCCATCCCGATCGGCTTCGGTCTCGCGATCCTGGGCACGATCTTCGGCAAACCCGATACCGACCTCGCCGATAAGGCCGTTGAGATGGAGGTGCGATCACTGACCGGCGTCGGCGTGGAGAAGGCGATCGATCACTGACGTAGCCCTCGGTCGAACACGGTGCCCGTCCCCGGATCGCGGGGGCGGGCGTCGTCTTCCTGGTATGACGGTGCCGTCAGGCCAGGAGCGAGTTGACCGCCCAGCCGACGACGGCGGCGAGCATCGCCGCGCCCATGCCGGTGAGGATCGAGCCGAGACAGCCCTGCAGGCCCGTCCACCGAACCCGCCCGGGATCCTCGTCGGTGATCGGGGCCGGGTCCTCGCCGCGGACCGCCCGCCACAGCGGATTCGGTTCGATCAGCAGGTACAGCGGTGCGCCGATCTGGCCGATGGTGAACAGCCAGAACCACGCCCATCGGTTGCCATAGCGGGGACGCGAGGCGAGCATGGTCAGGAAGGTCAGCGCCCATACCGATGCCACGAGCATGCCGAACCATGTGGGGATGCCGAAGGGCCACTGGATCCAGGAGTCCTGGTCGAGCGTCTCGATGTCGACGCCGCGGTCGGACATCTGCGTGCGGAAGTCCGCCGCGGGAGTCCTACCGTCCTCGGTGACCTGTCCGGAGCGCCACTGGAACGGCCCTGTCGACCAGTCGCCCGTCGAGACGGTCCCGTCGGACCACCGATCGGGGATCACCTGGACGACCTCGCCGCGATCGAGGGCCGCCGCGAAATCGGCGTACGTCGCGTCGCGCGGAGTCCCCGCGGTGGCGGCGGCGAGACCGCCCACCAAAAGGATCAGCAGCCCCGCGATGCGGAACACCAGCCGTGCGGCCCTCATCTCATTCCTCCCCTTCCCGGAAGGGACCCTACAGCGCCGCAGCCGCGTTCCGGTGATCAACGGGACTAGACTGATAGGTATGTCCGATCAGCCGTACCAGCCGACCCTCGCCCAGTTGCGTGCCTTCGTCGCCGTCGCGCGGTCACGGCATTTCGGTACCGCGGCGGCGAAGCTCGGCGTGAGCCAGCCCTCGTTGTCGCAGGCGTTGTCGTCCCTGGAGTCCGGGCTCGGTGTGCAGCTCGTCGAGCGCAGTACCCGCAAGGTGCTCATCACCGAGGCGGGAATGTCGCTGCTGGAGCAGACATCCGGCATCGTCTCGTCGGCGGCCGAGCTGGTCAGCTCGGCCGCCGGGCTCACCGGCGAGCTCCGCGGTACGTTGCGGTTGGGCCTGATCCCCACGGTCGCGCCGTACCGGCTCCCGGCGCTGCTCCCGAAGCTGCGATCCGAGGTCGACGACCTCACGGTGACCGTCGTCGAGGACCAGACCGCACGACTGCTCGAGTCGCTGCGCGCGGGCCGCATCGACGCAGCGATCCTCGCGCTGCCGGCTCTCAACTCAGGGCTGACCGAGATCCCGCTCTACGACGAGGAATTCGTCCTCGTGGTGCCGCCGGAGCATCCGCTGGCCGGTCGCACCGATCTGGGCCCCGACGATCTCACCGGGCTCCCGCTGCTCCTTCTCGACGAGGGGCACTGCCTGCGTGATCAGGCGCTCGACCTGTGTCGGCAGGCCGAGGCCGGGGTCGGAGTCATCGGCGACACCCGGGCGGCTTCGCTCGCCACGATCGTGCAATGCGTCTCCGGCGGCCTCGGCGTGACTCTATTGCCCGAGCCCGCCGTCGGCGTGGAGTTACGTGGAACCGATTTGGCCACCGCGAGATTCGCCTCCCCGAAGCCGGGCCGGCGGATCGGCCTCGTGTACCGGGCTTCCACAGCGAAGACCGAGGGCTTCGCCACGCTCGCCGAAATCGCTCGCGCCGCCGCGGCGGGCTGAGCGGGCCGGGGCTAACCTGGCGGCATGGCTTTCGATCGTCCGGTACTGCTTCTCATGGACTTCCAGCGTGGCATCGTCGACGGTGCCGAACGCGCCGGAGCGACGGCACTAGGCAATGCCGAGCGGGCACTCAGTGCCGCCCGCGACCACGGCCTGCCCGTGGTGCACGTGCGCGTGGCGTTCCGTCCGGACTATCCCGAGATCTCTCCGAACAACCAGGCCTTCGCCCCGATCCGGGAGGGCGGCGACTCGATGACCGAGGCTTCGCCCCTCACCGCCATCGTCACCGAGGTTGCGCCCCTTCCGGGCGAGCCGGTGGTGACCAAGCGCAGGTTCGGCGCGTTCAGCGGGAGCGATCTCGACGCCGTGCTGCGCGGGCTCCGTGCCGATGGGCTCGTGCTCGCGGGCATCAGCACCAGCGGTGTGGTGCTCTCCACCGTGCGCTACGCCGCCGATCTCGACTACCGGCTGACCGTGCTGTTCGATGCGTGCGCCGACCATGACCCCGAGGTGCACCGGGTGCTCATGCGCAAGGTGTTCCCGCGGCAGGCCGAGGTCGTCACCGTCGACGAATGGGTCGACGCGCTGGCCTAGCGCCGTCCCCGTCGGGCGGGACCTCCGGTGCGGCCGGGTTTGCCCGTCGCCTTCCCGCCGACCCGCTTTCCGGCGGCGGCTCGCGCGGCCTGTTTTGCGAGCGTCTTCTCGCGAGCACTGCGCTTCGGCGCGGGCTCGGCCTTCCCGCGCGACGATCCGGCCCGGCGGCCGCGCACCACGCCGATGAACTCGGCGACCTCATCGGACTGCACGCCCTCGGCGGCGGCCAGCACGACCGGTGCGGGCGGCGCGTCGGTGAGCGGGCGGTAGGTGAGGTCCTTGCGGTGATGCAGCCGGGCCAGGGACTGCGGCACGAGGAGGACACCCGTGCCCGCAGCCACCAGTTCGATGGCGTCCGCTGTGGTGTCCGGACGGTGCGCGACCGGCGCACCCGGTGCGTCCGCCCAGGCGAGCGTGTCGTCGTGGGGAACGAGGACCTGTTCGTCATCGAGGTCGGCGGCGGCGATCTCATCGACCGCGGTGATCACATGGTCCTTCGGGACCACCACCACCGTCACTTCCTCGTACAGCGGGATCACCGCGAGTCCCGACGTCTCGGACGGTAACCGCATGAGGGCTACATCCACTGCGCCGGCGCGCACAGCGTCCGCGGCAGCCGCACTGTCGACGGGCACCAGCTCCAGTGGGGTGTCCGGGTGGCGTTCATCCCAGATGCGCACCCATTTGGCGGGAGTGGCGCCGGGCACGTAGCCCACGCGCAGCGATGGCGAGGTCACGGGTGCCAGGCTACCGATAGGCTGGGGGTATGAGCAGGCCCAACGCGCAGTCCATGAAACCCGCGACCGCGGCGAAGAAGCTGGACGTGTACCTCCCGGCCACGCCCGCCGAGTTCCAGGACGGCAGCATCACCCGCGACCAGCTCGCGGCCCTCCAGGCGGATCCGCCGCAGTGGTTGCAGGAGCTTCGCAAGAACGGCCCGCACCCGAAGAATCTCGTTGCCGCGAAACTGGGCGTCTCGATCTCCGGGCTCGCCCGTGGTGGTGTGGACGACGCCCTGACCACGGAGCAGATCGAGGCGTTGCTGGCGGAGAAGCCGGACTGGTTGGTCGTCGAGCGCGACACCTATCAGCAGGTGCTGCGCGAGGAGCGGCGCGTGAAGTCGCTCCACGCCGAGCGCGCCCGGGGCGAATAACGCCGAACCGGCGCGGCCGCCACGCCCTCATGTGTACGGTGTGAACATGGAACGCTACGTCGCCACCCGCACCGTGTCCGCGAGCCCCGACCAGGTCTTCGCCGTCCTCACCGACCCCGACCGGCACCAGTACACCGAACCCGGCACCTGGGTCCGGGGCGCCGTCGACCCCACCCCGATCGACCATGTGGGCCAGATGTTCTCCGTGAACATGTATCTCGACCAGGCCGGCGGTGATTACGTCATGGAGAACAAGGTCACCGATTTCGTCCCGGACCGGACCATCGGTTGGCTCCCCGGAACCACGCAGGACGGCAGGTGGCAACAGGGCGGCTGGTGGTGGCGCTACGACCTGGCCCCGGCCGCACACGGCACCGACGTCACGCTGACCTACGACTGGACCGACACCCCGCAGGCCTTCCGCGACCAGATCGGTGGCATGCCACCTTTCCCGTCCGAGTTCCTCGACGAGTCCCTCGCCTCCCTCGACCGACACCTGCAGGGCTGATTCAGCCCGCGACCACCGCTACGTCCGCCAGCACCACGTCACCGCGTTCGTCGGACGCGGGAAGGTCGACGGTCGCGGTGATCGCCCAGCCGTGATCGCCGTTCGGATCGGCGATGGTCTGCCGCACTTTCCAGGCTCGCGGGAGCGAGGTATCGAGCGAGAACAGGTGCGGCCCACGAGCGCCCGGACCCGTGTCGATATCGTCGTACTCCTCGTAGTAATCGTCGAAGGCCGCGTACCAGTCCACGCCGGGGTCCATTGCGTCGAGTAGGTCGTACTCCTCCTCGGCGACCAACTGCACGCGCCGGAACATCGCATTGCGCACCATCACCGTGAACGCGCGCGCATCGTCGGTGAGCGAGACCGACCGGGTGAGTTCGGGCGCCTCCACGTGCGCGCGCAGTGGGTCCGGCGAGGTCATCTCCTCCCACTCGTCGACGAGTGAGCTATCGACGTACCGCACCAGCGCGCCCAGCCACGCGATGTAGTCCTCCAGTTCGGCGGTGCGGGCGTTCTCGGGCACGGTGTGCCGCAGCGTGCGGTAGGCGTCGGAGAGGTAGCGCAGTACGGCGCCCTCGGAGCGCCCGAGCTGGTAGCGCGAGACGAAGTCGTTGAAGGTCATCGCCCGCTCGATCATCTCGCGCACTACCGACTTCGGCGAGAGCTCGAACTGTGTCACCCAGGCATGCCCGGCGGCATAGGTCGCGAACGCCGGCACCAGCAGCTCGTCGAGCGGCTTCGGATAGGTGACATCCTCCAACAGCGCCATCCGCTCGTCGTAATCGATGCCGTCTGCCTTCATCTCCGCGACCGCCGCTCCGCGGGCCGCATTCTGTTGCGCGCGCAGCACTGTCCGCGGATCGTCGAGCACCGACTCGATCACGGAGATCACGTCCAGCGCGTATTCGGGCGATTCGGGGTCGAGCAGTTCCAGCGCCGCGAGTGCGAACGGCGCCAGCGGCTGATTGAGGGCGAAGTCGGGTTGCAGGTCGACGGTGAGCCGCGCGTACCGGCCGAACTCGTCCGGTTCACCGTGCCGCTCGACCACGCCGCCCGCTTCGAGCCCGCGGTAGAGCGTGATCGCCGTGCGGATGTGTCGCAGTTGATTGCGCCGCGTCTCGTGGTTGTCCTCGAGGAGATGTCGCATCGAATCGAAGCACGGCTGGGGTCGGGCGATCACGTTGAGCAGCAGGGAGTTCGTCACGGCGAAGCGGGACACCAGAGGCTCCGGATCGGCGGCGACGAGCTTGTCGAAGGTCGGCTTACCCCAGGACACGAACCCCTCCGGGGGCTTCTTGCGCTGGATCTTCTTGAGCTTCTTCGGATCCCCGGCGGCTTTCGCCTCCAGCCTGGCATTCTCGATTTCGTGCTCCGGTGCCGCGACGACCACCGTGCCCAGGGTGTCGAAGCCCGCGCGCCCTGCGCGGCCGGCGATCTGGTGGAATTCGCGGGCCCGCAGGTGCCGGGTGCGGGTGCCGTCGTACTTGGTGAGCCCGGTCAGGTAGACGGTGCGGATCGGCACGTTGATTCCGACGCCCAGGGTGTCGGTTCCGCAGATCACCGTGAGCAGGCCGTCCTGTGCCAGTTTCTCGACCAGCCGCCGATAACGGGGGAGCATGCCGGCGTGATGCACGCCCACGCCGGAGCGGATCAACCGCGACAGGGTCTTGCCGAACCCGGTGGTGAACTGGAAGTCGCCGAGCGCTTCGGCGATCGCGGCCTTCCGCTCCTTCGAGCACAGTGGTAGCGACATCAAGGCCTGTGCGCGTTCGGCCGCGGCCTGCTGGGTGAAATGCACCACGTACACGGGGGCCTGGTGGGTGGTCACGAGCTCAACGATCTGATCCTGGATCGGCATCGTGGAGTACGAGAAGTGGAGCGGGACGGGACGTTCTGCACCGGCGACCAAGACCGTCTCGCGTCCGGTGCGGCGCGTGAGATCGTCCTCGAAGAAGGACGTGTCGCCCAATGTCGCGGACATCAGTACGAACTGCGCGCGCGGCAGTTCGATGAGCGGCACCTGCCACGCCCAGCCGCGGTCCGGCTCGGAGTAGAAGTGGAACTCGTCCATGACCACCTGGGCGATATCGGAGTCGGCGCCCTGGCGCAGTGCGAGGTTCGCCACGATCTCGGCCGTCGCGCACACGATCGGGGCGTCCGGGTTCACGGCCGCGTCGCCGGTCACCATGCCCACGTTGGCGGTGCCGAAGACCTCACACAGGGCGAAGAACTTCTCGCTGACCAAGGCCTTGATCGGGGCGGTGTAGTACGTGCGGCGCCCCTGCGCGAGGGCGGCGAACTGTGCGCCCATGGCCACCAGGGACTTTCCGGACCCGGTGGGTGTCGCCACGATCACGTTCGCCCCGGAGCAGGCGGCGATCAGGGCCTCCTCCTGGGCGGGGTACAGCTCGATGCCCCGGTCGGTGGTCCAGTCGGTGAACGCCTCGAAGCACGCGTCCGCCGTCGGATCGGCGGGGAGGAGGTCGGAGAGGTTCACTCCCGCAACTCTACGGCCCCTCGATCTCGGACTTCCCGCCCGCCGTACCGCGGGCGGTCAGCGCCGCCAACACCTCAGCGGCGGCTCGTTCGCCGGACTCGATGGCACCGTCGAGGTAGCCGGGATGTTCGTGCGCCGACTCGGTACCCGCCCAGTGCAGGGCGTCGATCGGGCTCGCATCGATCGGAGCTAGGCCCTCGACTGTGCCGGGCGACGGCAGCGCTAGATAGGCGCCGCCGACGAACTCATCGAGGTGCCAGGATTTCTCGTGCCAACCGGAGGGTGCGAGGACCTCGCTGCCGGCGTGCTGGACGAGCGGCTCGAGGAGGATCGACCGGCGGGTGTCGGCATCGAGGTCGTCGAGCTCACGTGCCTTCGGCCCGCCCACCAGGAAACACAGGTGACCGCGACCGCCGGGCGGGCTGGTGTCGAACACGGCGCGCGCAGGTGGGTCGAGCACGAGCACGTCGCCCGCACCCCGGTCCCGCCAGAAGGGTCGCTCGTACACGGCGATGGCCTTGTAGACGATGCCCATGTAGGTGGTGCGGATCAGCGCCTCGCGCTTCGCCGGGAGCTTCGGTTCGAAGTCGATCGCCGCCGCCATGGGTGGGGGCACTGTGACAATCGCTCGGGCCGCCCGCACCTCACCCGACGCAGTGTGCACCACGACGTCGTCTCCGGTGCGGGTGATACCGGTGACCCGGGTGCCCGTCCAGACTCGCGGGCCGAGCTCGTCAGCGATCGCGTCGACCAGCGTGCCCATGCCTTCTGCGACGAGCGTGTCCTGTGCCCCACCGCGGGTGCCCAGCATGGTGAGGAGTCCGCCCTGGTGGCGGGTCATCCGTGCGGCGGCGTGGACCGAGAGGAGATCGAGGTCTGCCGTCCAGCTGGTTGTCGCGAGTAGCTCGAGCAGCCGCCGAGTGGTCTCGCCGGGAATTCGGCGTAGGCAGGATGCCAGGGTGATGGAGTTCCATCGTTCGGTGTGGCCGATTCGCGAGAGCGCCTCGGTGACGAGAAGCGCGGGTGCGGCGGCGAGCACGGAGATCGGGCCGAGCCGGCGGGATCGGTGGTACATCGCCGGGAGTCGGCCGCTGCGCATGCGGAAGCGGGTCGCGCCGATCTCATCAGCCAGCGCGGCGATTCGGCGGTGATTGTGGCCGATCCATTGACCGCCCAGGTCGACTCGGGTGCCGAGGCCGGTGGTCTCCGACAGAGCGCGGCCGCCCACCCGGTGGGCCGCCTCGATGACGAGCACGTCGACACCGCGACGGTGCAGATCGCGGGCCGCGATGAGCCCGGACAGGCCCGCGCCGATCACCGCAACGGTGGTACTGGTCGGCTGCTGCATGCGGGCTCCTGGTGCCGTAGAACTCAGTCGGTCAACTGACTGAATTTACGGTAGCGCGGGCACCCGAAGTCCGCAATGAGTATTTCCCGCTAGCCCAGCTCCTGCGCCGGCTCCGGCATCCGCACGCCGGCCGCCGAGCGGAGCCCGTCGCGCAGGTGCGTGCGAACCAGGCGGGCCGGCTCGGTCGAGGTGAGGAATCCGGTGAGCACCTCGAGGAAGCGCTCGGGCGCCTCCATCATGGGGAAGTGCCCGACCCCCTCGAACAGGGTGACCGTGGCCGCGGGCAGCGTCGCCCGGAGCACTTCGGCGTGCGCGGCCGGAATGATCGAATCATCTGTGCCCCGAGCGACCAGGGTGGGCACCTCGGCAGTGAGATAGCAGCGGTCGCGCATCGTCACCACTTGCCCACGCAGGTCGACCACGGACCGGAGGGTGCGCGCGAAGGCGTGGGGTGAGGCGGTGTTCGGCATCCGATCGAGTGCGAGACGTAGCTGTACGAGATCGGCCCGCGCCGGGACCGGGAGCGCAGCGGCCACGTCGAGCGCGGCACCGAGTATCTGCTTCGCGCCGGGGAGAGCGGTCAGTGCGACCACCTGCTCCGAGAACGGCAACGACAGCAGTCGAAGCAGAGGCGAGACGTCATGATCGACGCCGCCGGGGGCGACGAAGACGAGCCGCTCGACCATGTCGGGGAACTGGTAGGCGAACTGTCCGGCGACACCACCGCCGAGGGAGTGGCCCACCACCGACGCGCGATCGACGCCGAGATAGCAGAGCAGATCGCGCATCCCGTTCGCGAACGCCGCCACCGAGTAGTCGGCGCGGGGACGGTCGGAGAGGCCGTGCCCCAGGAGGTCCGGCGCGATCACCGTGTACCGGTCGGTGAGCTGGACCATCACCTGTTCCCACACCAGCGAGTTGTCGGCGATGCCGTGCAGTAGCAGGACGACGGGACCGCTGCCGCCCATGCGGTAGGCGCGCTGGTGTCCATGGATCTCGGCGAAGCGCAGTTCCGGCGCGTAGGGACGGGACCGGAAGGGCAGAACCTCGGGACTCATGACTCCTCCTCGGCACGGTCGCTGGTGGACCCAGTGTCGGGGCGTGGCGTTACCGCAGGAAATGCCGGTTGTTACGCGGTGGTTTCGATCTCGGCGTCGAGGTCGCGGTCGCGGCGCAGCGCGGACTGGAGGTCGTCGCGGGTCAGGTGCGCGGGTTCGGTGGTGTCCAGGAAGTTCAGCAGCACGTCGACGAAGCGGTCCGGCTGGGCCCGGAACGGGAAGTGGCCGGCACCGTCGAAGATCTCCAGGCGCGAGGCCGGCAGGGTGGCGTGTAACAGGTGCGCGTGCTCGACCGGGATGATCGGATCGTCGGCGCCCCACACCACGAGGGCGGGCACGTCGGCACCGAGGTAGCTGCGATCGAGCATGGTGACCACTTGGCCGCGCGGATCGACCACGGCGCGCAGCGTCCGGGTGAAGGCGCGGGGAGTGCCCGCGTGCGGTAGTCCGGCGAGCACGCGGGCGCATTCGGCGTTGTCGACGAACGCCCGGTGCGGCACCTTGCCGAGCATCGTCAGTGCGGCATTGGCCACCGGCAGGGCGCCGGGTATGGCCATTGCGCGGATGGCGATCTCGGACAGCGGTACAGACGCGGCTCGCAGTACGGGAGAGACCGACCGGGTGACGCCCCCGGTGTTGACGAACACCAACCGCTCGACCACCTCCGGGTACTGGTAGGTGAACTGTCCGGCTATACCGCCGCCGAGCGAATGCCCCACTACAGTGGCGCGATCGATGCCGAGATAGAGCAGCAGATCGCGCATGGCGTTGGTGAACGCCGGGAGCGAGTAGTCGGCGCGCGGACGGTCGGAGTCGCCGTGACCGAGCAGGTCCGGCGCGATCACCGTGTACCGCTCGGCGAGCCGCTCCAGAATCGGCTCGAACGTCGACGAATTGTCCGCCATGCCATGGATCAGCAGCAGCGCGGGCCCGTCGCCACCGATCCGATAGGCGCGGCGGTAACCGTGGATCAGCGCTACCCGCCGCTGCACGGCGGTCACGAAGCGGACTCGTCGCCCTCGTCGCCCGCCTGCTCGGCGAGGAAGGCCTCGAACTCGCTGGCCAGGTCGTCGCCTGTGGGAATGGCTTCGCCGTCGGCAATGAGCAGCTCACGCGGCTGGGCGGCGTGCGTCGCCTCGTCGTACTGATGCTCCAAGGCCTCGACCACCTGCGTGATCTCGGCGCTGGAAGAGACCTGGGCGTCGATCTGCTCGCGCAGCTCGGCTGCCTCGGCCGGGAGCTCGCCATCGGGCAGTTGCAGGTCGACGGTGCTGCGCAGCGCGCCGAGCATGCCGAGAACCGCCTCGGGGTAGTCGTTCTGCGCGAGGTAGTGCGGTACGTGCACGGACAGGCCGACGGTGTCGTAGCCCTTATCGGCCATGCGCAATTCGAGCATGCCCGCGGCGCTCCCGGGGATGCGCATGGCGCCGTCCCAGGAACGCAGGTTCTTGCGCAGGTCGGGGTTCGAGCCGTGGCCGGTCACCGATACCGGGCGGGTGTGCGGGACGGCCATCGGAATCGCGTGCAGGCCCACGACGGTCTTGACGCCGAATCGCTCGGCGAGCCCCGCGACCGCGCTGACGAAACCCTCCCAGCGCAGGTCGGGCTCGGCGCCGGCGAGCAGAAGGAAGGGCTTACCCGCGCTGTCCCGCACCGCGTACAGGTTCAACTGGGGTTCCTCGACGCCGGTGAACCGGTCCTCGAAGGTCATCATGGGCCGTCGTGAGCGGTAGTCGATCAACTCATCCACATCGAAGGACGCCACCAGTTCGGTGGTCAGGTTCGACGTGAGGTGTTCGCGGAGCAGCTTGAGGGCGTGACCGGCGTCGGCGTAGCCGTCCAGGGCGTGCACGAGCACCGGCCCGTTGCCGTCCGTGTCCGAGACCGCCGGGCCGGGGAACTCCAGCTCGTACATGTGCGACTGCTCGTCCATCCCGAAACCTCCTACCGTGCGCCCCGTGCGGGGTCCCACCAGCTTTTCACGTGAGACAACCCTTCGCGTGGTGTGTCGATTCCCCGGGCCGGGGTGTTTCTGCTCACGGCTGAACCGCCGCGGCGAGAAAACGCTGGACCGCAGCGGCCTCCTCGGCGTCGAGCCCCGCCGCGGCGGAACGCAGCGGGCCGAGGAATCCGGCGAAGAAGTCCTCGCCGAGGCGCCGGGCGGAGTCCGTCACAACCAAACGGACCCGGCGCCGGTCCGCAGCGTCGGGTGCGCGCTCCACCAGCGATGATGCCACCAGCCGGTCGACGAGGGCGGTGCACGCCGCCGAACTCAGGCCCAGCTGTGCGGCGAGGGCGCCGGGAGTGGCGGCCGTGTGTGCGCGTTCCAGATCGAGCAGCGCGATCAGGGCCCGGATATCGGTCTCCCCGAGATCGTTCACCCGGCCGAACGCGGCGATCTCCCGGTTCCAGCGCAGCGCGGCGTCGCGCAGCGCATGGATCAGGTGTTCGTTCCGGCTCATCCGCCGACGATAGCAGGTAGTTTGTCAATCAAGTATTTCGATGATCGAGAGGAAAGCGTGAATAACGACGCCATCGAACGGGCGTACCGCGCCGTTCTGGAGGACTTCGGCGTACCCGTCGAGCGTCGCATCCTCGACGGGGCCCTGGCCCGCACCCATGTGGTGCTCTGCGGACACCCCGCCGCGCCGCCGATCGTGTGCCTCCCGGGCGGGGGTGCGACGGCGGCCTCCTGGTACGCCACCGCCTCCGCCCTGGCACGGGACCATCGCGTGATCGCCCCCGATCTGCCGGGCGACGGCGGTGGCAGCCAACCGCGGGGTCTACGCAGTCGCGATCAGTGGGCCGACTGGATCGACGAGGTGCTCGACGCGCTCGATGTGTCCGCGCCCGCGCTCGTCGGGCACTCCTTCGGGGCCCAGCTCGCGGTCGACTACGCGCTCCGCCGCCCGGGCGTCCCGGCGGCGATCACCCTGCTCGACCCCACCGATGTGTTCTGCCGGATGCGCCCGAGCACCGTCCTGCGCGCCGTCCCGCTCTTGCTCGCTCCGTCCGCGCGCCGGCAGCGCGCGTACGCCGAGTGGGAGACCGACGGGCATTGGCCCCCGTCGGCGGCGTTCGGCCGGCTGTCGGACGCCCTCGCCGACGGTCCGCGCACTGCGCTCCTACGGCTCGTTCCGCGCAGACCGGCCGCGGATCGCCTGGATGCGCTGCGCGAGGTCTCCGGCGGCGTCACCGTCGTCGTCGGTGAGCGCAGCAAGTCCCACGACGGTCCGCGCCTGGTGCGTGCGATCGCCCAGCGCTACCCGTGGATGACGGTCACCAGCCTGCCCGTCGCCCACCACGAACTGCCGTTCGCCTATCGGCCCTGAGTCTGGTCAGGACACGTGGACCGTCGGTCGGCGCTTCGCGTCGTGCTCGGCCTGCCGGAGCACCTCGTGACAGACCGCGGCCACCTCGCCCGTGCCCTCGACGAGATACTTGCCCATGTTGAGCACGGGATTCATCTCGGACCACTGGAAATAGACCTCGGGCACCACGCCCGTCTCGTCGCGGATGTAGAGCAGCACCGCCGCAATCGTGTTGGCGATGTTGCCCGAGCGCACCTTGAGCAGGCGGTATCCGAATTTCTCGATGCCGCGCACCTCGAGATCCTGCTCGAAGTCCGACGAGTCCCGCGGCCACACTTCGAGCAGGATCACCCGGGACCGGCCGGGGATGTGCCCGAATTTGCGCTCGGCGCGTACCTTGTCCCGGTACTCCTTCTTGGTGTCCACGTCGGGCTCGTGGGCCACGATGCGGATCGCGTGCTGGGCCTGCGCGTCGTCGCGGATGAATTCCAGGGCCTTGTCGTCGAAGCTGATCGACGATGCGCGCAGCTCGAACGAGCGCCGCACGCGGGAGCCGATCGACACCACGGCGATCGCCAGGATGAACAGCGCGGCGATCCGCACGCCATCGGGCCGCTCGATGATGTTGTCGATGGTGGTGTACACGAACACGGCCGCGATGAGACCGAACATCCAGGTTTGTGCGGTCTGCCGTTTGCGTCGCGCGGAGATCGTGACGGCCACCGCGGCGGAGGTCATCAACACCAACACACCGGTCGCATACGCGCCGCCCTGCGCATTCACGTCCGCCTCGAAGATCAGCACGATCACCAGTGCGATCACGGTGAGCACGACGACCAGGGGGCGTACCGCCGAGGCCCAGCGCGGGGCCATGCCGTATCGGGGCAGGTAGCGGGGCACCAGGTTGAGCAGGCCCGCCATCGCGGACGCCCCCGCGAACCACAGGATCGCCACGGTCGAGATGTCGTACACGGTGCCGAAGGTGTTGCCCAGGTAGTCGTGCGCGAGGTAGGCCAGCGCGCGACCGTTCGCCGCTCCCTCCGGACCGAACTCCTCCGCGGGAATCAGCAGCGTGGTCGCGAAGCTCGACGTCGCGAGCAGCACGCTCATGATCACCGCGGCGGTGGTGAGCAGCCGCCCGGTGTCCCGGATTCGCTTGGCCGGGTATTCGGGCGGGTCGTTGGGATCGCCCTTGATCTGAGGCATCACGGCGACACCGGTCTCGAAGCCGGACAGGCCGAGCGCGAGTTTCGGGAACACGATCAGAGCGACCGCCACCACCATCAGCGGATTCGAGTTCTCGGCCCACAGCAGGTTCTGCCAGTCCAGCACGAACTGCGGTCGTTCGACGATGTGCCACAGCGACACCAGGATCACGACCACGTTGAGTGAGAGGTACACCGTGACCAGGAGCACCGCGGTGCCGATGGCCTCCCGGAAGCCCTTGAGGAACACCAGACCCAGTGCCAGTACCAACAGCAGGGTGATCGGGATGTTCGCGCCCTGGAGGAACTGTGGCGCCAACGGGTTCTCGACGATGTGCTCGGCGGCGTCCGACGACGAGAGCGTGATGGTGATGATGAAGTCGGTGGCGGCGAATCCCAGCAGTACGAGAACGAACAGCTTGCCGCCCCACCAGGGCAGCAGCCGCTCGAACATGGCGAGCGACCCCGCCCCGTTCGGGCTCTCGCGGGCCACACGCTTGTACACCGGGAGCGCGCCGAGCAGAGTGAGCGCGATGAGCACCAGGGTGGCGATGGGGGAGATGACGCCGGCGGCGATGAAGGCGATGGCCGGCTGGTAGCCCAGCGTGGAGAAATAGTCGACGCCGGTCAGACACATGACCTTCCACCACGGCTGCGGATGATCGCTGTCCGAGGCGTGCGGGCCGACGTGGGTGCCGGCGCGTTCGGACATGCCGCTGAGGAACCAGTCGCGGGTGCGGTCCGAGAACCGGGGTAGGCCAATCACGCGGTACACAGTAGACCTCGTTCGGGGCACGCGTCGGGGCTGTGGCGCGTCGGTGTCCGGAACGGCCGGGTTCCGGCGTGACCCCAGGTCGGAGGCTGTGGACGAGCGCGGCCGTCGCCGAGGTTTCGTACGCATCCCTGGGGATGGTGCGGCGCACCTACCCTCGTCGGGTCGGCCCGCTCGGCCAGTCTTCGACCATGACGACCCAGCGCAGCACCCACGCCCTGCCCATCGACGACGTCGGCGAGCTGATCGCCGCGGTGCCGGCCCTGCTCGGGTTCGTCCCGGAACGATCCGTGGTCCTGCTGGTGCACGACGACGTGACCGGGAGGATCGGAGCGACCGCCCGCACCGATCTCGGTCTCACTCGGGCGGGCACGCTGAGGGTGGACTGTCGGCGGCATCTCGGTCAAGCGGTCGGTTTGCTGCGTAGGCAGGGCGCCGATCGGCTCTACGCTCTGGTGGTCGACGACCGGCGATTGACCAAGGCGGTCCCGGCGCTCGTGGACTGCCTGGAGACCGTGGTGAGCGCCGAACCCACGCTCGGAGCCGAGGTGGTGCTGGCCGATCTCTTCTTCGTCAGCGCCATCGCCGACGGTGCGCGGTGGCTCTGCCGGCACGGCGAGAGCGGCGCCGTGACCGACCCCGCCACCTCGCCGGTCGCGCTGGCGGCCGCCCTGGAAGGCCGCCCGGTGCGGGCGTCGCGGACCGAACTCGTGGCGTTGCTCGCCGCCGCAGGGCGCGGAATCGGCCGCGCCGACTGCCTGGCGGCGGCGAGCAATGTATCCGACCGGGACCCGGCCGAGCTGCTGGGCGCCGTGGTCGCGGCGGTACTGCAGGTGGGGTCGCGGCCGGAGCCGCTGGGTGACGCGGACGTCGCCGTACTCGGCGGCGCCCTGCTCGATGTGAACGTCCGCGACGCCGCGCTGAGCCTGAGCCTGTCCGTCGTCGCCGACGATGCGCTCGAGATGTTCGCCGAACTCGCACGGCGTCTGCGGGGTACGCCGCGGGCCGCCGCCGCTCTCCTGGTCGCCGCCTCGGCCTATGCCCGCGGCGACGGTCCGCTCACCGGGATCGCGCTGGATGCCGCGCTTGCCGCCGATCCCGGCTACCGGGCCGCCCGGTTGCTCGCGGCGGCATTCGAGAACGGGATCAGCCCGCGCGCCGTGAGCGCGGCCGCGGAGTCAGGGGAGCGGGTCGCGGCGAGGCTGGGCATCACCATGCCACCGAGGGATACCGAATTCCCTTTGGCGGGGTGATGATTCGCGCGGGACTGCGAGGTCAGCGACGCGCGGCGTGTGCCCGGTCGCCGAGCGCCTGCGTGAAGTCCCAGGCGTCGGAGACGATACCGCGCAGCTCCGTGTGCGCGGGGCGCCAGCCCAGCTCGTCGTGCGCCTTGCGTGAGGAGGCGACGAGCACGGCGGGATCGCCCGCACGCCGATCAGCGGCGACTTCGGGGATCTCGAGGCCCGTCACCTCGCGACAGGTGTCGATCACCTGTCGCACCGAGAAGCCTTCGCCGGACCCCAGATTGAAGATGTCGTGCGCACCGGTGCGGGCATGGTCGAGGGCCAGCAGGTGGGCATCGGCCAGATCCTTGACGTGCACGTAGTCGCGCACCGCGGTGCCGTCCGCGGTGGGGTAGTCGGCGCCGAAGACGGCGATATCGGCGCGCTGGCCGAGGGCGGTCTGCAGCACCAGCGGGATGAGGTGGGTCTCCACCTCGCGGTTCTCGCCGATGCCCGCATAGCTGCCGGCCACGTTGAAGTACCGCAGCGAGACGGCGGCGAGCCCGTACGCGGTGGCGTACGAGGTGATCGCGGCGTCGATGGCGAGTTTGGTAGCGCCGTAGGTGTTCGTCGGCGCGGTGCGCGCGTCCTCGGTAATGGGGACCGACTCCGGCTCACCGTAGGTAGCGGCGGTGGACGAGAACACCAGGCGCGGCACCCCGGCTGCGAGCATCGCGTCGAGCAGCGACAGCGTGGTCACCACGTTGCCCTGCCAGTACTTATGCGGATGCGTGACCGACTCGCCCACGAGGGATTTCGCGGCGAAGTGCAGGACGCCGTCGAACTCGCCGTCGGCCAGGATCTGGCGTGCCGCCGTCGCGACATCACCCTCGACGAAGGTCGCCCCAGCGGGTACCGCCTCGCGATTGCCGGTACTGAGATCGTCGAGCACGGTCACGTCGTGGCCCTGCTCCAGCAGAACCTGGGTACACACGCTGCCCACGTAGCCGGCGCCGCCGGTCACCAGAAGTCGCATCGAGCCCTACACCGCCTCGGCGAACACGGCGTGCGCCATTTCGTCCGACAGTTCGAAGTCCTCGTGGCCCGCCACGGAGATCACCACGGATCCGCGCTGGACGGTCACCGCGACGCGGGCATCGGGCACGACGCCCGCCTCCCGGAAGCGACTGATCAGATCGTTGTCCGCCTGCACGTGCTCGGCCAGCCGCTTGATCACCACTGCGGTGGGACCGCCCTGCGGGAGGTCCGTCAGCCGTGCGGGGCGGGTGGGCTCGTTGCCGATCGACACACCGAGTTCGCCCAGGCCCGGGATCGGGTTGCCGTAGGGCGAGGTGGTGGGGTTGCCGAGCACCTCGAGCAGGCGCCGTTCGACGTCCTCGCTCATCACGTGCTCCCAGCGGCACGCCTCGGCGTGCACGTTCTCCCACTGCAGGCCGATCACGTCGACCAGCAGTCGCTCGGCCAGCCGGTGCTTGCGCATCACGGCGATGGCGAGCGCGCGACCCTTGTCGCTGAGTTCCAGGTGACGGTCGCCCGCGACACGGACCAGTCCGTCGCGCTCCATTCGCTGCACGGTCTGCGACACGGTCGGCCCGCTCTGGTCGAGCCGCTCCGCGATGCGTGCGCGCAGCGGCACCACGCCCTCTTCTTCGAGTTCGTAGATGGTGCGCAGGTACATCTCGGTGGTGTCCACCAGATCGTTCACGAATCCAGCTCCTTCTCGTCGCGATCAGCTTAACGGAGACGCAACGCCATTCCCTTCGACTAAAGGTTACCTAACTTAGACGTGTCATCATGCGGAGATATTCCCTTCGGTCCGGAGCCGTGGCCGGGCCCACGTGTGCTGCGTCGCATGCGGGACAAAGCCGTATGTCCGGATGGCCACGCCGATAGGGTCGAAGCATGGCACGGTTCCCCGACTCCCAGGTGGTGTGGGATCCCTCGGTCCTCGATTACCGCTTCTCCCAATCGCACCCGATGGACCCCGTGCGGCTGCGCCTGACGATGGAGCTGGCCCGGATGCTCGGCGTGATCGACGGTGCCGAGGTGGTGGCACCGCGCGGGTTCGACGTGGCCGATCTCGCCCGGGCGCACACCGACGACTATCAGGCCGCGGTCCGGGTCGCCGGATCCGGCCGCTCGCGCATCGACCTCACCGGGTTCGGTCTCGGCAACGACGACAACCCGGTGTTCCTGCACATGCACGAGGCGGCGGCGTCGATCGTCGGGTCCACGCTCTCCGGGGCCAAGGCGATCGCCGACGGCACCGCCACGCGCGCCGTCAACATCGCGGGCGGTATGCACCACGCGATGCGCAGCCACGCCTCCGGGTTCTGCGTCTACAACGACATCGCGATCGCCATCTCCTGGTTGCTCGACCACGGCTACGACCGCATCGCCTACATCGATGTCGACGCCCATCACGGGGATGGGGTGCAGGCCGCGTTCTGGAACGACGCCCGGGTGCTCACCGTCTCGGTGCACGAGGACCCGCAGCACCTGTGGCCCAACACCGGCTACCCATCGGAGCTGGGCGGACCGGAGGCCCGCGGCACTGCCGTCAACGTGCCGGTTCCCGCGTTCAGCCCGGACGCGCTGTGGTTGCGGGCCTTCCACGCGGTGGTTCCCTCGGTGGTCCGCGAGTTCGCGCCGCAGCTCATCGTGAGTCAGTGCGGCTGCGACTCGCACGCCGCCGATCCGCTCACCGATCTGTCGCTCTCGGTCGACGGTCAGCGGGCGGCGATCCTCGCGATGCGGGATCTGGCCGATGAGGTCTGCGACGGACGCTGGCTCGCCGTCGGCGGCGGTGGGTACCAGTTGGTATCGGTGGTCCCGCGCACCTGGACCCACCTGCTGGCGGCGGTGGTCGGCGTGGACGTCGACCCGGCCACCCCCATCCCGGCCGCATGGAAGGACCTCGTCGCACAGATCCCGGCCGAGCGCCTCGGTGGCGAACCCGGCCCGCTTCCGGAGACCATGGGTGAGAGCGGCGATGTCGGATTCACTCCGTGGGAACCCGTCTCGCACGACCCGGCCGAGCGCGGTATCGACGCCGCCACCGACCGGTTCATCGCCCGCGCACGTACCGATGTCTTCCCCCTGCACGGACTCGACCCGGAGGATCCCCGTGACTGACGAGCAGCCGTTGCATCCGTCTGGGCCCTCGACCGATCCCTTCCCGGCGCCGGGCGCACAGGCGCCGTCGGGTCCGTACGAGTTCCCCGCGCACTGGGTGGCCGATGTGCTCGCCTCCGACGGCGGCGTGGTGCACCTGCGTCCCGTGGTGCCCGACGACGCCGACGCCATGGTCGAATTCCACGGCGGCCTCTCCGAGCGCACCCGGTACCTACGCTACTTCGGCCCGTATCCCGTGATGCCGCCGCGCGATGTCGCGCGGATGACCACCGTCGATCACGAGCAACGCGTGTGCCTGCTCGCCATCCTCGGCGGCAAGATCATCGCCGTCGGTCTGTACGAGGGTCTCGCCGACTCCGGTAAGCCGACCTCCGCGGAGGTGGCCTTCGTGGTCGCCGACGAGCACCAGGGCCGCGGGCTGGGTCCGATCCTGCTCGAACATCTCGCGGGTGCCGCCGCCGAGAACGGCTTCCACCGGTTCGAGGCCGAGGTGCTGGCCGAGAACCGGTACATGGTCAACGTCTTCAAGGCCGCGGGCTACGAGCTACGGCGCAGCTTCGACGGCAGCGTCGTGCACGTCGAATTCGGCATCGACCCCACCGAGGCGCTGGTCGCCGTCCGTAACGCCCGCGAACTGGCGTCCGAGGCGCGCAGCGTCAGCAATGCGTTGCGGCCCACGTCGATCGCCGTGATCGGCGCCTCCGCCACACCGGGAAAGGTCGGCCACGCGGTGCTGCGCAACATCATCGCCGGCGACTTCGCGGGGCCGGTCTATCCGGTGCACCCCGAACGCCGCTCGGTGGCGGGGATCCGTGCCTACGAGTCGGTGCGCGATATCCCCGATCGGGTGGATCTCGCCGTGGTCGCCGTGCCCGCGGACAATATGGGGCAGGTACTCGACGACTGCCTCGCCAAGGAGGTGCGGACCCTGCTGGTGGTCTCGTCCGGCTTCTCCGACGCCGGTGGCCGTGGCAAGGAATCCGAACGACGGCTGCTCAAAGCGGTGCGCTCGCACGGGATGCGGTTGATCGGGCCGAATGCGCTCGGCGTGGTCAACACCGACCGGGAGGTGCGGCTCAACGCCACGCTCGCCCCCGTCGTACCGGGCCGCGGCAATGTCGGCTTCTTCTGCCAGTCCGGTGCGCTCGGCATCGCCATCCTGGACACCGCCGCCAAACGCGGTGTCGGACTGACCACTTTTGTCTCCGCCGGCAACCGGGCCGATGTCTCGGGTAACGACGTGTTGCAGTACTGGGACACCGACGACGACACCGAAGTGGTGCTGCTCTACCTGGAGAGTTTCGGCAATCCCCGTAAGTTCGGCAGGATCGCGCGCCGGCTGGCTCGGCAGAAGCCGATCGTGGCAGTGCATCGCGGCGGCGTCGATGCCGACCGGCGTCAACGAGGATCGGATGCCTTGTTCGAGAACTCCGGTGTGGTGCAGGTCGATTCGATCCCCGAGCTGTTCGACTGCGCGACCTTCTTCAGCTACCAGCCGTTGCCCACCGGTCCACGGGTGGCGGTCATCGGCAATTCCACCGCGCTGGGGGTGCTCGCGACCCATACCGGGATCCGTGCCGGACTTGACGTGGCTCAGCCGGTCGACTTGGGCGCCGCCGCCACCCCACAGGAGTTCGGTGCCGCGATCGACGCCGCCCTCGCCGACGACACGGTCGACGCCATCATCGCGGTCTTCGTCCCGCCGGTGGAGGCGCCGCCCGAGGCGCACGCCGCGGTGCTCCTGGAGGCCTCGCGCAAGCAGATCAAACCGATCGTGTCGACGTTCCTCGCGTTCGACGGCGTCACCGAGTTGCTCGCGGCCACCGACGCCGAGGGCGTGCGTACGCGCGGTTCGGTCCCGTCCTACCCGGAGCCGGAGCGAGCCGCCCGGGTGCTCGCACACGGTTGGCGGTACGCCCAGTGGCGGGCACGGCCGATCTCCGAGACCGCGCGCCCGGACGGTACCGACGTCGAGACCGCGCGCACCCGTGTGCGGGAGTGGTTGCCGCCGAATGATTCCGGGTCCGGTCCCGTCACGCTGGACTTCGAGCGCAGCACCGAGCTCCTCCGTCTGTACGGCGTCGAGGTGGTCCCCTTCGAGGTGGCCTCCACGCCGGAGCAGGCCATGGCCGCTGCCGACCGGCTCGGTTACCCGGTGGCGGTGAAGGCGATGGGAGAGCGCTGGCGCCTGCGCGCCGACCTCGCCGCGGTGCGCCTCGATCTCACGGGACCGCAGGCTGTCGCCGACGCTTTCGGTGAGCTCGCCGGTGCGACCGGTGAGACCTTGCTGCACGTGCAGCGAATGGCGGACAAGGGGATCGGTTGCGCCGTCGGGTACGAGAACGATCCGCGGATCGGCCCGCTCCTGTCCTTCGGGCTCAGTGGTGCCGTGCCGGAGCTGCTGGGGGACCGCGCCTATCGGCTGCTGCCGCTGACCGACGCGGCGGCCCAGGATCTGCTCACCGCGACGAAATCCGCGCCCCTACTCGAAGGTTTCGCCGGTGAGGCGGGAGTCGACCGGTCGGCGCTCATCGCCATCGTGACCCGCATCGCGGCCCTCGCCTATGAGATTCCGGAGATCACATCGATCGACTGCCAGCCGATCCTCGCCACTACCGACGGCGCCGCGGTGTTGTCGTCGGTGATCCGTATCGGGCACGCCAGCGACATGCTCACTCAACAAGCGGAACCGCGCCGGCTGTAAGCCGACGCGGTCCCTATCGTGCTGGTTCTTCGGTGACGCCTTAGCTGGCGTAGGCGCGCAACCGGTCGGCGCGCTCGCCGTTGCGGAGCTTGCTCATGACCTCGCGCTCGATCTGGCGCACCCGCTCACGGGACAGGCCGAACAGCTTGCCGATCTGGTCGAGGGTGCGCGGCTGACCGTCGTCGAGACCGTACCGCAGCCGGATCACCTGCTGCTCCCGCTCGTCCAGGGTGGCGAGCACCGACCGGACGTCGCTGTGCATGAGCGTGGAGATCACCGCGGACTCGGCCGACGCGGCCTCTGCATCCTCGATGAAGTCGCCCAGCGGGGCCTCTTCGTCCGAGCCGACGGGCATGTCCAGGCTCACCGGGTCGCGCGAGTGGTCCATCAGGTCGGCGATCTTCTCCGCCGGAATGCCGGACTCGGCGGCCAGTTCGGCGTCCGTGGCTTCGCGGCCCAGCTGCTGATGCAGCTCACGGCGGATGCGGGCCAGCTTGTTGACCTGCTCGACGAGATGGACGGGGAGCCGGATGGTGCGCGACTGGTCGGCCATACCGCGGGTGATGGCCTGCCGGATCCACCAGGTGGCGTAGGTCGAGAACTTGAATCCCTTGGCGTAGTCGAACTTCTCCATCGCGCGGATGAGTCCGAGGTTGCCCTCCTGGATCAGGTCCAGCAGCGGCATGCCGCGGCCGGTGTAGCGCTTGGCCAACGACACCACCAGGCGCAGGTTGGCTTCCAGCAGGTGCTGCCGGGCCGCCTGGCCGTCGCGCACGATGAACGCCAGATCACGCTTCTTCGACGCCGACAGCCGCTTCTTGGTATCGAGCAGGTGCTGGGCGTAGAGCCCCGCCTCGATGCGCTTGGCCAATTCGACCTCGTCCTCCGCGGTGAGCAGGGCGGTGCGGCCGATGCCGTTCAGGTACACCCGCACCAGATCTGCTGCGGGGCTCTGAGCGTCGAGATCGGCCTCCGTCAACTCGGGCCGGACACGCTCGGCTGCGGGGGCTGTGGTGCTGAAGCGGTGTGCCATGGTGGCTCCTCCTAATCGCCGGTACATCTGTTCAACGGACGACCGGCGTGGAGAGTTCCCGAGACGCACCGCTCTGACCAGCGTAAACGCAGACTCGATCTAAGAAGTTGCTTAAAGAAATGTGACAAAGCCGTGACGGTGCAGGTCGGCCAGCAGCCGGTGCGCGGGTTCCCGGAGCCCGTCCGTGCCCGTCGCCGCCTCGAGCAACTCGACCAGATCATCGGTGCTGAGCCCGCCGAGACAGCCGGCCAAGAGCCGGGCGCCCGCATCGTCGAGTTCGTGGGTCCAGCGCGGCCCGGACATCCGGGTCACCCGGACAGCGACCTCGTTCCAGCCCTCGTCACCGGACACCGATACCCGTTCCAGCGCGACATCGGAGCCGAGCAGCGGGCGCGCCGCACCCAGGTCGGCGTCGCGGAGCCACGCCATTCGCGCGAAGTGTCCGGGCACTTCCTCGCCGAGCGGATCGTCGAACGGCTGCGTGAGCTCCTCGCACACCACCTCCGATGGGCCGTCGATCGCGCGCAGCAGGACGAACCCGAATCCGATCCCCGTCACACCGGCCGCGTCGAGGTGTGCGAGCCAGCGGTCCGATTTCGCCCGGCCTTCGCCGACGCGCGGATTGAGCCCCTCATCGCGGAGCCACGTGCCCACGTACAGTGCCGGATCGGCGACGTCGCGCTGGAGCACCCATGCGGCGATCCCCTCGGAGGGCAGCCAGGACGCGACCCGCGTCTGCCAGGCCTGGTCATCGCGATGCACCCAGGCGCCGAGCAGCGCCGCGGTGCCGCCCGGCGCCAGGTGCGCCGGTGCGGACCGGACCACCAGCTCGGTCGCACCGTCGAGATCGAGACCGGAATCGCGGTAGGTGTGGTCGACGCGACCTTCGCCCACGACGAAAGGCGGGTTGGCGAGCAGCAGATCGAATCGTTCACCCGCGACCGGTGCGAACCAATCGCCGGTCCGCACGTCCACCTCGACACCGTTGAGCGCCGCGGAGGCAGCGGCGAATCCCGCGGCCCGGTCGCTGATATCGGTCGCCACCACCCGGTCGGCGAACCGCGCCGCACCGCAGGCGTGCACCCCGCAGCCGGTGCCCAGATCGAGGACTGATCCCGCTGGTTCGCGGGGCGTCGCTCGCAGCAGCGACTGCGAGGCGTGGCCCACACCGAGCACGTGCTCACGATCCTGTGGATGCGGGCGCATCAATCCGTCCAGATCGGAGAGGAACCACTGCGTACCGCCCGCGGGCGGGTCCAGGGGACGCAGCCCGAGGGCGGACCGGACCGCCGACGGGTCGTCGGGGTCGATCTCGAGCAGGCCCGCCTCGATCGCCTCGTCGACGGTGACCGGTGTCAACACCCGGCCGGCCCGGGATCGCTCGACGGGCGCGGCGGCGAGGAACAGCCGGATCAGAACGGGGAGCGGCGCATCGCCCGCGGCGGCCGCCTCGACCGGTCCGGGCTCACCGCGGGACAGGCAGCCGAACACCTCGTCGCCGAGCAGGGTACGGACAGCGGCCTCGGAGAAGTCCGCCGCGGCGAGCACCGGCCCGAGCCGATGGCACACGGGTACAAGCGTGGGAGACAAGCGCATCGCGTCGCGGCGGCGCTCACTCACCGGGGACGGTGACGGTCTTGATCGGGTGGCCTTGCAGCGCGAGGCGATCGCTCTTGCGAGCGGTGAACCGGCCGGGCTCGCCGCGGCGCCGCTTGGGCCGGTCGTTGGCGCGGATCACGGCGATCCACGGGATCGGAATCGAGACGGCGATGATCGCGAGCGCGATCGGCCAGCTGCCGGTGGCGGAGTACACCACCGCTGAGAGCACCAGCGCGGGAATCCGGAAGGCCATGATGAGCAGGTAGCGGCGGACTCGGCGCCGGTGCTGCTCCTCGTAGGAGTCCTCGGCGTCGGTGATCACGTACGCACCCCGGTGGGTACTCGCGCCCGTCCCCTCGTTCTCAGTCACCCTTCGATCGTCCCACTGGTGCTGGCAGAATGAAAGTCATGAGCACGAAGACCCTGGAGAAGCCCGAAGTCGATGTCGATGCCGACACGGGTAACGACGACGACACTCCCAAGTTCTTCCACTACGTGCGCAAGAACAAGATCGCCGAATCGGCGGTGATGGGCAACTTCGTGGTCGCACTGTGCGGTGAGACCTTCCCCGTCACCAAGTCGGCGAAGCCCGGTTCGCCGGTGTGCCCGGAGTGCAAGAAGATCTACGACCGCATGAAGAAGTAGTCAGCGCGGTTCCACTTCGCGCCGCGCGCCGATCTCGTGCGGTGGCGCGTCCTGCGGTGGCCGCGTTCGCGAGATTTCGCGGGCCTCGGGCGGAGGGCCCGGCCGGGAGGCGGGTTCCGGATCCGCTTTGCGCTTCGGGCGCCGGATCGGATCGGTGGCCCGGCGTAGTCCCTCCGCTGCGGCCTTGCCCGGGTTGTCGATCCCGACCTCCTTCATCGTCTCTGCCACCCAGCCGCGCAGCTGGTCGGTACGCACCTCACGTGCCGGCCACCGCGCCTGCAGCGCGGCGTTGAACTCGGCGCCCACCATGACGGCGAACCCGAGGAAGAACGTGAACAGCAGAAAAGCGATCGGTGTGGCCAGCGCCCCGTAGGAGTAGCCGCGCGTGGCGATGAGGCTGAGATAGACGCGCAGGCCGGTCGAAGCGATGAGGAAGATCAGCGCGGCGAGCGCCGCACCGGGCACCTGCCGGTACCAGGGGAGCGGCCGGGGGAGTGCCTGCCGGTAGAGCAGCGCGAGCGCGCCCACCAGCAGGGCGACAACGAACGGGAGATATCCCACGTCGATCAGTCGCGCCACCGCCGGATGCCAGGACGCGGGCATGTACTTCACGATCAGGGTGGGCCCGAGCGCGACCAGCGGCAGGGTGAGGACCGCGATCACCAGGAACTCGACGTACAGCAGAACGGCGAAGAACCTCTGGTGCACCGGATTCCGGACCGTGTGCTGGTCGTGGGCCATGCAGATGGAGTCCACGAACGACGACAACGCCGACGATCCGGCCCAGAGCGCGATGATGAAACCGATCGAGACGATGTCGAACCGGCCTTCGCTGAGCACGCCGCTCACCATCGGGCCGATGATCTCGGTCACCACGCTCTCGGTGAACACCGACTCGCTGAACGAGAGGATCTTGCCCTGGATGACGCCGATGGTGTCGGGACCGAACCAATTCGCCACGTAACCGGTGAGGCCGAGGAGACCGAGCAGCAGCGGCGGCAGCGATAGCGTCTGCCAGAAGGCGGCCTGCGCGCTCTGCCCGATGATCGAGTCGTCCCAGGATTTGACGATGGTGCGCCAGAAGATGCGTGGCAGCGACCGGATCACCGCCAGGGCACGCGTATGCAGCGGGGCCACCCGGGGCCGGTCGAGGTCCTGGGTCTGCGGCCCCGCGGCCGGCGGCTGCGGCGCGTGAGCGGAGTCTGCATCGTCCATCGCCCTCTAGTCTTCCCCACCAGGGCCGATCGCGCCGTAACCGGATCCGCCGCGTGTTGCCGGTAGACTTCTTCCGGTCTTCAGTCGTCGAAGCCGCGCCCATCGGGCGCCGTTGAGGGGTGCGTTTTTCCATGGCGGGTTCACTTCGTGTCTGGCAGCGCCGTGCGCTCACGAAGTACCTGACCGCGAAGCCGCAGGACTTCCTGGCCGTGGCTACTCCGGGCGCCGGAAAGACCACGTTCGCCCTGCGTGTGGCAGCCGAGCTGTTGGCCGATCGCACCGTGGAGCGGGTCACCGTGGTCGCCCCCACTGAGCACCTGAAGTACCAGTGGGCCGAAGCGGCCGCGCGGAACGGCATCAACCTCGACCCGAACTTCACCAATTCGGGCGGCAGCACTTCGTCCGACTTCGACGGTGTCGTGATCACCTACGCACAGGTGGGGATGCACCCGTACAAGCACCACGCGCGCACCACCGCCTACAAGACCCTGGTGATCCTTGATGAGATCCACCACGCCGGTGACGCGAAGAGCTGGGGCGAGGGCGTGCGCGAGGCCTTCGAGGGTGCGACCCGCCGTCTGGCGCTCACCGGCACCCCGTTCCGCAGCGACGACAACCCGATCCCGTTCGTCACCTACGAGCCGGAGTTCGGCGGGGGACAGCGGTCGAAGGCCGACCACGTCTACGGCTATTCCGACGCACTCGCCGACGGCGTGGTGCGGCCTGTGGTCTTCCTCGCCTACTCGGGCCAGGCGAGCTGGCGCACCAGCGCCGGTGAGGAATTCACCGCCCGCCTCGGCGAACCGCTGAGTAAGGAGCAGACCGCCCGGGCGTGGCGCACGGCGCTCGACCCGCACGGCGATTGGATCCCCGCCGTGCTGCACGCCGCGAACACCCGTCTCGATCAGCTGCGCCGGACGATGCCCGATGCCGGCGGCCTGGTGATCGCGACCGATCAGAGCACCGCCCGCGACTACGCCGAGCTGCTGCACGACATCACCGGCGAGAAGGTCACGGTGGTGCTGTCCGACGATCCGACCGCCTCGAAACGGATCAGCGAGTTCTCGTCGAGCCGGGACAAGTGGATGGTCGCGGTGCGGATGGTGTCCGAGGGCGTCGATGTTCCGCGTCTCGCGGTGGGTGTGTACGCCACCAGCGCCTCGACGCCGCTGTTCTTCGCGCAGGCGATCGGCCGCTTCGTCCGGTCGCGCGCGCAGGGCGAGACCGCCAGCGTGTTCCTGCCCTCGGTCCCGGTTCTGCTCGACCTCGCGTCGAAGCTGGAGGAACAGCGTGACCACGTCCTGGGCAAGCCGCATCGCGAGTCCGACGGGCTCGACGACGCGCTGCTGATCGACGCGAACAAGCAGAAGGACGAGCCCGGCGAGGAGGAGAAGGCCTTCGTCTCACTGCACGCCGACGCCGAACTCGACCAACTCATCTACGACGGATCGTCCTACGGGACCGCAACCTTCGCGGGCAGCGACGAGGAGGCCGACTACCTGGGGCTGCCCGGCCTGCTCGATGCGGAGCAGATGCGGGCGTTGCTCAAACAGCGGCAGAAGGAACAGGTGCAGACCCGCACCGTCGAGGCCGAGCGGCCGGCTCCGCCGGTCGAGGTCGAACAGCGGGCCACCGCCGGTGAGCAGTTGTCGGCGTTGCGTCGCGAGCTGAACTCGCTGGTCGCCATGCATCATCACCGCACCGGCAAGCCACACGGTGTGGTCCACAACGAGCTGCGCAGCCGCCTGGGCGGCCCGGTCACTGCGATGGCGTCCGCCGAGCAACTGCGCGAGCGGATCGCCGCTCTGCGCACCTGGCGCTAGGGCCGGCGGCTGCCCCGAAACGACGCGTGCCCGGCGACCGCAGTCGCCGGGCACGCGTCAGCCGTGGTGCGGTCGGATCAGACTCCGACCGGCTCGCCGCCGGTGACGGCCGCACCCTGGGACTCGAGCTTGTCGCGGTGTGCGGTGAAGTGATGCCCGCAGAACAGCAACTCGAACCCGGATGGAAGGACAGCTCGTACCTGGGCCGCCGCCGCGCAGCGGTCGCACCGATCGGATGCGGTGAGCGGAGCCGCGGTGGCAACCGTGGTGGTGTCGATGTTCGTCATGACTCCTCCGTTCTACGAACTGATTCTCTATCCCCGTGGAGCTGGAGGAATCTCCGACCCCCGCGTGGTCTTTCTACATCTTTATATACGTCTGACGATACCGAATTGTTCCCGCCGCGCGCGGGAGGCGGGGCTCACACTCGTACAGTGACGGCGTGTCACGTCTCCTGATCCCAGCGATGTTCGTCGTCGGCGCGATCAGTCAGTACGTAGGCGCCTCGCTCGGCGTCGGGTTGTTCGAGCAGCTCTCGCCGGCGGCGGTCGCCTGGCTGCGCGGCGCGGGAGCAGGCCTGATCCTGATCGCGGTACTGCGGCCCCGGCGGCGTGACCGTGGGTTCTAGCGATCCCCGCAACACCGCGGATAGCAAGGAGTTGCGGGGATCGTGCATTCACCGATGGTGAAGAAGAGGTTCTTCAAGGAATTGGACGTGTCTGACGGCAATGTGTCGGTCGCTGCTAGGGCGGCGGGGGTGACAGTGAATACGGCGTTTGGATGGATGCGCAGGGCGGGCCTGCGTGGACGTGGGAGCACTAGCAATGGTGGTCATCCCGGCCGGGCCGAGTACGACCGGCTTCGCCGTGAGGGGGTGCTGCGGCCGGACGCTGCTCGGCGTGTCGGTGTCAGCGTTCGCACTGCTGGGGACTGGGATCGAGGGGTGCGCAAGATTGGCGATACTCGTATCCATCCCGACGGACGCAAGATCGATTACCTGACAGGTGCGGTCACGTGGGTCGGAGTGGAATCGGATGCACCGAGGCAGCGGAGCCTGCATCCACGGTTTCTGACCTTGACCGAGCGGGAAACTATCGCTGACATGCGCCGCGAGGGGGCATCGCTGCGGGCCATCGGCAGGGAGCTCGGCCGGCCAGCATCGACGATCAAACGGGAGATCGACGCTGGCGTTGTCAACGGTGCCTATCGCCCGCATCAGGCGCACCGCAGGTGGGAAAAGAGCCGGTCACGGCCGAAGCCAGCGAAACTGGCCCAGGCCGGTCCGCTGCGGGACTACGTCGAGAACAAACTGCAGGACCAGTGGTCCCCAGAGCAGATATGTCACTCTCTAGTGACCGAGTTCCCCAACGAGCAAAGTATGCGTGTGAGCGTCGAGACGATCTACCAGTCGATCTACGTTCAGGCTCGGGGCGGCCTGCGCCGTGAAGTCGCGATGGCCTTGCGAACGGGCCGCACCCGCCGCAAGCCCCACCGCCGCGCCGAACATCGCACCAGACGATTCGTCGACAAGATGGTGATGATCTCCGACCGGCCCGCCGAGGTCGAGGATCGAGCCGTGCCAGGCCACTGGGAAGGTGACCTGATCGTCGGTACTCGCAGCGAGTCCGCGATCGTCACACTCGTCGAACGCTCCACCCGCTACGTCATGCTCGGCCACCTGCCTGGCGGCCACTCCGCCGAAGAAGTCCGTGACGTGCTGGTTTCGTTGATCGGAAATCTCCCAGGACATTTGCGGGGATCACTGACCTGGGACCAGGGCTGCGAGATGGCCGCCCACCAACAATTCACGGTCGCCACCGGGGTTCCGGTCTACTTCTGCGATCCCCACTCACCCTGGCAGCGCGGAAGCAACGAGAACACCAATGGACTACTGCGCCAGTACTTCCCGAAAGGCACCGACCTGAGCGCCTACGGCCGCGAAGACCTCGAACTCGTCGCCCAGAAACTCAATCGCCGACCACGCAAAACGCTCGGCTGGAAGACACCAGCCGAGCGTTTGCGTGACCTCATTACAGCTCGCTAGCACCGATGCCCCGCGCTCGTATCGCGAGCGTAGGACATCGTGCGGCGTTTGGATCAGTGCTCGTCGTAGTGGTCACCATGCGGAGCGTGACGGTGCCCATCGTGGACGTAGTCCACGTGATCGCCGTGCTGGATAGCCTCGTGGCCGCAGTCGGGTCCATGGGCATGGTCGGAGTGGTCGTGTGCCAGGTGCTCAGTGCGCGTCATCGTCATAGGCATGATTATATGCGAATGCGTGCACGTAATGCAACGAGCACCGCGGATCCCAGAAGCGCTCCGCTGGAATACTCAGCGGAGCACTTCCGTATGGTGGGCCCTACCAGGCTCGGTGTTGCGACGATCCCTAGAATCCGCCGACTGGTCGCCGGCCCGGCTCCGTGCGGCGGCCGCGTTCGGCACCGTGACGGTGCTGATGAACATCGCCTTCTACGAGTCGATCGCCCACATCGACCTCGGGACCGCGGTCGCGATCGAGTTCCTGGGTCCGATCGCCGTCGCGGTCGCGGGTTCGCGCCGGCCCCTCGACCTGGTCGCCGCGGCCGCGGCGCTGACGGGTGTGATCTGCGTGGCGGGTGTCAACATCGGTGGCGTCGCCGGAGTCGACGGTGCGCTCGGCGTGGGGTGCGCGCTCGTCGCGGCGGCGCTGTGGGCCGGATACATCGTCCTGGGCAAGCGAGTCGCCGATGCCGGGGGAGGCATCGAGGGGCTCGGCGTCGGCCTCGCCGCCGGCGCGCTCATCCTTGCGCTGCCCGCGCTGGGAACCGACGTGCTCACCCGGCCGGAGTCCTTCCTCGGGTGGAAGGTGTGGGTGCTGGGCCTCGGGCTCGGTCTGCTCAGCTCGGTGATTCCGTATGCCCTCGATCAGGTGGTCCTGCGCCGCGTCGGGCGCGCCCGGTTCGCACTGCTGCTGGCCCTCCTTCCGGTGACCGCGACCGCCGTCGGCGCCGTCATGCTCGGCCAGCGGCAGGGGTGGCTCGAAGCCGCCGGCATCGCGCTGGTCGTCGGCGCCATCGTGCTCACCTCACGTGATGTCGCAGCCGAGGCCGCGCCCACCTCCGGGGGCTGACGGTGGCCGATATGTCCAGGTCGTGGCTCGTCGTCGGATCGCCGGGATCATCGTCACGGGCCAGAGGAGATAGCCCAGCAGTACGGCCCGCAGATGCCCCAATGTGGCGTAGAGCCCGAAGAAGGGCAGTGTCAGCTGGACCGCGACCGGAAGTGTCAGCATCGCCAGCACGCGCCATCGCAGGCGCTGGATTCGGTACACCAGAAGCCCTGCCACGCACAGACTCCCGTAGCTGACTCCCACGTCGATCATGCCGCTCACGTCGACATCGTCGGTGAGCCAGCCGTGTGCGACGAGCCGGCCCGCGGAGAGTACGGCGACCAGCGAGGCCGCGGCGCTTCCCGTGAAGTACACCGCGATCAGGCCGAGGTGACCGAGCCACCGTTCGGCCGGACCGAGCACGAGCACGGTCACCATCGTCGCGAAGACGATGTCCACCGGCTCGATCCACAGAGCCGAGGTGATGAGCGACTGCACCGGGTGCTGTGCGAACTGCGTCAGGTTCGTGCTGTGCGCCAGGAGGACCTGGGTCTGCAGCGATGGGGGAAGACCGATCAGCATGATCGAATTCACACACACGATCAGCCAGATCAGAGTGGCGGCCGGGCTCGCCCGGACCCAGGCGACCGCGGCACGTGCCAGTGCCTGCAATCGATCGGCGCCGCGCCCGCCGCGCCGCACCTGCCAGGTGCAGGCGCCGAACACGGCGAGGACCGCGACCGTGACCGCGAGATCCATGTCGTTCAGTGTGACACCGCCGCTGTTCCGGTTAGATTCAGGTATGCAGAGCGACGACGCACGAGGCACTGTCCATCCGCCGCGTCCCGATCGGGACCCGTTCGGCGCACCGATTCCCGGTTTCAACCGTCGTAGATTCCTCGCCGGATTCGGCGTACTCGCCGGCGCCGGCGTGCTCGCTGCCTGTGGCGTGCAGTCGCCCACGGGAGCGCCCTCGAGTTCGGCGCGTCCGACCCGGCCGCTCACCGGACCGGACCTGTCCGGTGCCGCGCCGGGAATCCGAGTCCAGGACGATCTGTACCGGCACGTCAACGGCGCGTGGTACGACGGCTTCCAGATCCCCGGCGATAAGGCGCAGTACTCCACCTTCTCCGATCTATCCGACCGTGCCCAGGAGCAGCTCAAGGCGATCATCGAGGGCATCAAGGATCCGCGTCCGCGGGGCGACCAGGCGAAGATCCGGGACGTTTACGACGCCTACATGGACACCGCCCGGATCGATCAAGCCGGCGCCGATCCGATCAAGCCCGATCTCGAGGCCGTCGACAAGGCCGCCGATAAGGCGGCGTTGCTCGATGTGATCGGCGCACACCAGAAGCAGGGCGTGTCCGGTCTGGTGGGCTACCTGGTCGACACCGACCAGAAGGATTCGTCGAAGTACGCCCTGACCTTGGTGCAGTCCGGGATCGGCCTGCCCGACGAGGCCTACTACCGCGATCCCAAGTACGCCGAGGCTCGCGACAAGTACCGCGCCTACCTGGAGAAGGTGGCATCACTGGCCGGGCTCTCCGATGCTCCCGGTGTTTCGGCCAGAGTGCTCGCCTTCGAATCCGCTGTGGCGAAGGGGCATTGGGACAAGGTGCGCTCGCGAGACGCCACGGCCACCTACAATCCCCAACCGTGGTCGCAGTTGGCGACTCTGGCGCCGGGCTACGACTGGGACCGCTGGCAGAAGGCCGTGGGCATCAAGGCCGAGGATGCGAAGAACGTGGTGGTCGCTCAGCCCAGCTTTCTCACCTCGGTCGCGAAGCTGTGGGCGGACACCGATCTGGCCACTCTCAAGGACCATGCGCGGATCCAGGTGATCCGCGCCTACGCCTCGCTGCTGTCCTCTCCCTTCGCCGACGCCAACTTCGACTTCTACTCCAAGGCCCTGCGCGGTGTGGAGCAGCAGCCCGAGCGATGGAAGCGCGCCGTGGCGGCGGTGGAATCCGCACTCGGAGAGGCGCTCGGGAAACTGTACGTGGACAAGCATTTCCCGGCCGACTCCAAGCATCAGGCCGAACAGTTGGTGAACAACCTCAAGGGTGCTTACCGGGCGAGCTTCGCCGATCTGGACTGGATGACACCGGCTACTCGCCGCGCCGCCGCGGCGAAGCTGGAGAAGATCCGTACCAAGATCGGCTATCCGGAGAAGTGGCGCGACTATTCCGGCCTGAAGACGGACTCGAAGTCGGTGGTCGGCAACGCCCGCGCCTCCGCGGAGTTCGACAACGCCTACCAGTTGGCGAAGCTACCGAAATCGGTCGACCGGAGCGAGTGGCTGATGACGCCGCAGACCGTCAACGCCTACTACAACCCGGGGATGAACGAGATCGTCTTCCCGGCGGCGATCCTGCAACCGCCCTTCTTCTCCCCGGACGCGCAGGCGGCCGTGAACTACGGCGGAATCGGTGCGGTGATCGGCCACGAGATCGGGCACGCCTTCGACGACCAGGGGGCGAAGTACGACGGCGACGGCAACCTCAAGGACTGGTGGGAGCCCGCCGATCGTGCCGAATTCGATAAGCGCACCAAGGCGTTGATCGCGCAGTACGACGCCCTGGTACCCGCGGGCCTGCCGCCCGAGAACAAGGTCAACGGCGGGTTCACCGTCGGGGAGAACCTCGCTGACCTTGGTGGTCTGTCGATCGCGATCGCTGCGTACCGGATCGCCGTGGCGAACGGTGATGCCGGCACGGAATCCGCGGCCGCCTCGGCGTCCGCCGCGGCACCGTCGAGTGCGGCGCCGGCAGCCGGGCCCGACCTGGCGCCCCTGTTCCTGAGCTGGGGGCGGATCTGGCGGTCGAAGAGTCGGCAATCGGCCGCGATCCAAGCGCTCGCCACGGATCCGCACGCACCCAACGAGTTCCGCGCCAATCAGGTGGTCAAGAATGTCTCCGCCTTCGCGGAGACCTTCGGTGTGGGGCCCGCCGACCGGGAGTGGCTCGACCCGAAGGATCGCGTCCGCGTCTGGTGATCAGCCCAGTGCCGCGGACCCCGACGACCCCGGCAGTTCGGCACGTGAGGTGTCTTTGAGATCGACTCCCGATCGGCCGAGTCGCCGTGCGCCCACCACCAGACCGGCGGCGATCCGGGCGGCATCGGCGTAGCCCAGGCCCTCCGGGGGGTGGATGTTGGAGATGCAGTTGCGGTGCGCGTCGGTCACACCGGTGCCGAAATCGTCGGGATCGGCTCGATGAGTGAGGTAGATGCCCAGACTGTCGGCTACGGACAGCCCTGGGCGTTCGCCGATCAGCACGAGCAGGCTGCGCACGCCGAGTGCCCGGGCGATGTGGTCGCCGAGTGCGACGCGCGCCTGGGTCGCGATGACCGGCGTCGCGACTGCGATGTCCGCGGGTAGCGCCTGAAGGATCGCTCGGGTCAGCGCGAGCCCGTGATCGGTCAGGGCGCGGGGCGAGAGACCGTCCGCCAGGACGATTCCCAGGTCGGCACCGCTCGCCTGCACATCGGACACGTCGGCGGGGACGCGTCCCAGATCCGGGCGCCGCAGGTACTCGCCGCGGTCGGCGGCGCGGCTGGCTACTATGCGCGGTTCGCCGAGCCCCAGGTCGCGTACCGCTGCAGCGAAGGCGGCGATGTCGAGCGGCTGATGGACGGCGTCTCGTGCCGTGGCGTGTGCCGCCGCGAACTCCAGAACGCGCCGTGTCGGAAGCGCATCCCCGGTGCGGCCCAGGCCGATCCGCGATTGCGTCGTGGTGCGCAGCGCGTCCCAGAAGTCGCCGTCGCGACGGTGCGGGGCGGTCACCGCGCCACTCCGGCGGTGAGTTCGCGCAGTGGCGAGGTCTCGACCGCGATGTCTCGCAGCGCGCCGGTATCGTCGGTCATGCCCTGACGGTCAAGCCACGCGTCGAACTCCGGCGCCGGCCGCAGGTTCAGGGCACGGCGCACGTAGAGCGCGTCGTGGAAGGCGAGGGACTGGTAGCCGAGCATCACGTCGTCGGCCCCCGGGACGGTGATCACGAACGAGACCCCGGCCACGGCGAGCAGAGTCAACAGATCGTCCATATCGTCTTGGTCGGCCTCGGCGTGATTGGTGTAGCAGACATCGACGCCCATCGGCAGACCCAGCAATTTCCCGCAGAAGTGGTCCTCGAGACCGGCTCTCGTGATCTGCTTGCCGTCGTAGAGGTACTCCGGCCCGATGAAGCCCACCACTGTGTTCACCAGAAGTGGGTCCACATGCCGCGCCACCGCATAGGCCCGGGTTTCGAGTGTCTGCTGGTCGACCGGAGCACCGCCGGTGCCCAGGTGCGTGCCGGAGGACAGCGCCGATCCCTGCCCGGTCTCCAGGTACATCACGTTGTTCCCAACCGTGCCGCGCCCGAGTTCGCGTGCTGCGGCGTTCGCTTCCTCCAGCAGTGGGATCGACACGCCGAAAGCGGAATTGGCCCCTTCCGTGCCCGCGATCGACTGGAAGACGAGATCGACCGGCGCCCCCTTCTCGATCAGTGCGAGCGTGGTGGTGACGTGGCTGAGCACGCATGACTGCGTGGGGATATCGAACCGGGTACGCACCTCGTCGAGCAGGTGCAGCAGATCCGAGGTGGCGTGCGGCGAGTCCGTGGCCGGGTTGATGCCGATCACCGCGTCCCCACAACCGAGCAACAGTCCGTCGAGCGTCGCCGCGGCGATGCCCTGTGGATCGTCGGTCGGGTGGTTGGGTTGCAGGCGGGTGGCGACGGTGCCGGGAAGTCCGATGGTCGTGCGGAAGCCGGCCGTCACCCGGACCGCGCGCGCCACGGCGATCAGGTCCTGGTTGCGCATCAGCTTGCTCGCCGCCGCCACCATCTCCGGAGTGAGTGCGGGGGAGAGGGCGGCGAGGCGATCCCCGGCGTCGGGGGCGACGGCGATGCGCAACAGCAGGTCCCGTAGATCGCCGACGGTGAGATGGGCGATCGGGGCGAACGCCGCGCGGTCATGCGCGTCGATGATGAGCCGGGTCACCTCGTCGGACTCGTAGGGGACGACGAGCTCTTCCAGGAGAGCCGTCAGCGGAACGTCGGCGAGCGCCCATTTCGCGGCGGCGCGTTCGGCGTCCGAGTGTGCGGCGCACCCGGCGAGCTCGTCGCCCGAGCGCAGCGGGGTGGCCTTGGCCAGCAGGTCTGCCATGGAGGTGAAGGTGTACGTCACCCCGCGGACGGATTGGGTGCGGATCATGGTGCTCCGTTCGGCGATGATCGGGTGCATCGTCTTCTATTCAACGCGCCGCGCGGCGATGTGCGGTGGGCTTCGGGCGTTACGTCAGGTCCCGCTCGGCGTCGGCGAGCGCGGCGAACTCCTCGTCGGGCGAGTTGGCCACAAGGTGATGGCGACTGTAGAGGCCGAAGTACACCAGAAAGGCGGCGAAGGCAGCCAGCGTGAGACCTGCGGCCAGGGGGTCGACGAGGAAGGTTGCGACCACGGCGATGCATGCGACGAGCAGCGCGAAAGAGGTGGTCGCGACGCCGCCGGGGGTGCGGTAAGGGCGCGGCATATCGGGCTCGCGGCGGCGTAGCACGATGTGACTGACCATCATCAGCACGTAGCTCACCGCGGCCCCGAACACAGCCATGTTCAGCAGCATCGCGCCCTTGCCGGTCAGCGACAGGGCGAATCCGATCACGCCCGGCACGATGAGTGCGAGCACGGGCGCCTTGCGCGCGTTGGTGATTGACAGGTTCTTGGGCAGGTAGCCGGCCCGCGATAGGGCGAAGGTTTGCCGCGAGTACGCGTACATGATGGAGAAGAAGCTGGCCACCAGGCCGGCCAGGCCGATGTAGTTGACCACCTTCGCCGCACCGCTGTCGCCGAGCGCCTCGACGAGTGGATTGCCGCTGTCGGACAGTGCGTTCGCTCCGAGCGCGCCGGTCGCAAGGAGGAAGACGGTCGCGCCGGTGACGAGCAGGATGCCCATCGCCACGATGATGCCGCGCGGCACGTTCTTCTCGGGCTCGCGGGCCTCCTCGGCGGCCAAGGGTACGCCCTCGATGGCGAGGAAGAACCAGATCGCGAAGGGGAGCGCGGCCCAGATGCCGAGGTAACCGTGGGGGAGCCAGCTCGATGCGCCCGCGGCATCGGTGGCGGCGATGTCGGTGAGCTTGGACGCGTCGAACCGGCCGATCGCGGCCACGGCGAAGACCACGAGTCCCACCAGTGCGATCGCGGTGATCACGAACATCGCCTTGAGGGCCTCACCGGCACCGGTGAGGTGGATCCCGATGAACACCGTGTACACCGCGAGGTACACCCACCAGCCGTCGGTGATCCCGAACAGGTTCAGCGATTGCACATAACCACCGATGAACGTTGCGATCGCCGCCGGAGCAATGGTGTACTCGATGAGAATGGCAGTGCCCGTGGCGAATCCGCCCCATGGTCCGAGCGCTCGGCGAGCGAAGGTGTAACCGCCGCCCGCCGCGGGCAGGGCCGAGGACATCTCGGCCATTCCCAGCACCATCGCCAGGTACATGCCGGCGATCACCACGGAGGCGATGGCGAGGCCGCCGAAGCCCCCCTGTGCGAGGCCGTTGTTCCACCCGGCGTAATCGCCGGAGATCACATAGCTCACTCCGAGCCCGGCGAGGAGCACCCACCCGGCCGATCCGGACCGGAGTGTGCGTTTGGCCAGGTACGCCTCGGATTCGAAGGATTCGTCCACCCCGTCGTGGTGGACGGTGCGCTGCGGTTCTGCGGTCACGTGCTGCCTCTCTGATCGAGCAGCCCATCGAACCGCGCCGGTGTTGCGGGGGCGTTGCCCCCGAGTTTCCCGGGGCGGTCGTGGGTTGTGACGCAGGACACTACGAGGGCGAGAGTTGCACGGGGGTTGCATCGCCCGCCGCGGGCGTCAGTGCACGTCGAAGATCGATCTCTTGTCGTAGAAGTGCAGGACGTAGCGACATTGGACACAGATCATGAGGATCATCTTGTGGTTGGTGTAACCCCACTTGGACTCCTGTCGCGAGACCTCACGCTGGAAATCCTCGCAGGCACACAGTGGACATCGCAAAGTTGACATGTATCAAGGTTAATTGACCTCCGCCCGGAACGCTCGGTCTCCGAGGCGGCGGATACCGGGCGTCCCCGACAGGGAGGGCTACAGGCCCATGTCCTTCGCGATGATCGACCTCATCACCTCGGACGTGCCACCGTAGATCCGGTTGACTCGGTTGTCGGCGTACAAGCGGGCGATCGGGTATTCGTTGATGTAGCCGTAGCCGCCGTGCAGCTGTAGGCACCGGTCGATCACATCGGACGCGGCCTCGGTGCAGAACAGTTTGAGCGAGGCGGCGTCGGCAGCGGTGAGCTCGCCTGCGTCGTGCAGCTCGAGCCCGCGATCGACGCTGGATTCCATGGCGTCCACCTTCGCCTTACAGGCGGCCAGCTCGAACTTGGTGTTCTGGAACGAGGCAACCGACTTGCCGAAGATGGTGCGGTCCTGGGTGTATGCCTGGGCGAACCGCACCGCGGCGGACGCCTGCGAGTACGCGCCCACGGCGATGGACAGCCGCTCCTGCGGCAGGTTCTGTCCGAGGTAACCAAAGCCCTTGTTCTCCTCGCCGAGCAGGTCTGCGGCCGGCACCGCGACATCGGTGAACGAGAGCTCGGCGGTATCGGAGGTGCGCAGGCCGATCTTGTCGAGCTTGCGCCCCACCTCGTACCCGGCCAGGGTGGTGTCGACCACGAACAGCGAGATGCCGAACCTGCGGTCGTCCTCCGTGGCCGGGGCGGTCCGGGCGCACACGATCACACGGTCGGCGTTGACGCCGCCGGTGATGAAGGTCTTCGCGCCGTTGAGCACGTAGTGAGAGCCGTCGGCGGAGAGTTTGGCGGTGGTCTTCATCCCCGCGAGGTCCGAGCCGGTACCGGGTTCGGTCATCGCGATGGCGAACATCGTCTCGCCCGACGCCATGCCGGGTAGCCAGCGTTGCTTCTGCTCGTCGGTGCCCAGGCTGGTCAGGTACGGCAGGCACAGCGCGATATGCACGCTCGAACCGCCGAACGAGACGCCCGCCCGCCCGAGTTCCTCGCTGATCACGGCCTGGTACTTGAACGACTCGATGCCGGCGCCGCCGTACTCCTCAGGGACCTCGATTCCGAAGACACCCAGCTCGCCGAGCTTGAGGTAGAAGTCCTTGGGCACGATGCCGTTCGCGTACCACTCGTCGTAGTGCGGCACGACCTCCGCCTCGATGAAGGCCCGCAGCGTCTCGCGGAAGGCCTCATGATCGGCGGTGTAAACGGTACGGCGCATGGTGAATCTCCTTGTTCGATAACTGTATTGCGATTACTGGGTTCGGGTGGCGCCCACGGTTCGGAGTGCCAGATCGGCGTAGTAGGCGCCGATTCGTTCGGGGGTGATGTCGCCGCCGTCGTGGTACCAGCGGGCCACGTCGATGCCACTGGACAGCACTGCGGTGGTGGCCAGTCGCGGTTCCGCGGTGTCGAACGAGCCGTCCTCGACGCCGGCGTCGACGATGGCACGCAGCCTGCGGGTGATCTCCCGACGCTGCTCACCGACCTCGACCCGGTGTTCCTCGGTGAGCGCCTCCAGCTCGTAGTTCACTACCCGGGCGCTGGTGTGCTGCGCCGCGTGGTGGCTGGCGAACGCGTACATCACCGCGTGCAACCGGTCGGCGGGTGCCGCGGTGGGGTCGTCGACCGCATCGATCAGATCGATGATCAGGCCGTGGCCGTGGTGCGAGAGCTGATACAGCAACTGTTCTTTCGACTTGTAGTGCACGTAGACGGCGGCGGGACTCATCCCCGCGGCGGCGGCGATGTCGCGGGTGGTGGTGCCGTGGAATCCGCGTTCGGCGAAGGCCTCGGCTGCCGCGGAGAGCAGCCGGGCTCGCGTCGTATCGGCGCGAGACGGTGCGTCGGCGTCGGTCATGATCGGCGTCCTTTTCGGCTTCGTCCACCGTACGTCCCGGTGGATGCATAGGGTGATCCAAGCCACATCACCCGGTCGATTGACGATCGGCTCTCAGTGGTGCAAGGTAGAGACTACCTCGTTCGCTAAGCGAGCGCTTAGTCAGCATCGTAGTCGTTACTCAGGAGGATGCAATGCCCGAAGCCGTCATCGTCGCCACCGCGCGATCTCCGATCGGCCGCGCCGGGAAGGGATCACTCAAGGACATCCGCCCGGACGACCTGTCGGTGCAGATGGTGCGCGCGGCCCTGGCCAAGGTGCCCGAGCTCGACCCGCGGGAGATCGAGGACGTGCTCTTCGGCTGCGGCCAGCCCGCCGGCGAGTCCGGCTTCAACATCGCCCGCGCCATCGCGGTCGAGGCGGGCCTCGACCACGCACCCGGCGTGACCGTGAACCGCTACTGCAGCTCCAGCCTGCAGACCACGCGGATGGCCTTCCATGCCATCAAGGCCGGTGAGGGCGAGGTCTTCCTCTCCGGCGGCGTCGAAACCGTCAGTCGATACGTCAAGGGCAACGCGGATGGGCTGCCCGACACCAAGAATCCGATCTTCGCCGATGCCGAGGCACGCACAGCGACCTTCGCCGCCGGCGGCCAGACGTGGGCCGATCCACGCGAGTCCGGCCTGGTGCCCGATCTGTACATCGCGATGGGCCAGACCGCCGAGAACGTGGCGCAGTTCAAGAACGTCAGCCGTCACGACCAGGACGAATGGGGTGTACGCAGTCAGAACCGTGCGGAGATCGCGCTCGCGGCCGGCTTCTGGGACAAGGACATCACCCCCGTCACGCTCGCCGACGGCACCGTCGTCAGTAAGGACGACGGCCCGCGCGCCGGCGTCACCTACGAGGCAGTGAGTCAACTCAAGCCCGTTTTCCGACCCGACGGCACCGTGAAATTGCTGTCCGCTCAACGACGGCGCGGCCGCGGTGGTGATCATGTCCGACAGCAAGGCGAAGCAGCTCGGCCTCACCCCGCTCGCGCGGATCGTCTCCACCGGTGTCACCGGCCTCTCGCCCGAGATCATGGGCCTCGGCCCGGTCGAGGCCTCGAAGCAGGCGCTGGCGCGCGCCGGCATGTCGATCGGCGACATCGACCTCATGGAGGTCAACGAGGCCTTCGCCGCGCAGGTGATCCCCTCGGTGCGCGACCTCGGCATCGACGCCGACAAGGTGAACGTCAACGGTGGCGCGATCGCCGTCGGCCACCCCTTCGGTATGACCGGTGCGCGCATCACCAGCACCCTGATCAACTCGCTCCAGTGGCATGACAAGCAGTTCGGGCTGGAGACGATGTGCGTGGGCGGCGGCCAGGGCATGGCCATGATCATCGAGCGGCTGCGCTGATGGCGGGGCGATTCGACGGCCGGACCGCCATCGTCACCGGCGCTAGCCGGGGCATCGGTCTCGCGATTGCGCAGCGCCTCGTCGCCGATGGCGCGAAGGTCGTGATCACGGCACGCAAACAGGAGGCCCTCGATACCGCGGTCGCCGAGCTCGGCGGCCCCGGTGCGGCCGTCGCCGTCGCCGGCTCGGGGGACGATCTCGCGCACCAGGACGAGGTGATCGCCACCGCTATCGACACTTTCGGCAGCGCCGACTATTTCGTCAACAACACCGGAATCAACCCCGTGTACGGACCGCTCATGGATCTCGATGTGGGCGCGGCCCGCAAGATCATGGAGGTCAACGTGATGTCGACCCTGTCCTGGGTGCAGAAGGTCAACGCGGCCTGGCAGCGCGAGCACGGCGGCGCCATCGTCAACGTCGCGTCGGTGGCCGGACTGCGCCCCGCCCCGGGTATCGCCTTCTACGGCGTCTCCAAGGCGGCCGTCATCCACCTCACCGAGGAGCTGGCAGTCGAACTGGGACCGGATATCCGGGTCAACGCGGTGGCGCCCGCCGTGGTCAAGACGCGATTCGCCACCGCTCTGTACGAGGGGCGCGAAGACGAGGTCTCCTCGGCGTATCCGCTCAAACGCCTCGGCGTCCCGGACGACATCGGTTCGGTGGTCGCGTTCCTGCTCTCCGACGATGCCGGGTGGATGACGGGGCAGACCCTCACCATCGACGGCGGCGTCCTGCTCACCGGAGGAGTCTGATCCGATGAGCGGATTCGATCCTCGGGGTGCGGGCGTCGTCGTGACCGGCGCCGGCGCGGGCATCGGCGCAGCCCTCGCTCGCACGCTCGCCGCCGCGGGTGCCCGCGTGGTGGTCGCCGATCTCGACGCCGACGGCGTGACGCGCACCGTCGAGGCGATCACCGCGGCCGGGAGCACGGCCTACCCGGCGCCCGGCGATGCCGCTTCCGAGGCGGGCGTCGCGGCGCTGGTCGCGACGGCGCGCGAGCGGCTCGGCGCGATCGACGCCTGGTTCGCCAACGCCGGCGTCGATCGCGGCCGGGGAATCGAAGCGTCCGAAGCGGATTGGGATCTGTCCTGGCAGGTGAACGTGATGGCGCACGTGCGCGCCGCGCGCCTGCTGGTACCTGACTGAGCGGCGGCCGGACGGGGCCGATTCGTGGTCACCGCATCGGCCGCCGGACTGCTCACGATGCTCGACGCTCCCGCCTACTCCGTCACCAAGCACGGGGCCGTGGCCTTCGCCGAATGGCTCTCCGCCACTTACCGGCACCGGGGCGTGGTGGTCCAGGCCATCTGCCCCCAGGGTGTGCAGACCCGCATGCTCGACGATTCCGGCCCGCTCAAGGACCTGCTCTCCCGGGACACCGCGCTCACCGCGGAGCAGGTCGCCGAGCAGACGGTGGCGGCGCTCGCGGGCGACGAACTGCTGATCCTGCCGCACCCCGAGGTGCGCGACTACTACCGGGCCCGCGCGGCCGCCCCCGACCGGTGGCTCGCCGGAATGAACAAGATCCAGCAGCGGCTGGAGCAGAAGAAGGGGCAGTGATGAGGGCCTGGCAGGTACCGGAACTGGGCGAGCCGGCATCCGTGCTGCGCGCGGTGGATCTCGACATCCCGACCCCGGGACCGGGGCAGGTCACCGTGCGCACACTGGCCACGGCGGCGAACTTCCCCGACGTCCTCATGTGTCGCGGGCTGTACCAGATCAAGCCCGATCTGCCGTTCACCCCGGGCGTGGAACTGTGCGGCGAGATCGTCACCGTCGGTGAGGGAGTCGACGGATTCGCCGTGGGCGAAAGGGTTTTGGGCGGAGTCGCGCTCCCGCACGGCGGTTTCGCCGAGTACGCCGTGATGAACGCGGCCGAGACCTTCCCGGCACCGTCCTCGCTCGACGACGCCCAGGCCTCCTCGCTGTTCATCGGCTACCAGACCGGATGGTTCGGCCTGCACCGCCGGGCCCAGCTGAAGGCGGGGGAGACCCTGCTCGTGCACGCCGCCGCGGGCGGGGTGGGCAGCGCTGCGATCCAACTCGGCAAGGCCGCCGGCGCCACGGTGATCGGCGTGGTCGGCGGGCCCGCCAAGGCCGAGGTGGCCCGCGCGCTCGGCGCCGACGTGGTGATCGACCGGCACACCGAGGATTTCGTCGAGGTGGTCAAGGCGCAGACCGGCGGTCGCGGCGCCGACGTGGTGTACGACCCGGTGGGCGGCGAGACCTACAAGCGGTCCACCAAGTGCATCGCCTTCGAGGGGCGCATCCTGATCGTCGGCTTCGCCGGCGGCAGCATCCAGGAGGCGGCGCTCAACCACGCGCTGATCAAGAACTACTCCATCGTGGGCCTGCACTGGGGTCTGTACAACCGATTCGATCCGGCAGCGGTGCGGGCCTGCCACGCCGATCTGACGGTCCTCGCGGACGCCGGGCAGGTCGCCCCGCTGGTCAGTGAGCGACTGTCCTTCGACGAGGTCCCGGACGGTCTGCAGCGCCTGGCCGACGGCAGCACCGTGGGCCGCGTCGTCTACCAGGCCGACCGGTGAGCCGTGCGGTGGACGTGGTGCTCTTCGACTACGGCGGGGTGCTCACCACGCCGATGGGCGACAGCATCCGCGCCTGGATCGCCGACGAGGACATCGATCCCGCGGTGTTCACCGCCACCCTCAAGGCCTGGCTCGGCCGCGACGCCGCCGAGGGGAGCCCGATCCACCGGCTGGAGACAGGCGACCTGCCCGAGGAGGACTTCGATCCGCTCTTCGCCGCGGCGCTGCGCACCCGCGACGGAGGAGCCGTGAATCCCGACGGCGTGCTCCGTCGGATGTTCGCCCGGGTCGCGGCCGATCCCGCGATGTGGTGTCTCGCCGAGGATCTCCGCGCGGCGGGAGTCGCGGTGGGCGTCGTGTCGAACAGCTGGGGCAGCGGCAACCTGTACGACCGTGACCGGCTCGCGGGGTTGTTCGGCGCGGTGATCATCTCGGAGGAGGTGGGCCTGCGGAAGCCGGACCCCGCCATCTTCGAGTTGGCGCTCGACCGGCTCGGCGTCCCGCCCGGCCGCGCGGCCTTCCTCGACGACGCCGTCCCCAACGTCGAGGGCGCGGCCGCCCTCGGACTGCACGCCGTGCACCACACCGACGCCCGCACCACCCGCGAGGCCCTGGCCACCCTGATCCCCGGCCTCGCAACCGAACCCACATCCGAAAAGGAGAACGTATGACCACCCAACGTGTTGCCATCGTGACCGGTGCCGCCCGCGGCATCGGCGCCGAAGTCGCCCGCCGGCTCGCCTCCGACGGCCACAAGGTGGCCGTCCTCGATCTCGACGAAACCGCCTGCGCAGCCGTCGCGCAAGAGATCGTCGCCGCGGGTGGCCAGGCTATCGGCGTCGGCGTCGACGTCGCCGACGAAGAGAAGGTGGCGACCGCAGTCGGCCGTGTCGCCGAAGAACTGGGCGCTCCCACGATCCTGGTCAACAACGCCGGCATCCTTCGCGACAACCTGCTGTTCAAAATGTCGCTCTCCGACTGGGACCAGGTGATGGCCGTGCATCTGCGCGGCGCATTCCTGATGTCGCGCGAGGTGCAGAAGTACCAGACCAAGGAGGGGTGGGGCCGGATCATCAACCTCTCCTCCACGTCTGCCCTCGGCAACCGCGGGCAGGCGAACTACTCGGCAGCGAAGGCCGGTATGCAGGGCTTCACCAAGACCCTCGCGTTCGAGCTCGGCAAGTTCGGCGTGACCGCGAACGCGATCGCACCGGGCTTCATCGCCACCGATATGACCGCCGCGACGGCTGAGCGGATCGGTGTCCCTTTCGAGGACTTCAAAGCCGCAGCCGCCAAGGAGATCCCGGTACAGCGAGTGGGAGCACCGTCCGATATCGCGCACACCGCCAGCTTCTTCGCCAGTGAGGGAGCGGGTTTCGTCTCCGGGCAGGTCATCTACGTGGCCGGTGGGCCCAAGGACTGAGGGAGCACACCATGGAGATCGTGAACGGCCCGGAGGAACTGCAGGCCGCCGTCGGGCGTCACTTCGGCTACTCGGACTGGGTCACCGTCGATCAGAAGCGAATCGACCTGTTCGCAGAGGCGACGGGGGATCACCAGTGGATCCACGTCGACCCCGAGCGAGCCGCGGCCGGCCCCTTCGGATCGACCATCGCCCACGGGTACCTCACTCTCTCGCTCATCCCGATGCTGGTGTGGCAGGTCTACGAGGTACGGGGCGCGAAAATGGGGGTCAACTACGGCAGCAACAAGGTCCGATTCCCGCAACCGGTGCCCGTCGGGTCCCGGCTGCGAGCGGGCGTCGAGCTGCTCTCGGTCGCCGAGGGCGGCGGCGGGTATCAGGTGGTCACCCGGGTCACCGTGGAACGGGAGGGCGCCGATAAGCCCGCATGTGTCGCCGAAACGGTCTCGGTGGTGGTCTTCTGATGACCGACCAGCACCCCGGGCTCGATCTCGAGGTTCTCGGAACATGGCTACCGCAGCACGTGGACGGCGCCGGTTCGGACCTCGAAGCGACGCTGATCGCAGGCGGCAAATCCAATCTCACCTATCGCATCTCAGACGGTGACCGGGCGTGGATCCTGCGCCGCCCGCCGGTCGGCAAGCTGCTTCCGTCCGCGCACGATATGGGCCGCGAGTACCGAATGATGTCCGCGCTCGCCGGTACCGGTGTTCCGCTCCCCGTGATGCACGCCTTCTGCGACGACCCCGGCGTGCTCGGCGCGCCCTTCTACGTGATGAGCGAGATCGACGGCGTGCCCTACCGTCGGTCGGCCGAGCTCGAGGAACTCGGACCCGAACGCACGCGGACCATCTCGGAGCGACTGGTCGACACCCTTGTCGCGCTCCACGGTGTTGATCCGGCCGCGGTCGGGCTCTCGGATTACGGCCGTCCCGAAGGCTTCCTCGGGCGGCAGGTGGAGCGGTGGAACAAGCAGTTCGCCGCCGCGCATACCCGCGATCTGCCGAAGGTGGACCAGTTGTATCGCGCACTGAGTTCCCGGGTTCCCGCTGATGCGAAACCCGGTATCGTGCACGGGGACTATCGCCTGGATAACGTCCTCGTCGACCCGCAGGACCGGCCCGCCGCCGTGGTCGACTGGGAACTCGCCACGATCGGCGACTCGCTGACCGACCTCGCGTTGATGGTGGTCTACGGCAGACTCGCGAAGGTCTCGCGCGAGACGGTCGCCGATGTCACCGAGGCTCCGGGTTTTCTCTCCGAACAGGAGATCATCGACCGGTACGCCGCTCAGAGCGACCGCGATCTGGGCGATTTCGGCTTCTACCTCGCGCTCGCGGCGTTCAAGTTGGCGGGGATCGTCGAGGGCATCCACTACCGCTACGTCAACGGCCAGACCGTCGGCGCGGGCTTCGCCGAGGCAGGCGACGCCGTGAACCCGCTGCTCGACGCCGGGCTGCAATCACTCGAGGAGAACTGACATGGAATTCGGATACGACGCCACGACCACGGAGCTGATCGCCGAGGTCAACGAGTTCATGGAGAGCCACGTGTACCCGGCGGAAGAGACGTTCCACCGGCAGCTGGGGGAACTCGACAACCGCTGGGCCTGGGACAGCGTTCCCGTGCTGCAGGAACTGCGCGCCGAGGCCCGTCGGCGTGGATTCTGGAACTTCTTCCTACCCGGTGAGGGCGGCGCCGGACTGACCAACCTCCAGTACGCTCCGCTGGCCGAGATCTCGGGCCGCGCATTGCATCTGGCCCCCGCGGTATTCAACTGCGCCGCGCCCGACACCGGCAACATGGAGGTGCTCAACGAGTTCGGTACCCCGGAGCAGAAGGAGCGCTGGCTCACGCCTCTGCTCGACGGGTCGATCCGGTCTGCGTTCGCGATGACCGAGCCCGACGTCGCCAGCTCCGATGCCACCAACATCGGGCTGTCCATCGTCCGCGACGGCGACGACTACGTGATCAACGGCCGCAAATGGTGGATCACCGGTGCCATGAATCCCAACTGCAAGATCTTCATCGTCATGGGCAAGACAGCGCCCGATGCCGAACGACACCGCCAGCAGTCCCAGATCCTGGTGCCGCGTGAGACTCCCGGGGTCGAGGTACTGCGCGGTATGGAGGTGTTCGGCTACGACGATCACAACCACGGTGGCCACGCCGAGATGCGGTTCACCGATGTTCGCGTGCCGGCCAGCAACCTGATCGGTGAGGAGGGCGGCGGTTTCGCCGTCGCCCAGGCCCGTCTCGGGCCCGGACGAATCCATCACTGCATGCGGTCGATCGGTGTCGCCGAGCGCGCTGTCGAGTTGATGTGCGACCGGGTATCCGGCCGCACGGCCTTCGGGAAGCCGCTCTCCGAACAAGGGGTGATCCGCGACTGGATCGCCGAGTCGCGCGTGAAGATCGAGCAATTGCGCCTGTTGGTGCTCAAGACCGCCTGGTTGATGGACACAGTAGGTAATCGCGGCGCGCACACCGAAATCCAGGCGATCAAGATTGCGACTCCGCAGACGGTGCAGTGGATCTTGGACAAGGCCATTCAGGCCCACGGCGCCGGTGGGCTCTCGCAGGACTTCACCCTGGCCGAGTACTACGCGGGCATTCGTACTCTCCGGTTCGCCGACGGTCCCGACGAGGTACACAAGAATTCCCTCGCGCGCGCCGAGCTGAAGAAGCGGGCGGCGGCGAAGTGACGGGGCCGGGCGCGCAGGACCTGGCACAGCGGATCGAGGACTTCCTCGCCGCGCATCCGCCGGCCACGACGGACCCGCTGGACTTCCTCCGCGCCCGGTACGACGCAGGCCTGGCGTGGGTCGCCTATCCCGAGGGGCGCGGGGGATCGGGCCTGTCCCGGTCCCTGCAACGGGCCGTGGATGCGCAGTTCGCCGCGGCCGGGGCACCCGACAACCGCAGCCACGTGAACGGGATCGGGCTCGGAATGGCGGCGCCCACGATCCTGTCCTTCGGCACCCCCCAGCAGATCGACCGCTTCCTGCGCCCGCTGTGGACCGGCGAGGAGATCTGGTGCCAGCTGTTCAGCGAGCCCGGCGCCGGCTCCGACCTCGCGGGCCTCGCCACCCGCGCGGTGCGCGATGGTGACGATTGGATCGTCACCGGCCAGAAGGTGTGGACGTCGGGCGCGCACAACGCGCAGTGGGCGATCCTCGTTGCCCGCACCGACCCCGATCAACCGAAACACAAGGGGCTGACCTACTTCCTGTGCGACATGTCGGATCCCGGGATCGACGTGCGCCCACTGCGCCAGATCACCGGCGAGGCCGAGTTCAACGAAGTCTTCCTCACCGGCGTGCGGATCCCCGATGCGCACCGCCTCGGCGAGGTCGGGCAGGGCTGGCAGGTCGCGAACGCCACGCTCAACAACGAACGGGTGGCGATCGGCGGCCGCGCGGCACAGCGCGAGGACGGCATGATCGGCGTCGTCACGCGGACCTGGCGGCAGCGACCCGAACTACGTACGCCCGGGCTGCATGACGATCTGCTCCGCCTGTGGGTCGACAGCGAGGTCGCGCGGGTCACGGCGCTGCGTCTGTCCCAGAAGCTCGCATCCGGCCATCCAGGACCCGAGGGTGCCGCGATGAAGCTCTCCTTCGCGCGGCTCAACCAGAAGCTTTCCGGTCTCGAGCTGGAGTTGCTCGGCGAGGACGGACTGCGCTACGGCGACTGGACGATGGTGCGCCCCGACCGGGTCGACTTCTACGGTCGTGACGCCGGCTACCGATACCTGCGTGCCAAGGGAAATTCGATCGAGGGCGGTACCTCCGAGATCCTCAAGAACATCGTGGCGGAGCGGGTCCTGGGTCTGCCGCCGGAGCATCGCGTCGATAAAGACCTGCCGTGGAAGGACGTGCCCAAATGAGCTTGACCCCCGATCTGCTGCTGACCGACGTCGAGGAGGATCTGCGCTCGGCGGTCCGCGATCTGCTCGAACGGCGCAGCGTACCGTCGGATCTCATCGCCGCGTACGACGGTGCCCCCGTGCCCGGGATCGACGCCGAGCTCGCCGCGATGGGCGTGGCCGGGCTGCTCGTTCCGGAGCGGCTCGGCGGGGCCGAGGCCGGAGTCGCCGTCGCGGGCGTGGTGGCCGACGAGCTGGGGGCCGCGGCAGCATCGTCGTCGTTCCTCACCTCCGCGGGGATCGCGACCGCGGTGGCGCTCGCGGCGGGCGCGGACGACCTGGTTGAGCGGCTCGCTTCCGGTGCGGCCACGGCGGCTCTGGTCGTTCCCTTTTCCGTCGACCCGCACGGACCGCTCACGGGCGGTCCGGTGGCCGACGGGGCGATCACGGGCACCGTCCGCTCCGTGGCGGGCGCGATCGGGGCCGACGTCCTGTTGGTCTTGGGCGACGACGGTGCGCTGTACGCCCTCGATGCCGCGCGGACTCGTGTGAATCCGGTGTCCTCACTGGACATGACCCGTCAGGTCGCGGACGTGACCTTCGACGGGGCGCCGGGCACCCCTCTCACCGCCGACGGTGCCGCGGCCGTGCGTGCGGGCCTGCTGACCGGGGCGGCGTTGCTCGCCGCGGAACAGGCCGGAGTCGCGCGCTGGTGCGTGCGGACGACAGTCGGCTACCTCAAGGAACGCAGGCAATTCGGCCGGGTCGTCGGTGGGTTCCAGGCGCTCAAGCACCGGCTCGCCGAGCTCTACGCCGACACTGAATCCGCTGCGGCGATCTCCCGGTCCGCCACCGTTACCCTGGGCGATCTCGGGGCGGAGGATCCCGAGAGCGTCCTCGCGGTGGCCGTGGCCGCGGCGTATTGCTCCGACCTGGCCGTGCGCGCCGCCGAGGAGGCGGTGCAACTGCACGGCGGTATCGGTATGACCTGGGAGGCGCCGGTGCACCTGTATCTCAAGCGCGCCAAGGCAGATCAGATCGGTCTCGGGACCCCCGGTAAGCACCGTGCGGCCCTCGCCGGGCTCGCCGATGTGCCCGCCTGAGCGCGAACCACCCCAGGAGGGAGGAATCATGGGAGCCGTCCACACCGTCACGGGAGACGTCGATGCCGCCGAACTCGGCGTCACGCTGATGCACGAGCACCTCTTCGTGCTCACCCCCGATATCCAGCAGAACTATCCGGAAGATTTCGGCGACGAGGACGCCCGCATCGAGGACGCGATCGGCCAGTTGCGCAAGGCTTACGACGCGGGTGTGCGCACCATCGTCGATCCGACGGTGGTGGGCCTGGGGCGATACATTCCCCGCATCCAACGGATCGCTGATCGCACTCCGGTACGGATCGTCGCCGCCACCGGCGTGTACACCTACCGAGATCTACCGCGTTACTTCATGTACCGCGGACCGGCGCTCACCGCGATGACGGGCATCGACTTCCCGGATCCCATGGTGGACATGTTCGTCCGGGACATCACCGAGGGGATCGCGGACACCGGAGTGCGCGCCGGCATGCTCAAATGTGCCATCGACCGACATGGCCTCACCGAGGGTGTGGAACGCGTGATGCGGGCGGTGGCCAAGGCGCACCATGCCACCGGTGTGCCGATCACGGTGCACACGCATCCCGGGTCCGAGAGCGGTCTCATCGTCAAGCGCGTGATGTGCGATGAGGAGGGCGTCGACCCTGCTCGGATCGTGTTGGGGCACAGTGGTGATACCACCGATGTCGAGCACCTGTCCGCACTCGCCGACGCCGGGTTCACGCTGGGCTTCGACCGATTCGGGATCAACCTGGAGACCACCTTCGAGGCCCGCAACGACACCCTGATCGAGATGGTGCGCCGCGGCCATGCCGACCGGATCGTGATCTCGCAGGATGCCGCCTGCTACATCGATTGGATCGATCCGAACGTCAAATCCGGTATGACGCAGTGGCACTACACGCACGTCTTCGACGACGTCTTCCCCTATGTGCTCGAGCGCGGCGTGACGCAGGCTCAGATCGAGACCATGCTGGTGGATGTGCCGCGGCGTGTACTGGTGGGGCAGTAGCAGTGTCGTTCAACCTGGCGATCATGCTCCGCGAGTCTGCCGCTGCGACGCCCGAAGCGCCGCTGCTGTTCGCGGGCGACCGCGTGCTCAGCTACCGCGAGGTCGACGACTGCTCCGGCCGGGTCGCGTCGGCGTTGCTCGCTCGCGGTCTCGTGCCCGGCGACAAGGTCGCGGTGCAACTGCCCAACCTGCCCGAATTCGTGATGGCCTACTTCGGTGTGCTCAAAGCGGGCCTGACCATGGTTCCGCTGAATCCGTTGTTCACTGCGCGGGAAGTGGAGTACCACCTCGGCGACAGCGATTCGCGAGCGCTCATCACCTCCGATTCCTCGGCCGAGGCCGCGGGCGCCGGCGCCGCCGCCGCAGGCGTCGATGACGTCCTGGTCGTGTCCGAAAACGCCTCGATCCCACGGGGCGCCACTGCCTTCTCCGACCTGCTCGCTACCGCGGGCAGCGGCGAGATCCATCCCACTGCGTCGGACGATACCGCCGTCCTGTTGTATACCTCCGGAACCACTGGGCGGCCGAAGGGCGCCGAGCTCACCCACTTCGAGCTGTACATGAACTGCACCGTCGCGCCGCAACTGTTCGGGATGACGGCGGCGGACGTCGCGCTCGGCGTACTGCCGCTGTTCCACGTGTTCGGGTTGTCCAGTGTGCTCAACGCTGCTGTCCGGTACGGCGGGTCGGTCGCGTTGGTCCCGCGTTTCGAGGCCGCAGCGGTACTCGACGTGATGGAGCGACGCCGGGTGACCGTGCTGTCGGGAGTGCCCACCATGTACGTCGCGCTGCTCGGTGCCGGCCCCGGTGGTCGCGACCTGTCCGCGTTGCGCGCTGCGGTCTCGGGTGGGGCCTCGATTCCCGGCGGTGTGCTGCGAGGTTTCGAGGAGGCGTTCGGCGGGATCGCCGTGCTCGAGGGCTACGGTCTATCCGAGACGGCCAGCACCGCCACGTTCAACATCAGTGCCGACCAGCGCAAGGTGCTATCGATCGGCAAGCCGATCTGGGGTGTCCAGATGCGGATCGTCGACCCCGACGGTGTGGAACTGCCGCCGGGGGACGCTCACGTCGGCGAGGTGCTGGTCCGTGGCCACAACGTGATGAAGGGGTACTACAAGCGGCCCGAGGCGACCGCGGAGGCACTGCGCGACGGATGGCTGCATACCGGCGATCTCGGGTACCGCGACGAGGACGGATACTTCTTCATCGTCGATCGGCTCAAGGACTTGGTGATCCGCGGCGGCTACAACGTCTATCCGCGCGAGATCGAGGAGGTGCTCTACACCCACCCCGATGTCGTTGAGGCCGCGGTGGTCGGGCGGCCCGACGAGCGCCTCGGCGAGGAGGTCGAGGCCTTCGTGGTGCTCCGTCCCGGCTCGGCGACCGATACCGAGGCGCTGACCGCTTTCGCACGCGAGCGCCTGGCCGCGTACAAGTACCCGCGGTCATTCGTCATCCTTCCCGAACTGCCCAAGGGGGCCACCGGCAAGATCCTCAAGCGGGAGCTGCGCGCACCGCGGTGAGCTTCGGGGGCGCCCGCGAACCCGAGCCGAACGATGATCGTCGTCGCGAAGAACGGCGCCAATGGGCGAAATGGTCGTTTGCGAACCTTTTGACCTGCGTAAGCAGGCGCTTAGAAGTTTCGCGGAACTGGTTGACATGAACGTCAACGTCAATCATTCTATGTGTCGGGGGTCACATTCTCTTACATTCGGGAGTCACATGTCAGTCACGCCGTCCGCCGCGCTCGACGAGGGCGATCGCCGCAAATCCCACCGCAAGCTCCTCACCGCCGGGCTCGTCGGCAGCTCTATCGAGTGGTACGACTTTTTCGTCTACGGCACCGCTGCCGCTCTGGTCTTTCCGAAGGTCTTTTTCCCGAACGCGTCGCCGCTCGTGGCGACGCTGGCGGCGTTCAGCACCTTCTCGATCGGGTTCATCGCGCGGCCACTCGGCGGCATCCTCGCCGGCCATTACGGCGACAAGCTCGGTCGCAAGCCCATGGTGTTGCTGTGCCTGATCGCGATGGGAGCGGCCACGTTCCTCATCGGCTGCCTGCCATCCGCGAACGTCGCGGGCATGGCCACCGTGGCGCCCGTGCTGCTGATCACCCTCAGGTTCGTGCAGGGCCTCGCATGCGGCGGCCAGTGGGGCGGAATCGTGCTTCTGCTCACCGAATCCGCCGGCCCCAAGCGGCGCGGCTTCGCCGGTACGTTCGGGCAGATGGGCGTGCCTCTCGGTCTCGTGCTCGGCAACCTGATGATGATCGTGGTCAGCTACGCGATGCCGAACGACGCCTTCCTGAGCTGGGGATGGCGAATCCCCTTCTGGGCCAGTGCAGCCCTGATCCCGGTGGTGCTCTACATCCATCTCAAGGTCGAGGATTCGCCCGAGTTCCGACAGCTCAAGGCCGAGGTCGAGGCCAAGCGCGGTGAGCAGGCGCAGGTCGCCGCGGCACCGCTGTCCGAGGCTATCGGCAAACACTGGCGCAAGATCCTGCTCGGCGCGGGCCTCCTCGCCGGCACCAACTCCGCGTTCTACGTGTCCATCGCCGGATTCCTCAGCTACGGCACCCAGAAGACCGCAGACGGTGGACTCGGTATGGACCGCAACACCGTGCTCACCTCCATCCTGGTGACCTCGATCCTGATGCCTCTCGTGATCATGTGGGCCGGGTCCGCCTCCGACCGGCTGGGCCGCCGTCCACTGATCCTGCTCGGCGGCGGCGTGCTCATCCTCTGGGCGTTCCCGTTCTTCCTGCTCGCCAACACCGCCTCCGGAACCTTGCTGGTCATCGCCATGCTCGTCTCCAGCGCCGGTCAGGCACTGACGTACGGCCCGCTGGCCGCCTTCATGGCCGAGTTGTTCGAGCCGCGAGTGCGATACTCCGGTGCGTCTCTGGCCTATCAACTGGCCGCCGTCGCCGTCTCCGGCGTGGCGCCCCTCCTGATGACATGGGTGATCGCGGAGACCGGCTCCACCTGGGGAGTGTCCCTCTATCTCGCCGCAATGGGTCTCATCACGCTGCTCAGCGCCTGGTTCCTGCCGGAATCGAATCCCGCTGCCGTCCGTGAGGATCCCGCGGCGGTGCCCGGCGTCCCGGCCACGGCGTAGCCGTCCGCCGGCGTCCTTGAAGCCGAGCCGGGAGCCGAGCAGACTCGTGAGTGTGACGATCAGCGAATCTCAGGAGCGAGCCCGGGCCTCGCGCAAGGACGCCGGCGGAGCCCGCCGCGCGGAACTGCTGCAGGCGGCCGCCGAATGCTTTGACGATCTCGGCTACGCCGCGACGACCGTCGAACTCATCGCGGCGCGGGCGCAGACCTCCCGGCCGACGTTCTACGCCTACTTCCGGTCCAAAGACGAGATCCTGCTCGCCGTCATGGACCGCGTGGGCGCCGAACTCGAGGCGACTCAGTTCCTCGACGGCATGGACACCCTTGAGCCCCGCGAGGTGATCGCGGCGACCATGCGCGCGTACGCCGATGCCGTCTTCGCCAACGGTGGCCTGGTACCGCTGTTCGACGCGATGGCGGCCGTCCGGGACGACGTCGCCCAGATCTGGGACCGACTCATGCGGCGCACCCATCGCCGCTACACCCGGTACCTCGCATCCCTCGACCCCGCGAGCATCGATCTGTGCATCGAGCCCGGTGCGCTCGTGCAGATTCTCAATGACAGCATCCACCACGGCGCCAAACGCGTAGCCCGGGGTGACGCCGATGAACGCGAACGCTTCATCGCGGACCAGATCCGCATCACCGAACGACTGGTCGGCTTCCGCTGAGTCGGCCCCGACCCCACTGGGAGACCACCCGCCATGACGGGCACTACCGCAGACCTCGCCGCCCTCCTCGACCGCGCCGCCGACGAAGTCAATGCTGTGCGGCAGCGGAACTGGCCGCCGCAGGTACCGCGCACCGTCGACTATCCGGCAGGGACGCCCACCGTGGTCGAGCACCTCAGGTATTGGGCGCGGCACCGCCCCGATACCGTCGCCATCTCGTTCTACGGGAGCGACCTCACCTACGCCGAATACGACGAACTGTCCGACAGATTCGCTGGATACCTTCTCGCGGAAGGTATCCGATCGGGAGACAGTGTCGGGGTGTATCTGGGCAACTGCCCGCAGTTCGCCATCGCGATGCTCGGCATCCTCAAGGTAGGTGCCGTCCACGTCCCGATCAATCCGCTCCTCAAGGGGCACGAGCTCCGTCACGAACTCGACGATGCGCAGGTCGGCCTTCTGCTGGTACAGATCGAACTCCTCGATCTCGTCGACACCGTGCGCGCGGAGACCGCGGTACACACCGTGCTCGTGACCGCGCTCGGCGATCTCGTTACCGACCCCGCCGATGTGCCGGTGCCATTCCCAGTGGGACCCGATCCCCGCAGTGACTGGTACCGGGTGACGGCGGCAGACCGCGCACCGGTACGCCCGTCCGATCCCGATGCGGTCGCCGCACTCAACTACACCGGGGGGCACCACCGGACTCCCGAAGGGATGTCAGCACACCCAGCGGCACATGGCGTACACCGCGGCCACTGCGACCCTCGGCGGGGGCCACGAGGTGGGCCGGCCGGGTGCTGTGGCCCTGAACTTCCTACCCGTATTCTGGATCGCCGGAGAGGACTTCGGCATTCTCAAGCCGCTCCTCAATGGTCAGACCGTGGTGCTCATGGCCCGATGGGATGCGGCCTGCGCTGCCACTCTGATGGCCCGGTACGCGGTGACTGAAACGGTGGCCACCGTGGACAACTACGTCGAATTGATGGACTCACCCGGTGTCGCCGGACGCGATCTCGCGAGCCTCGCCCATCCGCTCGCCGTCTCCTTCGTGCTGGCGCTCACCCCAGAGATCCGCCGGCGCTGGCGGGAGTGGACCGGCGGCACGCTGCGCGAGGCGTCCTACGGCATGACCGAGACCCACACCGCCGACACCTTCACCCTGGGCTTCCAGAACGACGACCGCGACCTCGCCGGCGATCCCGTGTTCTGCGGACTGCCCGTGCCCGGCACGGACATCCTCGTTGTGGACCACGACGGTGCTCCCGTCCCGATCGGCGCGACGGGCGAGATCGTGGTGCGCAGCCCCTCGATCCTCACCGGCCACCACCGCCGGCCGGAGGCCACTGCGGCGGCGATCCGGCACGGGTGGCTGCACACCGGTGATGTGGGCAAGCTGGACGCATGGGGTGCGGTGCACTACCTCGCCCGCACCAAGGAGATGATCAAGGTGAACGGCATGTCGGTGTTTCCCGCAGAGGTCGAGGCGCTCCTCAAGCGGCACCCATGGCTATGTCAACTGGGAGTGGCCCCACTGGGACGGTTTGATTTGGCCCCGGGCGTAGTCTGGTTCGCGGTGGGGCGGGTTGTGTCGAGTCCTGGTTGACTGGGGGGCATGGTCGAGGATCTGTCTGCTGTGGCCCGCGAGTATGTGGAGGGGCTGAGCCCGCAGGAGAGACGGGTTGTGCTTGATGCGGTGGTGAACGCGCGGTTCGCTGCAGAGGTCGATGCTCTGACGCGGGTGCGGCAGCCGACGCTGCTACCTGTGCCTGACCGGGTGGTCGGGTTTCGTGTCCGGTTGGATCTGCATGGCGCGAAGCCTCCTGTGTGGCGGCGGCTGGAGTTGCCCGGCGATCTGACACTTTCTGCTGTGCACGAGGTGATCCAGGCGGCGATGGGCTGGTACGACTGTCACCTGCACAAGTTCAGGACAGGCAGCGATCATCGTTCTCCGGCCTTCCTGACGGCATTCGATGTCAGCGAGGGCGAGGAAGGGGTGCTGGAGCAGGATGTCCGGCTCGATCAGGTCATCGCGGGCGTGGGTGACGAGCTGTGGTACGAGTACGACTTTGGCGATGGCTGGGAGCACAAGCTCAAGGTTGAGCAGGTCCTCGACACCTGTCCGTCTGCGTCGCTGTGTGTGGCGGGGAAGAACGCGTGCCCGCCTGAGGACTGCGGTGGTCTGGGCGGGTTCCATGAAGTAGCACTGTGGGTTCGCAAGGGTAGGGACGCGGCGCACCTTCCTGACAGTTTCGGCAGCGCGGAGGAGGCGAACGACTGGCTCCCTGGGGGCTGGGACCCGGATGTCTTCGACGTCGATGACGCCAATGCCGCCATCACGCTCGCTCTTTTCGATCCTGCTTCGGTTCTGGCTCCAGGCCACGGTGAACTGGGGCAGATCGCCCATCGGCTGACGATGCAGGGCAGCTCGTTGTTGCAGGGGGTGCTCGCGCGGCCGCAGTCGCACGGCCAGGCCAGTGTGTCCGCCGCGGAAGCTGAACGGCTCACCGAGCCTTACCGTCTGCTGCTCGAAGAAGTCGGTGAGGGGGTCAAGCTCACCGCCGCGGGTTACCTCCCGCCTGTTGTGGTCGAGCGGTTCGCGCAGCGCAGTGGCATCGCGAACTGGTGGATGGGAAAGGCGAACCGGGAGGATCTCACGCCTCCGGTGGCGACGGTGCGTGAAGCGGCGCAGGCGGTGGGGCTACTCAGTGTCCGCAAGGGCAGGATCAGCCCAACCCGGGCTGCTCGTCGCATCGGCGGTGACCCCACAGCGTTGTGGGAACACATCGTGGGACGGCTTCCTTGCGGTACCAAGGATTTCGATCGTGAGGCCGGATGGCTCCTGCTTGCCGTGGTCGGGAGCGGAACACCGGTGGAGAACTGGCGAAAAGAGGTCAGTGACCTGCTCTACGCAGCAGGATGGAGAACCGGCGGCGCCAACCGCTACCCGATGATGCTGCCCGTGACGAGCCCGACCTACACGATCCTCGAGAGCATGACCGATACGCACCGCGATAGATGGCACGTGCGCGGAACAGACGACGGTATCGCTGCTACCGCCCGCGCAGTGCTCAACCAGCGATAACACCGCTGGTCAGTGCTGGCACCCGGTTACTGGTGGTGGGTGGCTGCGATCATCTCTGCCAACGTCAGCGGCAGATCCGCAGGCGTGTATAGCAGGGCTGTGCGAGGTTCGATTCCCATCAACTTGGCCACCCGCTCAATTTCGGCGTTGAGGATCTGATCGATCACCTCGTCGGTGACCGCAATCCCCCGTCGCCGGGCAGCGGCTTGCGTCTGCTCCGCCAGCAGCGCGAACCGCTCGGTGCCTCGCGTTATCGCCATACCCGCCACCGTATCGAGTGCCGTTGAAGTCAGCGAGTCATGCCCGTCTGTCAGAACTCTGCCGCCCCCTCGGTGTGTGCGAGTCGGTAGCTGTGGGTGCCGGTTTCGATGATGGTGCCGCGGTAGGTCAACCGGTCGACGATGGCGGCGCAGAGCCGGGGGTCGGTGAAGGTGTCGGTCCAGCCGGAGAAGGATTGGTTGGAGGCGATCGCGACGCTGTTCTTCTCCTCGCGTTCGGTGAGGACTTGGAAGAGCAGTTCGGCGCCGCGGCGGTCGAGTTCCATGTAGCCGAGCTCGTCAATGATGAGCAGGTCAACGCGGCCGTAGCGGTTGATGGTCTTGGCGAGCTGCTTGTCGTCAGCGGCTTCGACCAGCTCGTTCACCAGTTTCGTGGCGAGGGTGTAGCGGACTCTAAAGCCCTGCTCAGCGGCGGCGGTTCCCAATCCGATCAGCAGGTGGGATTTGCCGGTTCCGGAGTCGCCGATCAGGCAGAGCGGCAGGCCGTGGCGGATCCAGTCGCCGGTGGCGAGCTGGTGGATGGTGGCGGCCTCGATGTCGGGGTTGGCGTCGAAGTCGAAGTCCGCCAACCACTTATCCCTCGGGAACCCGGCGGCTTTCACGCGGCGAACAGTCGAGCGCCGGTCGCGGTCATCGACCTCCGCCAGGAGGAGTTCGGCGAGGAACCCCTGATACGAGAGCTGTTGCTTGGCCGCGGCGGCGAGGTGCTGGTCGATCATCGACCGCACCGTCGGTAGCCGCAGGCGTCGGCAGGCTTGGTCAACGGCAGCGATCGCGGCTTCTTCGGTGAGACCTCCGCGGCGCCGCAGTGATGGCGCCAGCGTGGTGGCCTGGGACTTCGAGGTGGTGGTGCTCATGGGTGCCTTTCCGGAGTCGGTGGTGGTGGAGCGTCTGAGGCGGTGCGCCGACGGAGGAGCCGGTCGTAGGCGGCGACCGTCGGTAGTGGCCGTCGGTCAGGTGGGAGGCCGGCGATCACCGCGGCCGGGTCTGCGAGGCGTCGTTGGGTGAGGCTGACAACTCGTTGCTCACGCCGATCAGCGTGGCGAACGCGATGACGACCCGAGCTGGCCCCACCCGTCATGTCGCTAGTGGTCAGCAGTGCTGCGTCTGCGCGGCGGGCCTCCACCGCGACCACCTCGACGGTCACCGCCCCGACCCGCAATGCAGCGTCGATGCCGGCAGTCACCGCGTCCGCGGGCAGGCTGCGGTGCAAGAGCAGCACGTCGATCAGCTCGCTGGTGCCGTCGACGTCACCGTTCACTCTTCGGGCTGCGGCCCAGAACGCGTCGTGGCTGGCGGTGAACACCCCCGCTGCGCGGGCTTGAGCCAACGCTGTTGATCCCGGCAGGGCGCCGGGTTTGAACTTGAGAACCTCGAGGTAGTGGTCGAGGTCGACCTTCGCGATACCGCGGCCGGCGACGCGCTGGTGCCGCGCGACTAGGGCGCGGCCGTCGTAGACCAGCAGCTGAGAGGCCTGCAGGGAGACGCGGACTCGGCGGCCGATCAGATGCGCCGGCACCGAGTAGCGGACCATCCGAACGGTGATCATCGCCGAGCGGTCCACCCGCGGTGTGAGGACCAGACCAGGGTCGAAATCCTCCACCGGCAACGGAGCCAGCGCAGCCCGGTCGTGCTGGTAGTCCTGGCCGACGGTCCGCAGTCGGCCGTCGATACGCCGGCCCTCATCGCGCGCTTCCCAAGTTTTGATCTGCTCGTTGAGCTCATCAAGGGACTCCACCTGCGGCATCGGGGTCAAACGGTTGCGGCGAAACCAACCGACCTCGCCCTCAACGCCACCCTTCTCATGCGCCCCGGCGATACCAGGCTGGCAGTAGAACGGATCGAACCCGTAGTGCGAGTGAAACAACGTCCAGCGCGGGTTCTCCTGCCGGCGCCGGTCCCCGCCCTGCAGCACCGCGACCACCGCCGAGGTCAGGTTGTCGTAGCGGATGTGCCGGGTCGGGACCCCACCGAGCTCGCGGAACGCCTCCACGTGTCCTTCGAGGAACGCTTCCTGCCCGCCGATCGGATAGACCCGGTGAATGGCCTTGCCCGAATGCGAGAGCCGGTAGACGAACATGTGGCACTTGGTCTTGACCCCGTTCAGGATCACCCAAACCTCGCCGAAGTCGACCTCCGCCTCCGCACCCGGCGCGTGATCCTGAGCGATGAACACCTCCGTGCGCCGTCCGGCCTCCACCTCGATCTGCGCCCGCCGAACCCGCACGTAGTCCCGCACCGTCGAATACGACAACTCGACCGCGCCGTGCTCGATCGCCAAACGTTCCCGGATCCGCGTCGCCGTATGCCGCTGCTTCCGAGGAGCCTGAAGATCCGACCGCAGCATCGCATCGATCGCCGCCTTGAACGGATCCAACCGCGGCGATGACCGCTCCGGCGTCTTCCGCGGCGGCGGCTCCGCCGACGACAACGCCTGCCGCACCGTCCGACGATGCACACCATGTTTCCGGGCTAACGCCCGGATACTCATGCCCTCGACCCGGGCATCCCGCCGAATCTGCGCGAACAGCTCCACCTTCGATCCCATCATCGACCACCACCTGCTTCAGCTCGGAAACGATGTTCACGAGCAACCATCAGATGGGGCCAGATCAAACCGCCGCAACACCACCGGCGAGTCGCAAACGGGTCCAAGTCAAGCCGTCGAACCGGGGCCTACCCAAGCTGTCACAACCACACCCAGGTGTCGCGGCCGTCTCGGTGGTTCCGCGACCGGACCCGCGCCGCGGACAGATTCCGCTGGCCTTCGTGGTTGCAGGGGAGGCGGTGGATGCCGCTGCACTCGCCGAATGGTCTCAGGCGAACATGGCGTCGTACAAGGTGCCCGAGTTCGTCTTCGTCGACGCACTGCCCATGACGGCGACCGGCAAGGTGCGCAAGGGGGAGTTGTTCGAGCGGGCCGAGCGAATCGCTGCCGAAGGGAACACGAAGTGAAACTGCTCATCGCCAATCGCGGCGAGATCGCCCTGCGCGTCGTCCGGACCGCCCGCGAACTGGGCATCCCGACCGTGGCCGTGTTCGCCGCCGATGACGCCGACACCCCGCACGTCGCTGCCGCAGATACGGCGATCGCCCTCCCCGGAAGCGGACCCGCCGCCTACCTCGACCAGGATGCAGTGCTCTCCGCGGCGCTGAGTTCCGGGGCGGACGCGGTGCACCCCGGCTATGGGTTCCTGGCCGAGAGAGCCGATTTCGCAGACCGGTGCCACGCCGCAGGCCTCACCTTCGTCGGGCCGGCCCCTCACGTCCTGCGCACCTTCGGCGACAAGGCGCGGGCTCGCGCCGCCGCGACCGCGGCAGGCGTCCCGGTACCCGACGCCACGGCCGGTGGTGCCGACCTGCCCGCGGTGCGCCGCTTCGCCGCCGAGCATCCTCGCGGCGTGATGATCAAGGCCGTCGCAGGCGGTGGTGGCCGAGGTATGCGCGCGGTGCTTCCCGGCGACGACGTCGACGCCGCCTACCGCGCATGTGTCTCCGAGGCCGAACTCGGCTTCGGCGATGGCCGGGTGTTCGCAGAGGAATTGCAGGCGGGCGTTCGGCACATCGAGGTACAGATCGTGGGAGACGGGATCGCCGCGCTTGCCATCGGGGACCGGGACTGCAGTGTGCAGCGCCGTCACCAGAAACTCATCGAGGTGGCCCCTGCGCCAGCGCTGTCCGACGGGCTGCGCGCCGAACTGCACGCCGCCGCGGCGCGGCTGTGCGCAGCCGCGGGCTACCGCGGCGTTGCCACCGTCGAATTCCTGGTGGGTGAGGACGCGGCGGTGTTTCTTGAGGTGAATCCCCGGATCCAGGTGGAGCACACCGTGACCGAGGAAGTCACCGGTGTGGACCTGGTGGCGGTGCAACTCGCCCTCGCCGAGGGGTGCAGGCTGGCCGAACTCGACCTTCCGGCCGGCGTCAGCAGCCGCGACGGCGCGGTCGGCGGTGCCACGGCAGCGGCCACGGGAACCGCGGTCCAGGTGCGGGTCAATCTCGAAACCCCGCTCGCCGACGGCACCGTCGTCCCGAGCGCGGGAACCCTCGCCGGCTACACCCCGCCCACCGGTCCGGGAGTCCGCGTCGACGGTTACGGCCGGCCGGGCCTGACCACCTCAGCCCGCTACGACTCCCTGCTCGCCAAGGTGATCGTGCGGGCGGCGAACCCGACGCGCGCCTATGCCAAAGCCGAGGCGGCGCTGGGGGAGTTCGTGATCGACGGCCCCGATACCAGCATCGACCTGATTCGCGCCGTGCTCACTGACGCCGAGTTCCGTTCGGGCCCTGTTGATACGGGCTACCTGGAACGACGCCTCGCCGACCTGGTGCCCGGTTCGCCGGTCGTTTCCGCGGCCGAGCCGGGCTCCTACGATGCGGACGTGCTCACGGCGACTCTCACCGGCACCGTCGTCGCCGTGGCCGAGACCGGTGCGGCCGTCGAATCCGGTGCGGCCTTGGTGGTCCTCGAAGCGATGAAGATGGAGCACGAACAGACGCTCGCCATGTCGGTGATCGTTGCCGACGTGCTGGTGCGGCCAGGCCAAACGGTGTCCGCAGGCACCGCATTGCTCACCTTCGTGCCCGCGGATGAGGCAGTCGCCGGTGGCAACGGCCGTGCCGCCGAGGATCTCGATCGCTCGCGCGCCGACCTCGACGAGGTGGCCACGAGGCACGCCGTCACCGAGGATGCGTGCCGGCCGGATGCCGTGGCCAAGCGCCACCGGATCGGTCGACGCACCGCGCGCGAGAACATCACTGACCTCGTCGATCCCGATTCCTTCACCGAGTACGGCGCGCTGGTGCTTCCCGCACAGCGGAACCGGCGCTCGGAGGAGGATCTCATCGCCGTGGGACCCGCCGATGGACTCGTCGGCGGCCTGGCCACCATCGGTGGCCGCGAGGCGATGGTGATCTCCTACGACTACACGGTGATGGCGGGAACCCAGGGGTGGCGCAACCACGCCAAGACGGACCGGCTGCTCGAGATCGCCCGCCGCAGAAGGGTGCCGGTGGTGCTCTTCGCCGAGGGCGGCGGCGGCCGGCCGGGTGACACCGACTTCGATATCGTCGCTGGATTGGACGTACCCACCTTCCGGTCGATGGGGGCGCTGCGCGGCGAGGTCCCGCTGATCGGCGTGGTCTCGGGCCGGTGCTTCGCCGGCAACGCCGCCCTTGCGGGGGTGTGCGACCTGCTCATCGCTACCCCGGACTCGAATATCGGCATGGGTGGACCGGCAATGATCTCCGGCGGTGGACTCGGCGACTTCCCACCCGAGGCCATCGGCCCGATCGACGTCCAGTGCCGTAACGGAGTGGTGCACCTCGTCGCCGACGACGAGATGCAGGCCGTGGCTGCTACGCGGCGATGCCTGGGCTACTTCACCGGCGCCGTCGAGGATTGGTCCGCTCCCGATCCGCGGCGCGCGCGGCACGTCGTGCCCGAGAACCGGCTCCGCGCGTACGACGTTCGCGCCGTGATCGACGCCATCGTCGATGAGGGATCGGCCACCGAGCTGCGTCGGGACTACGGCAACGGCATGGTCACCGCGCTCGTGCGCGTCGAGGGGCAGCCGTACGCCCTCATCGCCAACAGCACCCGGCACCTCGGTGGTGCCATCGATGCCGATGCCGCGGACAAGCTCGCGGATTTCCTGGAACTGGCACAGGCCCACGGACTTCCGCTCATCTCCCTGTGCGATACGCCGGGATTCATGGTGGGGCCGGATGCCGAAGAGCAGGCCACCGTCCGGCGGTTCTCCCGGCTCTTCGTGGTGGGGGCGCGGCTCACCGTGCCGATCGGCGCCATCCTCCTGCGCAAGGGCTACGGACTGGGTGCGATGGCGATGACCGGCGGTTCCTTCCACGCGCCGCAGTTCACCGTCGCGTGGCCCACCGGTGAGATCGGCGGTATGGGCCTCGAAGGCGCGGTACGCCTCGGCTTCCGTAAGGAACTCGCAGCCGCCACCGACGAGGCCGCCCGCGCCGAACTGTTCGACCAGCTCCTCGCTCTGGCATATCAGCGTGGCCGAGCACTGCACGCCGCCACCACGTTCGAACTCGACGATGTGATCGACCCGGCGGCCACCCGAGCGTGGATCCGTACCCTCGCGCGGTAGGCCGAGGGCACGGACCCGCGACACCTACCGGACCCTGCGGTAGAGCCGTTCGAGCGCGACGACCAGGATCACGGCGATCACCACGTGCATCACAGCGAGCGCTACGGTCGACGGTGCATCGAAATCGGTTGCCACGGTGCCGGCGATCGTGCCGAGCGAGGCCGCCGCTCCCACCACTGCGGCCACCCGCAGGATCGGCGCCCAGGCCAGCGACAGCAGGACGGCGAGCGTCATACCGACGGCCAGTGGTACGACGGTCATCAGGATCACGCCGCCTGGCGCTACGGAGGCGCGAGCACCGTCGGTGTCGGTCATGGTGAAATCGCCACCCGCGGCGATCCCGATCAGCCACAGCATGAGGTTCAGCACGAGTGCGGCGAGCACCGCACCGACGACGGCAGTCGTGCGCGTGAACCGCAATGATGCGCTGCGGGGTGGGGCGATGGTGGTGGTCATGGTGGCTCCTCGGAGTCGTGGTTTTCAGAACGACTCCATTGCACAACCAGAACCATTATTGAGGTCAAGGGTCTGACCCCGGGCCGGCGGTCACGGCGGTTCGGTCACGGTGCTTCGAGGCCCGACTGCGCCGCGATCACCGCGGCCTGCACCCGGGACTGCACACCGAGCTTCATCAGCACCCGCGAGACGTGTGTCTTCACGGTTGCCTCGCCGATCTCGAGTCGGCGTGCGATCTGATAGTTCGACAGGCCGGCGCCCAGCCCCGCCAATACATCTCGCTCCCGGCCGGTGAGTGAGGACAGGTCCGGGTGCACCGCAGTCGGTGGCGCAGGCAGGGAGGTGATCACAGCGCGGGTGACCTTCGGGTCGAGCACCGCATCGCCGGCGGCAACCGCCTGCACGCCGCGGATCAGCTCGTCGCCGCCCGCGGACTTGAGCAGGAAGCCGCTCGCTCCCGCCGCGAGCGCGCCCAGGACGTAGTCGTCCAGATCGAAGGTGGTGAGCACCAGCACGGCCGCATCGGTCTCCGCCACCACATGCGCGGTCGCGGCGATGCCGTCCACTCGCGGCATCCGTACGTCCATGATCACCACATCGGGCCGCAACGCCTTCGCCTGCCGCAGGGCGGCGGCCCCGTCGGCCGCCTCTCCGATCACCTCCACCTCACCGGACGACTCGAGCAGCAGACGCAGGCCCGCTCGGATCGCGGCGTGATCGTCGGCCAGGACCACGGTGACCGTCACGGCGTGGCCACCTGCATCGGGATCCTGGCTCGGACCACCCAGTCCCGGCCTCGTGGCCCGGCGGAAGCATCGCCACCCACCGACTCGGCGCGGAAGGCCATGTTCTGCAACCCGTTTCCGGATCCGGTGGTGATGCCGACAGGGAGGGGATTGGTCGCGATCACGATCAGTTCGCCTCCGTCGATGGTGAGGGTGATTTCGAGTGGTGTGCCGGGTGCGTGCTTGGTGGCATTGGCGATGGCCTCGCCGAGTATGCGGGTGGTGGTGGCCTCGACCGCGATCGGGAGCGCGGTATCGCCGGGCCCGTGCACCGTCACCGTTCCCCCTGCCGCCTGCGCGATATCGATCAGCGGGTCCAGCGAGGCGAGGGTGGTCCGCACCGCCGCGTCGTCGGGCGAGGTGAGCAGGTTGATCGTCGAACGCATCTCCTCCAGGGCGGCGAGGCTGCCGGACCGTATCGTCTTCAGCACCCCGGGATCGCCGGGGGAGCGCTGCGCCGCATCCGCGAGGATCGCAACCGCCGACAGATGCCCGGCGACGGTGTCGTGCAGTTCGCGCGCCAGCCGCCGGCGTTCCTCCGTGATGGCGGCAGCGCGCCGACTCTCCCCTTCGGCGCGCTCGAGGTGGGCAAGGCGACGATAGGCACGCACCGCCCGCGCGTAGCCGATCGGTGACCAGGTGACCGCCACCATCACCAAGGTCGCGTAGACGCCGCCCTTCACCCCGCCGTACACCGTCGCGACGATCGCGGCTACCACCGTGAGCAGTACGGACACCCAGGCGACGATGTCGGCGAGCCGGCGGCTGCCCAGGGCCGTGGCCAGGTAGATCACGTCGGACAGCGCGATCCACAGAGCGACGGACGGTCCGAACGGGAGGTCCCACGCGACCAGCGCCAGCATCAGCGCGAAGCCGAGCGCCGGCCGGTCGCGGGCCAGTACCTGGATCGCGAGGGCGGCGCACAGCAGGCCGAACTTCACCTGCCAGGGATACACGTGCTCGTTCGAGGCCACGATCGACCAGCCGTCGGCGATCCACAACAGGATGCCGACGGCGGCGACGCCGATGGCGGAGACGCCGGCGAACTCGGACGTCCGCGGGATCCTGTCGGCCATGCCTCATATTGCAGCACACCGGGGCGGATTCGGGGTCCGTCGAACGGGGGATGGGCGGATCGCCCTTCGATGGACGACGTGGTGGCTGGGGTGCGTCACTGTGGAGCCATGAGCGAGTTGAACAATCCGGTTCTGTGGACCATCGCCGGCTGTGAGATCGGCTTCTGGGTGCTCGTACTCGGCGGCCTGTCGCTGCGCTACCTCGCGCGGGCGAAGAAGGCGGGCGGCCTCGTGCTGGCCCTGGTGCCCGTGCTCGACGTGGTCTTGATCATCGCGGTCGCCGTCGACCTGTACCGCGGCGGCGAGGTGGGCATCGGGCATCGGCTGGCCGGCATCTATCTGGGCTGCACCATCATGTTCGGGCCGCGGATGATCGCGTGGGCCGACGCGAAGTTCGCCCACCGCTTCGACGGAGCGCCCGCGCCCTCCACGGTGCCCAAGCTGGGTCCGGAGCGCACCCGCAAGGAGTGGGCCGACTTCTACCGCTGGATCGGCGCCGTCGCGATCGCCGCCGCGGTCACCGGCCTGCTCAGTGCGACCGTCGCGGATGATTCCCAGCGCGAGCAGTTGTTCGGCATCTTCGGCGGACTCGGCGTGGTCACCGTGATCTGGTTGCTCACCGGGCCGCTCTGGGTGGCGGGCCGCGGAGAGACCGCCAACCGCTGAGTGATCCGGTTCGCGGTAGCGGTCGGACGGCGGGCCGACGTGGGTGCCGAGAATTCCGCGGGAGAAACCGTCGTTGAGGAAGCGGATTGTCCGCAATTGCGAATATTCTTCTGCTGTCCAGGTGGTTCCTCTCGATCGGAGAATTCGATGCCCCCGACCCCGTTCACCATCGCCGTGCCCGACGACGAGATCACCCAGTTGCGAGACCGCCTGCGGGCGACGCGGTTCCCCGACGTCGCGCCCAACACCGACTTCGCTCGCGGCACCTCCGGCGAGTACTTGCGGGAGCTGGTCGCCTACTGGGCCGATGAGTTCGACTGGCGCCGAGCCGAGTCTGCCCTCAACGACATCCCGCAGTTCCAGGCCGAGATCGGCGGCCGGACGGTGCACTTCATCCACCGGAAGGCAGCACCATCGCGCGGAGCGATCCTGCTGCTGCACGGCTGGCCGGACACCCCGTTCCGATACCGCCGGGTCCTCGACGATCTGACCGCCGCCGGGTACGACTGCATCGTGCCGTCGCTGCCGGGGTTCGGATTCACCGGCGGCCACGCTCTGTCCAGCGCCGATACCGCCGACCTGTTCACCCGCCTGATGACCGAGACCCTGGGCTACGAGTCCTTCGTGGTGGCAGGCGGTGACGTGGGCACCGTCGTCGGTACCCAGATCGCCCGCCGACACCCCGACCAGGTGCGCGGCCTGTATCTCACGAACGCCGAGTACCCGACCGGTGCCGAGGCCGACCTGACCGAGGAGGAACGCGAGTACGCCGAGTTCATTCAGTACTGGTGGGCCACGCAGGGCGGATACGCCGCCGTCCAATCCACGAAGCCACAGATCGTGGGCCCCGCACTCAACGACAGCCCGGCCGGGCTCGCCGCGTGGATGCTGGGCCTCATCGACACCGGCGCCCAGGACCACGATGTGGAGGGCGCGTTCGGCGGCCGCGACGAGCTGCTGACCAACGTCAGCATCTACTGGTTCACGCAGACCGCCGCGACGGCCGCCGACAGCTATGCCGCCGACGGCTGGGGCGGCGAGGCCACCCGGGTCACGGTGCCGACCGCGATGGCCATCTACCCGCGCGAGGCGCAATCTCCGCGCTCCTGGTGCGAACGGGCCGCGAACGTGGTCCGGTACACCAGCATGCCGCGGGGCGGCCACTTCGCGGCGCTCGAGGTGCCGCAGGACTTCTCGGGCGATCTGCTCGCCTTTGTCGAGGACCTCGGCTAGCGGCACCGCCCGAACGCGAAACGGCCCGGCGGAAATCCGCCGGGCCGTCTCGCGACGTCTCTAGTCCAGGTAGTCGCGCAGGACCTGCGAGCGTGACGGATGCCGCAGCTTGCTCATCGTCTTCGACTCGATCTGGCGGATCCGCTCGCGCGTCACGCCGTAGACCTGGCCGATCTCGTCCAGCGTGCGCGGCTGACCGTCGGTGAGACCGAACCGCAGGCGGACGACACCGGCCTCGCGCTCGGACAGCGTGTCGAGAACGGACTGGAGCTGGTCCTGCAGCAGGGTGAACGACACCGCATCGACGGCCACCACGGCCTCGGAGTCCTCGATGAAGTCGCCGAGCTGGCTGTCACCCTCGTCGCCGATCGTCTGATCCAGCGAGATCGGCTCACGCGCGTACTGCTGGATCTCCAGCACCTTCTCGGGCGTGATGTCCATCTCCTTGGCCAGTTCCTCCGGCGTGGGCTCGCGGCCCAGGTCCTGGAGCAACTCGCGCTGGATGCGGCCGAGCTTGTTGATGACCTCAACCATGTGCACCGGGATGCGGATGGTGCGGGCCTGGTCGGCCATCGCGCGGGTGATCGCCTGCCGGATCCACCAGGTGGCGTACGTCGAGAACTTGTAGCCCTTGGTGTAGTCGAACTTCTCCACCGCGCGGATCAGGCCCAGGTTGCCCTCCTGGATCAGGTCCAGGAAGGCCATGCCGCGGCCGGTGTAGCGCTTGGCCAGCGAGACCACGAGCCGGAGGTTGGCCTCGAGCAGGTGGTTCTTGGCCCGGTTGCCGTCGCGGGCGATCCAGTTCATATCGCGCCGGATGCCGATCGCCGGCTTCTCGCCGCGCTCGACCCAGCGGTTGATCATCTGCTCGGCGAACAGGCCGGCCTCGATCCGCTTGGCGAGCTCGACCTCCTCCTCGGCGTTGAGCAGCGCGACCTTACCGATCTGCTTGAGGTACGCGCGCACAGAGTCGGCCGAGGCGGTCAGCTCGGCGTCCTTGCGGGCCTGCCGCAACGCCTCCGACTCCTCCTCGTCCCAGACGAAATCGCCCGAGGCCTTGTCCTGTTCGGAGGGCTCGTCGTCCTCGGCGTCCGCGGGGGCGGGCTTGGTGACGGCGCTCTTGGCCTTCGAATCCGAGACATCGTCCGCGGTGTCGTCGGAGTCGATCGTGACGTCCTCGTCGGAGAGCTCGGTGGGATCGGGATCGCCGTCGAGCTCGACGTCCTCCTCCTCGATCGCGCCGTCCTCGGGGTTCGCCGCCGAGGCGTCCTTCTTGCCCGCGGCCTTCTTCGCCGTGCGCTTGGCCGGAGCCTTCTTAGCGGGAGCCTTCTTCGCCGCGGCCTTGGCGGGAGCCTTCTTCGCCGCGGCCTTGGCGGGAGCCTTCTTGGCCGCCGCCTTCTTCGCTGGTGCCTTCTTGGCGGTGGTCTTCTTGGCGGGGGTCTCCGCCGAGGTGGCCGAACCGTCCGCGCCGTCTGCCGACTGCGCGCTGGAGCTGGTCTGCGTCGCTGCCACTTACGCCCTTTCCTGCTGTCCGTTCGTCCACCGGCGAACGCTCGTCGGGCGCGGCGAAACCGCCGGTCCCGACGGTGCGGGTGCAGTGGCGGCTGAGGCGTCCGGGGAGCGATGAGGTCCGGCTTCTGGTCCGGCGTATCGATGCCGGGAGTTCCATTGTAACGATTCGGTGGCGACGCCTGCGATCACCTGCGCCTCACGCGTCCGAATCGGTGCCATCGGAGCGGGTGTTCAGCCCCCGCAGGCCATCGCCGCGCCGACGATCCCCGCCGTGTTCAGTAGTGCCGCGGGAACAACCGGCGTCGCGACGTCCAGCATGGGGATCCACTTCTCGGCCTTGCGGCTGATGCCGCCGCCCACCACGATCAGGTCAGGCCACAGCAGCTTCTCGTACTCACGGAAGACGCGGGAGACCTGCTCCGCCCACTTCTCGTACGACCAGCCCTTGGCATCCTTGATCGAACTCGCCGCGCGGTGCTCGGCCTCTTTGCCGTCGACCTGCAGGTGCCCGAACTCGGTGTTCGGGACGAGCGTTCCCTTGTGCAGGAGTGCCGAGCCGATGCCGGTGCCCAATGTGAGAAGCAGCACCACGCCTTCCATATCGCGGCCCGCCCCGTATCGGTCCTCGGCCAAGCCGGCGGCATCGGCGTCATTGAGGACGGTGACGTCGCGGCCCAACGTCGCGGTGAACAGCGCGTCGGCATCCGTACCGATCCAGCTCGGGTCGATGTTCGCGGCGGTCCGGACCACGCCACCGGTGACCACGGCGGGCACCGTCACCCCGATGGGGCCCTGCCAACCGAAGTTGTCGACCACCTCTCGCACCGCCTCCGCGCAGGCCTGCGGCGTCGATGGCTGCGGTGTGAGCACCTTGTACCGCTCACCGACCAGTTCGCCGGTGTCCATATCGACCACGCCGCCCTTGATGCCGCTGCCGCCGATGTCGACGCCGAAACCGTGATTATCCGCCATGCTCACTCCCGCCGTACCGGCCTCGTCGGATCGCCTCTGCTCGTGCGGGAGCGCCCGTCGATCCGAATCCCGGGCGCCCTCGAGGTGTCAAACTACCGTGGATTGTGGTTCGGTGGAGGACGTGGAGCATGACCGGCAGCAGTTGTCCGAGATCGCCGTCGCCGTTGTCCGTGAGGCCGCCCAACGCGTCGTCCGCCGCCGGGCGGAAGTATTCGGGGCCAACGCATTCGAGGCGGACCCCGAGGAGGCGGTGAGCACCAAGTCGACGCCGACCGACCCGGTCACCGTGGTCGATACCGAAACCGAGCACTTCATCCGCGAGCGGCTCGCGCAGGTGCGACCCGACGACACCGTGCTCGGGGAGGAACTCGGTGGCCGGTCCGGCGAACCCGGCACGGTCCGCTGGATCGTCGATCCGATCGACGGCACCGTCAACTTCCTGTACGGCGTCCCGGCGTACGCCGTTTCACTCGGCGCGCAGATCGACGGGGTTTCCGTGGCCGGCGCGGTCGCAGACGTGGTGCAGGGCAGCGTCTACGCCGCAGCTCTCGGCGCCGGCGCCCGCGAGATCCTCGCGGATGGCACCGAGCGCACGTTGCGCGCCAACCCGATCGTCGACCCCGCGCTCGCACTGGTGGCCACTGGCTTCGGGTACGCCCGCGAGCGCCGTGAGCGCCAGGGCAGGGTGCTCGCCGCCGTGCTCCCGCAGGTTCGCGACGTGCGGCGTATCGGTTCCGCAGCGCTCGACCTGTGCATGGTCGCCGCCGGTCGCGCCGACGCGCACTTCGAGCACGGTCTGAGCCCCTGGGACTGGGCCGCCGGGTCCCTGATCGCCGCCGAGGCGGGCGCCACCGTGATCGTCCCGGCGCCCGATTCGACCAGCGATCAGGGCGCGCTCACTCTGGCCGCTGCCCCGGGGATCGCGGAGCAGTTGATCGAGATCCTCCGCGCGGCCGGCGGGCTCGAGAACCTGTAGCGGTCGGCCGGTCAGTTACACGCGTTCTGATGGACGGCGGCCACCAGCGCCGGGTTCGCTCCGCCGTCGGTCGCTCCCGCGGGTGCTGCCCGCAGGATGCGCAGGACCTCCTGCGCGTCGGTGCTGGGTTCGAGGTCGGTGAAGAAGGTGCCCAATGACAGATCGACGGTGGCGTCCCGGCGGCCGTCGTTGACCAGCTCGGCACAGGGCGCGATCACCCAAGCGGCCGCCGCGGCCGCACGACCGGCGTCGCCGAACCTCAACTGCGCCTGGCAATCCATCTGCTTGTACAAGCTGTCGTTGCCGTACGCGCCCGTCGGGGGCGCGGCGAAGCCGTAATCGGTGAGCTTGTTGAGCGTGGTCTCGGCCCGGCCCGACTGGCCCGAGGCGTTGAGGACCCGCACCACGGTCGCCGCGAGCGGGGCGGGCCGCACACTGATCATGTCGTCGGGGGAGACCACCTCGAACCGAGCCGGAACCGGAGCCGCTGAGCTGGTGGCGGGTTTTCCGGAGGAGGGGGCCGCCGCGGGTGCGGGTGCCGGGCACGAGACCGGGGCCGCGGTGGTCTCCTCGGAGGACAACGCTCGCGCCCACGTGCCGATGGCGACGACGGCGAGCACCGCGATCACGATGAGGAGGGGTAGCGCGCTCCTGCGCCGGAACGGCTCGCCCTTGCGGTCGAATCGGCGGCCGGCGCCGGTGAGCTGGGAAACCACGGCCCCGACTGTACGGGAGCGACCCCGTCCGAGTGGGGAGGCGAGGCCGGGAATCAATCGCCGGGACCGCGCGTTACAGGGCGCGAGCGGAAGAAGCAGGGTTGCGGACGCATAAGGCGTGACATCGGTCTTTCCGTGCGCTATACTCTGGGCCGCTCGGTGCGGGACAACGGGCCCGTCCACAACGGTGACCCCGGCGTGGCGGGCTGAGCAAGGATGGGGATTACAAGGTATGGCAACTGATTACGATGCGCCACGTCGCTCCGAGGCCGATGAGATCTCGGAGGATTCGCTCGAGGAACTCAAGGCGCGCCGCAACGAGGCACAGTCGGGCACCGTCGACGTCGACGAGGGCGAGACCGCCGAGTCGTTCGAGCTCCCCGGCGCGGACCTCTCCGGCGAGGAACTCAGCGTTCGCGTGGTCCCGAAGCAGGCGGACGAGTTCACGTGCACGAGTTGTTTCCTCGTGTACCACCGCAGCCGACTCGCCGATCCGAACGGCAGCGAGTTGATCTGCATCGACTGCGCCTGACGGCGTAGCTCACCCGCGGCGACCCGCTCCGCTCAGTCGAGCGTGGTCGCGGCGGGAATGCAGGCGAGCAACCTCTCCGGATGCCGCGTCGACACCAACCAGTACGGGGTCGGGTCGTCCGGATCGTCCAGCACCACCGCCACCAGGGTTTTGATCCAGCCCCGGTGATACACGAAAGCCGCAGGATCGAGCTGCCGCCCCAAGGCCGCGCTCTTCGCCTCCGCGGGGACCGCCGCCGCCCGCGAGATCACATCCAGCGGCAGATGGGCGTTCCCCGCCCACAGCTCACCGTCGCGCACTCCCACCGACGCCCGGCTCATCGACCACAGGATCGCCGCCGCGAGCAGGAAGACCACCGGGAACAGTGCGTACATCCACGATGCACCCCGCGCCGCGAGGTTGATCTCGTAGCAGATCAGCGCCGCTACCCCCGCAGCGAACAGCCACCAGTACCAGGGGACGGTGAGTCGCTCGAAGTAGCCGGTGCTCGTGCCGGGGGTGTTCACTGCTGGATCCTGCGCCACACCGCCAGCGTAGTCTGCAAGCCATGGTGACCCAGATACCCCTACTTCGGCTGGACGAGGGCCTACCTCTTCCCAAGCGTGCGCACCCCGGCGACGCGGGCGTGGATCTGTACTCGACGGTCGACATCCGGATCGAACCCGGCACCCGCGCGATGGTGCCCACGGGCATCGCTCTCGCCCTGCCGCACGGCACCGTCGGCTTGATCCACCCGCGCTCCGGGCTCGCCGCCAAGCACGGCCTGACCATCGTGAACACCCCGGGCACCATCGACGCGGGCTACCGCGGCGAAGTGAAGGTGTGCTTGCTCAACACCGATCGGGACCGGGCCGTGGAGATCACGCGGGGCGACCGGATCGCGCAACTGCTCGTGCAGCAGGTGGAACTTCCCGATTTCGTCGAGGTCGGCTTCCTCGACGAGACCGTCCGCGGCACCGGCGGCTACGGCTCGTCGGGTGGGCACGCCAGCCTCGACCAGTAGCGCCGCGCCTTCTAGGCTGAACACACGTCGTCCCCTTCGAACCAAGGAGCACCGCCCCATGGCCCTCGGCCGCCGCAAGTCCGGCAAGCAGCGCAGCGACGCCGGCGTCGATCCGTACGCCTCGATCGGACAGCCCGAGCATCACGCGATTCCGACGCCCGCGCCTGATGAGGCGGCGCAGACCCTCGGCTCCGGCGAGGGCCCGTACGACCTCGCGCTGCTCGAGGACATCGAGGGGCTTGAGGACGGCCGGCTCGACCTCGGCTCCCTCGTTCTGGCGATGCCGCCGGAGGCGCAGCTCCAGGTCGAGATGAGCCCCGAGGGCCAGCCCGTCGGTGTCCACCTCGACACCCCGGCCGGCCGGATCACGCCCGGCGTCTTCGCCGCCCCCAAGACCGGCGGCCAGTGGCGCGAGGTGGTCACCGAGCTCGCGGACTCACTGCGCGAGAACGGCGCCCAGGTCACCATCGAGGACGGTCACTGGGGCCGCGAGGTGGTCGGTATCCAGCCCGACGGTGTACTCCGGTTCATCGGCGTCGACGGTCCGCGATGGATGATCAGGTTCGTCGTCGCCGCCCCCGCCGAGGCCGCAGAGCAGGCGGCGCAGCTGGCACGCGCCATGCTCGCGGAGACCGTGGTGCGTCGCGGCACCGACCCGCGTCCCGCGCGCGATCACCTCGAGATCGAGCTGCCCAGCGAGCTCGTCGCCCAGCTGCAGCAGGCGATGGCGCAACAGGCGCAGCAGCAGGAGCAGGCCGCGGCATCGATCGCGCAGCAGGTCGCGCAGCGTGCCGCCGCCGAGGGCCCGGAGGCGCTGCGGCAGAGCAACCAGGACCGCCTCACCCGCGGTTCCGCGCTCTCGCGCCTCAAGCACCAGGACTGAACGCCCTCAGGCCCCGGAGCGCGGCCCGGCCCAGCGTGGCCGGGTCGGGCCCGAGGTCGGCGAGGTCGACGATCTCGACCGCGGCACCGTCGATCGCGGCGGCCCACGCGACCGCGACCGCGACGGGATGGATGAGATCGCCCTCCGCGCCGACGATCACGGCCGGCGCCCGCAGGCCGGCCAGGTCCTCCTCGGTCGGTGCGCGGTAACCCGCCGCCTCCCGCAACGCGGGCGCCAGGAAGTCGCCGTGCGCCGCCCAGGACCGGGTCAGTTCCCGTGCCAGCCACGGCGGGCTACCCGCTTGCATCCGGGCGATGGCCTCCGCCGCGCCCAACTCGTCGACCGTCTCCGCGGTGACCCGCGCCGATAGCGCCGCCGGTGCCCGCGCATCCGCGAGCCCGGACCACGGCGGGAGCGTCAGCACCAGCGTGACCTCGGCGTCCGGACGATCGAGCGCCCACCGGGCCGCGGCCGCGGACCCCAGCGAGACTCCGCAGGCCAGGACCGGTCCCCGGGCCGCCGCCTCGTCGAGGGCGGCGCGGTACCCGCCGACCACCGACGGCGGCGTCGCCTCGACCGCGACGGTCCGCGGACACAGCGCCGTCAGCGGTGCGAACGCGCGCTCGACGAAGTCGGCGTCGGAACCCGATCCGGGCAACAGAACGGCGGTGGTGTGCGCGAAGGACGGCATGCGGTGATGATGCCAGTACGCTGACGTGGTGACGGATGGCGCTGGACGAGACGCAGGAGACCCCGCGATCGGGACGAGTGGGGGCGCTCGGGGCGACGCCGAACCGGTCGTGTCCGGAGCGGACGCGGCCGAGCCGTCGATCCGGGACCAGGTGCTCGATCAGATGGGCGGTTGGCAGGGCCTGGTGTATTCGGCGCTCCCGGTCGCTGCGTTCGTCCCGGCCAATGCCGTCTGGGGCCTGAAGGGCGGCGTGATCACCGCGCTCGTCGTGGCCGCGATCGTCATGGTCATCCGGCTCGCCACTCGGACCTCGATCCAGCCCGCGATCTCCGGATTCTTCGGCGTGGCGGTGTGCGTGGTCATCGCCCTGATCGTCGGCGGTAACGGTAAGGGCTACTACCTCTACGGCATCGTGATGCAAGCCGTGCTCGCCGTGGTGTTCGCGATCTCGATCATCGTGCGGTGGCCGCTGGTCGGGGTGCTGTGGCACCTGTTCGACGAGCGGTCGAAGCAGGCGGTCGACGACGGGCACGATTGGCGGGCCGACCGCCGCCAGTACCGCGGCTTCGTCTGGCTCACCGTGATGTGGTTCGCCATGTTCACCGTCCGCTTCGTGGTGCAGCTCGCGCTGTACCTGGGCGACGACGTGAACTGGCTCGGCGTGGCCCGGATCGCCATGGGCTGGCCGATGTTCGCCGCCGGACTGCTGATCACCTTCCTCGTGGCCCGGAAACTCACGCATGCTGACGACGAATGACCTCGTCGAGCTGACCCCGCGCTCGCCCGGCCACGGCGGTATCGCGGTCGCGCGGCACGATGGTCAGGCGGTCTTCGTTCGCGGCGCGCTGCCGGGGGAGACGGTGCGCGCCCGGGTCACCGATGTGAAGAAGTCGTACGCGCGTGCCAGTACCGTCGATGTGCTGGCCCCGTCCGAGTCCCGTGTTCCGCAGGCGTGTCCGGCCGCCGCCGCGGGTGCCGGCTGCTGTGATCTCACCATCGCGACACCGGACTACCAGCGCATCTGGAAGTCCGATGTGCTCGCCGACCTCCTCGTTCGCTTCGGCCGCTTCGCCCCCGGAGAACTCGCACCGCACGTCGACGAGATCACCCCGGCGGTCACCACCGGCTGGCGGCACCGGGCCCGACTGCACGCCGATGCCGACGGCACCCTCGGCTGGCGGGGCGCCCGCAGTCACGATCTGGTTCCCGCCGCCGGCTGTGCTCAGCTCCCCGCCGGATTCACCTATGGCCTCAGTCCGGCGCCCGGCGACGAGGTCGCCGTGGTCCTCGATGACGACGGTGCGCGGCACGCCGTCGGCTCCACGGTGCTCGACGGCACCGGTGTCGCCGATTACCGCGTCGGGGACACCGCGTGGCGGCTGCCCGCGGGAGGGTTCTGGCAGGCCCACCGGGACGCTGCCACCCGCTACAGCGAACTGGTCGGACGCTGGGCCGCCGGCCTGACCGCCGAGGGCACCGTCGAGCCCGGCGACCGGGCGTGGGACCTGTACGGCGGTGCCGGTGTGTTCGCGGCGGTCCTCGCCCGCCTGGGCCTGCGCGTCGACGTCGTGGAGACCTCCTCGGATGCGGTCGCGGCGGGCCGCGCGAGCCTCGACCCCTCCGCCGTGCGGTTCCATCGCGGCGATGTGGCGCGCACCGTCGGGCGGCTGCGTGCGCCCCGCGTGGTGGTGCTGGACCCACCGCGGTCCGGTGCCGGGAAAGCCGTCGTCGCGGTGGTGGCCGCCGCCGGTCCCGCCGCCGTGATCCACGTCGGCTGCGACCCGGCCGCGTTCGCACGCGACCTGGCGTTGTTCCGCGACGCCGGCTTCGCGGTGCGCGAGGTCGTGGCGCTGGACGCCTTCCCTGGTACGCATCATCTCGAGTGCCTCGCGGTGCTCATGCCCGCAGGAGCGCCGTAAACTGGCGGGAGCGTTTGCGTGCGGTGTAAACACGAGGGATATCGGAAGGAGCGGTACGGCGGTATGAATCTGCTCAGCACCATCGAGTCCCCGCGGGACCTGCGTCGCCTGGACCAGGCACAGCTGTCGCAATTGGCGTCGGAGATCCGTGCCTTCCTCATCGAGAAGGTCTCCGCGACCGGCGGCCACCTCGGTCCGAACCTCGGCGTCGTCGAACTCACCCTGGCCATCCACCGCGTCTTCTCCTCGCCGGTCGACCCGGTGATCTTCGACACGGGCCACCAGGCGTACGTGCACAAGATCGTCACCGGGCGCCACGACCAATTCGACACCCTGCGCCAGGCCGGAGGTCTCTCCGGCTACCCGTGCCGTAGCGAGTCCGAGCACGACTGGGTCGAGTCCTCGCACGCCTCGGCGTCACTCAGTTACGCCGACGGCCTCGCCAAGGCCTTCGAGCTCAAGGGCGAGCAGCGCACCGTCGTGGCGGTCGTCGGGGACGGCGCCCTCACCGGCGGCATGTGCTGGGAGGCGCTCAACAACATCGCTGCCTCGCAGCGCCCGGTCGTGGTGGTGGTCAACGACAACGGCCGCTCCTACGCGCCCACCATCGGTGGCCTCGCCACCCACCTCTCCGGTCTGCGCACCCAGCCCGAGTACGAGAAGTTGCTGGGCGAGGCCCGTCAGCGGCTGCGTGGCACGCCCGTGGTCGGCGAGCCCCTGTACTCCGTGCTGCACGGTATGAAGGCCGGCATCAAAGACATGCTGAGCCCGCAGGCACTGTTCGGTGACCTCGGCCTGAAGTACGTCGGCCCCATCGACGGCCACGACGAGGAAGCGGTCGAGGACGCACTGCGCCGGGCCCGGGACTTCGGCGGTCCCGTGGTGGTGCACGTGATCACCCGCAAGGGCAACGGTTACGAGCATGCCGAGAACGACGAGGCAGATCAGATGCACGGCATCCCCGTGATCGATCCCGTCACCGGTCTGCCGGTCGGCGGCGGGGGCGGCGGCGCCGACTGGACATCGATCTTCTCCGAGGAACTGATCAACCACGGCGAACGCCGCTCCGATATCGTCGCCATCACCGGCGCGATGGCCGAACCCACCGGCGTTGCCGACTTCGGACGCAAGTTCCCGGACCGCATGTTCGACGTGGGCATCGCCGAACAGCACGCATTGACCTCAGCCGCGGGACTCGCGCTGGGCGGCATCCATCCGGTGGTCGCTCTCTACTCGACCTTCCTCAACCGCGCCTTCGACCAGTTGCTCATGGACGTCGCGCTGCTCAAACAGGGCGTCACGCTGGTGCTCGACCGGTCGGGCGTCACCGGGCCCGACGGTGCGAGCCACCACGGTATGTGGGATCTCTCGCTCGCCGCGATCGTGCCGGGCCTGCGGGCGGCGGTCCCCCGTGACGGCGCCCGCCTCCGTGAGGAGTTCGCCGAGGCCCTCGCCGTCGACGACGCCCCCACCCTGATCCGGTACGGCAAGGGCGCGGTACCGGCCGATCTCGATGCGGTGCGCCGACTCGACGACGGTGTGGACGTGCTCGTCGGCGACGGTCCGGCCGATGTCCTCCTCGTGGCCGTGGGTGCCTTCGCGCATACCGCGGTCGAGGTAGCCACCCGGCTCCGGGATCAGGGCATCGCCGCCACCGTGGTGGACCCGCGATGGGTGCTGCCGGTCCCCGGATCGGTGGTCGACCTCGCTCGGTCGCATCAGCTCGTGGTGACGCTCGAGGACAGCGGAGTGGCCGGCGGCGTCGGCGCCGCGGTCACGGCCGCGCTCCAACGCGCCGACGTCGACGTCCCCACCAGAGTGCTCGGTATCGAGCAGCAGTTCCTCGATCACGGCTCGCGCGGTGAGCTACTCAAGGACCTCGGGCTCACCCCGTCGGAGATCGCCTTCCGGATCACCGGCTGGGTCACCGCGTGCACGCCGACGGCCCTGCACGAGACGTCGAACGGGGTCGCCCCGGCGTCCGCACCCGCCGGAAAGGTGCGCAGTTAGCGGATCAGCCGAGGGCGTCGGCGACGGCGCGCGCGGTCAGATCTCGCTGCCAGGACCGGGCACCCGATGCGGCCAGGGCCGCGTCCACCTGGTCCCGGCCATGCGCTGTGTCGTCCCAGCACAACTGCCGGACGGCGTCGGGCGGCAACAGGTTCTCCACCGGCACCTGCACTTCTTCGGAGATCTCCGACAGCGCCGCCCGGACCCGGGCCAGGCGTTCCGCCGCCTCGGGGTTCGACTTCGACCACCGGTTGTTCGCGGGCACCCCGTTCCGGGGGCCGTGCAACGGCGGCAGTGCGGAATCGGGCAGCGCGTTGGCCCGATTGATCGCGCCCATCCACCGCGTGGCCGAGCGGCGCATGCGCGGTCCACCGAACACGGGGAGAGCGGTGAGTTCGGCTTCGGTGGTCGGGTTCTTCGCGGCGGCGTTGACGATCGCCGCATCGGGCAGGGTGCGTCCCGGCGCCACATTGCGCTGCTCGGCCATCTCGTCGCGGGCCAGCCACAGTTCTCGCGCCCGGCCCAGTTGGCGCCGGGTGCGCAGCGTGCTGAGTCCGGAAAGGCGGCGCCACGGGTCGGGCTTCGGTGCCGGATCGGGACGGGTGCGCGCGTATTCGAATTCCTCGAGGGCCCAGGGCAGTTTGCCCGCGGCATCGAGTCGCTCGTACGCTTCGTCGCGCAGGTCCACCAGGAGTTCGACGTCGAGCGCGGCGTAGTTGAGCCAGTCGTGGGGGAGTGGACGGGTGCTCCAATCCGCAGCACCGTGCCCCTTGGCGAGGGCGTATCCGGTGAACTCCGAGGTCATCGCGGCCAGGTTCACCCGCGGCTCTCCGAGCAGTCGGCCGGCGAGTTCGGTGTCGAAGAGCGCGTCGCAGACGAAGCCGTCGTCGCGCAGGCACGGCAGGTCCTGGTCGGCCGCGTGCAGTACCCATTCGACGCCGCGCAGCGCCTCGATCACCGGCGCCAGGCCCTCCGGCTCGTGTATCGGATCGAGCAGAAACAACCCGGAACCGGTGCGCTTGATCTGAATCAGATAGGCCCGCGACGAATATGTGAACCCCGAGGCTCGCTCGGTGTCGAGTGCGATCGGCCCCGTTCCGCGGCGCAGCGCCGCAGCACATTCCGCGAACTCGGCAACCGTGGTCAGTGGCTCCGGCACGCCCTCGGCCGGCTCCGTCAGCGGAATCCCGGGGACCGGTTCTTGCGCGGCCTTCGCCACGGGCCTAGACCGAGCCGAGGCGGGTGATGCCCGCAGGCGGGAGCCCGGCGGCCATTTCCAGCACGGAACTGAAGGCCTCGACGTGGCCCGAAAGGTCGGGGTCGAGCGGCGTCCACGACGCGCGGAGTTCGAGTTGGTGGGCGCGCGGTGGGCCCGCGATATCGCCGTAGCGCACCGACGACGTCGAGGTCACGGTGCCGCCGAGGGCGGTCACCTCCTGTCCACGGTCGGCGAGCGCGTCGGTCAACCAGCTCCACGCGACCTCGGGCAGCAAGGGGTCCGCCGCGAGGGTCTCATCGACGTCGGATTGGACGTACGCGACCAGCCGCATCAGGCCGTTCCAGGCCTCGTGCCCGTGCGGGTCGTACAGCAGGATCAGGCGGCCGAAGGTCTCGCCTTCGGAGTTCTCGGGCACCACATCGGATTCGGGGGTGCGGACCTCCGCGCCGAGCGCGTAACTGTAGGGAGCGAGTCGCTGCGGCGGCCGGATGGTCCCGATCTCGATCTCCGGGCGAACCGTGGCGGTGTGCATCGAGTCGACGGCCTCCCGGAAGGGCGCCGGATCGGCTCCCACCTGTCCGGTGCCGGTGTCGGCGCCGTTCTCTCCCGCTCCTGGTTGACTCACAAAACGTGACGGTAGCGCCTCCCGTGCCGCCCTCGGGGGAGGCGCGCCGCAGGGGACGGACGCCGAGGACGGCGGGGCGTGACATGATCGTTGACGATGAGTGACAAGATCGCGCCGGCCTCCGATGCCGGTACCTCCTATCCGCTGCTCGCCGCAGCCGCCGGGCAACCTCCGGCGCGGCGCCCGGTGTGGTTCATGCGGCAGGCCGGCCGGTCGCTTCCCGAGTACCGCAAGGTCCGGGAAGGCGTCGGGATGCTGCAGTCCTGTTTCATGCCCGAGCTGGTCTCCGAGATCACGCTGCAGCCCGTGCGGCGGCACCGCACCGACGCCGCGATCCTGTTCTCCGACATCGTGGTTCCGCTCAAAGCGGCCGGTATCGACCTGGACATCGTGAGCGGCATCGGCCCGGTCATCGAGCAACCCGTGCGCGATGCCGCGGCGGTCGCGGCGATGCCGTCGCTCGATGCGGAGCAGGTGGAGCCGGTGGCCGAGGCAGTGCGGATGCTGCGCACCGAGTTGCCCGATGGGGTCGCCCTGATCGGCTTCGCCGGTGCGCCGTTCACTCTCGCCTCCTACCTGGTCGAGGGCGGGCCGAGTCGCAATCACGAGCGCACCAAGGCGCTCATGTACACCGATCCCACCACCTGGCACGCGCTGCTCGACCAGCTCGCGGACATCGCGATCACGTTCCTGTCCGTGCAGGCGAACGCCGGGGTGCAGGCCTTCCAGCTGTTCGACTCGTGGGCGGGCGCACTATCGCTGGCCGACTACCGCGAGTACGTGCTGCCGCACTCGGCCCGCGTCTTCGCCGCCCTCCGCGAAACCGGCACCGCCCTGCCCGGATTCCACTTCGGTGTGGGTACCGGCGAGTTGCTCGGCGCGATGGGCGAGGCCGGAGCAGATGTGGTCGGTGTCGATTGGCGCGTCCCGCTCGACGAGGCCGCACGCCGCGTCGGTCCCGGAAAGGCGCTGCAAGGCAACCTCGATCCGGCGGCACTCGCCTCCTCGTGGGAGATGGTCGAAGCGCAGGTGCGACGCGTGTGCGCCGATGCCGACGCCGCCGTCGCAGCCGGCGCCACCGGTCACGTCTTCAATCTCGGGCACGGCGTCCTCCCGTCGACCGATCCCGAGGTCCTTACCCGCGTCGTCGAATTGGTGCACTCGCTATGAGCAATATCGCCGTCGTCGGAGCGGGCATCTCCGGGCTCGTCGCCGCCCTCCGGCTGGAACAGGCCGGGGCCCGGGTCACCGTCTTCGAATCCGGGAATCGGGTCGGTGGCAAGCTCCGATCGGAGACCATCGGAGGAACCCGGCTCGATGTGGGCGCCGAGGCCTTCGTGCAGCGCCGGCCCGAGGTCCTGGACCTGGCCGCCGAACTCGGACTGGCCGACGAGGTGGTCGCTCCGGCGGGCCGTCGTCCGGCCCTGTTCTCCGACGGTGCGTTGCGTGGTCACTTCGGCCGCACCCTGATGGGCGTCCCCGTCGATGCCGACGAGGTACGACTGCCGATGAGCTGGAAGCGCGGCGGCGATTCGTCGATCGGCGACCTGGTGCGGTCCCGGTTCGGCGATGAGGTCGTCGAGCGCAGCGTCGACCCGATGGTGTCCGGTGTGTTCGCCGCGCATGCGGACGACGTATCGGTGCGTGCCGCGCTGCCCGCGCTGGCGGACCGCCTCGATCAGGGCACCGACTCGTTGAGCACCGCGGTCCGCGACGCCCTCGGTGAACCCACCGATACCCCGGTCTTCGGTACCTTCCGCGGCGGCTACCAGCAGTTGCTCGACGCCCTCGCGGAGCGTCTCGGCGACCGGATCATGCTCGGCGCCCCGGTACCGGAAGTACGGCCGCAGTGGAGCCTGCGCGGTTCCATGTTCGACGCCGTGGTGCTCGCAGTGCCTGCGCCGCAGGTGGGACGACTGGTATCGGGCTACTACCCGGAACTCGCCGCCGCGGTCGGCAAGATCCCCGCCGCGAGTTCGGCTCTGGTCACCCTGCGGCTGCCCGATGACACCCCGCTGCCCGACCTGTCCGGTGTCCTGGTCGCGAGCCGGGAACAGGTGAGCGCCAAGGCGATCACGCTCTCCGGCCGCAAGTGGGACCACCTGCCCGACGGTGCCGTGCGGCTGTCCTTCGGCCGTCTCGGCGTGAGCCGCATCGTCGACGACCTCGACGCCGGGCTGATCGCCGCGGCACGCGAGGATCTGGCAACCGTGCTCGGTGTGACCGCGGATCCGACGGCGGTGCACGTGCAGCGCTGGTACGAGGGGATCCCGGTGTATCTGCCGGGCCACCGCGACACGTTGGCCGCGATCGATGCCGCCACCCCGGCGGGCCTGGTGCTGGCCGGCGCCTACTTCGACGGTGTCGGGGTTCCCGCCTGCATCGCTCGCGCGGAGGCGGCCGCGGCGAGCGTCATCGAGCAACTGTCCTAGCGGGCACCGAGCCCCGGCGCCACCCTGCCACAGCCGCGTGGCAGTATGGATGACGTGGCCAAACTCGATTACGCAGAGCTGAATTCGACCGTTCGCTACCTCATGTTCTCGGTGTTCTCGATCAATCCGGGTGAGCTGGGTGATGAGTCCTCGCGGGCTGCGGCGGCGGCCGAGGCCGAGGCCTTCTTCGAGCGCATCCAGCAGGGCGATCTCATCGTCCGCGGCGTGTACAACGTGTCGGGTATGCGCGCCGATGCCGACTTCATGATCTGGTGGCACGCCGAGAAGCTCGAAGATCTGCAGTCCGCGTACAACGATTTCCGCCGCAGCACCGTATTGGGCCGTGCCAGCGATCCGGTGTGGTCGTCGACGGCGCTGCACCGCCCGGCGGAGTTCAATAAGAGTCACATCCCGGCGTTCCTCGCCGGAGAAGAGCCCGGCGCGAACATCTGCGTGTACCCGTTCGTGCGCAGCTTGGAGTGGTACCTCCTGCCCGATGAGGAGCGGCGCAAGATGCTCGCCGATCACGGCCGCGCAGCACGGGGGTATCCCGATGTCCGGGCGAACACCGTTCCCGCGTTCGCGCTCGGCGACTACGAATGGCTGCTGGCCTTCGAGGCGCCCGAGATGTACCGCATCGTCGACCTGATGCGCGACCTGCGCGCGACCGATGCCCGCCGGCACACCCGTGAGGAGACCCCGTTCTTCTCCGGGCCGCGCGTGCAGGTACGCGATCTGATCGCCGCGTTGCCGTAGCCGCCCGGGTCGAGATCAGGCCTCGTCGGGCTCCAGGCGCATGCTGATCGAGTTGATGCAGTAGCGCAGGTCGGTGGGCGTGTCGTAGCCCTCGCCCTCGAAGACGTGGCCCAGGTGACTGCCGCAGTTCGCGCACAGCACCTCGACCCGGCGCATGCCGAGCGAGGTGTCCTCCCGCTCGATGACCGCGTCACCGGCCAGCGGGGAGAAGAACGACGGCCAACCGCAATGCGAATCGAATTTCGAGTCCGAGCGGAACAGTTCCGCGTTGCACGCCCGGCAGCGGTACACGCCGGTGGTCTTGGTATCGGTGTACTCACCGGTGAACGGTGCCTCGGTGCCGGCCTGGCGCAGCACGCGATACTCGGACGCGGACAGCCGCTTACGCCATTCGGAATCGCTGAGTTGCAGTGTGGGGCGAGGAGTCGAATCGGAAGCTTCCGACGGAGTGCTCATCTCTCCACGTTAACCGCGTGCGACGCCGGGTGCCACCGGTCCGTCATCACCGGTGTCGGTGTGCGCCGCAACGGTTGCCGGTTCGTGCCGCTCATGCTGGCCGGGTTCGTCACCGGGCGGGAGCGGCCGGTCGATGCCCTGGTCGAGCCGACCCTCGGCACGCGCGTCGAGGTAGCGGTAGAGGAGCACGCAGAAGGTGACCACGATGAGCAGAGTCCAGCCCAGTGTGCACTTGAGATACGCGAGGCTGCGGCCCAGCGCGAGCCATTTCCCAGAGAGCCAGAAGTCGTAACTGAGGAAGCCGTACACGGCGAGCCACGCGGGCCAGTTGGTCATCACCGAGCTGCGGAAGACCACTGTCATCAGCATCGGGAACAGCAGCATCGAGTAGTAGCCCTGCCCGAGCGACCCCACCAGCCACATCGCGGTCATCAGCACGCCGGCCGAGGTGGACCACCACAACAGTTCGTTGCTGGTGCGGTAGTAGCGGTACAGCAGGTATACGGAGATCAGTGCCATGACCACCACGGCGGCCTTGAGCAGCAGCGTGAGCCAATCGGGGAGCCCGAAGTAGGCGGCGTTGCCACTGATCGAGCTGTTGTAATAGTCGCGCGCCTGGCCGAGGTACGGCATGGTGCGATCGATGTAGCTCTCGGGATCCGCTGCGAGGGCCCAACCGATACCCAGCAGCACGACGGGCACGCTGATCGCCGTGATCAGGGCCTTCCACTGCCGGTTCAGGATGATCAACAGCAGGAAGACCGCGAGGAGAGGTTTCACCGCGAACGACAGTCCGAGCGGTACGCCGGCCCACAGGTCCTTGCGCTTGAGCAGCAGCGCCATCGCCACGACCTCGGCGAGCAGCAGGAACAGGTTGAAATTCGTGTAGACCAGGGTGTTGGTCACGGCCTCGGTCATCACCGCGAAGAACAGTACGGCCGGCGCCACGGCGGAGTTGAGGCCGTATCCGAACATCCGCAGCATCACGTACAGCGCCACCAGCAGCGCGATCGTGCTCAGCGCCACGAAGATGTTCCGGGCCGTCTCCGGATCGAAGTACCCGAAGGGTGCCATGAGTAGCGAGCCGGACGGTGCGTAGAGGTAGTGGGGGTCGACGGTGTCGTAGTTCTCCACGTACACCGGCTCGTGCCGCAGGAACCGCACGGCCGCGGTGTAGACCGTGGTGAAGTCGTCGGTCTTGGCTCGATTCGGGACCAGCACGATCAGCCGCTGCAGCAGCGTCAGGATGGCGAGCGGCCACAGGATCCACTTGATGACGAGGACAGGGTCGGACTTCATCCGCGTGAGAGCTACTGACACGGATAGACCGTACCGAACCGGGCCGCTCAGGCGGGGCAGGCCCGGGTGCTGGGCGCCTCGAGCCGGTCCAGGTACGTCACGACGGCGTTCTGGACGCACGATGAGCGGAGCACGGCACCGTCGCCGATCCCGCCCCAGGTGACCGCGCCCGGTTGCGCGCCGGCGACGGTCAACTGGCCGGTGAGCGATTCCAGCGCATCCCGCGAGGTGAGAGGGTCGGCGGCCGCGGTAGCGACGAGTGAGCGCACCGACAGCGGCGTGAGCGTCGGTGGTGCGGGCATCGTCGGCCAGGCCGAGCAGTCCGCGAGGGAGAGTGCCGATGCCGCCCCGAGCCGGTACTGCGGGCCCCACTTCTGGGCCAGCGACTTGGCCTGGTCGGGCGAGGCCTTCTGCACCGCGTCGGAACAGCGGCCGATGAACTGGCCATCGGTCCCGAGCGCATCGTCGGCGGTGCGGAGGATCGCGCGCAGTGGTCCGGGATCGCCGGTGCGGGCCGCCTGGAGCGCGGTGGCCAGCGCCGCGATGCGGGCGTCGCGGGTTCCCGCGCCGATACCGAGCGTGGTGATCACGGCGCGGCGCACGTCGGTGTCCGTGAACGGCGCGAGCGCACCCGATGCGGCACGGTCCACCAGCTCCCGCACGGCACTCGCGGGGTCCGGACCCAGCGCACAACCGGGGCCGCACTGGGTCGACAGGGCCTGCAGCGTCGCTGCGGTGCCCTTGGCGGCGTCCTCGGCCCGCGCCGATTCCATTGCGGCGTACCGCACGGGGGAGTCGAGGGCGAGCCGGGCCACCTGCTTCGGGTGCTCCGCAGCGTAGGCCAGCACGGTCGATGAGCCGTCGCCCACGCCGAGCAGGGCGAGCGCGGGCACCTTCCACGCGCTGCGCAGCGCCTCGAGGTCTTCCGCCGCCCCCGCAGCGGTGAATGCGGTCAGGGTCGTGGGGTAGGCGTCGCCGCACAGTGTCGACGCCTCGATCGATGCCCTCCCGAGGGCCGCGATCCGGTCGTCCAGATCGGCGGTCGGGTTGCCGCCGGTACGGAAGACGGCCCGCTGCTCCGCGGATCGGCAGGTCAGCGGTGACGAGGCGCCGAGACCTCGCCGGTCGATCGCCACCACCGGTCGCGAGGCCAGGAGCGGAGCCTCGGCTGCGGCGAGCGTGGTGAGCGCGCGCTGGCTGGTGAACTCCGTCCCACCGACCAGCACCAGCGGTGCCGCATCCTTCGGTGTGCCGGGGCCCACGGCTCGGGTCAGTGCCACCCGCAGGGGCGCTCGCGACTGCCCGATCGCCACCGTGAGGGTGCCGCACTGGAGTGTTGCGTTCCCCGCTGCCGGCGCGGCGTACCGCTCGCCCAGCTGGCCCGTGCAGTCCTGCCAGGCGATCGGATCGTTCTGCGGTGCACGCCAGGCCGGCGCGCTGTCCACCGGGTTCGTCGAGCTTGATGGCGCCGCGCCGCCGCCACCGGAACCGAAGTCGGTGACGTACCCGGGTGACGGGGCGGGCGAGGGCGCGCATCCGGCGGCGGCCACGGCCGCCGCGATGAGGACGACGCCGATGATGAGCGGTCGCACGGCACGCGGGTGGGGCATGGTGTTCACCCTAGCCACGTTCTCCGGCGCCCCGGGTCAGCGCAGCCAGCGCGTGTAGAGGTAGCCCTCGTCGTCGCCGAGCGTGTGCGCGGGACGCCAGCGGTCGGCAGGCAGGTCCGGGCCCGCGACGATCCGCCCGCCGTGACCGCCGACCACCCGGGGTGCGATCGTCAGGCACAGTTCGTCCACCAGGTCGGCGGCGAGCAGCGCGCCGAGCACGCCGGGGCCGCCCTCGGCGAGGACTCGGTGCAGACCGCGCCGGTGAAGATCGGCGAGTACCTCGTGAAGGTCGACGGATTCGCCGTGCCCGGAATAGACGATCGGTTCGGGTCCTCCGGCTGGGTACAGCCGCTCGGTGCGCTCCACATCGCCGCGGGTGACGATCGCCAGCGCAGGGCTCTGCGGTGTGCCGTAGCCCTCCTCGCGCACCGTCGCCGCTCCGACGAGGACGACATCGGCCCCCTGGCGCAACGCCTGGAAGACCCGCCGATCGCCCGCACCGCCCAGCGCCCCGGACGTCGCGCCCGCAGTCGCCGCACCGTCGAGCGAGGTGATCATGTTGGCGCGCACGTACGGCCGTCCGTCGGCGACGGGGTGCCGGTACAGCGTGGCGAGGGTTTCGGCGTCGTGCGGCAGTGGCGGTGGCAGGAGCGCAGTCACCGCACCGACGGTAGCCGAGAGAAGCGGGGGAGTGACCTGCGGATAAAGTGCTTGCCATGACGCTGCATCTCGTTGATCGCACGCCGACGGTGACGCCGGAGCAGATGGTCGAGCAGTTGGTGCCGCCGGACATGTTCAGCGAGGTCAGCTTCGACAGCTACATCCCGGACCCGAACGAGCCCAGCCAGGCGGCTGCGGTGCAGAGCGCTCGGCAGTTCGTGGCCGATGTCACCAAGCTCTCGAAGCAACGCAACAAGAAGGGTCTGTTCGGCCGCAAGAACACCCCGCCGCACGGCGTGGGCCTCTACCTCGACGGCGGCTTCGGCGTGGGTAAGACCCACCTGTTGGCATCGATCTTCCACAGTGTTCCCTCGCCCAAGGCGTTCGGTACGTTCGTCGAGTACACCCATCTGGTGGGCGCCCTCGGCTTCAACCAGTGCGTGGAGTACCTGTCGAACCACAGCGTGCTCTGCATCGATGAGTTCGAGCTCGACGATCCGGGCGACACCATGGTCATGTCGCGGCTGCTCACCGAACTCGCCTCGCGGGGGGTGTCGATCGTCGCGACCTCCAACACCCTTCCGGGGCAGCTCGGTGAGGGGCGATTCGCCGCGCAGGACTTCATGCGGGAGATCAGCAAGCTCAGCGCCGTGTTCCAGTCTGTGCGCGTCGACGGCCCGGATTATCGGCACCGCGACCTGCCTCCCGCGCCCGATCCGTTGTCCGACGAGGAACTCGTCGCGATCGCCGAAGCCGATCCGACAGCCACCTTGGACACCTTCGATGCGCTCTCCGAGCATCTGTCGAAGCTGCATCCGTCGAAGTACAAGCAGCTGGTCGAGGGCGTCTCGAAGGTGTGCATCAGCGGCGTCCATCCCGCCGACAATCAGACCGTGGCACTGCGCATCGTGGTGCTGGCCGACCGGCTCTACGACGCCGGGATCCCGGTGCTGGTGTCCGGCGCGAAGCTCGACGAGATCTTCACCCCCGAGATGGTCGCCGGCGGTTACCGCAAGAAGTACCTGCGGGCCACATCGCGCCTGCTGGCGCTGTCCCGGTTCGCGAGCGCCGAGAACGCGGGGGCCTAGCCGCTTCGCCACGGTCGGGGGCGTAACCACGAACACCCGCCCGGGATCTTGTGGGCCGGGCGGGTGTCCAAAGGGTGAGGGTGTCGGCGAAGTGAGACGCAGCTCACATCGCTGACAGAAACTCACTGTACGGTATGTCGCGGTATGTAGGACGCGGATTGGCGTGCAAAGCCGTGAAAACCTCTACGACCGGGAGAATCGGGCGATCGCGGCCGAGGCCTCCTTGATCTTCGCCGCGGTCTCGGCGTCGTCGCCGGACCGGGCCGCATCGACCACGCAGTGACTCAGATGGTCCTCCAGCAGTCCTAGACCCACTGCTTGGAGAGCCTTGGTCATGGCGGAGACCTGCGTGAGGATGTCGATGCAGTACTTCTCCTCCTCGACCATCCGCTGCAGGCCGCGCGCCTGCCCCTCGATGCGCCGGAGCCGCTTGAGGTACTCGTCCTTGTCGGACATGTACCCATGGGCGTGATCGTGACCGGATTCTGTGGTCGTCATGATTCCAGTATTCACTTCTGCGGCCGGAAGCCGCGCAGGCGGAGGCTATTGCTCACCACGAACACCGACGACAACGCCATGGCACCGCCTGCCAGCATCGGATTGAGCAGCCCCGCCGCGGCGAGCGGCAGAGCGGCCAGGTTGTAGGCGAACGCCCAGAACAAGTTCGTCTTGATCGTCGACAGGGTGCGCCGGGACAACCGGATCGCGTCGACCACGGTACGCAGGTCCCCGCTCACCAGCGTGAGGTCGGCGGCTTCGATCGCCGCATCGGTGCCGGTGCCCATGGCGATGCCGAGGTCGGCGCCGGCAAGCGCAGCGGCGTCGTTGACGCCGTCGCCGACCATCGCGACCGACCGGCCCTCGCCCTGCAGGCGTCGCACCACGTCCACCTTCTGCTCGGGCAGCACCTCGGCGATCACCTCGTCGATGCCCACCTGGTCGGCGATGAACCGCGCGGCGGGTTCGTTGTCGCCGGTCAGCATGATCGGTCGCAGCCCGAGGCCGCGGAGCCGGCTGATCGCGTCCTTCGAGGAGGGCTTGATCTCGTCGGAGACCACGAGCACGCCGCGGGCGGCGCCGTCCCAGCCGACCGCGATCGCGGTCTGGCCGCGGTGTTGCGCCTCGTCGAACGCAGTGCGCAGGTCGTCGGGCAGGGGCATGGCCCAGTCGTCGAGCAGTGTCGGGCGTCCGGCGACGACGGCGCGGTCGCCGACCATGCCCTGCACGCCGAGGCCCGGGACGTTGACGAACTGGTCGACGGCGGCGAGGGTGCCGCGGTGCTGTGCCGCCTGGGCGATCGCGCGGGCGATGGGGTGCTCGGAGGCGGCCTCCAGGGTGCCGGCGGTGGCGAGCACGTCGGTCTCGGTCTCGCCGGGCGCGGCGTGCACGGCGTGCAGCTTCATGATGCCGGTGGTCACGGTGCCGGTCTTGTCGAGGAGCACGGTGTCGACCCTGCGGGTGGATTCCAGCGCTTCGGGACCCTTGATCAGGATGCCGAGCTGCGCGCCGCGTCCGGTGCCGACGAGCAGAGCCGTCGGCGTGGCGAGTCCGAGGGCGCAGGGGCACGCGATGATCAGCACCGAGACGGCCGCGGTGAGCGCCATGGACGCGGGCTGGCCGGAGCCGAGCCAGAAGCCGAGCGAGCCGACGGCGATCGCGATCACGATCGGCACGAAGACGCCGGAGATGCGGTCGGCGAGGCGCTGCGCCTTGGCCTTTCCGGCCTGTGCGTCCTCGACCAGCCGGCTCATCTGGGCCAGTTGGGTGTCGGCGCCCACGCGGGTGGCGCGCACCACGAGGCGGCCACCGGCGTTGACGGTCGCGCCGGTGACGGCGTCGCCCGCGCACACCTCGACGGGAACGGATTCACCGGTGAGCAGGGAAGCGTCGATCGCGGACTGGCCGGAGACCACGAGGCCGTCGGTCGCGATCTTCTCGCCGGGGCGCACCACGAATTCGTCGCCGACCGTGAGTTCGCTGATCGGGATGCGTGTCTCGACGCCGTCGCGGAGCACGGTGGCGTCCTTGGCGCCCAGTTCCAGGAGGGCGCGCAGCGCCGCACCCGCCTGCCGCTTGCTCTTCGCCTCGAAGTAGCGGCCGGCCAGGATGAACGTGGTGACGCCCGCCGCGGCTTCGAGGTAGATGTTGGCGGTGCCGTCCATCCGCTCGATGGTGAAGCTGAACGGGTGCGTCATGCCGGTGACCCCGGCGGCGCCCCAGAACAGTGCGTACACCGACCAGCCGAAGGCGGCGAGCGTCCCGATCGACACCAGGGTGTCCATGGTCGCGGTGCCGTGCTTGAGGTTGGTCCAGGCGGCGCGGTGGAAGGGGAGTGCGCCCCACACCACAACGGGGGCGGCCAGAGTCAGTGACAGCCACTGCCAGTAGTCGAACTGAAGGGCCGGAATCATGGCCATCGCGATCACCGGGATGGTGAGTGCGGCGCTGATCACGAGTCGTTGACGGAGTGCGTCGACGGGCTCGTGGGTCCGGCCGGTCGGATCGCCGATGGTCTCGTCGCCCGACGGCGCGGGGACGTGCGCGGCGTAACCGGCTTGTTCCACGGCGTCGATCAGGATCGCGGCGTCGGTGCCCGCGGGCGTAGTGACGTGTGCCTTCTCGGTCGCGAAATTGACGGTGGCGGTGACGCCGTCGAGCTTGTTGAGTTTGCGTTCGATGCGGTTGGCGCAGGAGGCGCAGGTCATACCGTCGATGTCGAGGTCCACCACAGTGGTGGGCGCGTGGGTCTCAGTGGCCATCGTGGCCCCCTTCGCTGGTCGACGGTGCTGTGACGTGCGGTCCGGGCTGATCGGCCGCCGGGCCGATCGCGGAACCCACTGCGAATGCGGCGGCGAAGACCACTGCCAGCCCCGCGGTGTAGGTCCCGATGGTGACCATGGGATTCATGGCTGCTCCTGTCCTCGACACCACCTCAACATACTATACCCCCCTAGGGTATGCAACGAGGCGGTGAGGTGCACGTTCGGTGTCGGGGCATCGGCCCTGGAGGCTCGGCGAGCTGTCGGGAGTCATCGATTCGGATTCTATACCCCCTGGGGGTAGACAATGAGCACTGCGTACGAATCGGTGTTTCACTGGTCGGGTGATGGTGGGGACGCTGGTCGGGGCGATCGCCGCACTGTGGTGGGTGCTCGGTCCGGGCCGCGAGGGTGTGGATCGCCCGGTCTGGATGGCGTGCGTCGCGGTGGTGGCGCTGCTCGCCGTCGCTTCCGTGACGGTCGCCCGGCGGACCGCGGGCGGTGCGGCGGCATCGGAGCCGGTGGAGCGGGGTTTTGCCCGCAATCGGCGGTACTGGGCGGCGGTCGGCTTCGAGGTCGTGCTCGTCGTGGCGGGAAGTGCGGTCTTGCGTGCGAACGGCCGCGAAGACCTCTCGCTGAGCGTGGTCCTGATCGCGGTCGGTGTGCACTTCTTCCCGCTCATGTGGGCGCTCTTCGGTCGGTGGAGCGCCACCTTCGGCGCGCTCGGCTGCGCGCTCACGGCCTGCGGTCTCGGGCTGCTCGCCGCTCGGCTCGGTGGCGCACCCCCGTGGGTCTTCGGGGTGGTCGGCGGCATCGTCCCGGCGGTGGCGTTCACTGTGATTCCGCTGGTCGGAGCTCTGCGTGCCGGCTCTGCCGATGTAATGGTTGAAACGTCTGATGAGCCGGTCGCACGCTGATCCGCATGGACGAGATCGAGCAGCAACTGCACGCCTGGGAGACCGAATCGCACCACCCCACGAGTCAGGGCATCGTGCTGTACCAGCGCTGTGCGTGCGGGGCGCGGCGGATCACGACGGTCGGCGCGGTGGTCGAGGTTCCCGTGTCGCTGCCGGAGAGCGCCGCGCAGGCGGGATGATCGACGGGTGCAGTTCGACCACGACAACATGACCGGTGTGCGGCTCACCGTCGACCTGGTGAACCTGAGGGGCGACGGCGGGTGGACCGGCGACCGCGTCGCAGAGGTGTTGCGAGGCCATGAGATCCGCCGGATCGAACTCGACGGGGGCGTGGTGCGCGACCTCGGTGTGTGGTCGGACGTGTTGCGTGCTCCCTTCCACACCACCACCGTCGGCGACCGCTGCGAGGCCGTGAACCGGCTCCTGGCCGAGGGGACCGCGGGGATCTACCTCACGGCGCACGACGACTGGCGACCCCACCTGCACTTCACACCCGAGTCCGAATCCCTCCTGGGCCGGGTGAAGGCGGTCACCGCAGGCGGGTTGGCGATCTTCACCACAGAGGCGGAGGGTGGCCGCCTCGGTTCTTGTGCGCGCGAAGGCTGTTCGCGTGTATTCGCCGACACCAGTCGCGGCGGGCGTCAGTCGTATTGCTCGTCGCGCTGCGCGAACACCGACGCCGTGCGGCGGCACCGTCGCTCCTAGATCGGCGAGATGGACCGGCGCTTGTGGGGTACCCGCGGCGGGCGGCGCCGGACGCGGCCCAACGCCTCCGCCAGCATGGGCCGAGTGGCTGACGGGAGCACGACATCGTCGATGCCGAATCCGTCGGCGGCGAGCAGCGGGTCGACGCTCGCCTGGAACAGCGTGATCAGGTCGCCGCGAGCCTTGGCCGGGTCGGGCGCCGCCTCGTACTGACTGCGGAAGGCGAGGTCGACGGCGCTCTCGATGGGGATCGCGCAGATCTCCGCGGTGGGCCATGCCAGCGAGAGGTCGGCCTCGATACTGCGGCCGCCGCCCATCGCGATGTAGGCCGCCCCGTACGCCTTTCGAGTCACGATCACGAACCGCGGCACCGTGGCCGCGGCCAGCTCGTAACCGAGGCGTGCGCTGCGCCGCACCAGATTCGTCTCCTCGGCGCCTGCGCCGACGAGGAAACCCGGCAGGTCGATGAGGATCAGCAGCGGGAGGCCGAAGGTATCGCAGACCGCGATGAAGTGCGCCGCCTTCTCGCACGCGTTCGCGTCGAGCGCGCCGGCGTGGAACCGGGGCTGATTCGCCACCACACCGACGGGGCGGCCGTCGATGCGAACGAATGCGGTCACGATGTTCTGGGCGTGCCGGCGCTTGAGTTCGAAGACGGTGTCGATGTCGGCGATCGCCTCGATCACGTCGACCACGTCGTACGCCTGCCGCATCGATGAAGGGATCAAGGTGTCGATGCCGTCCGCGGTGTCGCCGGGTTCGGCGGGGCCAGGGGAGATCATCGGGTCGCCGGTGGCGGATGCCGGGAGATAGCTGAGGAAGGCGCGGATCGAATCGACTGCCTCCTGCTCGGTATCGGTGACCACGTCGACCACACCACGGTCGGCCTGTAGATCGGCGCCACCGATCTCGTCGTTGGTGAGGGTCTCACCGGTCGCGGCGTGAACGAGCGGTGCCGACGAGATGCCGATGGTCCCCATGCCGCGGACGATGGTCACGAAATCGCAACACGCCGAGATATTCGCGGGCGCACCGAATCCCGGCCCCATCATCGCCGCCACGAGGGGTACGTGGCCGGAGAGGTCAGCAAGCCGCAGGAGCAGTCGTGACCCCGGCGCGGCGAGGCGGGAGTCGAGGGCCTCCTGCATCCGGTGCCCGCCGCCGTCCATGAGCATGATCAGCGGGATCTCGTCGAGTAGGGCGCGCTCGGCGCACCGGTCGAGCTTCGCCATGCCGGTGGCGCCGTTGCTGCCACCGAGCACGGTGAAGTCGAAGGCGGCGATCGCCGCCGGACGCCCGTCGATGTAGCCGATGCCGGTCACGACACCATCGCCCGGCGCTACCAGGGGAGCGGCGCCCTGTTGTGCGGGCCCCGGCCCGGCCAATGCCCCGAACTCGTGGAAGCCGCCGTTGGCGAGGAGCGCCACTCGCTCGCGGGCGGTCATCTTCCCGCGGGCGTGCTGCTTGGCCACCTTGTCGGCGCGTGCCTCGTCGGTCACGGCCCGGTACGCCTCCCGTACCCGGTCGTTGAGCGCCTCCTCAGGGCTCGTGGTCGCCGGTGCCTGCGTGTTCTCGGTCACGATCGGAAGCTAGCAGCACGGTCCACGTCGGTGGACACGTGGCCCCGATCTGTCTATCGAGTTCGCTGACCGCCCTACTCAGCCGTTGGTCTGGGGCCGGCGACTCCTGACGATGAATCTACGGAGGCTTCGGCGGCGTCGATTGTCTGCGACAAGAGCGTCGCGATGGTCATCGGACCGACACCACCGGGTACCGGGGTGATCATCGATGCGCGTCGCGAGGCACCGGCGAAGTCGACGTCGCCGACGTTACCGGGGTTGTAGCCGGCATCGATCACTACGGCTCCGGGTTTGATCCATTCACCTCGGACGAGTTCGGGCTGCCCTACGGCCGCCACCACGAGGTCCGCGGCAGCGATGTGGTCTGCGAGATTTCTTGTGCGCGAGTGGCAGACGGTCACCGTGGCATCGCGGCGAAGAAGCAGGGCCGCCATCGGTTTGCCGAGGATCGGGCTGCGGCCGATCACCACGGTGTTCGCACCGCGCACGGTGACGCCGTAGTGGTCGAGGAGCCGGATGATGCCACCGGGAGTGCATGATGCGAAGCCTGTGCCGCCGAGTGTCATGGCGGCGAAGGATGCCGAGGTCACTCCGTCGACGTCCTTCTGCGGAGCGATCGCATCGAATGCCGTTCGCTCATCGATGTGTTCGCCGACGGGGTGCTGCAGCAGGATTCCGTGCACGTCCGGGTCGTCGGACAGCGCTGCGACGGTGTCGACCAGGCGTGTGGTGTCGGTCGACGCGGGCAGGTCGACGTGTCGTGTCCTGATCCCGGCCCGGGTGGCGCGCCGCTCTTTCATGCGCACGTAGGTCGCCGAGGCGAGATCGTCGCCGACGAGGATTGTTGCCAGAGTGGGGCGGACGCCGGTCTCGGAGTGGAACCTCGTGGCGCGACGCGCACTGTCCGAGTTGGTGGCATCGGCGAGCAGATCGCCGCGCAGTAGCAGGGGATTGGTGGACATGGTGGTCTCCTGGGGTCGGTGGCCCAGGCGCACGGCATCGTCGTCATGATCGCTTCCCGGTGGTGCTCCACCTACTTGCGCCAGTCACGATCCGTGGTCAGGGTATCAACGGGCGCCGACGCGCGGGTACCGTCGGGCATGGCGTGGATCGCGCCATGCCCGACGGGCCGTGGCCATCACGACGAACGTGAGGACACTGGCGTTCGTTCCTCCCGTTCCAGCACGAAGTGCACAAGTTGCTGCTGGCCGTAGGTCCACACGTTGTTCGCGACCCAGTACAGCAGGATGGCGATCGGCAGGATCGGGCCGCTGATGATGCTGCCCAGCGGCATCACCCACAGCATCAGCGTGCGCATCAGGTCGGACTGCATTGCACTCGTGGGGTCGATGGCCTGGTGCCGGACCGAAAACCGCGCATTGATGTGCGTGGCGAGGCAGGCGATCGCCATGAGCGGAATCGCGACCGCGGCGATCGTCGTCAGACTAGGAATGCCGCCGAACTGCGCGAACGAAGCAAGGACGGTGTCGGAACTGGATATGGAGACCGAGATCGGCGCGCCGAACAGTCGAGCGCTGAGGAAGGACTGCACATCGGTAGCCGAGAACACGTAGTTCGCGGTGTTCGCGTTCTGGTCCGGGGTGAGCCCGAGCTGTCCGAGCCCAGTGCCGGTGCGGTTGAACGATCGAAGAACGTGATAGAGCCCGAAGAAGACGGGGATCTGCGCCAGTGCTGGGAGGCAGCCGAGCAACGGACGAACACCGTGCTCGCGCTGGAGCTTTTGCGTTTCCAGTGCGAGTTTCTGCGGGTCTTTTCCGTGTTTCCTGCGCAGCTTGTCCAATTCGGGGCGCATCCTCTCCAGGCGCCGCCCGGCCCGGGCGGACACGAGGCCCGGCCAGAGCAGCACGGCACGAACGGTGAAGACCAAGAAGACCACGGACAATGCCCAGGCGAATCCGTTGTCGGCGCCCAGGAACGCACCGAACACGCGGTGCCAGAGCCAGAGCAGGGCGGAAATCGGGTAATAGACGACATCGAGCATGAAAAGAGCACCTCGCAGGCGTGAGTGCGCGTGCGTGACCGCGACGCGCGGAATGGGGACGCGTGCGGCGTGTGCTGAGGAGCTACGCCGCGGTGGCGGCGAAGCCGGGTGCTCGGGGTCGACGGGGCCGCCCGGCCCCGTTCGGCATGAAACTGCGGCGATAGGCGCCTCGCAGGCGTTGGTCCGGTTCTCGGCCGGTTCTCGGGCCCGACGGTGCGCCGCCGTCCCGGTCCGCTGTTGCCGCCTGGCATAGGGCCGCGATGGCGATAGCGAGTGTGATTCCCACCAGGGCGGCGGCACCGTCCGTCACGGTGACGCTGGCGAGGAACAGGGCGACCACCGCGATCCACGGCGCGGAGAAGTCGCCCCACCGGGGGAGCCTCCGGAGGATCTCGATGGTCATTGCATCAGCGTACAGAAATGGCTGAAGCCCCGGCCGCATACGCGACCGGGGCTTCTGGAGCGGATGACGGGATTCGAACCCGCGACCCTCACCTTGGCAAGGTGATGCGCTACCAACTGCGCTACATCCGCCTGCTGTTGAGGCTCGTCTTAACGTACACGACGGACAGTCGGCACCTCGAAGAGGGTGGGGGATAGCGGGATTGGTTCTCTGCCCGAATGTGAAACGTGACTGCGGTCACCTGCAACGCGGGTACGTGCACAGGCGTACTCGTCGAGTCTGCGGAAATGTCTGCGGAAGCCGGCGATGGCGTACGAATCCGCAGTTTCGGTGCAGACTCTGGATGAGTGCAGGGTGGAGATACGAAAAAACCCGCCGTCTCCAGCGGGTTTACTTCGTGGTGCGCGATACTGGGATTGAACCAGTGACCTCTTCCGTGTCAGGGAAGCGCTCTCCCACTGAGCTAATCGCGCGTAACAAGAAGTGGCGCTCAGCCGCTCCGTTGCGGAGTGGCTGAGCGTGTTGGAGGCGGCGACGGGAATCGAACCCGTGTGCACGGCTTTGCAGGCCGTTGCCTCACCACTCGGCCACACCGCCACGGTAAGCCCACTTCGAGCGGATGACGGGATTCGAACCCGCGACCCTCACCTTGGCAAGGTGATGCGCTACCAACTGCGCTACATCCGCAATCACAGCCGGACCGGCCCTTTCGGCGCCTTCCCGGTGCGAGAGAGAACAGTACGTGAACATCGAGCGGTTAACAAATCGCCTGGTCACCCTGTATTCGCGTCGCAGTCGGCGAGGTGGTGAAGCATCATCTAGCCTCGTCGGCTCACCCTGCCGACGATAGCCGCAGGTAGGTGCCCCGATTACCCTTCCGCTCAGGCGTCGTGTTAATGTTCTCTCTCGTTCGGCCGAGCGGTAACGCGAGGTTGAACGCGACTTCGGTCCTATGGCTCAGTGGGAGAGCGTCCCCTTCACACGGGGAAGGTCGCTGGTTCGATCCCAGCTAGGACCACCGAAAAACCGCCTGGTGACAGGCGGTTTTCTTCGTTTCGGAGCTCGCGCGGATGCGATCGGTCGCGGCGCGTGCCAGGCGTCTGTCCCGATTACACCGCCTCTCGGTGGACGACGAGGCGCGTACGACGATTGTTCGCACTCTTCTGATGTGGCGTCAGACGGCGGCGTTCTCAGTAGCGTGATCCGCATGAGCATCACACTTGAGAACGTCGGTATCGCGGTCCGCGATATCGAGGCCACGATCGCCTTCTTCACCGACCTGGGACTGACAGTCCTGGGCCGACAGACGGTCAGCGGAGAGTGGGCGGACACGGCAGTCGGGTTGGACGGCAACCATGCCAAGATCGCGATGCTCCAGACGCCGGACGGGCGGGGGCGACTGGAGCTGTTCGAGTACATCCATCCCGATGCGATCGAGACGAGCCCGACTCTGCCGAACGAGATCGGCATGCACCGGGTCGCCTTCTCCGTCGATGATCTCGACGACGCGCTCGCGATCGCGGCAACCCACGGGTGCTATCCGCTTCGTGGTGTGGCCACCTACGAGAACGTTTACAAGCTCACCTACCTCCGCGGTCCCAGCGGCATCATCGTGATGCTCGCGCAGGACCTCACTCAGAGCTGAATGCACGGAACGGACGTACCTGGTGTCGCGATCGCACGGGGCGGCCCGATGGATGGGGCCGTACTCGGGGACGCCGACGTCGCTTCCTTCGAGGTGACGATGGCGGATGGAACCCGGTGGGTCTACGGAGTGACTGACGAATCGAGCGTTACGCCGGACGGTTCATTCGGTGTGGTTTTCGCGTGTCGGGGTCGGCAGTGACCCTGCGCAGGTGAATCGTCGCGGGTCTCGTGACCGCGGGTCCAGCTACACAGGGTCGGTCGCGGGGCCGAATCCGCGCAGCTCGGTACGCAGCGGCCGGTCCGCCAGCTTGATAACCAGCAGTGCCAGTGGCACCAGCACGAATCCGATCACCGGGCCCACCAAAACCACAGTGTCGATCGGATAGTGAAGCGCCAGGTACAGGCCCGCTGCCGAACCGGTGACCGCCGTCGCCGCACACACCACGCTCATCAGGCGAATGCGGGTGCGGAAACGCGGAGATTCTTCCAGGCAACGGTCCCAGGTCTCGGGAGTCACCTTGAGGAACTTCACATACATCGGTCCGAGGATGCTCGCGACGAGTGGTCGGCGGGTGAAGGACGATCCGAGGAAGTATGCCGCGGCAAAGAAGCCATCAATCGATTGTGCCGCCAACGCGATTCGCGGCTCTCCCGTCACCAGCGACGGAATGAGTGACACCGCCAGAATCGCGGTGGTGAACAATTCCAGCTGTCCCACTTGTCGGGTCGCCAGCATTCGCCAGGACACGATCACCAGTCCGGTGACGATTCCGAGTACGACCCCGTTGAGCTGCGACAGTCCGGCCAATCGGGTCGCACTGAAATAGGCGAGAACGGGCAGGAGGGCGCCCAGGATCGCGGGCGGCGGTCGCCTCATGGTCGCTCGCGCTCGGTTCCGGTGCTCCGGAACATGTCGCGGACGGAGAATCCACCGTCGCCGATCCCGCGCAGGATCGCGAGCCGTACCGCATGGAACCCGACCGTCAGGGGCAGCGCCGCGGTCAACCACGCCGCGGTCACGCGCCGGCCGTGCAGCCAGAAGGTGCGGGGAAGGTAAGCGGCGTACGTGGCGTAGCTCGCCACGCCGGTGTAGAACCGCCGCGGCGAGACCTCCACTACGACATCCCTGATCAATCCGCAGGCGCCGCCGGACTCTTCGACGCACAGTGCGATGTCGACGTCCTCGAAGATGTCCCGGCGCATTGCGACCCGGGATCGGATCCGGTGCCAGGTCTCGGCGCGGAACGCCATACTCGGACCGAAGCAGTAGCTCACTCGTTGCGCGCGGTTGGCGTTGCGGCCCAGCGGGTCGTTCCACTTGTTCAGTGCCGCTTGGAAGTTCCTCCCCGGTAAGCCGCGGAACTCGCCGAGAGTTGAAACGACGTCGAACGCCCGGCCGTCGTCGGTGTCGAAGAAGGTTCGTAGTCGCCGGGCCCAACCCGGCGCGACGACGGTATCGGCGTCTATCCGGGCGATCACCGACGATTCTGCGGCGTCGAGACCCGTGTTGCGTGCGTACACCAGCCCTTGGCGGGCTTCGTGGATGAGCTTGACGGCGGTATTCGACTCGGCCAGCTTCTCGACCAGGTCGACGGTGCGATCCGAAGAGTTGTTGTCGACCACGATGATCTCATCGATCTCGGGGCCCTCGGCGAGAAGTCGCTCCAGGCATTCCTCGATGACGTCGTCCTCGTTGTAGGCCGGGATCACAACTGCAAAAGTGTTCTCTGCCATGGTGAAACGCTAGACCCGAGGCGATGGCGTTGCAGCCTGGCGGCCGGTGACACTACTCACAGAGGTGCGTTGCGACGGTGGTGGCTGTATCCCGCCAGCTCAGCTCCCTCTGTCCACCGATCTCTCGCAAAGTTGGATCAACTGATCTATTATTGGTTCATGCGATCCAAAGAGAGTTTCATCGGGCAGACCAGGCGTCGACAACTGGTGCAGATCGCGATCGAAACCATCGCCGAACTCGGCTACGCGCAGGCCTCCGTGCGAAAGATCGCCGAGCGCGCCGACGTGGGCCTCAGCGTGGTGATGCATCACATCGGCCACAAGGATGACCTGGTCGCGGCTGTGGTGGCCGAATGCTATCGGTCGCTGTTGGAAACGATGCGCCCGGCGGTCACCGCCGAAACGACGGCGACCGGGAAGCTGGCGGCACATATTCGTGCGCATATCTCCTTTATCGAGAGCCACCGCTCTCATCAGATCGCGCTGACCGAGATCGCCACCGGGTACCGCTCCGCGGACGGTCGTAGGGTGCAGGATCTCGATGTGGATCCGGAGTTCGCGGAAGCTCTGGCCGAGGTCGAGCTGGAACGGATCTTCCGGGACGGCATCGTATCCGGCGAATTCCGTGAACTATCCGCAGACTCGATGGCCACGGCGGTCCGCGGGGCGATCGGCGCAGCCCTCATGCGATCGATCGCCGCCCCGGATGCCGACCTCGCCGGGTATGGCGAGGACCTGGTCGATGCGTTCACCCGCGCCGTGCGAGCGAAAGAGTAATCATGGCCACCGTTCTCATCGCCGCCTACGGTTCCCGCGGCGACATCATGCCGCTCACTGACATTGGCTGCCGACTCCGCGACGCCGGCCACCGCGTAGTGCTCACCTCCAACGGCGAACTGGATGACGAGGTCCGCGCGACCGGGCTCGAAACGCGCGGAATCTCCTTCGATGTCGACCGCGACCTGGAAACCGGCGAGGAGGACGCCCTCAAGGTGGCGCTCCAGGTGGTGAAGCCGGCGGGAATCCGCAGGCTGGGCAACAGTTTCCTCGATGTCGTCGCGGATCTGGAGCCAGATCTGGTGATGCTCACTCCGTTCACCGAGCTCCCCGGGCACGCCCTCGCTGAGGCGCACGGCATCCCAACGCTCGGCCTCCGGTTCCAGCCGATGTCCGCGACCCGTGCCTACCCGCCCAGTCTGCTCGGAGCCCGATCGCTGGGCGGGCCGGGCAACCGTGCGGTCGGGAACCTCGCGGTCGCCGCGGTCGACCGTGTATACGGCGGTGCCGTCGCCGATTTCCGTCGGCGCCTCGGCCTCCCGGTGCAGTCCGCACGGGCACTCCGCCGAACCCGCACCGCGCAGGAGTGGCCGATCCTGTACGGCTATTCCCCGTCGGTACTCCCGCGCCCCGCAGACTGGCGGACGGGTATCAATGTCACCGGCTATTGGTGGTCGCGAGGACTCGAAAGCTGGACGGCACCTGTGGACCTCGAAGAATTCCTGGCCGCCGGTCCGCCGCCGGTATTCGTCGGGTTCGGCAGCCTTCCGGTGACCGATGCCGAGCGCGACCGCCTCGCCCATACGGTGCGGGCGGCGGCGCTCGGCTCGGGACAGAGGTTCCTGGTGCAGGCCGGGGGAGCAGGGTTGACGGTGGAGAACGACGAGCACACCCTCTCCATCGGCACCGTCCCCTACGACTGGCTGTTCAGTCGCGTCGCGGCGGTGGTGCACTCCTGTGGCGCGGGCACCACCGCTTCCGGTCTTCGGTCGGGAGTTCCGACGGTCGGCGTGCCCTCGCCCGGCGGTGATCAGCAGTTCTGGGCGGAGCAACTCCGCCGCCTCGGAGTGAGCCCCGCGACGCTGCCACGACCGGCATTGCGCGCCGAGCGCCTCACCGACGCAGTGACGGCTGCGATCACCGACCCGTCGTACCGGGAGGCCGCGGCGCGGATCGCCGAACGCATCCGGCACGAAGACGGTGCGGGCCGTGTCGTCACTGAGGTCGAGCGGCTTCTCGGGCGATGATCGGGCGGGACCAACTGGGTGGGACGTGCTGTACGCCGAGCCGTTACCGTGAATACCATGTTCACGTCAGAAGAACGGCAGGGTATCGCGAATAGGCTGATCGGGAGCGCTCAGGACTCCGAGGACTTCGTGGCCGGCGCCGTCGTCGGTGCCGCGGCGATCGGCATGCTCGATGACGTCACCGGCATCGACCTTCAATTCGCCGCCGCGCCCGGTGCCGCCATCGAGGACGTGCGCGAGCGCCTCGTTCGTACCCTCTACCGGGATTTCGGTGCGATCCACCACACGGTGGAGAACGGCACCCCGGTGTTCCTGCTGCCGAACCTCTTGACGGCGCGGATCGCCGTCGTGCCCGCGGACTTGTTCGGACCGCGTGCCGGCGAACCCTTTCAGCAGCTCTTCGGCGTTACCGACCCGCAGCCGACGCTCGAGGTCGGCACGGTCGATCTGATCGGACCAGCCTGGCTCGGGGCGCTCCGAACCCGCGCCGCGCTGCGCCGTGGTGACGGGCCCGGGGCAGCGGCGCAACTCGATCCGCTTCGTGATGCACTCATCGCCCTGATCGGTGCGCGCACCGGAGCGCCCGCCGGGTACCTGCCCCGTCAGGAGCGAGACACCATCCAGGCCACCTTCCCATCCTCCGTCTCCTTCATCGAAGTCGAGCGCGCCTTCGGTGTCGCCGTCCAGATCCTCGACCACGAACTGCAGTCCACGGCACCCGTGATCGGCGACGCCGTCGCGCTCCCGCTGCTCGAAGAGGTCGCCGACTAGCGGCGTCGTGGCGGCATCGCGCGCCACCGAGTCGGTACGCTGGGGGAATGCCTGACCACGACACCGATAGCGGCGCCGGAGGCGGTTCGCCCCTGGCGCGCCTGCACACGTGGCGCGATCGCGTGAAGTCAACCCGCCAAGGGCAGTTGGCATGGCGGATCGCCGTCGGCGTGATCGGCGGCGCCGTGCTCATCGCCGGCATCATCGCCATCCCGTATCCCGGACCGGGCTGGTTGATCGTGTTCGCCGGCCTGGGCATCCTGGCCAGCGAATTCGAGTGGGCGCACCGACTGCTGAAGTTCGCCCGCGCCCGCTACGACCGTTTCGCCGAGTGGCTCGGCAAGCAGAACGTGGTGGTCAAGGGTCTGTTCGGGTTGGGAACCTGTGCCATCGTGCTGCTGACGTTGTGGTTACTCGGCGCTCTCGGCATGGTGGGCGGATGGTTCGGCATCGACTGGTCATGGTTGCAGAGCCCCATTTTCGGCGATAACAGCTGATGCCCGGCGGGGATCTCGCCGCAGTCATCGACGAATTGCGCCGGTCGATGCGCGCCCCCGATCGGCGGGTCGCGGGAACCCTGTACTGGTACTCCCTGTCCGGTGCGTTGGCGCGCCTGGCCCTCGTCGACGGACGCGATGCTGATCGGGCCGGGGTCACCGTCGGGCCCGGGAGCTGGCCGCAGACCGACGAACCTCCGCTCACGGCGACGCCGCTGCACAGTCTCGGTCGCCGCCTGCGCACCGATGTCTCTGCGGTCGCCGCCGCTTCTGGTGCGCCCGAACGCGCACTGTGGGCCATTGCCACCGATTCTGTGGCATCCGCCGCCCTCGCCTCGGCCGATCCCACCGCCCGCGCCGACGAGGCGCTGGCTCACTGCGCGCCCCACGCACCATCGGCTCGGTTCGAATCCGCAGCCGGCCGCGGCATCGTCGTTCGACGGGGCTCCTGCTGCCTGCTGTACCTGTGCCCGGGAACCCGTAAATGCTTGAGTTGCCCACGGCAGACGCCGGAGGAGCGCCGCCGCCGATTATCGGTGGCAAGCGACCGATAGGATCGGTGCACACACAACCCGCGTGCGGCCAGGTATGCCGCCCGCATGAATAGGAGCACCGTGAGCACCACCTTCGTCGTCCCCGCCGGAATCGCCGCCGGGGCCGCCATGCGCGAGCTGGATCTTCCCAACAAGGGCCCCGAGGCCGTCGTGGTGGTGAAGACGACCGACGGCACCCTCAAGGACCTCAGCTGGGTCCCGGAGACCGACACCGAGGTCGAGGCCGTGGCGGCGAACACCGACGACGGCCGCAATGTGATCCGGCACTCCGCGGCGCATGTTCTGGCGCAAGCGGTTCAGGACGGCTTCCCCGGTACCAAGCTCGGGATCGGCCCGTACATCACGGACGGTTTCTACTACGACTTCGACGTTGCCGAGCCGTTCACCCCCGAGGATCTGAAGAACCTCGAGAAGAAGATGAAGCAGATCATCAAGGCGGGTCAGAAGTTCAGCCGCCGTGTCTACGCGAGCAAGGACGAGGCCCGCGCCGAGCTGGCGGGAGAGCCGTACAAGCTCGAGTTGATCGACGACAAGGGCGCTGCCGACGACAGCGAGGTCATGGAGGTCGGCGGGGCCGAACTGACCGCGTATGACAATCTCAATCCCCGTACCGGCGAACGGATCTGGGGTGATCTGTGCCGCGGACCGCACGTGCCCACCACCAAGTACATCCCGGCCGTGAAGCTCACCCGTAGCTCCGCGGCGTATTGGCGTGGCGACCAGAACAACGCCGACCTTCAGCGCATTTACGGCACCGCATGGGAGTCCCCGGAGGCACAGGACGAATACCTGGAGCTGCTGGCCGAGGCGGAGAAGCGCGACCACCGCCGGCTCGGTGCCGAGCTGGACCTGTTCAGCTTCCCCGACGCCCTCGGTTCCGGCCTGCCGGTGTTCCACCCCAAGGGCGGCATCATCCGCAAGGAACTGGAGGAGTACTCGCGGCAGCGTCATGTGGACGCCGGGTACGAGTTCGTCAACACCCCGCACCTCACTAAGAGCGCTCTCTACGAGGTCTCGGGGCACCTCGATTGGTACAAGGACGGCATGTTCCCGGCCATGCACCTCGACGCCGAGTACGACGACGAGGGCAACGTCACCAAGCCCGGCCAGGACTACTACGTCAAGCCGATGAACTGCCCGATGCACAATCTGATCTTCGACGCCCGCGGCCGGTCGTACCGGGAACTGCCGTTGCGGCTCTTCGAGTTCGGCTCCGTCTACCGGTATGAGAAGTCCGGGGTGATTCACGGCCTGACTCGGGTGCGCGGAATGACTCAGGACGATGCGCACATCTACTGCACTAAGGAGCAGATGCATGGCGAACTCACCACGACCTTGAAGTTCGTGCTGTCGCTGCTCAAGGACTACGGCCTCGATGACTTCTACCTGGAGCTGTCGACCAAGAATCCCGAGAAGTACGTTGGCGACGACGACGTCTGGGAAGAAGCCACCAAGACCTTGCAGCAGGTTGCCGAAGCCTCGGGCCTCGACCTGGTACCCGATCCGGGCGGCGCCGCCTTCTACGGGCCGAAGATCTCGGTGCAGGCGAAGGACGCCCTGGGGCGTACCTGGCAGATGTCGACGATCCAGCTCGACTTCAACCTGCCCGAGCGGTTCGAGCTCGAGTACACCGCGCCGGACGGCACCAAACAGCGTCCGGTGATGATCCACCGCGCTCTGTTCGGTTCCATCGAGCGGTTCTTCGGTGTGCTCACCGAGCACTACGCGGGTGCGTTCCCGGCGTGGCTGGCACCCGAGCAGGTCGTCGGCATCCCCGTGGCTGAGCAGTTCGGCGATCACTTGGAGACCGTGATCCGCAAACTCCGTGCCGAAGGCATCCGCGCCCACGTCGACCACAGCGACGATCGGATGCAGAAGAAGATCCGCAACCACACCACCCAAAAGGTTCCGTTCATGCTGCTGGCGGGGGAGCGCGATCGCGAAGCCGGTGCCGTCAGCTTCCGGTTCCGCGACGGCACCCAGGTCAACGAGGTCCCCGTCGACGATGCCGTCCAGCGGATCGTGGAGTGGGTGCGCGCGCGTCGCAATGAATCGCCGACGGCCGAGCTGCTGGGCACCGTCGTCACGCCCTGACGGAAACGAACGAGACGGGAGGGGAAACGACATGGTCGACGAATCCAGCGACGCACACCGCGATTTCGGTGTGGGTGACGGCGATGAGAGCATCGAACGGCTGTGGACGCCGTACCGGATGCGATACCTCGTCGACACCCCTCCCGTCCCCGAGGGCAGCACCGCCTTCCTGGAGATCCCCAAGCTGGCCGACGAGGACGGCCTCATCGTTGCCCGCGGCGAACACTGCTACGTGGTGCTGAACCTGTTCCCGTACAACCCGGGTCATTGCATGGTGGTTCCGTATCGTCAGGTCGCCGATCTCGAGGAGCTGACCGACGACGAGGCCTTCGAACTGATCAAGCTCACCCAGAAGACGATCCGAGTGATCAAGCGGATCTCTCGGCCCGCCGCGTTCAACGTGGGCTTCAACCTGGGCCGCTCGGGCGGTGGTTCGATCGCCGAGCACCTGCACCAACACATCGTGCCGCGCTGGCCCGGCGATGCGAACTACATCACGGTGCTCTCGGGCACTAAGGTGATGCCGCAGCTTCTGGGACAGACCCGGGCGCTCATGGCGAAGGCCTGGGAGGAGGTCTAGTGTCTTCGATCTTCAGTCGCGAGGCGGTGTCCAAGGTCACCCTTCCGATCGGAAAGACGCTGATCAAGACGGGCCTGACGCCCGACGCGGTGACTCTGTTCGGGACCGTCTGCTCGGTGACCGCGGCGCTGTGGCTCTTTCCCACCGATCACCTGTTCGCCGGCGCTCTGGTGATCTGGTTCTTCGTCATGTTCGACATGCTCGACGGGGCCATGGCCCGCGCCCGCGGCGGCGGCACCCGGTTCGGTGCATGGCTCGACGCCACCTGCGACCGGATCGCCGACGGTGCGATCTTCGCCGGTCTCGCGTGGTGGGCCGTGTTCACCGAGAACAACCGCTACAACCTGCTGATCGCCACTCTGATCTGCCTGGTCACATCCCAGGTGATCAGCTACGCCAAGGCCCGCGCCGAAGCCTCCGGTCTCAAGGGAGACGGCGGGTGGATCGAACGCCCCGAGCGCCTGATCATCGTTCTCGTCGGAGCCGGATTCACCGGACTCGGTCTCTGGTGGGCCATCCACATCGCGATGTGGCTGCTCGCCGTCACCAGTATCATCACCGTGTTCCAACGCGCCATGAGCGTGCGCCACTCGCCCGGAGCCACCGATCTGCTGCCGCTGCCCCAGGCGGCCGCGCAGCACGAAGGGGATCAGGCGTGATCAACCCGCGCGAGGAGGCCGCTGACCTCGCCTATCGCTCCGGGTGGGCGATCACGAAACGGATGCCCGAGGCCGCCGCCCGGTTCCTGTTCGACGACCTGGGTGGTCGATTGGGCGCTCGCGGCGAGAACGTCCAGCTCCGGAAGAACCTGGCGCGGGTGCTCGGCACCACGCCGGATGCGGTGCCGCAGAGCCTGATCGAGGCGTCAGCGCGGTCGTACGCGCGGTACTGGCGTGAGTCGTTCCGGCTCCCGTCCATGGATCTCACGCAACTCGGTCGCACACTCGACCAGTACGTCGAAGCCCCCAGCGTCCACGAGGCCATGGCCGACGGGAAGGGCGCCGTGCTCGCACTTCCGCACAGCGGCAACTGGGACATGGCCGGGGTGTGGCTCGTGCAGCAGTACGGCAGGTTCGCCACCGTCGCCGAGCGCCTCAAACCCGAATCGCTGTTCCGCCAGTTCGTGGACTACCGCGAGTCCCTGGGGTTCGAGATCTTCCCGACCTCCGGTGGCGAGCAGCCACCGATGCCTGCACTGGCAGAGCGTCTGCGCGCGGGTCGCCCGATCTGCCTGCTCGGTGAGCGCGATCTGGCCCGCCACGGCGTGCCGGTCACCTTCTTCGGTGAACGCACCCGCATGCCCGCCGGCCCGGCGAAGCTGGCGATCGACACCGGTGCCCCGCTGTTGCCGGTGCACTGCTGGTTCGAGGGCGACGCCTGGGGTTTCAAGGCCGGACCTCCGATCGACGTCAGCCTCGGTATCGAGGACGCGACGCAGCGACTCGCGAACGCCTTCGCGGACAACATCGCCGCGCATCCCGCCGACTGGCACATGCTGCAGCCGCTCTGGGAGGCCGACTGGTCACAGGCCCGGCGTGAGCGCATCCTCGGGCCGCAGGAGCGCTGATGCGGATCGGGATGATCTGCCCGTACTCGTTCGACGTCGCGGGCGGGGTGCAGGCCCACGTCGTCGACCTGGCTCGTGTACTCATCGCGCGCGGCCACGAGGTCTCGGTGCTCACCCCGTCGTCGAAGGAGACGGTGCTGCCCGACTTCGCCGTCTCCTCCGGCAAGGCCGTCGCGATCCCGTACAACGGCTCGGTTTCGCGCCTCAGTTTCGGTCCGGTCGCCTTCTCCCGGCTTCGCCGCTGGATTCGTGACGGCGAGTTCGATGTCCTGCACGTGCACGAGCCGAACGCACCCAGTCTCGGGATGCTCGCGCTGGCCATCGCCGACGGGCCGATCGTCGCGACGTTCCACACGTCCACCGAGAAGTCGCTCGTGCTGTCGGTGTTCCAGAGTGTGCTGCGTCCGTCGCACGAGAAGATCCGCGGCAAAATCGCCGTCTCTGAACTGGCCCGCCGCTGGCAGATGGAGTCCCTCGGATCCGATGCCATCGAGATCCCGAACGGCGTGGACGTTGCGCACTTCGCCGAGGGGGACCCGCTGCCCGGCTATCCGCGCCCCGGTAAGACCATCCTGTTCCTGGGCCGGTACGACGAGCCCCGCAAGGGCATGGCGGTGTTCCTGGAGGCATTGCCCGCGATCGTCGCGGCGCAGCCCGATGTCGAGGTCCTGGTGATCGGTCGGGGCGACGAGGAGAAGCTGCTCCGCGACGCCGGACCGTATGCGAAGCACCTCCGACTGCTGGGCGCCGTCACCGATGACGAGAAGGCGGCCGCGCTGCGATCGGCCGACGTCTACGTTGCGCCGAACCTGGGCGGCGAGAGCTTCGGCATCGTGCTGGTCGAGGCCATGGCCGCCGGTGCCGCCGTGGTGGCCAGTGACCTCAACGCCTTTGAGCGCGTGCTCGACGCGGGGGAGTGCGGCGTGCTCGTCCCGGTCGGCGACGGGGCCGCACTCGGGGCCGCGGTCGCCGGCCTGCTGTCCGATGAGGAGGCCCGTCGTGCCCAGGTCGCGCGCGCGTCGGAGGCGGTGTGGCGTTTCGACTGGTCGGTCGTTGCCGAACAGGTACTCCGCGTGTACGAGACCGTCGCCGTGCCGGGCGTGGTCGTGAGCATCGACGACTGAGGCTGCCGTGCTGAACCTGACCGCCACCACCGTGCTCGTGATCGGGCTGATCGTCGCGGCGGTACTGATCGTCGCCGTACTGGCCTACCAGACCGCGCACCGTCTTGACCGGCTGCATGTGCGCACGGACCTCTCGTACCAGGCATTGGAATCCGCGCTCGCTCGGCGAGCGGTGGTCGCCCGTGCCGTCGCCGCATCGATCCCCGTTGAGCAGGGGCGGGCACTGCGCCTCATCGCCGACCGCGCGGAGAACGCCGACCGCGATAACCGCGAGGTGCGTGAGAACCAACTCTCTGCCGCTATCGGGGCCATCGACGTGGAAACCCTGCCGCGGTCGCTGGTCGCCGAGATCGCCGACGCCGACACCCGTGTCACCATGGCCCGCCGGTTTCACAACGACGCGGTCCGCGACACCCGGGCGCTGCGGGGCCGCCGGTTCGTGCGCTGGCTGCACCTGGGCGGCACCGCGCCGATGCCGCGCTACTTCGACATCGTCGATCGCGGCGGTGTGCTGCCGGCGGCGCTGCTCGCGGAAAGCGGGGACCGGCGGGTGTCGGCGCGGGTGATCCTCGTCGACCGCGACGGTGCGGTGCTGCTGGTACACGGCCATGATCCCCGCAACACCGGCGACCGGTTCTGGTTCACACCCGGTGGCGGTGTGGAGCCGGGGGAGGAACTGGCGGCGGCGGCGCTGCGGGAGGTCCGGGAGGAGACCGGGCTCGAGTTGTCCCCGGGCTCCCTGCTCGGTCCGCTCTACCGGCGCGAGGCGGTGTTCGCCTTCGACGGCGACGTCATGGACTCCGACGAGTACTTCTTCGCTGCGACCGTCGACCGGTTCGATCCGCGCCCTGCCGGGCTCACCGATGTCGAACTGCACACCATCGATGAGATGCGGTGGTGCCAGCCGGACGACGTGACCGGTCTCGCCGACCCCGTCTACCCGCAGGCGCTCCCGGGCCTCGTCGCCGATGTGCGGGCGGCGCTCGCTGCCGGCGGCGTGCCGGCCGGTGCCCCTATCGCCATCGACTAGTTCGGAAACCGGCGGTTTTCTCGGTCATGCGCCGCTATTCGCCGGGTGGCCGAGAAAACCGCCGGTTTGTGAGTCACGTCGATTCGGAGATGAGGGGAACACCGCCGGATTCCGTGATCCGTACGGTGCGGGCGCGACGTGCGACGAGCGCACCGTCCACCTCGCGGACGGTCCAGCCGTTGGCGAGGTACACACGACCCGGTTCGACGTCGCGCAGCGGTACGCCCCAGAAACCGTGGTCGGGAACCACCTGGACCTCGATCTCGTCCGCGTGGAACATCACCAGCCATCCGTTCCAACACAGCTCCGGTGGATACCCGGCCATAGGACGCCCCACGATGATCGGCACCGCCTCGTAGCCCGCGCGGATGTCCCAGACGCCGGGCGGGGCGTTCTGGATGTCGAAGGCGTCCCGTGCCCCGGCGGCGTCGGCGACCACGAAGACCATCCGCTCGTCATCGGGCGGCACGTCGAGCCAGCGGGTATCGGTGGAGATGAAGGGGTTGGACGAACTGGCGATCGTTCCACCGACCGTGACCATGAAGTCGATGGCGCGATCCACATCGGCCTGGGTCGGCCGGCTGATGGACATGCCGTGGGCGTCGACGCTGATCTCCGACTGATAGCCGTATTCGTTCTCCGGTGCCAGGTACTCGCCGTCGCCGAGTGCCGTGAGCGACCACCGGTCGACGAATGCGGCGACGAGTGCGGGGTCGAACTCGGGGCCGGTGAGCTCGGTCTCCGGCTCGATCGAGTACACGTCGATGAATCCGCCCATGCCTGAAGTGTATGCGGGAAGGCGTGTGACCCACCCGGCGGAAGGCGCACCGTCATCGGGAATACTGGGACCCCACACGTCCCACCCCGCTCAAGGAGACCCGTCAGTGACCACTGATCCCCAGACCGCACCCGTCACCGGCACCGCACGCGTCAAGCGCGGCATGGCCGAGATGCTCAAGGGCGGCGTGATCATGGACGTGGTCACCCCCGAGCAGGCCAAGATCGCCGAGGACGCCGGGGCCGTGGCCGTCATGGCCCTGGAGCGCGTGCCCGCCGACATCCGCGCGCAGGGCGGCGTGAGCCGCATGTCCGACCCCGACATGATCGACGGCATCATCTCCGCCGTCTCGATCCCGGTGATGGCCAAGGCCCGCATCGGCCACTTCGTCGAGGCGCAGATCCTGCAGGCCCTCGGCGTCGATTACATCGATGAGTCCGAGGTCCTGACCCCGGCCGACTACGCCAATCACATCGACAAGTTCGCCTTCACGGTGCCGTTCGTCTGCGGCGCGACCAACCTCGGCGAGGCCCTGCGCCGCATCACCGAGGGCGCCGCGATGATCCGCAGCAAGGGCGAGGCCGGGACCGGCGACGTCTCCAACGCCACCACGCACATGCGCAAGATCCGCGACGAGATCCGTCGCCTCACCTCGCTGCCCGAGGACGAGCTGTACGTGGCGGCCAAGGAACTGCAGGCTCCGTACGACCTCGTCGTCGAGGTCGCCAAGAACGGCAAGCTGCCCGTCACCCTGTTCACCGCGGGCGGCATTGCGACACCCGCCGATGCGGCCATGATGATGCAGCTCGGCGCCGAGGGCGTGTTCGTGGGTTCGGGCATCTTCAAGTCGGGCAACCCGGAGCAGCGCGCGAAGGCGATCGTCGCCGCGACCACCTTCTACGACGACCCCGGCAAGCTCGCCGAGGTCTCCCGTGGGCTGGGCGAGGCGATGGTCGGCATCAACGTCGACGACATCCCGCAGCCGCACCGCCTGGCGGAACGCGGCTGGTGACGGCATGTCGCCTGCCGGTGCCGGGGGAATCGCGCTAGCGTCGAGGCTGCGCGTACGCCGGGTTCCGGGGCGACGAGCCGAATAGCAACGCACGATCGACGATGTAGCAGGTGAGGCGGAGGATGTCAGACACAGCAACCGGAGGACAGCGGGCCGACGGCGCTCCGATCGCGCTGCGGGTGCTCGCGTACATCGCCGACCTCTGCCTGGCCTCCACGGTGATCGCCGTGGCACTGATCATCAATGTGCTGGCCGGTCTCGAGAAGGGGCTGTACTTCCTCGGTGGCGGCGTGATCGTCGCGATCATCGCCTCGATCGTGCTGCACGGCGCCTACGCGGCCAGCCCCGGCAAGATGCTGGCCGGACTCAAAGTGGTCGACGCCGATACCCGGGCCGCCCTGGGCTATCCCGCGTCGGCCATTCGCTCGCTGGTCTTCAACGTGCTCGCGCCGCTGGTGTACCTCCCCGCCTGGTCGATCCTCGCGGACGCCGGGCGTCGCGGGATCCATGAGAAGGCGTCCAAGACCACCGTCGTCGACGGCACCGAAGTCGAGGTCGAGCAGGCACCGCGCACGGCGGCGGCGCCATCCGGCCCCCTGGGCGGCCTGGTGACCGGCGAGGGTGCCCAGGACGATTCCGGGTTGCAGCGCATCCCCACCCCACTGCCGGGTGACGGTGCCCGGACCGCCGCGCTCACCGACACCGGTGCGGAGACCGAGGCTGAGCCCCGGGAGCGACTGCAGCCGCCGTCGCTGCCTCCACTGCCCGACGACGTTCCCGGCCTGCGCCCTGTGCCGCCCCGCTTCGGCCCGCCGCTCGCCGAGGGCGAGCAGCCTGCCGGTCCCGCGGCGCCGGCCGCCGCGTTCGCTTCGCCGCCGCAGGCGCCGGTGCCGCCCGCACCCCGCCCCGCACACCCGCAGAGCCTCCCGCCGCAGCCGACCCAGCCGCCGCAGCCGCAGAGTGCTCCGCCTCGCCCGGCCTCATCCGCGCCCCCGGTACCGCCGCAGGGGCCGCCCCCGCAGCGTCCGAGCGCACCGTCGCCGCTCCAGACCGCCGGGGCCGGAGGTCAGCGCCCTGCGGGCGCTGCGCCGATCGTGCTCCGCTTCGACGACGGCCACTCGGTCGATGTGCGCGGTGACGGCATCATCGGCCGCGAGCCGGTGATCCCGGCAGGTCTGGACCCGTCCAAGGTCACCAAGCACGTTCTCGTCGACGACACCGCCTCGGTGTCCAAGACCCACCTCTTGTTCGGACTCACTCGCGGTGAGCTGTGGGTCGAAGACGTAGGGTCGACGAACGGATCTGCGATCGCATACGAGGATTCGTGGACCGAGCTCACCAAGGGAGTCAGGTACGCCGTGGAGAAGGGCAGCGTCGTGCATATAGGGCAGCGCAGTTTCAAGGTGCTCGGCGGATGACCGCCGAGGCCACAGGAGACGGCTCGGCACGTTCGGAGATCGTCTACGGCGCCCAGGGCGGCGTCTCGATGAAGTGGGTCGCGATCAGCAACCCGGGCCGCGTCCGGATGACGAACGAGGACGGTGCGCTCACCGGACCGGGCATGTTCCTGCTTGCCGACGGCATGGGCGGGCACGATGCCGGTGAGGTCGCCTCAGCGGCTGCGCTGGAGGCACTCGCCGAGGTCTTCGGCCCCGAGCCCGCCGACGCGCAAGTCGTGATGGAACAGGTGGTCGATCGACTGCGGCAGGCGCACGCCACCATCGAGGCCATCGATTCGGAGACCGGCAAGCGTGCGGGCACCACGGTGACCGGGGTCCTGCTGACCACCTACGAGGACGTGCCGCATTGGCTCGTGGTCAACATCGGCGATTCGCGTACCTACCGCCTCGCCGAGGGCTACTTCGAGCAGCTCACCGTGGACCATTCCCAGGTGCAGGAGCTCATCAACGGCGGCTTCCTCAGCCCCGAACAGGCGCGGGTCGACCCGCGGCGCAACGTGATCACCCGCGCTCTCGGTGCCGGCATGGAGCCCGACGCAGATTTCTGGATCGTGCCTGCACAGCCGCAGGAGAAGCTGCTGGTGTGCTCGGACGGCCTCAACGGCGAGCTCACGGACGACGAGATCCAGTCGATACTCGAATCCGAGGTCCCGATCGACGAGTGCGCCGATCAGCTCGTGTCCGCGGCCCTGAACGCGGGCGGCCGTGACAACGTCACCGTGATCGTGGTGGAAGCCACCACCGAACCGGTCGGCGAGGACTGGTGACCTGAGTAGAGTCACCTCGTGGCTGACATCGAAGCACTCCTGAGCCTGGAGCAGATCGACCGCGATATCTTCCGCGGAATTCACGCACCGTCGATCCTGGTGCGCACCTTCGGCGGGCAGGTCGCCGGACAGGCGCTGCGGTCCGCGATCTCGACCGTCCCCGACTCGATGCAGGTGCACTCACTGCACGGCTACTTCCTGCGTCCCGGCAACCCGGATGCCGACACCGTCTTCCTCGTCGATCGCATCCGCGACGGCCGATCCTTCTGCACCCGCCGGGTCAACGGCGTGCAGAACGGTGAGGCGATCTTCTCCATGTCGGCCTCGTTCCAGCTGCCCGGGCAGGAGGGCATCGAACACGCCGACGAGATGCCGGTGGCCCCCGACCCCGAGACGGTGCCCAACCCGCGCGAGGACCCCAACGCCTCCACGGAGAGTCGCGGGCTGATCCAGGAGTGGAACAACTGGGACATCCGGATCGTCGATCAGGCGCAGACCGAGCCCTATGCCGGGCGAGCGGTGCATCAGCAGGTGTGGTTCAAACACATCGGCCGGCTACCCGATGATCAGAACATCCACACCAGCGCCCTGGCCTATATGAGCGATATGACGCTGCTGACCTCCGCGCGGGTCGGCCATCCCGGCGTCGATACCCAGGTGGCTTCCCTGGACCACGCCATGTGGTTCCTGCGGCCCTTCCGCGCCGATGAATGGTTGCTCTACGACCAGACGTCGCCGTCGGCCGGCGGAGGCCGTGCCCTGACCGCCGGACGGATCTTCAGCCAGGACGGCACGCTGGTCGCCGTCGTGATCCAGGAGGGCCTGCACCGCTACCGGCACTAGGCCACCCGCGGCGATCCGGTGCCGGGCACCTACGCTGTTCACCCGTGACTGTGCGGATCGGAGTTCTGGCCCTTCAGGGTGATGTGCGTGAGCATCGGCGGGCACTGGAGGAGGTGGGGGCGGCCACCAGCGCGGTGCGCACCGTTGCCGACCTCGCCGCCGTCGACGCCATCGTGATACCGGGTGGCGAGTCCACCACCATGAGCCGGCTGCTCGGCGTGTTCGACCTGTACGACCCGCTGCGCGCCGCCCTCGCCGGTGGGCTACCCGCCTACGGATCGTGCGCCGGGATGATCCTGCTCGCCTCCGAGGTACTCGACACCCGGCCCGATGCTCGTTGCCTGGCCGCGATCGATATGACGGTCCGGCGGAACGCCTTCGGCAGACAGGTGGATTCGTTCGAGACCGACCTCCACGTCGCCGGCATCGACGGCGCACCGGTACGGGCCGTGTTCATCCGCGCGCCCTGGGTGGAACGGGTCGGCGACGGTGTCGACGTGCTGGCCAGGGTGCCTGCGGAGGCGGGTGAGTCGGCGGGTACGGTGGTCGCAGTGCAGCAGGGTGTGACGCTTGCCACATCCTTCCATCCCGAGGTGACCGGGGATCTGCGGATCCACGAGCACTTCCTCTCGATGGTTCGGCGCGGCTGACCCGTCTCGGTCTGCCCACGCCCTCTGCCGGATCGTGTTGAGGTGGTGGGGCCGCGTGCGGTACCCGCAGACGGACAGGGGGTGCGCGCATGAGCTACATGCCGGTGACCGATTCGATGTTCCTCGTCGCGGAATCGCGCGAGCATCCCATGCACGTGGGCGGATTGCAGCTGTTCACCCCACCCGACGGGGCCGGGCCCGATTACGTGCGTTCGGTGGTCGAGACGATGCGCGCGCATACCGATGTGAGCAGCCGCTTCGGACGTCGCCCGGCGGATCCGGTCGGCATCGTCGGCAACACGTGGTGGACCGATGTCGACTCGATCGACGTCGACTACCACGTGCGGCACACGGCGCTGCCCCAGCCGGGACGGATCCGCGAGCTCTTCCAGATGGTCTCGCTGTGGCACGAGACCCTGCTCGACCGGCATCGTCCGATGTGGGAGCTCCAGGTCATCGAGGGGCTCGAGGACGGACGGTTCGCGGTCTACAGCAAGGTGCATCATTCGCTGGTGGACGGTGTCTCGGCCCTGAAGTACATGACCCTCTCGCTCTCGGAGGACCCGAACGACATGGAGGGGCGCGTCGTCTGGCAGCCGGGGCTCGGCAAGCGCGCAAGGCCCCAGGAACCGGCCCCGGCGAAGCCGTCCGGTCTGTTCGGCGTCGATCCGCTGGGCGTGGCGAAGCAGGCCGCGGGTCTCACGAGCGAGGTGCTCGGTATGGTTCCCGCCTCGCTCAAGGTGGTGGGCAACGCCTTTCGCGATCACGACTACATGGCGCCGTTCCAGGCGCCGCACACCATCTTCAACGTCCCGATCGGCGGCGCCCGGCGTTTCGTCGCCCAGTCGTACTCGCTCGAGCGGATCAACGCGATCCGCCGCGCGGCGGGAGCCACCGTCAACGATGTGGTCCTGGCGATGTGCGGCGGCGCACTGCGGTCGTATCTGGCCGAGCTCGGCGAACTGCCCGACCGGTCGCTCACGGCGATGGTCCCGGTGAACCTGCGTAAGGAGGGTGACGCGTCGGACTCGAACGCGGTGGGCACGATCATCGCCACGCTGGGGACCGATATCCCCGACGCCGCCGACCGGCTGCACATGGCGCGTGATTCGGTACGGGCCGCCCGCCGGGTGATGGGCGAGCTCTCGCCGATGCAGGTGCTCGCGGTGAGCGCGGCCAACATCGCCGGACTGGCACCGGGCCTGCTGCCCGGGTACTCCGGCCGCACCCGGCCGCCGTTCAACCTGGTGATCTCGAATGTTCCCGGCCCCCGCGCCCCGATGTACTGGAACGGTTCCCGCCTCGACGGCATCTATCCGGCGTCGATCGTGCTCGACGGTGCCGCCATCAACATCACCATCTCCACCAACTACGACAACCTGGAGTTCGGCATCGTCGCCTGCCGTACCTCTGTGCCGCACGTGCAGCGCCTCATCCACCACCTCGAAGATGCGCTCGGCGAGTTGGAGAAGGCTTTCGCGTAAACTCGGGGGGTTGATACAGCGCACCAGGACTGAATCGAGGGTTCGATGAGCGGCCACTCCAAATGGGCCACCACCAAGCACAAGAAGGCGGCGATCGATGCCAAGCGCGGCAAGCTGTTCGCCAAGCTGATCAAGAACATCGAGGTCGCGGCCCGTACCGGCGGTGGCGACCCCGACGGTAACCCCACGCTGTACGACGCCATCCAGAAGGCGAAGAAGAACTCCGTTCCCAACGACAACATCGAGCGCGCGCGCAAGCGCGGCGGCGGCGAAGAGGGCGGCGGCGCGGACTGGCAGACCATCATGTACGAGGGCTACGGCCCCAACGGTGTGGCGGTGCTGATCGAGTGCCTCACCGACAACCGCAACCGCGCCGCCGGTGAGGTCCGCGTCGCGATGACCCGCAACGGCGGCAATATGGCCGATCCGGGATCGGTGTCGTATCTGTTCACGCGCAAGGGCATCGTCACCCTGGACAAGAACGATCAATCCGAGGACGACGTGCTCATGGCCGTGCTCGACGCCGGTGCCGAAGAGGTCAGCGATCTCGGCGAGCAGTTCGAGATCATCTCCGAACCCACGGATCTGGTCGCGGTGCGAACGTCGCTGCAGGAGGCCGGAATCGACTACGAATCGGCCGAATCGGGATTCCGCGCCTCGGTCGAGGTGCCGCTCGACGCCGACGGTGCCCGCAAGGTGTTCAAGCTGATCGACGCGCTCGAGGACAGCGACGACGTGCAGAACGTGTACACCAACATCGACATCTCCGATGAGGTGCTCGCCGAGCTCGACGCCGACTGATCCGGACGGCCGCATTGCCGTTCTGCATCGCCCCTACTGTCCGGTACTGATGCGTCAGGATATTCTCAGAGTGTGACTCGGACTCGAACCTCGCTGCGCCGTGCCTCCGCACTCGCCGTAGTCGGGGCCCTGCTCCTCGGAGCGGGCGGAGCCGCGGTCTGGGAGAGCGGACGCGCTGAAACCGTCCACGGCGCCACGGCGCTGGGCGTGAAGTTCGGCGGCGTGAGCCGTGACGAGGCGATCAACCGGCTGCGCCCGGCGGCGCAGCAGGCAGCCACCGAGCAGGTCACGCTGCGCACGCCGAAGGGGTCGGTGCGGTTCAGCCCGGAACAGCTGGGCCTGACGATGGATGTCGAGGGCACCGTCGATCAGGCCATCCGCGACCGAAATCCGGGTCGTGACCTGATCGGGTACGTCAAGCAGCGGCACGTGCACCCCGCCGCGAACATCGACCGCGGTACGTTCGACGCCGCGCTCACGAAGTCGACGCCCGCGCTCACTTCGGCCGCGGGCGATGGCGCGGTGGTCTTCAAGGACGGCAAGCCGGTTCCCGTGCTGCCCAAGCCCGGCGACAAGATCAACTTCGATGAGGCGGCGAAGGCGGTGCTCGAAGCCTGGCCGGACACCACCGACATCGGTGTCCCCACCGAGAACGTGCGCCCCACCGTCTCCGAGCAGATGGTCCGGTCGGTGGCCTCCGGTGCGGCGGCGCGCGCGGTCGCCTCACCCGTCGCACTGCGCAAAGACGGCGCACCCAATGCCGACCCGACTACTGTCGGCCGGCTCAGCGGTGACGACATCGGGACGTTCCTATCGTTCCAGCCCGACGGCGAGGGGCAGCTCAAGCCCACGGTCGACCGTGATGCCGCGCGCAAGGTTCTCGGTACGCGCCTCGAGTCGGCGGTGTCCAAGCCGAAGGACGCGTCCTTCTCGCTGTCCGGAGGGGCGCCGACGATCACCGCGGCGGTACCCGGCAGCGAGGTGGTCTGGGATCCGACCATCGACGCGGTCGCCAAGGCCGTCAACCAGCGCGACGACGCGAACCGCGAAGCCACCGCGCAGTTCAAGACCGTAGAACCGAAGATCACCACCAAACGCGCGAACGAACTCGGCGTCAAGGAGGTGGTGAGCGAGTTCTCCACCGGTGGCTTCAGTGATGCCTCCGGTGTGAACATCCGGCGGGTCGCACAGCAGGTCAACGGTGCGGTGATCCTGCCGGGAGAGACCTTCTCGCTCAACGGGTACACCGGGCCCCGCGGTACCGCGCAGGGATACGTGGAATCGGGCATCATCAACAACGGCCGCCCCGATAAGGCCGTCGGCGGCGGTATCTCACAGTTCGCGACCACGCTGTACAACGCCGCGTACTTCGCCGGGCTCGCCGACGCCGGCCACACCGAGCACAGCTACTACATCTCCCGGTACCCGGAGGCACGCGAGGCCACCGTCTTCGAGGGCTCGATCGACCTGAAGTTCACCAACGACACCCCGTACGGCGTGGTGATCGAGTCGAGCGCCGGCTCGTCGTCGGTGTCGGTGCGGATGTGGAGCACCAAGACCCGGTCGGTCGAGTCCATCAAGGGCGAGCGCAGCGCATCCACCGAACCGTCGACCATCCGTCTGCCGAAGGGCCCGCACTGCGTGGCCAGCACCGGGCAGCCCGGCTTCACCACCAGCAACACCCGGGTGATCACCGATGCCCGGACGGGGAACCTGATCTCGCGGAACACCCGGACCGTGAAGTACGACCCGGTGCCCACCGTCATCTGCGAGTAGCAGCGCGTGTCTGCGCTCGGCATCCGAGCGATGCAGGGTAGGCTCTCGAACAAAGGTTTGAGTGTTCGACGGAGGTGCGCGATGCGGGTGATGGGGGTGGACCCCGGTCTCACGCGGTGCGGCTTCTCCGTGGTCGAGACCGGCTCGGGGCGCAAGGTCGTCGCGCTGGACGTCGACGTGGTGCGCACACCGTCGACGATGCCTCTACCGGAGCGACTCCTGGCCGTATGGACCGCAGCCGAGTTCTGGATGGATACGCACCGGCCCGACGTGATCGCCGTGGAACGCGTTTTCGCGCAGCACAACGTCTCCACCGCCATGGGGACAGCGCAGGCCGGCGGCGTGGTCGCCCTCGCCGCCGCCCGACGCGGTATCGATGTGCACTTCCACACCCCGTCGGAGGTCAAGGCTGCCGTCACCGGCAATGGCAACGCGGGCAAGGCGCAGGTGACGGCCATGATCACCAAAATCCTCGGGCTCCAGAAGGCGCCCGAACCCGCCGACGCCGCCGACGCCCTCGCGCTGGCCGTGTGTCACAGCTGGCGCGCCCCGATGATCGCGCGGATGGCGGAGGCGGAACGCCGCGCCGAGGCGCAGAAGAAGGTGTTCGAGCAGCGGCTCGCGGCGCAACGCCGCGCGAGCGGCACACGAAGTGCGAGCGGCACACGAAGTGCGAGCGGCACACGAAGTGCGGGCGCCAGCCGCACGATGACGGGAGGAGCGCGATGATCGCGTCGCTGCGCGGCGAGGTACGGCATATCGGGCTCGATCACGTGGTGGTCGAGTGCGCCGGCGTGGGCTACAAGGTACTGGTGGCGCCTGCCACCGCGGGTGCGCTCACCCGCGGTTCCGAAGGCTCGTTGCTGACGTCGATGGTGGTGCGCGAGGACTCGATGACTCTGTACGGTTTCACCGACTCGCCGCAGCAGGAACTGTTCCACCTGCTGCAGACGGTGCAGGGAGTGGGGCCACGGCTCGCCATGGCGGCGATCGCCGTCCTCGAGCCCGCACAGATGCAGTCCGCGATCGCCTCGGGCGATATCAAGACCCTGTGTCTGATTCCCGGTATCGGGAAGCGCGTCGCCGAGCGGATCCACATCGAGCTCAAGGACAAAGTGGCGGCGCCGAGCACCTCGGTGGGCCAGGCAGGCACGTCCAACGCCCCGTCGGGCGGGACCGCACAGCAACTGCTCGACGCCTTGGAGGGCCTCGGCTTCACCCCGAAGCAGGCCGAACCGGCCGTCGCCGCTGCGGTCGAGGCGGGACCGGACAAGCCGGTCTCCGAACTGCTGCGCGATGCACTGAAGTCTCTGGGGCGCGGCTGACGTGCAGTACGACGACGAGGTGGGGAGCGAGTACGACGAGGACGAGGTCTCCGGCCTGATGGGGCCGTCGGCACTGTCCGGCGACGATTCCGACTCGCTGCGCCCGAAATCGCTCGACGAGTTCATCGGGCAGCCCAAGGTCCGTGAGCAATTGCAACTGGTCTTGCACGGCGCGCGCAAGCGTGGCGGAACCCCCGATCACATCCTGCTGTCCGGTCCGCCCGGGCTGGGCAAGACCAGCCTCGCAATGATCATCGCCGCCGAACTCGGTACCGCTCTCCGCGTCACCTCCGGTCCGGCGCTGGAGCGCGCCGGCGATCTTGCGGCCATGCTGTCGAACCTGGTCGAGGGCGATGTGCTGTTCATCGACGAGATCCACCGGATGGCCCGCCCGGCTGAGGAGATGTTGTACCTCGCGATGGAGGACTTCCGGGTGGATGTGGTGGTGGGCAAGGGGCCCGGCGCCACCTCCATCCCGCTCGACGTGGCGCCGTTCACCCTGGTGGGCGCCACCACACGGTCCGGCTCGCTCACCGGGCCGCTGCGCGACCGATTCGGCTTCACCGCGCATATGGACTTCTACGACACGGCCGACCTGATCCAGGTGATCGAGCGCAGTGCGAAGATCCTCGGCATCGAGATCGTGCGCGAGGCGGCCGCCGAGATAGGCAGTCGCTCCCGCGGCACCCCGCGCATCGCGAACCGCCTGCTGCGCCGGGTGCGCGATTTCGCCGATGTGCGCGCCGACGGCATCGTCACGGTCGATGTGGCACGCGGTGCGCTGAAGGTCTACGACGTCGACGAGCTCGGCCTCGATCGCCTGGACCGCGCGGTGCTCGGTGCTCTGATCCGCAGCTTCGGTGGCGGACCGGTGGGGGTCTCGACCCTCGCGGTCGCAGTGGGCGAGGAGCCCGGCACCGTCGAAGAGGTGTGCGAGCCCTTCCTCGTGCGGGCCGGGATGCTCGCCCGGACTCCGCGCGGCCGCGTCGCGACGATGGCGGCCTGGCACCACCTCGGGCTGGAGCCGCCCGCGGGTGCGCTCGCATCCGGAATCGAGGTGCGCGGTGACTTCGACGCGGACGAGCGACTGTTCTAGCCGGAAGCCTGCGATGTCCGGGTGGGTCTGCTAGACCCGAGGAGTGGAGCAGGTCCGGGATCGGCTGCGCGGCCGTGTCGCGGTGGTCGCGGGGGCCACGCGCGGCGCGGGCCGCGGGATCGCCGCCGGTCTGGCGGAACAAGGAGCCACTGTCGTGTGCACCGGCCGCAGCAGCCGCTCGGGTGACTCCAGGATCGTCTCCGATTATCCGCGTCCCGAGACGATCGAGGAGACCGCTGAACTCGTGGATGCTCTCGGCGGTATCGGTGTCGCCGTCCAGGTCGACCATCTCGACCCTGAGCAGGTATCCCGTCTCGCCGATCGCCTCCGATCCGACTACGGTCGGATCGACCTCCTGGTCAACGACATCTGGGGCGGTGAACTGCTCAAGGGAGCGCCGGCCACGTGGAACACTCCGCTGTGGCGCCAGGACCTCGACGCCGGGCTGCGCCTCCTCCACCTCGCCGTCGATACCCACCTCATCACCGCGCACTTCTTGAGCCCGCTGCTGATCGGCCATCCCGGCGGGCTGATCGTCGAAATAACCGATGGAACAGCAGAATTCAATGCCGCTACCTACCGGATATCGGTGTTCTACGATCTCGCCAAGGCCTCGATCAACCGGCTGGCCTTCTCCCAGGGCCACGAGCTCGCCGACCACCGCGCGGCCGCCGTCGCCGTCACTCCCGGATGGCTGCGCTCGGAGATGATGCTCGATGCCTACGGCGTCACCGAGGACGACTGGCGCGCCGCGCTGACCGTGCGTCCCGGGTATCCGACGGCGCCGCCGGGCTTCGCCTACTCCGAGTCGCCCCGCTACGTCGGCCGCGGGATCGCAGCGCTCGCCGCGGATCCCGAGCGCGATCGATGGAACCAGCGGTCACTGAGTTCAGCGGCACTCGCGGACGCCTATGGCATTACCGACATCGACGGCACCCGGCCCGATAGTTGGGCCGGGCGCCGCGACTGATCACCGCGTGGGGGCGGTGAGGTCGTAGACCGTGACCCCGTCAACGGTGCGCGACGAGAACGTCGTCTCCACCCACGACCGGATCTGCGATGCGGTGCCGGAGCCGCCGAATCCGCCGAAGCCACTGCCCGATTCGGCGAGGAAGTAGTGGATCCGGCCGTCCCGCACGTACTGCTGGAACCGGTCGAGCGTGGGGGAGGGGTCGGTGCCGTTGAAGCCGCCGACCGGCATCACGGGCCTCGCCGTCGCCAATTGGTAGCCGGCGGCGGCGTTCGCGCCGACTGTCGCGGCCACCCAGGTGTATCGGTCCGCGTCCGCGAGCAGCAACGCGGTCACCTTCGGTCCTGCGGTGCTGCCCTGCAAGAACGATGTTCCGCCACCCGATCTGTCCATCCGGCCACGACCACGGCCCGGTCCGAAACCGTGCCCGCTCGATGGCCCCGCCGAGACGATGGCGCCCTGCCGTGGTGACGCGATCGTCTCCGCGGTGAACGCCACCTGACCGGCAAGAGCGGCGAACAGTGCGGTGACGGCGATCGTCGCCGTGAGTCGCCGTGTCCGACCTATTGCGGGCGCTGCCGTGGCAAGGATCGCGACCGCCGAAACGAGGGCGGCCGCCGCGATCGCCCAGCGCAGCCACGGATTCCAGTTCGGGGTCTGATCGAGGACGTACCAGCCGGTCGCGCCGGTCGCGGCGACGGCGAGGGCGCCGACTACCCGCACCCATGTCCGGTCGCGCTCGCGCCAGGCCACGGTCGTGCCGATCGCGACCAGCGCCGCGATCGCCGGCGCGAGTGCCACCGTGTAGTACGGGTGGAAGATGCCGGCCATGAAACTGAAGGTGACCCCGGTAACGAGCAGCCAGCCGCCCCAGGCGATCACGGCAGCCCGGTCGCCGTCGGTGCGCGGAGCGCTCCGACGCAGGACCAGCACCAGGACAAAGGCGATCAACGCGGCGGGGAGCAGCCAGGCGATCTGCCCGGCCTGCGCGGGTGCAAACATGCGCAAGGCCCCGGCGTCACCGAACATGCCGCCGCCGTGGCGATCCGGCATCTCGATCCCGGGCGGCAGCTCGAAACCCGCGGGTACCTCCATCCCGCTGCGGCCGGGGCCCACGCTGCCCTTCTCGTCGCCGTTGAGCCGGCCGAGCCCGTTGTATCCGAGTGTGAGTTCCAGGATGGAATTGTTCTGCGAGCCACCGATCCATGGCCGCGACGCTGCGGGCCACAGCTCGACGGTCAGCAGCCACCAGCCGGCCGCGACGATCATCGAGGTGCCCGCGGCGAACAACTGGGCGATGCGGACACCGATCTTCGGCGGTCCCGCGACCAGGTATGTCAGCGCCAGCCCGGGGACGATGAGCATCACGGCGAGCTGCTTGGTCAGGAACCCGACACCCACGAAGGCACCGCACACGATGAGCCACCGCCACCGGCCGTCCTCGACGGCCCGTAGCATCGCCCACGTCGCGGCGATCATGAGGAGAACGAGCAGCGCATCGGGATTGTTGAATCGGAACATCATGGCCGCCACCGGCGTGACTGCCAGGATCAGCCCGGCGAGCAGGCCCGCCACGGCGCCGAACCGGCGGCGCACCGTGGCGTACAGGAGAGCGACCGCGGCGACCCCCAGGAGCGCTTGCGGAACCAGCATCGCCCAGGAGTTCACACCGAAGATCCGTGTCGAGAGTTCCATCACCCACAGTGATGCGGGCGGTTTGTCGACGGTGATCGAGTTGGCGCCGTCGGAACTGCCGAAGAACAGGGCCTTCCAGCTCACCGTTCCGGCCTGCACCGCTGCCGAGTAGAACGCATTCGCCCATCCGGCCCGCCCCAGCCCCCAGACGTACGCGATCGCCGTCCCCGCCAGGAGAACGGCGATCGCGCCCCGTTCCTGTAGCCGCGTCACGGGGCGGCCCCGGGGGACCGGAAGATCAGCCGCATGCCCACGAAGCGCAGCACCGTCGCCACCAGATTCGCGATCACCAGCACCGCGAGCTGCAGCTCCCGGGATGCTGCGGGCGCCGCCGTCGCCAGCAGTGCCAGACTTCCGGCGGTGAGTGCCCACGTGACGAGGAAGACCACCAGGCCCTGCGTGTGGTGCCGCATCGCGCCGCGCCGGCCTCGCACACCGAAGGTGAATGCGCGGTTCGCGGCGATGTTGCCCACGGCGGTGATGAGGAGCGCTGCGAAGTTCGCGGCCTGTGCGCCGATCGCCGAGTGCAGCGCCAGATACAGCACTGCGTAGGCCACCGTGCTCGCCAAACCGACGACCGCGAACCGGGCGAGCTGACCGATCATCCCGTGCGGCACGCCGGCGATCCGGGGTTCGTCGCGTCCGACCGCACGACGTACGTCGTCGAGTGGCAGCCGCCCGGCCGCCAGCGCCCGACCCACACGGGCCATGCCTCGCAGATCTTTGGCCACGGTATCGACGATGTCGACCCGGCTGTCCGGATCGTCGGTCCAATCGACCGGGACCTCGTGGATGCGCAGTCCGGCGCGCTCCGCCAGCACCAGTAGTTCGGTGTCGAAGAACCATTCACCGTCCTCCACCAGGGGTAGCAACTCCCGCGCGACGTCGGTGCGGATCGCCTTGAATCCGCACTGGGCGTCGGAGAAGCGCACGCGCAGCGCGGTGTGCAACAGCACGTTGTAGCCGCGGGAGATGAATTCCCGCTTGGGGCCCCGTCGCACTCGGGCACCACGGCCCAGCCGGGTGCCGATCGCGAGGTCGCTGTGTCCGGAGATGAGGGGAGCGACCAACGGGAGCAGGGCGTTGAGGTCAGTGGACAGGTCGACGTCCATGTACACGAGCACCTGCGCATCGGACTCCGACCACACTCGGCGCAGCGCCCGGCCACGGCCTTTCGCGTCCAGGTGCACCACGCGGACTCCGTCGATGGCGCTCGCCAGGGAGTGGGACACGCGCAGGGTTTCGTCGGTGCTCGCATTGTCGGCGATGGTGATGCGCGCAGGGACCCGCAGGGTGTCGGTGAGGTAGGCGTGCAAGGTCTCCACGCAGTGGGCGATGGTGTGCGCCTCGTTGTACACGGGGATCACGATGTCGAGGACGGGGGCGGCGGGCGATGCCGCATGTCGGGATTCGGCCGCGGCCAAGCGCGTACCGTCGGGTGCGGTCTCGGTTGTCATGCCGCTGAGCTTTCAGCGCCCCGCTGCCGTGACCCTGCGGGCACTCTGTGGGGTCGCTGGGAGACGCCCACCCGAGATCTGTCGGTGGCAGCGCCTAGCCTCGGAGACAACAGAGACGAGGGGACGCGATGTCGGAGCAGGACCATGCCGTGCTGAGCGGTGCGCGCGCCCAGCGGGCCCGCGCGGTGATCGAGGCGCTCGCCGGGCCCGGTGCCGCGCTCCGTGCCGACCAGGAGACCGCCGTCGCATCACTGCTCGAACCGGCTGCACGGGTGCTCGTGGTGCAGGCCACCGGATGGGGCAAGTCGGCGGTGTACTGGGTAGCCACCGCGCTGCGGCGCGCGGAAGGAGCCGGTCCCGCCCTGATCGTGTCACCACTGCTGTCCCTCATGCGCGATCAGGTCGCCGCTGCCGAGCGAGCCGGACTGCGTGCCGCCACGCTCAACTCGTCGAACTTCGAGGAGTGGGGCGCCATCGAAGCGCGGCTCGCGGCCGGCGAGATCGACGTACTCCTCGTTTCACCCGAGCGCCTGGCCAATCCGTCGTTCGGACGCCGCGTCCTGGCGGCGCTTGAGGGGAAGCTCGGGCTCCTCGTGATCGACGAGGCGCACGCCGTCTCCGACTGGGGCCACGACTTCCGCCCGGACTATCGGCGCGTGTCGGACGTGCTGACGCGGCTGCACCCGGCGACCCCGGTTCTCGCTACCACCGCGACCGCGAATGCCCGCGTCACCGCCGACGTCGCGGCGCAGTTGGGCGACGCCACACTGGTGTTGCGCGGCCCGCTCGCCCGGCGCTCCCTGCAACTGAACGTGCTCCCCACACTGGCCCCGATCACTCGCTACGCGTGGGTCGCCCGGCACCTGCCCGATCTCCCCGGATCGGGAATCGTGTACGCGCTCACCGTGTCCGACGCCGAACGCCTCGTCGACGGGATCCGGGCGGTGCACGGCGCCGACTACCCGGTGGCCGCCTACACCGGAAAGCTGGACCCGGACACCCGGGAGCGCCTCGAAGATGCGCTGCGCGCCAACGAGATCAAGGCGCTCATCGCGACATCGGCGCTCGGGATGGGCTTCGACAAGCCCGATCTCGGTTTCGTGGTGCACGTGGGCTCGCCGCCGTCGCCCGTGTCGTACTACCAGCAGGTCGGTCGTGCCGGGCGCGCCATCGACCACGCCGTCGTCGCGCTGCTCCCGTCCGAGTCGGATGCCGGCGTGTGGGACTACTTCGCGACCGCCACGATTCCAGATCCCGAGCAGATGGCGACGGTGCTCACCGCTCTCGGGGACGACGAGACGGGCGAGGGCCTCTCGGCCATCGCGCTCGAAGCGGGCACCGGACTGCGGCGTACCCGGATCGACCTCATGCTCAAGCAGCTCGCCGTCGACGGTGCCGTCGAGCGCGTCGAGGGGGGATACCGGCTGACCGGAGCGAACTGGCATTACGACGGCGCGCATTACGACGGCATCGTGGCCACCCGGCGCCGCGAGGCCGACATCATGCGCGCCTACACCCGTGGTGAACGCTGTCTCATGCAGTTGCTCACCGAGTCGCTCGACGACCCCGAAGCCGCGCCCTGCGGCCGCTGCTCCGTCTGCCTCGGCCACGTCCCCGACGGATTGGGGCAGGAGCCGCCACCCGAGACCGCCCGGCTGGTCGGCGGCGCCCTGCGTGCGCAGAGCCAGGTGCTCGATCCGCGAAAAATGTGGCCCGGCGGAGTATCGGGTCGCAAGGGACGCATCGCCCCCGATGTCGCCGCCGAACCCGGCCGGGTGATCGTGTTCGCCGACGCGCCCGAATGGACCGGCACGATTGCCGCAGCCCGGTCGGGCGATTCCCACGCCGTGTCCGACCTCGCGGACGCCGCCGTCGCCACCTTGTCCCGCTGGCGTCAGCAGTGGCGCGCCCGCCCCGACGTGGTGGTGTCGCTGCAGGTCACTGATCGGTCTCAGCCGGTGGAGCCGGTCGCCGACCGTATCGCCGAGATCGGCAGGCTGGATCGGATCACATTGCCCGTACCGCGCGGCCCGGCCCCCGGCCGTGATGCGTCCGGCGCCCAGGAGGCCGCGCACTGGCTCGACACGATCACGGTCGACGATGCCTCCGCCTCGGCGGTCCGTGCTCGCGCGGTGCTGCTCGTCGTGGACTCCACGTCCACCGGGTGGGCCGTCACGATCGCAGCGGCCCGGTTGCGCGAGGCCGGTGCCGCATGCGTGCTGCCGCTGGTCCTGCACCGTCCGGCCTGATCCGAACCACGCTCGGCCAGGGGGAACGGCCCGCGTTCTGTGCGCTGTGGAACACTGGACGGTCGAGTGCTGCCCGCGACCCGGGCGGCTGCCCCGCGGAGCGACCCCGCGCCCCGATGATCGAAGGAGATCGACGATGGAACTCGTGCTGCCCCTGCTGCTCGTAATGATGCTCGGCTTCATGTTCTTCAGCTTCCGCAAGCAGAAGAAGCAGATGAACGAGACGCTGCAGATGCAGGAGAACCTCGGCGTCGGCACCGAGGTCATGACCTCCACCGGCCTCTACGGCACCGTCGTGGGGCTCGGCGATGACACCATCGAGCTGGAGATCGCCCCCGGTATCACCACCACCTGGGTGCGTCGCGCCGTCGCCAAGGTGATCACGCCGGAGGAGCTGGACGCTCCCGACATCGAGTCGATCCCCGACGCCGACACCACCCCCGAGGTCGAGAACGACAAGCGTCCCGAGGACCGCTGAACCGTACCGACCCCTGACGCTCGGCCCGGGGGCCGAGCACTCCATCCACGTCGAGGAGCAGTAACTACCCGTGGCCAAGACCTCATCGAGCCGTGACGGAAGCGGAGATCCGTGGAAGCCACTCGCGTTCTTCGGCGTGCTGCTCATCGCCGTGTTCGGCCTGATCTTCTTCACCGGCGACAAGAAGCCCGAGCCCAAGCTGGGCATCGACCTGCAGGGCGGGACCTCGGTCACCCTGCAGGCCACGCGACCTGACGGCACCGTGCCCGACTCCAACTCACCGGAGCTGGAGCAGGCCCGCGACATCATCAACCAGCGCGTGAACGGCCTGGGTGTCGCCGGATCCGAGGTGAAGATCAACGGCAGCAACCTGGTGATCACCGTGCCCGGCGAGGACGGCGACCAGGCCCGCACACTGGGCCAGACCGCCCGCCTGCTGGTGCGCCCGGTACTCAGCGCGGTGCCGGCGACGCCGCAACCGAATGCCCCGGCGCCCGATCTCACCAATCCCGATACCGCGAAGAAGGCCCTGCTCGACGCGAAGGCGGCCCGGCAGTCCACCGATCCGGCGGCTCAGCAGAAGGCGGCCTCGCAGCTCAACTGCGATGCCACCGATCCGCTCGCGGGTAACGACGATCCGAAGCTGCCGCTGGTCACCTGCGGCAAGCTCGAGAACGACCCGAAGAACCCGCAGCCGCGGATGGTGTACACGCTGGCCCCGTCGATCATCGACGGCCAGTCGATCAAGAACGCCAGTTCGGGCATTCCCCAGAACCAGGCGCAGTACGTGGTCACGCTGGAGTTCACGGGCGACGCCGCCAAGGCGTGGGCCGACTACACCTCGAACAATCGCGGGAAGCAGGCCGCCTTCGTCCTCGACTCGCAGGTGATCACCGCGCCGCAGATCAACGAGCCGATCACCGGTGGTCAGACACAGATCTCCGGCAGCTTCAACCAGCAGTCCGCCGCCGACCTCGCGAACGTGCTGAAGTACGGCTCGCTGCCGCTGTCGTTCAAGGCCGGCACCGCGCAGACGGTGAGCGCTACGCTCGGGTTCGACTCGCTGCGCGCCGGCGTCATCGCCGGCCTCATCGGACTGGTTCTGGTGCTGATCTACGCGCTCGCCTACTACCGTGCGCTCGGCGTGCTGGTGGCGTTGTCGCTGGTGCTGTCCATCGCGCTGCTGTACGGACTGCTGGTATTGCTCGGACGGTGGATCGGCTACTCGCTCGACCTGTCCGGTATCGCCGGCATCATCATCGGTATCGGCATGACCGCCGACTCCTTCGTCGTCTACTTCGAACGCATTAAGGACGAGATCCGCGACGGGCGCAGTTTCCGCTCCGCCGTCCCGCGCGGCTGGGCCAGCGCCCGCCGCACGATCTGGACCGGCAACGCGGTGTCCCTGCTCTCCGCCGTGGTTCTGTACATCCTCGCCGTCGGTGATGTCCGCGGATTCGCGTTCACCCTCGGCCTGTCCACCGTCCTCGATGTGGTGATCGTGTTCCTGGTGACGCATCCCCTGGTGGTGCTGGCCTCCCGCACCGACTTCTTCGCCAAGCCGTCGATGAACGGGCTCGGTGCGGTCGCAGCGATCGGTCGCGAGCGGCGCCGCGCGGTAGCGAACACGGGTGCCACGGCCAAGGACGCGAGTACCGGCTCGAACGCAGGGGAGACGAAGGCATGAGCGACACCACGACTCAGGTCTCCGAGCAGGAGAAGAAGGCCGGATTCTTCACCAAGCTCTACACGGGCACCGGTGCCTTCGACATCATCGGACGCCGCAACCGCTACTACATCGCCACCGGCATCATCATCGTGATCGCGATCCTCGGCATCCTGATCCCGGGCTTCAAGCTGAGCATCGACTTCGAGGGCGGTACCCAGGTGTCGTTCCCGGTCGGCAGTGCGCAAGCCGATACCGCGAAGGCTCGCGAGGTGGTGCAGTCCGCGACCGGTATCGCACCGTCTGCCGTGCAGACCGCCGGATCCGGTGCCTCCCAGACGTACCAGATCTCGACCTCCGAGCTCAGTGCGGACCAGATCACCAAGGCCCGCGCCGCGCTCTTCGAGCAGTTCCAGCCCCCGGGCCGCGACGGCAAGCCCTCCGCGAACACCATCAGCTTCTCAGCGGTGAGTTCGACGTGGGGCGGACAGATCACCCAGCGCGCGCTGCTCGGTCTCATCGTGTTCCTGGTGCTGGTGACGATCTACATCGCGGTCCGCTTCCGGGAGTTGGAGATGGCGCTCGCCGCACTGGCATCGCTGTTCTTCGACGTGATCGTCACCGCCGGCGTCTATGCCTGGTCGGGGTTCGAGGTCAGTCCCGCAACGGTGATCGGCCTGCTCACCATCCTGGGCTTCTCGCTCTACGACACGGTGGTCGTCTTCGACAAGGTCGAGGAGAACGTGCGCGGCGTACTGCACACCAACCGGAGGACCTACGCCGAACAGGCCAACCTCGCTGTGAATCAGACTCTGATGCGGTCGATCAACACCACGGTCATCTCGGCGCTGCCGATCGTGGCGCTGATGGTGGTCGCCGCATGGATCCTGGGCGTGGGCACCCTGATGGACCTCGGCCTGGTCCAGTTGGTCGGTGTGGTCGTCGGTACGTACTCGTCGGTGTTCTTCGCGTCGCCGCTGTTGGTGACACTCAAGGAGCGCAAGCCCGAGTACAAGGCGCACACCCAGAAGGTGCTCAACAAGCGCCGGGCCGTGGGCGTCGAGGCGGAGTCCGCTGTGGTGCAGACCGCACAGCGGCTCTCCCGTCCGCCGGTGCGCAAGCGCGACCGCCGTCGTGGCTGACGAAGCCAGCGCGGCCGTCGCCGCGCATACCCGGCACGTGGCCGACTTCCCGGAGCCCGGCGTGGTCTTCGCCGACCTGACACCGGTCTTCGCCGACGGTGCCGCCCTTGCTGCCGTGATCGACGCGCTCGCCGAATCGGGCCGTGATCCGGCGGGCGCGGTCGCCGTCGACCTGGTGGCGGGCCTGGATGCCCGGGGGTTCCTGCTCGGCTCCGGCGTGGCGCTGCGACTCGGTGTCGGCGTTCTCGCGGTGCGCAAGGCGGGCAAGTTGCCACCGCCGGTGTTGCGCGAGGAGTACACACTCGAATACGGCTGCGCGGCATTGGAGATCCCGGCCGAGGGGATCGACCTGCGGGGCCGCCGAGTCCTGGTGGTCGACGACGTGCTCGCCACCGGCGGCACCGTCACCGGCGCGGTGGCGCTGCTGCGCCGCGCCGGGGCACAGGTGCAGCGGGTCTCCGTCGTGCTGGAGCTCGAAGCGCTCGGTGGACGTTCGCGGCTGGCGGAAATGCCGGGTGGTCCCGTCGAAGTCTCGGCGATCTCGGTAGGCTGAATCCCTAGCCCAGCCACGACACGAGGACGGGGAGGAATGATGTCGCTGCCGTCCCAGGGATCCGACGCCGCGCGTACCCCCACGGCCGAGGCCGCTCCGCAGCCGCCGAATCTGGAGCAGACGGGGTCCACCACCCGCCGGGTGCGGGCTCGGCTGGCACGCCGGATGACGGGCACCCGCAATCACGTGCGGCCCGTGCTGGAACCCCTGGTCGCCCTCCACCGCGAGGTGTACCCCAAGGCCGACGTGGCCCTCATCGAGCGCGCCTACGACGTCGCTGAGCAACGCCACGCCACGCAGATGCGGAAGTCGGGCGATCCGTACATCACCCATCCGCTCGCCGTCGCCACGATCCTCGCCGAGCTCGGCATGGACACCACCACCCTCGTCGCCGCGCTGTTGCACGATACGGTCGAGGACACCGGATACAGCTTGGACCAGCTGACCGCCGAATTCGGCTCCGAGGTCGCGCACTTGGTCGACGGCGTCACCAAGCTCGACAAGGTGGCCCTCGGCAGTGCGGCCGAGGCGGAGACGATCCGCAAGATGATCATCGCGATGGCGCGGGATCCGCGCGTGCTGGTGATCAAGGTGGCGGACCGTCTGCACAACATGCGCACGATGCGCTTCCTGCCTCCCGAGAAACAGGCCCGCAAGGCTAAGGAGACACTGGAAGTCATTGCGCCGCTGGCGCATCGACTCGGCATGGCCACGGTGAAGTGGGAGTTGGAAGACCTTTCCTTCGCGATCCTGCACCCGAAGAAGTACGACGAGATCGTGCGCCTGGTGGCCGATCGCGCACCGTCGCGCGATACCTACCTGGCGAGCGTGCGCGCCGAGATCAACGGCGCACTCACGGCGTCGCGGATCGTCGCCGATGTGCAGGGGCGGCCGAAGCACTACTGGTCGATCTATCAGAAGATGATCGTCAAGGGCCGCGACTTCGATGACATCCACGACCTGGTGGGCGTACGCATTCTGTGCGATGAGGTGCGGGACTGCTATGCCGCCGTCGGCGTGGTGCACTCGTTGTGGCAGCCCATGGCGGGCAGGTTCAAGGACTACATCGCACAGCCCCGGTACGGCGTCTACCAGTCGCTGCACACCACCGTCATCGGCCCGGAGGGCAAGCCTCTGGAGGTGCAGATCCGCACCCGTGACATGCACCGCACCGCCGAATTCGGTATCGCGGCGCACTGGCGCTACAAGGAGACCAAGGGCAAGGGCGGCAAGGGCGGTTCCGATCTGTCCGAGGTCGACGACATGGCCTGGATGCGGCAGCTCCTCGACTGGCAGCGGGAGGCCGCGGATCCCGGAGAGTTCCTCGAATCGCTGCGCTACGACCTCGCCGTCAAGGAGATCTTCGTCTTCACCCCGAAGGGCGATGTGATCAACCTGCCCGCCGGTAGCACCCCTGTGGACTTCGCGTACGCCGTGCACACGGAGGTCGGTCACCGCTGTATCGGCGCCCGGGTGAACGGCCGGCTCGTGGCCCTGGAGCGCAAGCTGGAGAACGGCGAGGTGGTGGAGGTCTTCACCTCCAAGGCCGAGAACGCCGGCCCGTCGCGCGATTGGCAGTCGTTCGTGGTGTCGCCACGCGCGAAGGCGAAGATCCGGCAGTGGTTCGCCAAGGAGCGCCGTGAGGAGGCGCTCGAGAACGGTCGCGACGCGATCGCCAAGGAGGTGCGCCGCTCGGGCCTGCCGCTGCAGCGGCTCACCAATGCCGAGTCGATGGCGGGCATCGCCAAGGAGTTGCGTTACGCCGACGTCTCGGCGCTGTACACGGCCGTCGGTGAGCACCAGGTGTCCGCGCACACCGTGGTGCAGCGGATGCTGGAGCAGCTCGGCGGCTTCGAGGAGGCGACGGAGGAGCTGGCCGAGCGCAGTACCCCGTCCACCCTGTCGGGGCCGTCGACACCGTCCACCGATGTGGGCGTGCTCGTGACCGGTCAGCCGGGCGTCCTCGCGAAGTTGGCCAAGTGCTGCACCCCGGTGCCGGGCGACGAGATCGTCGGCTTCGTCACCCGCGGCGGCGGCGTGAGTGTGCATCGCACGGACTGCACCAACGTGGCGGAGCTGCGGAAGGAGCCCGAGCGCTTCCTGGACGTGAAGTGGGCCCCGTCGCCGTCGTCGGTGTTCCTGGTGGCGATCCAGGTCGAGGCCCTCGACCGGCATCGCCTGCTCTCGGATGTCACCAAGGTGCTGGCCGACGAGAAGGTGAACATCCTGTCGGCATCGGTGACCACGTCTCGCGATCGGGTCGCGGTGTCGCGCTTCACCTTCGAGATGGGCGATCCGAAGCATCTCGGTCACGTACTGAACGTGGTGCGCAATGTGGAGGGCGTCTACGACGTCTACCGCGTGACCTCGGCCCAGTAGGCGAGAGCACCGTCCTTGCACGGGCGGGCGCGGACGCCTCCTGGCACGTGAAGGGCCCCACGGCGTTGGCGGATTCTAGGGATCGTCGCAACACCGAGCCTGGTAGGGCCCACCATACGGAAGTGCTCCGCTGAGTATTCCAGCGGAGCGCTTCTGGGATCCGCGGTGCTCGTTGCATTACGTGCACGCATTCGCATATAATCATGCCTATGACGATGACGCGCACTGAGCACCTGGCACACGACCACTCCGACCATGCCCATGGACCCGACTGCGGCCACGAGGCTATCCAGCACGGCGATCACGTGGACTACGTCCACGATGGGCACCGTCACGCTCCGCATGGTGACCACTACGACGAGCACTGATCCAAACGCCGCACGATGTCCTACGCTCGCGATACGAGCGCGGGGCATCGGTGCTAGCGAGCTGTAATGAGGTCACGCAAACGCTCGGCTGGTGTCTTCCAGCCGAGCGTTTTGCGTGGTCGGCGATTGAGTTTCTGGGCGACGAGTTCGAGGTCTTCGCGGCCGTAGGCGCTCAGGTCGGTGCCTTTCGGGAAGTACTGGCGCAGTAGTCCATTGGTGTTCTCGTTGCTTCCGCGCTGCCAGGGTGAGTGGGGATCGCAGAAGTAGACCGGAACCCCGGTGGCGACCGTGAATTGTTGGTGGGCGGCCATCTCGCAGCCCTGGTCCCAGGTCAGTGATCCCCGCAAATGTCCTGGGAGATTTCCGATCAACGAAACCAGCACGTCACGGACTTCTTCGGCGGAGTGGCCGCCAGGCAGGTGGCCGAGCATGACGTAGCGGGTGGAGCGTTCGACGAGTGTGACGATCGCGGACTCGCTGCGAGTACCGACGATCAGGTCACCTTCCCAGTGGCCTGGCACGGCTCGATCCTCGACCTCGGCGGGCCGGTCGGAGATCATCACCATCTTGTCGACGAATCGTCTGGTGCGATGTTCGGCGCGGCGGTGGGGCTTGCGGCGGGTGCGGCCCGTTCGCAAGGCCATCGCGACTTCACGGCGCAGGCCGCCCCGAGCCTGAACGTAGATCGACTGGTAGATCGTCTCGACGCTCACACGCATACTTTGCTCGTTGGGGAACTCGGTCACTAGAGAGTGACATATCTGCTCTGGGGACCACTGGTCCTGCAGTTTGTTCTCGACGTAGTCCCGCAGCGGACCGGCCTGGGCCAGTTTCGCTGGCTTCGGCCGTGACCGGCTCTTTTCCCACCTGCGGTGCGCCTGATGCGGGCGATAGGCACCGTTGACAACGCCAGCGTCGATCTCCCGTTTGATCGTCGATGCTGGCCGGCCGAGCTCCCTGCCGATGGCCCGCAGCGATGCCCCCTCGCGGCGCATGTCAGCGATAGTTTCCCGCTCGGTCAAGGTCAGAAACCGTGGATGCAGGCTCCGCTGCCTCGGTGCATCCGATTCCACTCCGACCCACGTGACCGCACCTGTCAGGTAATCGATCTTGCGTCCGTCGGGATGGATACGAGTATCGCCAATCTTGCGCACCCCTCGATCCCAGTCCCCAGCAGTGCGAACGCTGACACCGACACGCCGAGCAGCGTCCGGCCGCAGCACCCCCTCACGGCGAAGCCGGTCGTACTCGGCCCGGCCGGGATGACCACCATTGCTAGTGCTCCCACGTCCACGCAGGCCCGCCCTGCGCATCCATCCAAACGCCGTATTCACTGTCACCCCCGCCGCCCTAGCAGCGACCGACACATTGCCGTCAGACACGTCCAATTCCTTGAAGAACCTCTTCTTCACCATCGGTGAATGCACGATCCCCGCAACTCCTTGCTATCCGCGGTGTTGCGGGGATCGCTAGAACCCACGGTTCGCCGTGGGGCCCTTTCGTTGCGGAGCCTAGGAGTTGAGCACCATCGAGGTGATGTTGACGCCCGGATCGGCGGGCGCGCCGTCGGTCACAGGCTCCCCCGGCTTCGGTGCGGGTGCGCCGGGCTTGGGCTTGATGCCCTTCTTGGCGATAGCCTGGAGCACCTTGAGCCCATCAGGGGTGGTGTTGCCGATCACCGAATAGTTCGCGGGCAGCGTGGTGTCCTGGTACACGAGGAAGAACTGGTTCGCGCCCGTGTTGGACTGGCCCGATTGTGGCGAGTTGGCGTTCGCCACCGCGATCGTGCCGGCCGGGTAGATCACCGTCGGCGGCATTCCCGGCTGGGACGGAGCCGCGGCGCCTTGCAGGAACGTCGGCGTCTCGTCCGGTGAGGTCCAGAGGGGGCCGCTGCTGCCGGTGCCGGACGGGTCGCCGCACTGAAGCACGTAGAGACCGCTCTTCTTGTCCGCGCCGGGCGTGGCGGTCTCCCGGTGGCAGATCGTGTTGTCGAAGTACTTCGCATTGATCATGGTGATGAAGGCCTGCACATTGCACGGGGCCTTCGACCGGTCGAACTCGAATCCGATGGTGCCCTGGTTGGTTGCGATCGACCCCGCCAGAGTGCCGGTGTTGGGCACGTCCTTGCCGTCGGGCTTGGCGACCGACTTGTTGCGATCGGCAGCCTTATCCAGGGCGGGCAGGATGGCCTCGACCTCGGCGATCTGATCCTCGGTCTGCTTGATCTGAGCCTCGGTGGCGGTTCGCTGCTCTGGTGGCAGAGCGCCCATCTGCGCGCGCTGCTTCGCGATCTGGTCGCGCGTGGTCTTGATGTTGTCCCGCAGCGTCGTGGCCTGATCCGGACGGTCGGGGTATGTGCACTGGGTGTGCAGCGACTTGTACCGGTTCTCCGCGCCGACGCGGAGGGGGGCCCGCGGGCCCTGGGGAAGCCAGATGTAGCAGCCCGCGGCGACGAGCGCGACGACCACGGCGGCGCTGATGCCGATCGCCGTGATCTTGCGCTTGCGGGCCTCGGCCTCACGCCGCTCGTTCTGGCGCGCGAGTTTGTCTCGGGCTGCCTGACGGCGCTCCTCATTGCTCGGCACGGTGTGACGACCTCCTAGTAACCGTTAGTCCGGCGGGCACGACGCAGTGACACGGACGGTACCGCCGCGGTGACACAGGGCGGCGCCGCCGCCGAGCCAAGTCTGCCAGCTAAACCTGATAGACGCCGCCACCGGGTCTGGTGACACAATGGTCGGATGCTGATCACCGGATTCCCGGCGGGGGTGTTCCAGACCAACTGCTACGTGCTCGCGGAGGGGCCGGGCGCCGACGCCGTCATCGTCGACCCGGGGCAGGACGCCGTCGAATCGGTGAAGGCGCTGCTCGCCGAGCACCGCCTCAATCCCGTGGCCGTGCTGCTCACGCACGGTCATCTGGACCACACCTGGACCGCGCAGCCGTTGGCCGATGAGTTCGGTATCCCGGTGTACATCCACGCCGCCGACCGCCCCATGCTGGCCGATCCCGCGGTCGGCATCGGTCCCGCTCTGGGGTCGATGATCGGTGGTCAAATCTTCACAGAACCCGAGAAGGTCATCGAGCTCGACGACGGTGAAGCGGTCACACTGGCGGGCATCACGTTCGGCGTCGATCTGGCGCCCGGCCACACCCGCGGGTCGATCGTCTTCACCACCGAGGTACCGCAGATCGACGAGGCCGGGGAGCCGGTCGGCGCCGAGCCCGTGATCGTCGCGTTCTCCGGCGATGTGCTCTTCCAGGGTTCGATCGGGCGTACCGATCTCCCCGGCGGCAGTCACGAGCAACTGCTCGACTCGATCGCGGCGAAACTTCTCCCGCTCCCCGACGAGACCGTCGTACTCCCGGGCCACGGCCCTGCTACCACCATCGGGCAGGAGCGGGCGTCGAACCCGTTCCTCCAGGGGCTCACCGGGGCGCAGGCGCCCGGTGAGCGGAAAGGACGATTCGGACTGTGAGCGCCGGAAGCTTCCAGGCTCCCAAGGGCATCCCCGACTACATCCCGGTCCCGTCCGGCGAGAAGAACAGCTCGGCTGATTTCCTCGCGGTGCGCACGGCGCTGCTGCGCGCTATCGCGGATGCCGGCTACGGCTACATCGAGCTGCCGATCTTCGAGGACACCTCCCTGTTCGCGCGCGGCGTCGGTGAGTCGACCGATGTGGTGGCCAAGGAGATGTACACCTTCGCCGACCGCGGCGACCGCTCCGTGACGCTGCGCCCGGAGGGGACGGCCGGTGTGGTCCGCGCGGTCCTGCAACACGGCCTGGATCGGGGCCAACTGCCGGTCAAGGCGGCCTACGCCGGTCCGTTCTTCCGCTACGAGCGTCCACAGGAGGGCCGGTACCGGCAGCTTCAGCAGGTGGGCATCGAGGCGATCGGCGTGGACGATCCCGCACTCGATGCCGAGGTGATCGCCGTGGCCGACCGCGCCTATCGCAGCGTCGGTCTCGACGGGTTCCGCCTGGAGGTCTCCAGCCTGGGTGACGAGACCTGCCGCCCGCAGTACCGGGAGAAGTTGCAGGAGTTCCTGTTCGCGCTCGACCTCGATGAGGAGACCCGTCGGCGTGCCGAGATCAATCCGCTCCGCGTGCTCGACGACAAGCGGCCCGAGGTGAAGGCCATGACGGCCGATGCACCCCTCATGATCGACAACCTCACCCCGGAGCCCAAGGAGCACTTCGAGAAGGTGCTCGGCTACCTCGACGCGCTCGGGGTGCCCTATGTGGTGAATCCGCGCCTGGTCCGCGGCCTCGATTACTACACCAAGACCTGTTTCGAGTTCGTGCACGACGGTCTCGGCGCCCAGTCGGGAATCGGCGGCGGCGGCCGCTACGACGGCCTGGTCGAGCAGCTGGGCGGCCGCGAGGGCGTGACCGGCGTCGGATTCGGACTCGGCGTCGACCGCACGCTGCTGGCGTTGGCCGCCGAGGGCAAGCGCGCACCGGCGGCGCCTCGCGTGGTGGCCTTCGGCGTCCCGCTGGGCGACGACGCCCGGGATGCGATGGTCCCGCTCCTCGGACGGCTCCGCGCGCTCGGTGTGCCCTCCGATATGGCCTACGGCAACCGCGCGATGAAGGGCGCGATGAAGGCCGCCGACCGTTCCGGTGCCCGATTCGCCCTGATCCTGGGCGATTCCGAGCTGGCCGACGGCGTGGTGATGCTCAAGGATCTGGCGAACGGCGAGCAGCGGGCGGTGCCGCTCGATACCGTGGCGGGCGTGATCGCCTCCGCGAACGACGTGAACGGTGCCGACGGCGCGAGCGCGCGGAGCGCGGGGTAACCGCGTGTCGGCCAGCCCCGCCGAGCCCGGCGCCCGCGATCCGCGGGAGCTGAGTGCGGAGGACGCCGTCGACATCGATCTGATCCCGCCGCGGCTGATGTTGCCGAAGGTGCGTCGGGCGGTCGCCGTCGGTCTCCTCCTCACGGTGGTGGCGGCGCTCGCTACGGCCCTGGTGGTGACTCCGCTCTGGGGTGTCGTGGTGCTGGTCGCCGGGGCGGCCCCGGGCCTCGGTAGTTACCTGGGAGTCGCGCGACGACGCGTCGTGCTCGACCACCGTGTGATCACGCGCCGCACGCTGCTGACCCGCCGGATGAACCTGATCGCGGCCGAGGAAGTCGATCTCGTGGCCGAGGTGGCTCGGCTGGCCCAGGTGTCCCTGCGGCTGCGGCAGGGCCGCACCACGATGCGCGTGCCGATCGCGCTGTACGGCACCCCGGGACGGGGCCGCGTGCGCGGTCGTGAATTGCCGATGCTGGCGACGCGACGGTTGTCGGAATCGCTGAGCAAGCATGCGGATCCGCATGTGCGGGAGATCGCCCGCGTGCTCGGCGAGCAATCCCGGGAACAGGCCACCGCGGTGCCGATCCGGGATCGCCCGCTGTTCCGTGCGGCCGGCATCGCCCGAGAGGTGGGCGGCCGCGAAGAACTCGTCTTCACCGCCGACGAAGTCGGGGAGCTCAATCGCCCGCCTTGGTGAACCCGACGCGCCGTTCGAACGCTTGACTGAAATCGAACAAAGTGTTCGACTGAGTGGGTGCGATGGGAAGGCCAATTACTGACGGACGAGCCCGGCTCCGGCGTGCGCGCTCTGCCGGGGCTCGAAGGGATCGGACGGGCGGTCACCACCCCGGATTTCGAGGGGATCACCTTCCATGAGGTGCTGTGTAAGAGTGCGCTCAACCGGGTGCCGGAATCGGCGGCGCTGCCGTTCGAATGGACGATCAACCCGTATCGCGGATGTACCCATGCGTGCACCTACTGCTTCGCTCGCTCAAGCCACGAGTACCTCGACTTCGACGCCGGGGGAGATTTCGACACCCAGATCGTGGTGAAGACGAACCTGGTCTCGGTGCTCAAGAAGGAGCTGCGCCGCGCGTCCTGGCGCGGCGAGGCGGTGGCGCTCGGGACCAACACCGATCCCTATCAGCGTGCGGAGGGGCGGTATCGGCTGATGCCCGGCGTGATCGGTGCCCTTGCGGGTGCGGGTTCGCCGATTTCGATCCTCACCAAGGGCACACTGCTGCAACGCGATCTGCCGTTGCTCGCCACCGCCGCCACCACGGTGCCGGTGCGCCTGTCGGTCTCGCTCGCCCTGCTCGATCCGGCATTGCAGGCCTCGCTCGAACCGGGAACTCCGAAGCCTGCCGCTCGGCTCGGTCTGATCCGGGCGATCGCCGACGCGGGCTTTGACTGCAATGTGATGGTGGCACCCGTGATCCCGTATCTCACGGACGATTCCGCGTCGCTGCGGGCGTTGTTCGAGGCGCTGGCCGGGGCAGGCGCGGCGAGCGCCACGGTGATGGCGCTCAATCTCACCGGCCGCTACCGGGACTGGTTCCTCAGCTGGCTGGCGCAGAATCACCCGGCGCTGGTGCGCCGGTACCGGCAACTCTACGGCTCTACCGGGCGGGTGTCGGCCGAGTACCGGGCGCACCTGCGGTCGCGGACGGAGCCGCTGATGAAGGAGTTCGGCCTCTCGATCCGCGAAGAGTATTCGGCGCCGGATCGGCGCCCGGTGCGCAGGCCCACGGGATCGGTCGCGCCGGACTTGCAGGAGCCCCTGTTCTAGACAGTGTGTAACGTATCAGTTACGCTTTCGCGGTGACTGTCTTCGCGGCCATCGCCGACCCGGTGCGACGGGACATCCTGTCGCTGCTGCGGGCGGCACCGCGCACCGCGGGGGAGGTTGCGGCATCCTTCGAGATCAGCAGGCCGGCGATCAGTCGGCACCTGCGAGTATTGCGCGAGGCCGGGCTGGTGGCGGCCGAACGCGGCGGCGACGCGCGGGAACGCAGCTACGCGCTGCGCCTCGATGCGCTGGCCGAGGTGGAGGCCTGGATCGAACACCTCCGCGCTCCGGCGCGTTTCGCGGAGTTGCTCGGCTCGCCGGCGCTCGACACCGAGGTGCGGCGCGCGCGGCGCGATGCACGCAACCCCGCGCTCGCCGAGCGGGCGACGCACGACGAAAGAGGCACGGCATGACCAAGAGAGAGCCGACGGGACGCGTGGCGGCGACGGCCGCGGGCCGGGCTCTGTTGCTGGAGAGGTACTTCGATGCCGACATCGACGAGGTGTGGGCGTCGATCACCGAGTCCGACCGGACCGCGCGCTGGTTCGGGAGGTGGACCGGAACTCCCGGCGTCGGCGCCGAGGTGATGGTCACCATGGGCTTCGAAGAGGGCTCGCCGACGATGCCGATGACGATCACGGCTTGCGAACCGCCGCGCCGACTGTGCCTGCAGGCCACGGACGAGTACGGCGAATGGAACCTCGAAGTACTGATCGACCGGGACGGCGAGCGCACTCGGCTGACTTTCCTGCACCACCTCGGTGCGGGAACCGACCCCGGTGAGACGGGTCCGGGCTGGGAGTTCTACCTGGATGCGCTGGTCGCCGCCGAGGCGGGCCGGTCGCTGCCCGACTTCGACGAGGGCTATTTCCCGGGGATGGTGGCGTACTACCGCGGGGAGTGACGACCCCGCCGCTAATGAAAACTGTTATCGTTAGTGGCATGGAAACCGCAGCTCCCCTCCCTGTCACCGTCCTGTCCGGATTCCTCGGCGCCGGGAAGACCACCCTCCTCAACCACCTGCTGAGCAACCGCGAGGGCCGCCGCATCGCCGTGATCGTCAACGACATGAGCGAGGTCAACGTCGACGCCTCCCTGATCGGGCTCGGCGGCTTCGACCGCACGCAGGAGAAGCTCGTCGAGCTGAGCAACGGGTGCATATGCTGCACCCTGCGCGAGGATCTGGTGGACGCCGTCGGAGCCATCGCCCGCCAGCGCACGCCCGACGGTGCGCCGCGCTTCGACCACCTGGTGATCGAGTCGACCGGCATCTCCGAGCCGATGCCCGTGGCGGCCACCTTCGACTGGACCTTCGACGACGGCAGCCGGCTCGGCGATATCGCAGTCCTCGACACGATGGTGACGGTGGTCGACGCGAGCACCTTCCTCGGCGAGATCGCGAAGGGGCACAACCTCGCCCAGCGCGGGATGGGCGCCGCTCCGGACGACGAGCGCTCCATCGCCGACCTCCTCGTCGATCAGGTCGAGTTCGCCGACGTGGTGTTGCTCAGCAAGCTGGACCTGATCTCGGCCGCCGCGGGCGGCGCCGTCCAGGCCGCGGTGGGACGCCTGAATCCCCGCGCGAAGATCCTGCCGTTGCGCCACGGCGCACTCGAGCTCGCCGAGGTGATCGGTACCGGGCTGTTCGATCACGAAGCCGCCTCCGCGGTCGCTGGGTGGGACGACGAGGTTCTCGGCGGGCACACTCCGGAGACGGAGGAGTACGGCATCTCGTCGTTCGCTTACCGGTCCGACCGTCCGTTTCATCCGCAGCGCCTCCTGGAATCACTGAGCGAGGTCCGGGCGGTGCTGCGCAGCAAGGGGTTCTGCTGGATCGCCAGCCGTCCAGATCTGGTGGCCGTGTGGTCGCAGGCAGGACCGAATCTCACCATCGAGCCCGCGGCGTACTGGTCGCACGTCGATGGCGTCCCGCAACAGGAATTGGTGTTCATCGGGGTCAAGCTCGACGCCGACCGCATGCGGTCACTGCTCGACCGCGCTCTGCTCACCGACGCCGAGGTGGCCGACGGGCCGGCTGCGTGGCGCGACTACCCTGATCATCTGCCCGCGTGGAATGTGCCCGATCACGTTCATTGAGCCGCGAGCGCAGCCTCCGCAGAGCTCGTCGCCGCCGCGGCGACATGGGGGATGAGCGAGAGACGGGTGCGGCGTTCAAGAAGATCGTCGACCGTCAGGGCGCCCTCGACGAGTGCGCCGTAGAGCATTTCGGCGCCGGTGATCTCCGTGCCTGCCGTCACCGGCTCGGCCAGCGCCGGCTGCACCTCGGCGAGGGCGGCCACGGCGGTGGCCTCGGTGCCGTACTTGTGCACCAGTCGCTGCGGTGCCGCGACAGCGGCCAGCTCCCCTCGCGGCGCCGCGCCGACGAGCGGCACCGACCGGGTCACACTGGGCCCGGTGAGCAGGCCCGAGGCCGTGACGGCCGCGTCGACGGCGTCCTGCGCCATCCGCCGGTAGGTGGTCAGCTTGCCCCCCACCACGGTGATCAAGCCGTCGCCACGGGTGAGAACCGCGTGCTTGCGTGAGACGTCCGCGGTCCGCCCTGCACCGGAGTCCAACAGCGGCCGAAGACCGGCGAAGGTACCCGCGATGTGGTCCCGGCGCAGGGGGGTATCGAGCGCGAGGCTGACCGTGGCCAGCAGGAAGTCGATCTCTTCCTCGGACGCGGTCGGCACGTCGGGCAGTGGACCGTCGGCCTCCTCGTCGGTCAGACCCACATAGATGCGCCCGTCCGGCTGGGGGAGTGCGAAGACGTACCGGCCGAACGCACCTGGGACGGGCACCGTCAGCCCGGCGGTGAGACCGCCGAAGACGTCCTGGCGGAAGACCAGATGGGTGCCCCGGCTCGGCCGCAATGCGATCGCGGGGTCGACGGTGCCCGCCCACACCCCGGTCGCATTGATCACTGCGCGGGCGCGGATCGCGCGGCTGGCGCCGGTCAGCTCGTCGGTCACCGTCGCTGCCGTACCCGTGACCTGTGACGCGGCACAGTGTGTGAGGATGCGCGCGCCGTGCGCGGCGGCCGTGCGCGCGATCGCGACGGTGAGCCGGGCGTCGTCGGTGAGCTGGCCGTCCCAATTGAGCAGGCCGCCACGCAGACCCGCACGTTTGACCGTCGGTGCCATGCGGATCACTTCGGCGGCCGAGATGCGTCGCGAACGGCCCAGTTCCGTAGCCGGAGTGCCTGCGGCGCGGCGCAAGACGTCGCCGGCGAGGAAGCCGACCCGGGTGAGTGCGGCGTCGAACGTCGAAACATCGGCGAGCAGCGGCACGACCTGTGCGAGCGGGCGGGTCAGGTGCGGGGCTATCGACCGGATCAGGACATCGCGTTCCACTGCGCTCTCATGTGCGATGCCCACCGCACCCGAGGCGAGGTAGCGCAGGCCGCCGTGCACCAATTTCGATGACCACCGGCTGGTGCCGAAGGCCAGATCGTGCTTGTCCACCAGCGCCACCGATAGTCCCCGGCTCGCGGCGTCGAGTGCTACTCCGGTGCCGGTGACTCCGCCGCCGATCACCAGGACGTCCACGGCGGGGTCGTCGGCGAGGGTGGCGAGGTCGGCCTTGCGGCGCGTCGCGTCGAGCCGGGAGCGCGGGTCCACCGACTCGAGTGCGGCGGCGAATCTTTCGGTCACGGGCGCAGATACCTCTCGACGAGATCGAAGAGTTGGGAATCGAGTAGATCGCCGCCGTCGGCCCCGGCGAAGACGGGCCCGGATAGTGCGGATGACCATGCGGCCTGGAGTACCACGGACGCCAGTTCACGGGGATCGCCCGACCGGATGCTGCCGTCGTTCTGCCCGGCACGGACCGCCGCTTCGAGCGTATCGAGCTGATTCGCCGAGGTACGGCCTTGGCGGTGCAGCAGGTAGGGGATCAAGAACTCCGGATCGAGTTCGATGATCCGGCGCAGCAACGGGTGGGACCGCGCGGACGAGGTCAGGTGTACGACGGTGCGCGCAAGGCTCTCGCGCGTGTCGTCGCCCGGGACCGGGGTGAGTGTTGCGAGGGCTGCCGAGAACTCGCGTGTGGTGACGGTTGCCGCGAGAGCCTGGACATTGGGGTAGCGCCGATACAGTGTGGCGCGCGACACTTGAGCGGCGCGCGCGACATCGGCCATGGTGGTGCGCCGGATGCCGATCGTGGTCATCAGATCACGTGCGGCATCGAGGATCGTCTGGTCGTCGATGGCGTTCGCGGGGGTCCGCGCCGGGGCCGCGACCTCCTCGTTGAGATCCTGCGACATCATGTGTACAAATGTATCATGACTTCCTCCGAGGTGGAGCTTCCCGTCGTCGCTTTCGAGCCCGGTCGCTGGGGAGATCCGGCCACGCCGATGCACCTGTCCGATTCGGTGCTCGGCGCGCTGACCATGCTCGGCATCGATGGGGCGCCGCCCGAGCCGATCACACCCGTGGTGGCCGCGAGCCGGGCCGATGAATCCGCGGTCACCGCATTGCGCGCCACCGGTGCGGACGTCTCCACCGATCAGGCCGACCGGCTACGGCACCTGCGCGGCTACTCGACCCCCGATCTGCTGAGGTTTCGTACGGGCGACGCCTCCGACGCCCCTGATGTGGTGGTCACTGCGCGCACGGCCGACCAGGTGACCGCTGTTCTGCGGGTGTGCGGCGAGGCCGGGTTCACGCTCAGCCCGTTCGCGGGAGGTACCGCCGTCACCGGCGGACTCGCCCCGGAACGTACGCGCCCGGTCGTCGCGCTCGACCTGCGTGGTCTCACCGGCCTGCTCGACCTCGACTCCGTCTCGCAGGTCGCCACGCTCGCCGCCGGAACCCGGCTGCCCGAGGCGGAGAAGCTCTTGCGCGAGCGAGGCTTCGAGCTCGGTCACTTCCCCCAGTCCTACGAGGGCGCGACCATCGGCGGCTGTGCAGTCACCCGATCCGCCGGGCAGTCCTCGATCGGCTACGGCCGCTTCGACGAGATGGTCGTCGGGCTCACCGTCGCCACCCCGGTGGGCACCAGCGAGATCGGCACCGCACCCAAGTCTGCCGCCGGCCCCGACCTGCGCCAGCTGTTCCTCGGCTCCGAGGGGGTGTTCGGCGTGGTCACCGCCGTGCGTGTCCGGGTGCACCCCGTGCCGGCGGTCCGGCGTTTCTACGGCTGGCACTTCACCGACTTCGCCGCCGGTGCCGCAGCAATGCGGTACCTGGCCCAGAGCGCAATACGGCCGACGGTGCTGCGGCTGTCCGACGAGGCGGAGACCGGTCTCAATCTGGCGAACCCCGGATCCGCGGGCACGGCCGATGGCCCCGTCGGTGGGTGTCTGATGATCGTCGGCTTCGAGGGCGACGAGCCCGACGTCGACTGCCGGGACGGCTACGTCTCCGCGCGGCTGATCGAGCTGGGCGGCACGTTCCTCGGCGAGGGGCCCGGCGAGGCGTGGCGTGTGGGACGGTTCCGCGGCCCGTACCTCCGCGATCCACTACTCGACGCCGGGGCTCTGGTCGAGACGCTGGAGACCGTCACCTTCTGGTCCAATATCGACCGGCTCAAAGCCGATGTCACCGCGGCGATCACCGGCGCCCTCGGCGACCAGGGCAGCCCCGCGGTAGTCATGTGTCACATCTCGCACGTCTACCCGACCGGGGCTTCGTTGTACTTCACGGTGATCGCCAAAGCGCTACCGGATTCTTTGGCGCAGTGGACGATCGCCAAGCGGGCCGCGAACGCGGCGATCCGCGCGGCCGGTGCCTCGATCACGCATCACCACGCCGTCGGCGTCGACCACCGTGCGACCTACCTGGAGGAGATCGGCGACGTTCAGCTCGCGGCCCTGCGCGCCGTGAAGTCCGCGCTCGACCCGCACGGTGTGCTCAACCCCGGGGTTCTGCTCCCGTGAGCGCCCGGCCGGACGTGGTCGCCGTGATCAACCCGATCTCCGGCGGCGGTGCCGCCCGGGAGCAATGGGCCGCGGTGGCCGCCGAGTTGCACCGGTACGGCATGGATGTCGAAGCGGTCGAGTCCGACTCGGGTGAGGACGCAGCCGCTCGCGCGGCCGAGGCGGCGGCCAGTGGTGCCCTCACCGTCGCCGTCGGTGGCGACGGCCAGATCCGCGACGTGGCATCCGGTGTCCTGCGGGTGCCGGGCGCCCCGCTGGGCATCGCCGCCGCCGGCCGCGGCAATGATTTCGTCCGGCACCTGGGCATGCCCATCGACCCGGCGGGCATCGCCGCCGTCCTCGCCGACGGCCGCCGCCGCGACCTCGATGTGCTCACGGTGGGGGATCGGATCGCCGTGGGCAACGTGTACGTGGGCCTCGATTCCGTGGCGACGGAGATGATCAACCGCCTGCGCTGGATGGGTCCGCTGGCCTACCGCATCGCCCCGGCGCTGGCGGCCCTGCGGTGGAAGCCGGCGACCTTCACGGTGACCGTCGACGGTGTCGCGCACCGACTACTGGCGCACATCGTGGTCATCGCGAACTCCGGCCGCTACGGCAGCGGTCTGCACATGGTTCCCTCGGCGTCCGCGGATAACGGCCGCATCGACGTGCTCGCGGTGCGCGGCGAGGGGTCCGTGGTCAGGCTGATCGGGGCGATGGGGGAGGCGAAGACCGGTGTCCACGTACACCGCCCGGAGGTGATCACCTTCACCGGTCAGGAGATCTCCGTGACGGCCGATCGACCGATCCCGGTGCACTCCGACGGTGACTACCTGCAGAAGCTGCCCGTCACCGTCGGTCTCCGCAAAGCCGTTCTCCCGGTGCTCGTCCCGCGCTGACGGCTCAGGCGATCGCGGCGCGCAGGGTGTCCAGACCCATGCCGCCCAGGGCGAGGGCGTCCCGGTGGAAGTCCTTGACCGACGATCCCGGGTGCGCCGCGAGGTAGGCGTCGCGGGTCTGCTCCCATACCCGCTGTCCCACCGAGTACGACGGTGCCTGGCCGGGCCAGCCCAGGTATCGGTGGTACTCGAACCGGAGCTGCTCGTCGGACATGGCGACGTGCGAGCGCAGGAAGGCCCAGCCCTTCTCGTACGTCCACGCGCCTCCACCCACCTCGGCGGGCGCCTCGAAGCCGCAGTGCACACCGATGTCGAGCACCACTCGCGCCGCGCGCAGCCGCTGCGAGTCGAGCATGCCCATGAGGTCGCCGTCGTCGTCGAGGAAGCCGAGATCCCGCATGAGTCGTTCCGCGTACAGCGCCCAGCCCTCACCGTGTCCCGAGGTGAACGAGTACAGCTTGCGCCAGCGGTTCAGCGGCGCGATCACGGCCTGCCCGATCTGCAGGTGGTGTCCCGGGACACCTTCGTGGTAGACGGTGGTCTTCTCCTGCCAGGTGTGGAACTCGGTGACGCCCTTCGGAACCGACCACCACATCGAACCCGGACGAGTCAGGTCGGCCGAGGGTCCGGTGTAGTAGATGCCGCCGCTGCTGCTCGGCGCGATCCGGCAGTCCAAGTGATGCAGCGGCGCCGGGATATCGAAGTGTGTGCCCGCCAGGGCGGCGACCGACTCGTCCGAGGTCCGCTGCATCCATGCCTGGAGTGCATCGGTGCCGTGCAGTGCGTACCGCGGCTCGGTGTCCAGGCGCGTGATCGCCTCCGCCACCGTCGATCCCGGGTACAGCCGCTGCGCGACCTCGTGCTGTTCGGCGACGATCGACGCCAGCAGCTGCTGCCCCCAGGCGTACGTCTCCTCCAGATCGACATTGGTGCCCAGGAACAGCCGCGAGTACAGCGGATAGGCCTCGCGCCCCACTCCCAGACCGCCCGAACGATCCACCGGCACCGCCGACGGCGCGATCTCGTCGGAGAGCACCGTGGCGAACCTGGCGAACGCCGCGTGGATGGCCTCGACGAGGCCGTCCGGAATCGGTCCGCTGAGCCGGTCGGCGTTCGCCGCGACTTGCTCTCCCGCTTCGCGGGCCTGGGTGAGGCACTCGGTGACCTGAAGAGCGGCGAACGGCCACGAACCGTCGGTGAGCCGGGCCCGCAGACCCGAGATGGCCGAGTCGACGGCGGCGGGCACCGCGGACAGACGCGCGACGAGGAGGGCATCCGCCTCGTCGGTGCCGGTACCCATCAGGTCGAAGACATCGCGGATGCCTTGGAGCGGTGAGGCGATCACGTTGAGGTCGCCCACGATCCGTCCGGCGTCGGCCAGTTCGATCTGCACACCGAGGCGTTCACGCAGTGCATCGGCGGTCACCCGGTCGGCATCGGACTCCGGTGTGAGTGCGGCCAGTTCCGCGAGCGTGGTGCGGGCCAGATCGATCCGGGCCCGAATGCCCCCGGGGGAGTAGTCCGTGAGCCGGTCGTCGAAGTCCGTGACCCCGACCGCGGTCGCCTCCACCGGATCCGCCGCGGCGAGTTCCTGGGCGAAGCGGTCGGCGAGGTCATCGATCGGCGAAGTCATGAACCGATCCTACGGCGGCCGTCCGGCCCGCATCGCCGTCCGTGGGATCGGGCCGCTACCGGACGACGGTAGGCGTCCGGCGGAGCCGGTGCCGGTCCGAGCGGGCCGGTCCGGCCGAGGTGAACGCCACGGTGGCGATCAGCCCGATCACCGCGAGCACCCAGAACCCACCCGGAAGCCAGTGCTGGTGGTGGGCCAGTTCGAAGGTCTCCTTGACGGCGATCAATACGGCGCCCGCCGCCACGATCATCCAGCCCCGGGCCACCGAGAAGTACCGCTCCAGGCTCTCCATCTGCGCCGTCGTGAGCACCGTGGTGAGCGTGTCGACGTACTGCGATTGGCGCCGGCGCGAGAGGAACAGGGCGACCGGCGGAATCAGCCACCACCACGCCGAGACCCGCGACGGCGGCGCGGTCGACTCGATCGTCTCCCGTACCTCGGTCAGGTGTGCCCGCTCCGCTTCCAGCTCCACGCGGGACTGGAACAGCGGACCGATCACCAGCAGCCAGCCGCCGAGGTACGCGCCCCAGCGGATCACCGTTTCGAGCATCGGGTCAGATGGCGCCGCTGAAGGTGTCGCACTGGGCGATGTTCCCGTTCGCCCGGTATCCGATGGTGAACCACTTCACGCGCTGCGCGGAGGTGCCGTGCGAGAAGGACTCCGGATTGGGGTTGCGGCCCGCATTGCGCTGGATGGTGTCGTCGCCGATCGCCTGCGCGGTCTGGATGGCGGCCGAGACATCCTGCTGTGAGAGCGGTTCGAGCATCGCGTCGGGGCCCTTATCGGCTCGCGAGCCCCACATGCCTGCATAGCAGTCGGCCTGCAGTTCGGTGCGCACGGAGCCGCCGTCGGCGCCGGACCCCTTCTGCGAGTTCTTGATGTCACCGAGCAGCGTCTGCACGTGATGGCCGAATTCGTGGGCGACGATGTACTCCTGCGAGAACGCGGCGTTCGACCCGCCCATCTTCTGGATCACTCGATCCATGAAGTCGAGCTGGAAGACGGCGACCTGGTCGCTCGGGCAATAGAACGGCCCGGTATCGGCGCCCGCGACGCCACAGGCGGTGTTGATGGAGTTCGCACCCACGGGCATGATCCTGGTTCCCCCCTTCGGCGGTTGGTAGCCGCGGAGCAACTGAGGCCAGACCTTGTTGAGTGAGTTGGTGGTCGCCACGATCCGGCAGGTGGTGTCCGTGTTCGCCAACTGGGGGGTGCAGGCCCGGATGCGATCGTTCATTTCCTGCTCGGACTGGCTCAGGCCCGCTCCGGCTCCGGCGCCGGGCCCGGCGGGGGAGGCCGAGTTCGGATCGCCGCCGCTGCCGCCGGTGAGGAAGTAGATCAGCAGGCCGATGATGACGGTGCCGATGCTGCCGCCGCCGATCATCACACTGCGGCCGACGCCGCCGCCAGCGCTGACTGCACTGGTATCGAGAGGTCCGTTATCCCGAAAGGTCATGCGCACAGCTTTCCATGAGTGGGGTGCGATCGTGAACTGCTTCGCCCCGTAGCATGGCAGGCGCTCTACGAATCGTCATCGAAAGGACACCCGAACGTGCTGCGCACCCACCTTGCTGGATCGTTGCGAGCGGAGGATGCCGGCACCGTCGTCACCCTCACCGGCTGGGTCGCCCGCCGACGTGACCACGGCGGCGTCATCTTCATCGACCTGCGCGACAGCTCGGGTGTGGCGCAGGTGGTCTTCCGGGAGTCCGCGGTCGCCGAGCAGGCCCACCGCCTGCGCTCCGAGTACTGCGTGCTGGTGACCGGCACCGTCGAGAAGCGTCCCGAGGGCAGCGAGAACCCGAACCTGCCGTCCGGCGCGATCGAGGTCAACGTCACCGACCTGACCGTGCTCAACGAGTCGGCGCCGCTGCCGTTCCAGCTCGATGAGGAGCCCGGTGAGGAAGCGCGCCTGAAGTACCGCTACCTGGATCTGCGCCGCGAGGGCCCGGCGGCTGCGATCAAGCTGCGCAGCCAGGCCAATGCGGTGGCGCGCAACATCTTGGCGCTCAACGACTTCACCGAGATCGAGACGCCGACGCTGACCCGGTCCACCCCGGAGGGCGCCCGCGACTTCCTGGTGCCCGCGCGCCTGCGCCCCGGCACCTTCTACGCGCTGCCGCAGAGCCCGCAGCTGTTCAAGCAGCTGCTCATGGTCGCGGGCATGGAGCGGTATTACCAGATCGCGCGCTGCTACCGCGACGAGGACTTCCGCGCCGACCGGCAGCCCGAGTTCACCCAGCTCGACATCGAGATGAGCTTCGTGGACCAGGAGGACGTGATCGCCCTCGGCGAGCAGATCGTCAAGGCGCTCTGGTCGCTCATCGGCCACGAGATCCCCACCCCGATCCCGCGCCTGACCTACGCCGAGGCGATGCGCCGCTTCGGCTCGGACAAGCCGGACCTGCGCTTCGGGCTCGAACTGGTCGAGTGCACCGAGTACTTCTCCGGCACCCCGTTCCGCGTCTTCCAGGCGCCGTACGTCGGTGCGGTCGTCATGCCGGGCGGCGCGAGCCAGCCCCGCCGCCAGCTCGACGCCTGGCAGGAGTGGGCCAAGCAGCGCGGCGCCCGCGGCCTCGCGTACGTGCTGATCGGCGAGGACGGCGAGCTCACCGGCCCCGTCGCCAAGAACCTCTCGGACGACGAACGCGCCGGCCTCGCGGCCCATGTGGGTGCCCAGCCGGGCGACTGCGTCTTCTTCGCCGCCGGCCCCACCAAGACGATGCGCGCCCTGCTCGGCGCGGCCCGCGGCGAGATCGCCGACAAGCTGGGCCTGATCAAGGACGGCGACTGGGCCTTCACCTGGGTCGTCGACGCCCCGTTGTTCGAGCCGGCCGACGACGCCACCGCCTCGGGCGACGTGGCCGTGGGCGACGGCGCCTGGACGGCGGTGCACCACGCCTTCACCAGCCCCAAGCCCGAGTCGATCGACACCTTCGACACCGATCCGGGCAGCGCCCTGGCCTACGCCTACGACATCGTCTGCAACGGCAACGAGATCGGCGGCGGCTCGATCCGTATCCACCGCCGCGACGTCCAGGAGCGCGTCTTCGCGATCATGGGCATCGACGAGGAGCAGGCCCGCGAGAAGTTCGGCTTCCTGCTCGACGCCTTCTCCTACGGCGCACCGCCGCACGGCGGCATCGCCTTCGGCTGGGACCGTGTGGTCTCGCTGCTCGCCGGTGCGCCGTCGATCCGCGAAGTCATCGCGTTCCCGAAGTCGGGTGGTGGCGTCGACCCGCTCACGGACGCGCCCGCGGCGATCACCGCGCAACAACGCCGTGAATCCGGCATGGACGCCAAGCCCAAGGCCGCCGAGCCGAAGCCCGATCCGGCCGCCGCACAGCCCACCGAGTAGTCGATCCCGGGGAAACGCGACCAGTGCGCCACATCCGGGTGATCAGTCCACCCGACCGGACCGACGCGGTGCTCGCGTTGTTCCGGTCGCGGCCGGGCGTCACCCACGTCACACTCGCGGTCGGTGCGTCACTCGCCCCCGCGGGCGATGTGCTGGGCGCCGACGTCACCCGCGAGGCCGCCCATCGCGTCTTGCAGGGCCTCGAGGAATTGGGAATCCCCGCCGACGGCGCGGTCACCGTCTCGACCCTGGACACGGTGCTCTCCGATGCCGCGGACGCCGCGGAGAAGGCGGTGCCCGGCGACCCATCGGATGCCGTGGTCTGGGAAGAACTGACCGCCCGGACCCGCGAGGAGTCGACGCTCAACTCGACCTTCCTCGCCTTCCTTGTGCTCGCGGTGCTGCTCGCGGCGGTCGGCGTGGTCACCAACTCCCCGGTCACAGTGGTCGGCGCGATGGTCGTCGGACCCGAATTCGGGCCGCTCGCAGCGATCGCCGTGGCACTCGCGACCCGTCGCCTGCATTTCGCGGCGCGCCCGCTGATCGCGCTGTCGGTCGGCTTCCCGGTGGCGATGGTGTGCACCTGGCTCGGGGCCGAGGCCGCGCTCGCCGCGGATCTGTTCACCGTGGACGTCCTCGATACGGCGGGCCAGGTGGACTTCATCTACCGGGTCGGCCCGTTCTCGCTGATCGTCGCGTTGCTCGCCGGTGCCGCGGGCATGATCTCGATGGTCACCGCGAAGTCCGCGGCGCTGGTGGGCGTGTTCATCTCGGTGACCACGGTTCCCGCCGCCGGGTACGCAGTAGTGGCCGCTACCGTCGGGGAGTGGCAGCGCGCGCTCGAATCCACGGGGCAGCTCGCCATCAACCTCGTCGGGATCGTCGTCGCGGGCGTCCTGGTGCTGGTCCTGCGGCCCGCGGCATGGCGCGATATGCGAGAGCAGGTGGGGCTGTGACCGTCGACGGACTACAGGATCTCGACGCCGATGCCCTCGCCCGGTTGCAGGCACGGGTACGGGGCCTGATCGATGACGAGGGCATCACCTACAACGCACTCGACGCGTTACCGAGTGACCTCGCCGCACCGGCCACCACCGGGCGGTGGCGACTCGATCCGTTGCCGGTGCTGCTGAGTACCGACGAGTGGGAACCCCTGGCGCGCGGCGCCGCCCAGCGGTCGACGCTGCTCGACGCGCTGCTCCGCGACTTCTACGGCGAACAGCGCACCATCCGCGACGGCCTGCTGCCCCCCGAGGTGCTGTTCGCCCACCCCGGTTTCATCCGCCGGGCCTTCGGTGTTCCCGCGCCCGGGACCAAGGCGTTGTTCCTGCACGCCGCTGACGTCGGCCGGATCGGAGCCGGCGGCGCGTACGCGGTGGCCGCCGACCGCACCCAGGCGCCGTCGGGCGTGGGCTACGCCCTCGCGGACCGGCGGGTCACCTCCCGCGCCCTGCCCCGCGAATTCCGCTCCGAGACACCGCGACCGGTGTCGTCGTTCGCCGCCGCGCTGCGGGGGCAACTGCTCGAGAGCGCTCCACCCGGGGTCGACGATCCCACGGTGGTGGTGCTCAGTCCCGGATCGTTCTCCGAGACGGCGTTCGACCAGGCCTACCTCGCCTCCGTGCTCGGATTCCCGCTGGTCGAGGCCTCCGACCTCACCGTCCGCGACGGTGGTGTGTACATGCGCGCACTCGGCCGAATGAAACGCGTCGACGTGGTGCTGCGCCGTGTCGACTCCGAGTTCTCCGACCCGCTCGATCTGCGCACCGACTCCCGGCTCGGTGTGGTCGGCCTGGTCGAGATGATGACCCGCGGGGCCGTCACCGTGGTGAACACACTCGGCTCCGGCGTTCTGGAGAACCCGGCCCTGCACGCCTACCTGCCGCAGTTGTGCCGCGCCCTGCTCGATGAGGACCTGTTGCTCGACTCCACCCCGACCGTGCACGCGGCCACTCCCGCCGGTCGCGCCGTGATCGACGGCGCACTCGACGATCAGTTGCTGATCGATTTCTCCACCGGGGAGCGGATCCTGGGCGCCGACCTCACCGCCGAGGCCGCCGCGGCACTGCGCGCCCGCATAGCCGAGCAGCCCGCGCTGTGGTGCGCGAAGGAACTGGTGCCCTTCGACACCGAGCCCGCTCTGTCCGACGGTGCCGTGCTGGACCGCGGATTCTCCCTGCGGGTCTTCTCGCTGGCGCAGGAGGCCGGCTACACCGTGCTCGGTGGCGGCCTCGGCCAGGTCCTCCTCGACGGTGCCGCCGGCGCGCAACTGCATACATCGGCGGCCCGTGACGTCTGGGTGCCCGCGGGGGAGGACAGCCGCGGATCGATCCGCGTGGCGACCTCTCCGCGCGTGGCCAGGATGAACGGCGTCACGGCGAGCGGACCCGTCGCCACCCCGCGCGTCCTGTCCGACCTGTTCTGGATCGGCCGGTACGCAGAACGCGCGGAGGCGATGGTGCGGCTGCTCAGTGTGGCCCGCGAACGCGATCAGGAGTTCCGGCACCGGCCCTGGCAGCCCGGGGCCGCCTCCCTGCAGCCCCTGCTCGACGCCGTCGTCGAGGTGTCCGATACCGGGCAACTCGGACCGATCGTGGCCGAGGGCGCCGACCAGTCCGATGTGCTCGCCCGATTGCGTCGACTCACCCTCGACACCGACCTGCCCGGCACCGTCGCCTTCGCCGGCGTGCGCCTGCGCGCCTGCCTGCGCGCGGTCCGGGATCAGATGTCGACCGACACCTGGCTCGTGCTCAGCGGCGCCGAGCGCTCGCTGGGCCGGCTCGCCGCCGACCGGCACGACGGGGGCGAGCAACTCGACCAGACCCTCGGCGAGGTGCTGGTCTCGCTGCTCGCCTTCGCCGGACTCGCCCGTGAATCGCTGGTCCAAGATCCAGGATGGCGCATGATGGACGCCGGGCGGCGGATCGAGCGGGCCCTGCAGTTGGCCGACCTGACCACATCCACCGTGGTCCCGGCCCGAGAATCCGAGGTCGAGACAGGCCTGCTCGACGCGTACCTCGTGGCCTGTGAGTCGTCGGTCACCTATCGGCGGCGGCACCGGTCGGTACTGCGTGCGGGCGCCGTGGTCGACCTGATGTTCCTCGACGCCGACAATCCACGGTCGATGGTCTTCCAGCTCGACTCGCTCTCGCGCGACCTGCAGAACCTGCCGGACGAGATGCGCAGCGTGGCCGCCGAACGCACCGCCACCGAACTACTGGGCCGGCTGCGCCGGTTCGACCCCGAGGAGGCCGAGACCGTGACCGACGGTGTCCGCACCGAACTCGTCGCACTGATCGATGCCATCACCGGTGGCCTGCGCGATATCTCAGACGTGCTTGAGCGGACCCGTTTCGCGCTGCCCGCCGAGGCTCGTCCGATCTGGGTCGGGGTGCCGTCGTGGGCCTGAGCTTCTCCCGCCGGACGCCCGATTCGCGCAGCCGGCGCTACCGCGTGGTGCACGAGACCACCTACAGCTACGACGCCGAGGTCACCTCCAGCTTCGGCCGCTGTTATCTGAGCCCGCGCGAACTCGACCAACAGCGGGTCGACGAGCACTTCATCGTGATCGGACCCGAGCCCACCGACCGCTCCGAGGGCGTCGACGCCTACGGCAACACCGACACGTACTTTCACGTGACCACACCGCACACCCAGTTGAGCGTGCGCGGTGAGTCCATCGTGCAGGTGGAGCCACTGCACGAGTCGATCACCGACGAGGGCCCCGCCCTAGCACCCTGGGAACTCGCGCGGCCGGTGGGCGATGCGGGCGCCCTCGCCGCGCAGTACCGGCTCGACCAGCGGCCCGCGGAGATCGACGACGATGTGCGCGCGTTCGCCGATGCGATCTTCACGCCCGGCAAACCACTCGTCGAGGCCGTCGAGGAACTCACCACCGCGATCTACACCGACTTCACGTATCGCTCGGGTGCCACCAATGTCGCGACCCGAGTGGCCACCGTGATGGAACGCCGGGAGGGCGTCTGCCAGGACTTCGCCCGGGTTGCCATCGCCTGCCTGCGGTCCAAGGGCCTTGCGGCGCGGTACGTCTCGGGATATCTCGCCACCGAACCACCGCCCGGCCAGGACCGCGTGGTGGGTGCGGGTGCGACACACGCGTGGGCGGCGGTGTGGCTGCCCGGCGATATCTGGCTCCCGTTCGACCCCACGAACAACAAGTTCGTCGATGAGCGGCACGTGACGGTCGCCTGGGGCCGGGACTACGAGGACGTACCACCGCTGCGCGGTGTGATCTACACGGATTCGCGGGGATCCTCGATCGACGTCTCGGTCGACGTCGCACCGCTCGACTGAAGCTCGATCACCGTCGCCGCTCGCCGCCGCACCAGCGCTGCGTTATGGCTCACCAGGACCACCCCCGTGCCCGCCGCGGTCACGGCGTCGAGTATCCGGAGCACCGCGCGCGCCGAAACGGGGTCGAGCATCGCCACCGGCTCATCGGCGAGCAGGAACCGCGGCGCCTGCACCAGAATCCGTGCCACACAGGCACGTTGGAGCTGTCCGTCGCTCACCTGCGCCGGGAACCGATCCAGCAGCGATGGCTGCAGCCCTGCGCGGTCCGCGGCCTCGTCGACCCCGATGCCGACGCCACTGATGCGACGGGGCTCGCCGACGATCCGCGCGAGCGGCCACCGCGGATTGCACACGGTCCGTGGATGCTGCGCCAGCATCGCGAGCGTCCCCGCCGCCGGGCGCGGCGCACCCCCGCCGTGGTCGACGGAACCGGCATCGGGTGAGAGCAGTCCGGCGAGTACCCGCAGCAGTGTCGTCTTGCCCGCGCCCGACGGGCCGAGCACACCGGTCACCGCGCCCGCGTGCACCGTCACGTTCACCCCGTCGAGCACCGGACGGCCGCGGCGGCGAACCACGATGCCCGTGCCGATGATCGCCGTCATTCGACCTCCTCGAAGAACGCCCGGATGTACTCGGCGTCGGCGTGGTCCGCCGGTGCGATGGGGGAGCCCGAGTACAGAAGGCGACCCGAGCGCATGACCGCCAGTGCATCGCAGCCCGCACTGAGCACCGATCGGAGGTCGTGCGTGATCACCAGGACGGCAGCACCGGCGTCCGCGAGAGTGCGAAGCAGCCCCAACACCGCGGCGGCTGTCGCGGGGTCCAGTGCCGAGGTGGGTTCATCGGCCAGGATCAGCGGTGGGCCGGCCGCGACGGCAGCCGCTACCGCGGCGCGCTGCGCCATGCCACCGGACAACTCGTGCGGGTACAGATCCAGGGCGGCAGCCGGCAGCCCTGCCGCCACGCTGAGTTCCTCAGCGCTGCGGGACCCGTCCAGGACGCGAATCACTTCGTCGAGCTGGGAACGCACAGTGCGGACGGGGGTGAAGGACGTGGCCGCCGATTGCGGAACCACGCCCACGGTGCGCCCACGCAGCTCGGCCCAGCCGTCATCGCGGGCGCCGAGTACGTGTCCACTCACCTCCACCTCGCCCGAGACGTCGACGCCGGGTGGCAACAGTCCGCTCAGCGCCGCGACGACCATCGACTTACCGCAACCGGATTCGCCGACCAGGGCGGTGACCGCCGCCGTGGGTACGTGCAGGTCGACGCCGTCGAGCACCGTCGTGGTGCCGGCGCGCACTGTCAGCCCGCGGGTCCGGGCGGTCATCGCCACACCTGCGGGGCCGGGACCGCGAGTGACCGGCGGATGCGCGCACCGCACGCCGCACACACGAGTGCGGTGGCCACCAGCGCGAGGCCGGGCACGGCGAGTGTCCACCACGCGCCCAGCAGCACATCGCCGCGTGCCTGTCCGAGGAGCGAGCCCAGACTCGCTCGGTCCGGGGACAGTCCGACGCCGAGGAACGAGAGTGTGCTCTCGTGCCAGACCGCGTGCGGCAACAGCACGATCGCGGCGACCAGTGCCTGGCCAGACACCGCGGGCAGCAGGTGCCGGCGCGCCACGAACACCCGGGAGGCGCCGGCCAGCCGTGCCGATTCGACCCACCCGGACGACATGGCCGCCAGCAGCTCTGCCCGCACTACCCGGGCCACCGGTGGCCAATGGGTGAGCGCGATCGACGCGACGATCGCCACCGGATCCCCGCGCCAGAGCGCTGCGATCACCACACCGACCACCAGGTGCGGTAGAGCGTTCACACCGTCCACGATGCGCATCAGGACGGCATCGAACCAACCGCCGATCGTGGCGGAGGAGAGCCCGATCACGAGCCCGATCACGGTCGACAGCACGGCGCAGATAGCGGCCAGTAGCAGGGAGATCCGCAGCGCCGACGCCGTCCGCACTGCCAGGTCGTAGCCGGAATGATCGGTGCCCAGCGGGCCGCCCGGACCGGGCGGCCGTAGAGCAGCGGTGAAGTCCGCCACTTGCGGGCCCGTCACCGCAGGCACCGCGATGGCGAAGACGACGATCGCGGCCAGTGCGATCCACGGCCACCGTGTCATCCGGCCAACTCGATCCGGGGGTCCAGCCACACCGCCGCCGCATCGGCGAGCGCCGATCCGGCGAGCACTGCCGCCGCGGCGAGCAGCGACAGCGATGCGAACAGGGGAAAGTCCAGTGCCGTCGCCGAATCCACGAGGGCGGAGGCTATTCCCGGCCAGCCGAAGACCGTCTCCACGATGGTCGCACCGGCGATCACCTCCGGCAGCCGGGTGCCGAGCAGGGCCAGTGTCGGCAGCACCGACATCGGGCCGATGTGGCCGCGCAGCAGGGTCGCCCCGCTGATCCCGCGGGCCCGCGCTCCGCGCACCGCATCGGACCGGGCGGCGTCGACGACGGCGGACCGCATCGACAGCAACAGCCAGGGCATCTGTGACAGCGCCAACGCCGTCACGGGCAGTGCCGCGTGGGAGACGATGCCGCCCAGCGTGTACGGCTCGCCCGGTGCGCGCGCTCCCGAGGTCGGCAAGGCCCGTAGCCCCACCGCGAACACCGCGACCAGCAGCAGGGAGACCACGAACGGCGGGGTCGCCGCCAGCGCCGTGGCCAGTGCGCTCACCGTCTTATCGAGCCGGCTGCCGCTGCGCATCCCGGCCACGGCGCCGAGCGTGATCGCCGCAGCGGCGGCGATCAGCAGCGCGGTCGCCGACAACCCGATGGTGAAGGGAAGTCCTTGCGCGAGAACCTCGGCGACCGGACGCCCCTTCGTCGAGGAGAAGCCGAGATCGCCGGACAGCAGCGCGCAGGCCCAGCGCCACCACGCCGACCACCAGCTCGCGTCGAGACCGTAGGCCACCTGCGCGGCCTCGCGCTGGGCTTGGGAAGCGGACTGGTACTCGCCCCCGAGGTAGGTGGCGAGGGGATCGAACGGAGATAGGCCGGCCAGCGCGAACAGGGCGAGCGAGACCACCAGCAGGACCGGGAACGCGATCGCCACGCGCACCAGGAGCAGCCGGCCGGCCGTGCGTCCGCGACCGCGGCGAGCCACGATCAGCGTTTCCACGAGGGCAGGTTCCACCACGGTCCCCACGTGACGCCGTGCGAATGCGGTTCCAGGATCGGCGGAGCGTAGGTCCAGCCGCCGGCCCGGACGGCGTACGCGTGGTGCAGGTGCGCGAGGTAGACGGCCGAGGGTTGGGCGGCGTAGATGCGCTGCACCTGCCGGTACGCGGCGTCCTTCTCGGGACCGGGAGTCAGGTTCCGGGCCCGCTCCAGCAGATCATCGAGTCCGGGCGCGGTGAAGTCTCCGGGATTGCTGTAGGGCGACGAGCCGGGCACCCGGGTGTGCAGGGCGTCGTAGCCCTGCGCGTCGATGCTGAACGGCGTCTCGCCGCCGCCCAGCAGGATCGCGGCATCGCGGGTGCGCTTTTCGATCTCGTCCCAGCTGCTGCCCTGCGGTGTGACGGCGATACCGAGCGGCTTCATCGCCGCGGCGAAGGCCACGGCCAGGTCGCGCCGCACCGTGTCCTGTGCGTTGTAGAGCAGCCCGAACGCGGCGGTGCTGCCGTTGCGCGTGCGCACCCCGTCCGGTCCGGGTAGCCACCCTGCCTCATCGAGCAGTCGACTCGCTTCCGCAGCGTCGAAGTCGAACTGCGCTCCCGGTTCGTATGCGGCGCCGTACACCGACGAGTACGGCGTGCTCGCCGGTTCCCCGGCGCCGGCCAACACCCCGGAGATCACCGCGGCGCGATCCACGCCCAGGTTCATCGCACGCCGCGCCACCGGATCGGCGGTGAACGCATTGGCGGCGGGGAGCGAGACACCGCGCCAGTCCGCCGATTTCACCGTCATGGTGCGCACGCCGTCACGGCCGTCGAGGGACGCCGCCAGCTTCGGCGGCAGCAGCGCACCGTCGACCTCGCCGGCCCGTACCCGTTGTGCCCGGGCATTGTCGTCCGGCACCAGCGTGTACACCACGCGGCGCACCGCCGGCTGCGGGCCGCGATCGGAACGGGCCACGAGGACGGCCTGGTCATCGGCGAGGGAGTCGAGCCGGTACGGCCCGGTGCCGACGGGCGTGCGATTAAGGCCCCACTGGGCGACCGGACGCTCCTCGATGCGCTCGGCGGGCACGATGCCGAGGAGCAGATAGGGAGTCGGATCACCGTCGGTGGCGAGCCGCACTATGACGGCGCCGCCGCCGTCCGGGGTCACGTCCTGCACCGGCGCCACGTGGGTGGCGATGTCGGCCGCCACCTTTGGATCGCGCGCCGCGCGGTAGGTCGCAACCACATCAGCGGCGTCGAACGGTGTCCCGTCGGAGAAGGTGACTCCGGCCCGTAGCGGGATCCGCCAGGTGCGGGGGCCGATCCGCTGCGGCGCCGCGGTGGCGAGTGCCGGCAGAAGATCCGGCACCTGCCCGTCCGACGCCGCATCCGGCCGGTACAGGCCCTCGTACAAAGGGGACACGCCCAGTTCGCCGTACCCCATCAGTGGGTTGAATCCGCCCAGCGGCTGAGTCTCGGCGAGTACCAGGCGGTCCTCCGCGCCGCCCGCGCCCGACGAGCACGCGCCGAGTGCCAGTGCTACTGCTGTAATGAGGCCGACGGTGCGGCGGGCGCTGCGCATGGTCGAGAACCTTATCTGTTCATCTGGACAGATGTCGGACGAGAGGCGGCGACGATGGCTCACGGGCACCGGCACGGCGTGGACGCGGACGCCTGGGCCGCCCGCTTCGCCCTGCTCGGAGACGCCACCCGACTCCGGCTGCTGATCGCGATGCACGATCGCCCGGGACTCGGTGTCGGCGAGCTGGCCGAGCGGGCCGGGGTGGGACAGAACGCGGCCTCGCAGGCGTTGCGCATACTCCGGGACGCGGAGTGGGTGAGCACATCGCGCGACGGGCGAACCGTGCGGTACACGTTGCGCTCCGATGCCATCGTGCACCGCATCCTGCACGACATCCTCGGCGTGACGCACCACAACGCCTGACCAGTGAATTCACAGTGAATCGGAGGCTCGTGGACAACCACGCCGCCGCCGCTGGGGTAGGTTGGAATCGATGGTTGCCGCGATGGGTTTCGAGACGACGCAGGCTGCCCTCACGGCGGTCGAAACGCTCCTCGGGCGCCGCGTGGGGACGCCGGTGGAACTGGGCGATCCCGAAGACCTCGGCGGATCCGGGCGCACTCTCGTCATGCGGGTGCGCGTGCTGCACAACAATCCCCTGCTGCCTCGGTCCGTGGTGATCAAGCAGCTTCGCCTCCCCGATCACGCCGAAGGCGATCACGCCGAGGCCTTCGCCCGCGAAAGCGCGGCGTACAAGTTCGCCACCGCGCTCCCCGTCGATTCGCGTCCAGGACCGCAGTTACTCGCCTCCGATGCCGACGCCAAGATCCTCGTGCTGCAGGACCTCGGTGAGGGCGAGACGATGACCGACGTGCTGGGCCGCACCCCTGTCGCCGGCGCTTCGATGGTGCTGTCGGCGTGGGCGCAGGCACTCGGCCGGATGCACGCGGGCACCTACGGCCGTGAGATCGATCTGCACACCCTTGCCCGCCTGGAGCACACCGATGCGCGCAACGACCCCGTCGCCAGTGAGGCCGCAAAGGCCGTTGTCGCGGTCGCTCGGGCCGTCGGCGGGACCGACGCAACGACGACCGGTGTCCTCGACGCGGCCGTCGCCCTGTTCACCGACGGGCCCTTCCGGGCGTTCAGTCCCTCCGATGTGGGCCCGGACAACACGCACGTGGTGGGAGGTGCGGCCCGGTTCCTCGATTACGAGTGGGCCGGTTTCCGCGATGGTGCCCTCGATGTGGCCTATGTGCTGCTGACCTACCCGGACTGCACGCCCGAAGGTCGCTCGGCGGACCACGACAGCGCGATCATCGAGGCCTGGCGCTCCGAGATCGTGCGCCTGTGGCCGCGACTGGCAGATGACGTGGCGCTGCACCGGCACCTCGCCACCGCCACACTCGCGTGGCTGGCGCTCGCCACGTACTGGGCGCTGGGGCTCGACTCCGCCAGCCGGATCGATGCCGGACACCTCGACAGCCTGTCCGCATGGTCGGCCGACGAGCTCGCCACCCGGTGGGAACGCCTCGCCGAGACCGATCCCCGGATCGCCGCCTTCGCCGCCGCCGTCGCCGCCGAGGTCCGCTCGCTGTGACGGATTCCCTGTTCGGTGACGACGGGGACCTCGGCACGCCTCGGACGACGCCGTCGAACGCCGGCGAGGTGGACTTCGTTCCCGCGCACGCCGGCACTCCGCTCGCCGTACGGATGCGGCCGCGCAGCTTGGACGAGGTGCTCGGTCAGGAACACCTGCTGGGCCCCGGCACTCCGCTGCGTCGACTCATCGAGGGCGCCGGCGCTGCGAGTGTGATCCTCTACGGCCCACCCGGCACCGGTAAGACCACCATCGCCTCGCTCATCTCCGGTGCGACCGGCCGCCGCTTCGAGGCGCTGTCGGCGTTGTCGGCGGGGGTCAAGGATGTGCGCGCCGTCATCGAGATGGCGCGCCGGCGCCTCCTGGTCGATGAGCAGACCGTGCTGTTCATCGACGAGGTGCACCGCTTCTCCAAGGCACAACAGGACGCGCTGTTGGCCGCGGTGGAGAACCGCGTCGTGCTCCTGGTGGCCGCGACCACCGAGAACCCGAGCTTCTCCGTGGTCTCCCCGCTGCTGTCGCGATCATTGATCCTGCAACTTCGCCCGCTCGAACCGGGCCACATCAGCGAGCTGATCGACCGGGCGCTCACCGACCCGCGCGGCTACGACGGGGCGCTGACGATCACGGACGAGGCGCGAGACCATCTGGTCCGGCTGGCGGGCGGCGACGCGCGGCGCTCACTCACCGCACTGGAGGCCGCAGCCGATGTGGCGATGGGTGAGCAGGCCGCAGAGATCGACCTCGACATCGTCGAGTCCAGCATCGACACCGCCGCGGTCCGCTACGACCGCGACGGCGATCAGCACTACGACGTGATCAGTGCATTCATCAAGTCGATCCGGGGCTCGGACGTCGACGCCGCACTGCACTACCTGGCGCGGATGATCACCGCGGGGGAGGACCCGCGGTTCATCGCCCGGCGGCTCGTGGTGCATGCCTCCGAGGACATCGGTATGGCCGATCCGCAGGCGCTGCTGATCGCGACCGCGGCCGCGCAGGCGGTGCAGTTGATCGGTATGCCCGAGGCGCGGCTCGCCCTGGCGCAGGCCACCATCCACCTCGCTACCGCGCCGAAGTCCGATGGCGTGGTCTCGGCGATCGGCGCCGCGATGGGCGATGTCTCGGCCGGGAAGGCCGGTGCCGTCCCGCCGCACCTGCGGGACGGGCATTACGCCGGCGCCGAGGCCCTGGGCAACGCCCAGGGATACGTCTATCCCCACGCCGTGGCGGGGGGAGTGGCGCCCCAGCAGTACCCGCCGGACGAGTTGGTGGGAGTCGACTACTACGAGCCCACGGACCACGGCTTCGAGCGTGAGATCGGACCACGGGTAACGCGGCTGCGGGGGATCATCAGGCGCCGGTAAGGTTGACGGGTCGCAACCATCGAACACCCTCAGTAGAGACGCGAAGGATCACAGTGCAGACCCATGAGATTCGGAAGCGGTTCACGGACCACTTCGTCAAGGCCGGTCACACCCAGGTGCCGAGTGCATCGCTGGTGCTGAACGACCCGAATCAGCTGTTCGTGATCGCGGGCATGGTGCCCTTCGTTCCGTACTTCCTGGGCCAGCAGACGCCGCCGTACGAGCGCGCCACGTCGATCCAGAAGTGTGTGCGCACCCTCGATATCGAGGAGGTGGGCATCACCACCCGGCACAACACCTTCTTCCAGATGGCGGGCAATTTCAGCTTCGGCGACTACTTCAAGCGCGACGCGATCCGGTTCGCCTGGAGCCTGCTTACGAACCCGGTCGAGGACGGCGGATTCGGCATGGACCCGCAGCGGCTGTGGTCCACGGTCTATCTCGACGACGATGAGGCCCGCGACCTGTGGCTCGAGGTAGGGCAGGTACCCGAGCGCATCCAGCGCCGCGGCATGAAGGACAACTACTGGTCGATGGGCATCCCCGGCCCGGCCGGCCCCTGCTCGGAGATCTTCTACGACCGCGGTCCGGAGTACGGCGTGGAGGGTGGTCCCGAGGCCGACGAGGACCGCTACATCGAGATCTGGAACCTCGTTTTCATGCAGAACGAGCGCGGCCAGGGCGGCGGCAAGGAGAACTTCGAGATCCTCGGCGAGCTGCCGAAGAAGAACATCGACACCGGCATGGGTATCGAGCGCGTCGCCTTCCTCTTACAAGGTGTCGACAACGTCTACGACACCGATCTGCTGCGTCCGGTGATCGACCGCGCGCAGGACCTCACCGGCCAGCGCTACAACGCCGGAGATCCCGAACACGATCGGCTCTTTCGCGTCATCGCCGACCACACCCGCACCGCGGTGATGCTGATCGAGGACGGCGTGAACCCCGGCAACGACGGTCGCGGCTACGTGCTGCGCCGCCTGTTGCGTCGGGTGGTCCGGTCGGCTCGCCTGCTCGGCGCGACGGGCGAGACCATGGGTGTTTTCGTCGATACCGTGATCGCCACGATGTCGCCGTCGTATCCGTCGTTGGCCGACGATGCGCAGCGGATCCGCACTGTCGCCACCGGCGAGGAGGCGGCCTTCCTCAAGACTCTGGAGCAGGGCATCACCCTGTTCGGTAATGCCGTCGACTCCACCAAATCCGCCGGTAAGACCGTGCTGTCCGGTGACGACGCTTTCACCCTGCACGACACCTACGGCTTCCCGATCGATCTCACCCTGGAGATGGCCTCCGAGGCCGGCCTTCAGGTCGACGAGGACGGCTTCCGCGCACTGATGGCCGAGCAGCGCCAGCGTGCCAAGGACGATGCGAACTCCCGCAAATCGGCGCTCGCGGATCTCTCGGTGTTCCGGGAGTTCCTCGACCGCGGTCCCACTGAGTTCACCGGTTTCGATGAACTGGTCTCCGATGCCCGGGTGCTCGGTCTGGTCAAGGACGGCGTGCGCGTGCCCGTCGTGCACCAGGGCGACGACGTGGAGATCGTGCTCGACCGCAGCCCCCTCTACGCCGAGGCCGGCGGCCAACTCGCCGACATCGGCACCATCACCACCGCCGCCGGCGCGCAGATCGTCGTGACCGACGTACAGCGCGTCGCCAAGACGCTGTGGCGCCACCAGGGCACCGTCGCCGTGGGCGAGGTCTCCGAGGGCGATGCGGTCACCGTCGCCGTCGATGCGGGCCACCGGCACGGCAGTACTCAGGGCCACTCCGGCACCCACCTCGTCCACGCCGCACTCCGACAGGTGCTGGGCCCCAACGCCGTTCAGGCAGGCTCGCTCAACCGGCCCGGGTACTTGCGATTCGACTTCCGTTGGTCCGGCGGGCTCAGCGAGGACCAGCGCACCGATATCGAGCGCGTCACGAACGAGGCCGTGCAGGCCGACTACGACGTGCACACCCAGGTCACTGATCTGGAAACCGCCAAGAAGAGCGGGGCGATGGCGCTGTTCGGCGAGAACTACGGCGACCAGGTGCGTGTCGTCGAGATCGGTGGCCCGTTCTCGATGGAGCTGTGCGGCGGCACCCACGTCGCCAGTTCGGGCCTCGTCGGGCCCGTCACCCTGCTCGGCGAGAGCTCGGTCGGATCCGGTGTGCGCCGCGTCGAGGCCTATGTCGGGCTCGACTCGCAGAAGTACCTGGCCAAGGAGCGCGCTCTCGTGTCCGCGCTGACGAGTTCACTCAAGGTGCCCGCCGAGGACGTGCCCGGCCGGGTCGAGTCGCTGGTCAGCCGCCTCAAGGATGCCGAGAAGGAACTCGAGAAGCTGCGTGCTCAGGCCGCGCTGTCAGCGCTGTCCGAGCTGGCCTCCTCGCCCGATCGGGTGGGCGCGGTGCGGCTCGTCGCCGCACAGGCCCCCTCCGGGGTCGCGGCGGGCGAGCTACGGAGTCTGGTGACGCAGCTCAAGGGGCGGCTCGGCGCCGAAGCCGCGGTGATCGCGCTGTTCGCCGTGGACGGTGAGAAGGTGCCCTTCGTGGTGGCCGCGAACGATGCCGCCCAGGATCTCGGCGTCAAGGCCGGTGACGTGGTGAAGGCCGCGGCGCCCGCGGTCGGTGGCCGTGGCGGCGGCAAGGCCGATATGGCGCAGGGCGCCGGCTCCGACGCGTCCGGTATGGGGGCCGCGCTCGCCGCGGTCCGGGCCGAGGTCGCGCGGGTGGCGGGCGCCTGACGGTGAGCGGATCTCCCGCCTGGGAGCGCGGACGCCGACTGGCCCTCGACGTGGGTAAGGCTCGCATCGGAGTCGCTGTGTCCGACCCCGACGGGATACTCGCCACTCCGGTGGAGACCGTGAAAGCCGCTCGCGACGGCTCCGACCTCCGGCGCATCGCACAGCTCGTGACCGACTACGAGCCGGTCGAGATCGTGATCGGGCTACCGCGGACACTGCGCGGCGATCGTGGGGAGTCCGCGCGGATGGCCGAGGGGTTCGCCGCGCGGCTCGCCACGGTGCTTGATGCCACAGACCAGCCCTCACCCCGGGTATGTTTTTCAGATGAGCGCTTCACCACGGTGACGGCGCAGCGCGCGCTTCGGGACAACGGAGTGCGCGCCAAGGAGCAGCGTGCCGTGATCGACCAGGCGGCGGCGGTAGCCATCCTGCAGGGATGGCTCGATGAGCGGCGGCCGGTGGCCCGCCGCGAGGAGGACGACGAGTGAGCGACGGGTGGCATTCCGACCGGGCCGAGCCGATGACGGTCGGCGGTGGTTCCACTCGGCTCGAACGTCGCCGTGCCGCGCGCCAGGCACAGATCAAGCGCCGCCGTCGGGTGGCGCTGGCAGCGATCCTGGTGATCTTCCTGCTGATCGTGGGCACGATCGTGTGGACCATGCGGCACACCCTGATGGGAAGTGGTGCGAGTCCCGAGGATTACGCCTCGGGGAGCCCTGGCCCCGCGGTGGTCGTGCACATCACCGGCACGAACAACTCCGACTTCGCCCAGAACCTGGTCGATGCGGGCGTGGTGAAGTCCGTGGCCGCGTTCAACCAAGCGGCGGGCGATAAGCCCATCTCAGCCGGGTACTACGAACTGCGCAAGGCGATCCCCGCCGCCGAGGCGGTGGACATGATCACCGATCCGGCTCGGTCGCACCGGGTCGGCATGGTGAACGTGTCGGCGGGCGCGCAGCTCGACGACAAGCGCGGCAAGGACAACAAGGTCGCTCGTGGCATCCTCAGCCAGATCTCCGCGGCGACGGCGCACACCAGCAACGGCGTGAAGACGCAGATCCCCGCCGCCGACTTCGTCCGGGTCGCTGCGACGGCCAGTCCGTCCGACCTGGGCGTGCCACAGTGGGCGCTGGCCACGGTGAACCGGATGAAGGGCGATCACCGCCGCATCGAGGGTCTTATCGCGCCCGGAGTGTGGGAGGAGGTCGACCCGTCGGGGACGCCCGTGTCGATTCTCAAGAGTCTGATCACGGCCTCGGCGAAGCAGTACGAGGCGCAGGGCCTACTCAGCGCGAGCCGTAGCTCGGCCGCGAAGCTCGACCCGTACGAGGTGCTGGTCTCCGCGTCGATCGTCGAGCGTGAGGTGAACCAGCCCGCGGACTACCCGAAGGTTGCGCGCGTGATCTTGAACCGGCTGGCGAAGAACCAGAAGCTCGAGATGGATTCGACGGTCAACTACACCGAAGCGGTCACCAGCATCGACGTCCGTGGTGAGCAATTGCTGAAGAAGACGGAGTGGAACACCTACGCCAAGACGGGACTGCCCGCCACCCCGATCGGTGCGGTGGGCACGTCGGCCCTGGTCGCCACGGAGAATCCCGCCCCGGGCCCGTGGTTGTACTTCGTGACGGTCGATGCGCAGGGCACCACGCAGTTCACCGACGACTTCGCCCAGCATGAGCGCAATCGGCAGACCGCGTGCGACAACAAGTTCCTCACCGTGGGGTGCGCGCCGAAGTGACCTCCGCTACGCCGCGCCGCGCCGCGGTGGTCGGGAAGCCGGTCGACCACTCGCTCTCTCCGGTCCTGCATAACGCCGCGTTCCGGGCATTGGGCCTCGACTGGAGCTACCAGCGGATCGAGTGCGATGCGGCGGGCCTCCCCGGCCTGGTGGCCGGTCTCGGCCCGGAGTGGGTCGGGTTGTCCGTCACGATGCCCGGCAAGTTCGCGGCACTCGAGCTGGCCACCGAGCGCACCGATCGGGCCGTACGCGTGGGATCGGCGAACACACTGGTTCGCATCGCCGACGGCTGGCTCGCCGACTGCACCGACGTCGATGGTGCCGCCGGACTTCTCGACGAGTGCGGTGCGGCCGGTTCGTCGGCCGTGGTCGTCGGCGCCGGCGGGACGGCCCGGCCCGTGTTCGCCGCGCTCGCAGCCCGCGGCTTCACCGACGTGTGTGTGCTGGCCCGCTCGCAGGACCGGGCGGCCGGCGCCCTCGCCTGCGCGGACTCCTTCGGTCTCGCCGCTCGCTGGGCCCCCTTGCGCGCCGACGCCGTGCCCGCGGCGGACGTTGTCGTCTCCACCCTGCCCGGTTCGGCGCAGCCCGAGGACTTCCCGCTGGTCGATGCGCTCACATCGGCGGCGCCCGCGGTCGCCGATGTGGCGTACGACCCGTGGCCCACGCTGTTGGTCGCCGCGGCGGACTCCAAGGGCGCACGGACTGCGGGTGGCCTGACGATGCTGCTGCATCAGGCGTTCCGGCAAACGGAACTGTTCACCGGCGCGACCGCGCCGCGCGCCGCGATGGCTGCGGCGCTCGAGGAGCACAGGGAACCGCAATGACCGATTTCCGGTACCGGTTTCGTCCGCGGTATTACGAGATCGACCGCCAGGGCGTCATGTTCAACATGTGGTACCTCGGCTACGTCGACACGGCGATCGGTGAGTTCTACGCCGACCGCGGGATGCCCTACGAGGTGATGCTGGCGGCCGGGTACGACTCACAGGTCGTGCACGTCGAGCTCGACTATGCGGCGGGACTGACCGACGAAGCCGACACCGAGCTCATCATGCGGACGGGCCGGATCGGGACCAAGAGCTTCACGATCGACTTCGTCTTCGTCACCGACCTCGATGCCGAGCGGCCGACGGAGGCCGTTGCCGGGCGGATCGTCTACGCCGTGATCGCCGCCGATGGCTCGGGGGCCATCCCGATTCCGGATGCCCTGCGCGCGGCCCTGCAAGCCTGACACACTGGGTCCGTGGGGTGGGGGCTCTTCGGGGGTACGGTCGCTGCGTGGTGCGCCGCGCTGTGCTGGTTCGACGTGAGGCAACGCCGCCTCCCGAACGCTCTCACCGTTCCCGCCGCCGCCTGCGGCGTGATCGCGGCCCTCACCCTGGCGCTCTGCGGTGCGCCGTCCGCGCTCGCGGGGATGGGCCTGTGGGGAGGTACCTACCTCGTGGTCTTTCTGCTCGGCGGCGTCGGTGCCGGTGACGTGAAGCTGGCGCCCGCGCTCGGCGCGCTCGTCGGTGGTCTCGCCGGCGCTTCGGCGGTGCTCCTCGCGGTGCTCGGCGCGCAGGCGATCACCGTCGCGTGGTCCGTCGTCGTCCGCGACCGGTTGGTGCCGCATGGCCCCGCGATGATCCTCGGGGCGGTGACCGCGGTGGTGCTGACGTTGAATGCACGCTGAGCGCAAGGGGTCACAGGGGCACCACGTCGGCATACCGTCGTCTGCGTGACCGCGTCAAGAACTCGCCCTGTCATCGGGATCGCCCTGGAACCGTTCGGTTGGCATCCCGCAGCGTTCGCCGAGGTCGGCGCGGATCCATTGACGGCCACCTCCGCGGAGCACTGGGTTGGGCTGGCCCGCTCCGCGGAGGCGGCCGCCGCCGACTTCGTCTCGTTCGAGGACTCGTTCACCCTCACGGCCCGCGACCGATTGAGCGGCCGGTTCGACGCCACGCTGCTCGCCGCGAGAGTGGCACCGTCGACCACTCGGATCGGCTTGGTGCCCACCGTGACCGCGACGCATACCGAGCCCTTTCACGCGTCGAAGGCGATCGCCACGCTGGACTACGTCTCGAAGGGCCGGGCCGGTGTGCTGCCGGCGACGACGGGTCGCCAGGCCGATGCGGAGCTGTTCGGACGCAAGCCGACCCAAGACAGCGCCTCGCAGGCGGCCGAGGCGCTCGAATACGTCCGCGTGCTCCGTGATCTCTGGGACAGCTGGGACGACGATGCCGTGATCCGCGACGTCGAGACCGGCCGCTTCGTCGATCGGGAACGACTGCACTACATCGATTTCCGTGGTGAGTACTTCGATGTCAAGGGTCCGTCGATCACACCGCGCCCGCCGCAGGGACAGCCTGTCGTCCTGGCCCGCGTGAACGATCTCGCGTCCGAGTCGGTGGCGGCCGTCGCCGATATCGCGATCGTCCCCGGAGGTACGGACGAGCAGATCGTTGCGGTGGCTACCCGCCTGCGTGCCGCGGGCGTGACCCGCATCCTCGGCGATGTCACGGTTTTCCTCGCGGACTCCGAACGCACCGCGGCGCGCCGCATCGAGAAGCTCGACCGCCGCGAGGAACTCGCCGACGACGCGCTGGTCTTCGCCGGTACCGGTGCGGAACTGGCGTTGCTCGTCGAGCGCTGGCAGCGGTTGGGCCTCGATGGTGTGCGATTGCGTCCAGGTGTGAACGCAGTCGACCTGCCGCGGCTCCGCGACACCTTCGCCCCGTTGCTGGCGGGACGGCCCGCCACCGGGACCTTCCCTGACCTGCTGGGCCTTTCCCGCCCTGCCGGCCGCTTCGCGAAGGCGGGAGGCGCCCAGTGACCGCGGTTCCCGCTCTCGACATCCTTGACCTGGCACCGATTCCCGCCGGCGCCACCGCAGCCGACGCGCTCGGCAACACTCTCGATCTGGCCCGCCGTGCCGAAGACTGGGGCTACCAGCGGTACTGGGTGGCCGAGCATCACTTCGCGCATGTCGCCAGTGCGGCGCCCACCGTGCTGATCGCCGAGATACTGGCCGCCACACGGCGGATCCGGGTGGGTTCGGCGGCCGTCCTGATCGGTTTCACCACTGCCCCCGCCGTCGCCGATGCCTTCGGTGTGCTGTCGGCCTTGCATCCGGGGCGTGTCGATGTCGGCGTCGGCCGTACCGGGCAGCGTCTGCGTACGCCGTCGCCCGGTGCGCCCGCGGTGAATCCGAAACTGGTGGCCGGCTACGAGCGGCTGTTGCAGGATCCGGCCGCCGAACCGGCGTCGTTCACCGAGCAGGTCGATGACGTACTGGCCCTGTTCGCAGGAACGTACGCCGGCCGCGGTGTACCGCTGCGATCGCCGGTTGCGGAGGCGGCCCAGGGCAGCCCGGTATGGGTGTTCGGCAGTAGCGCCGGGGAGAGCGCGCAACTCGCCGGGGCGCGCGGGCTGCCCTTCGTCGCCAACTACCACGTGAGTCCGGCTACCACGGTCGATGCCTCGAACGCGTACCGAGAGGCCTTCAGGCCGTCCGAGTTCCTCGCCGAGCCGCGGCTGGTGGTGAGCGCCGATGTCGTCGTCGCCGAGACCGATGCCGCGGCGCGCGATCTCGCCGCCGGGTTCCCGGCCTGGGTGCACTCGATCCGGTTCGGCGACGGAGCCATCGCGTACCCGCGCGACAGTGCCGATCTCACGGACGAGCAACGCGCCGCGGTGGCAGACCGCACCGAGACGCAGTTCGTGGGAGATCCAGGACGGGTGGCCGCGGGATTGCGCGAGCTCGCCGACCGCACCGGTGCCGACGAACTGGTGATCACCTCGGTCACCCACGACCACGGCGCGCGCCTGCGCAGCCACGAACTCCTCGCCAAGGAATGGGGCCTGCTGTGAGCGCCACACCGCACATCGAGGTGCGAGAGGGAGAGCACCGCAAACGAATCCACCTCGCGGCCCACTTCCCGGGCGTGAACCACAACACCGTCTGGTCGGATCCGGCGGCGCGCAGTCAGGTGGAGTTCGAGTCGTTCGTTCACCTTGCCCAGGCCGCCGAGCGGGGGAGATTCGACTTCTTCTTCCTCGCCGAGGGGTTGCGCCTGCGGGAGCACCTCGGGCGCATCCACGACCTGGATGTCGTCGGGCGCCCGGACACCTTCACCGTGCTCGCAGCGCTGGCCGCGGTCACCGACCGGCTCGGCTTGGCCGGAACCATCAACACCACGTTCAACGAGCCCGCCGATGTAGCCCGGCAATTCGCCACCCTCGACCACCTCAGTGGCGGACGCGCCGCCTGGAACATGGTCACCAGCTCCGATTCCTTCACCGGCGAGAACTTCCGCCGTGGCGGCTATCTCGCGCACGCGGACCGCTACCGCCGCGCCGACGAGTTCATCACTGTGGCCCGCACGTTCTGGGATGGTTGGAACGCCGATGTCGCGCATCGAGGTGAGCAGTTCGCGGTGCGCGGCACCGCCGCCCTGCCGCCCAGTCCGCAGATCCACCCCGTTCTTTTCCAGGCGGGCGACTTCGGTGAGGGCCGGGATTTCGCAGCCGCGCAGGCCGATGCGATCTTCACCCGGCACGGGTCCCTCGAAGCGGGGCGCGCCTTCTACGCGGATGTCAAACGTCGGGCCGCCGATCGGGGTCGCGATCCCGCTCATCTGAAGGTCTTCCCCGGGGCGGCCGCAGTGCTCGGTGACACCCCGGACGACGCCGCCGAGAACGCGCGAGCTATCCGCCGACAGCAGGTGAGCCCACAGACCGCGATCAATCTTCTCGAGCAGGTCTGGGGCCGAGAGCTGCAGTCCTACGATCCGGATGGGCCGCTGCCCGATGTGGACCCGGTCTTCGACACCCAGGCGGTCAAAGGACGCGTACTGCATGCGGATCCCCGCGAGATCGTCGCCACCTATCGGGCCCGCGCCGAGGCGGACGGCCTTTCGATCCGCGAATTGGTGATCGAGTTGAACACTCGTCCGCAGTTCGTCGGCACACCCCAGCAGGTCGCCGACGAGATCGACACCTTCATCCAGGCCGATGCGGCCGATGGTTTCATCCTGGTGCCGCATTTGACGCCGACGGGACTCGACGAGTTCGTTGACAAGGTGGTACCGCTGCTGCAGGAGCGGGGCGCTTTCCGCACCGAGTACGAAGGCACGACGCTGCGCGAACACCTCGGGCTCCCGGTGCCGCAGCAGCGCGCCGAAGCGCAGCAGGTGGGTTAGCGAATTTTCACCGGATCGCTGCGTGCGAGCGGTCGGAGTGCACTACCGTTCGGCCATGAACCGCGGTATGCGCCCCGATTTGTCCGGAGTCGACGCTCTCGTCGTCAATCTCACCCAGCGCGTCTGCATCGGTGATGTGCCGACCCGAGGCGCCCGGAGTTTCGGCGACCGCATCGCCCTGGTCGACGGCGAGAGCAGAGTGAGTTACCGGGAACTGGAGGCCCGGGCCAATGCACTGGCGCGCGGGCTCTCGGAGCGCGGTCACCGGCGCGGCGACGCGATCGCTCTGCAACTGCAGAACCGCTGGGAATTCGTGGTCTCCCTGTTCGTGTGCGCCAAACTCGGCGTCGTCGCGATGCCGCTGAATCTGCTACTGGCTCCGGGGGACGTGGGCTACCAACTCGCCGACAGCGGTGTGGCGGCGGTGATCACCGAGGACGCTTTCGTGCCCGGCCTCGCGACGGCACTTCGCGGCGCAGAGAACGACGTGGCCACGGTGTACGTGGTGGGCACCGGGACGGGAGAGCCTCCGACAGAGGTCGCGGGGCTGCCGGCCCTGGCCTTCGCGGACCTGCCGTCGGGTGAAGGCACACCGGTGGAGGTGTTCGTCGACGACCGGGACGTGCTGCACTGCCTGTACACCTCCGGCACCACATCGCGCCCCAAGGGCGTGGTCACCAGCCATGTGGCGGTGCATATCTCGGCGTTGTCCTCGGCGGTCGGACTCGGTGTCCGGCCCGATGTGCAACCTGCGGTGCAACCCATCGCCCTGCCGCTGTTCCACGTCACCGCCCTCGACGCCCTGCTGATGCCGATGCTGCTCACCGGAGGCACCGCGGTCCTGCTCCGCGGATTCGACCCTGCGGCTGTGGCCCGTACGTTCGCCGAGCACACCGTCACCCATCTCACTCTGCTCCCGATGATGTGGGCTGCGCTGATCGACCAGCCGGAGCTCACGGACGCCAATACGGCGGGCCTGCGCACCGGGCTGTACGCCATGGCGCCGATGCCGGCCGATCTCCTGGCCCGGGTGCGCGACCGGTTCCCCGGCGCGGACATCATCCTCGGTTCCGGGCAGACCGAGACGACACCCGCTTCCGAATTGCAGTGGGCGGGGCATCAGGGAGTCAAGGACGATTCGTGGGGTCCGGCCACCGTTTCCACCGATATCGCGATCATGGGTGCCGATGGTGTGCTGCTTCCCGCGGAACAGATCGGTGAGATCGTCTATCGCGCGCCGCAACTGATGTCCGGGTACTGGAACAACCCGGCTGCCAATGCGGAGGCTTTCGCCCACGGGTGGTTTCACGGCGGTGATATCGGCTATGTCGACCGGGACGGCGTGGTGTACTTCACCGATCGCGCCAAGGACATCATCAAGACCGGGGGAGAGAACGTTTCCTCGGTCGAGGTCGAACGTGTATTGCTCGGCCACCGTGACGTGATCGACGTCGCAGTCGTCGGCACCCCGCATGAGCGCTGGGGTGAGGCGGTGACCGCCTTCGTGGTGATCCGCTCGGGCGCGCCTTCCGACTCCGGTGCATTGGTGGACTACGCGCGCGAGCACCTCGCGGGCTTCAAGGTGCCCAAGGAGATCGTCCTCGTCGATCAACTGCCTAAGACCGCCACCGGGAAGATCCAGAAGCACCTGGTACGAGCCTTACACGCGAGCCGTACCTAGGTCGTCGGCCTAGGCCACAGCGATCCGCGGTACCAATGACAGTGCGTCGGTGAGGATCTGTTCGTAATCGCGGACGTCGAACTCGTACGGCAACTCCAGTCGGAGCTCGGTGACACCGCCGAGGGCGGGATCGTCCGCGAGGCGTTCCGCGATCTCCGCGACCGGACCTACCAGGTCCTCCGCGAACAGGGTGCGCTTGTCGCCGTGGGCCCTGAGCGTGCGGTCGTAGCGCGAGCGCGCGTAGTCCCGGTAGCGCCGCGCTGTGGCCCGGTCGGCACCGTCGGTCGGAACGATCACCCGGCCGACGGCCACGCGGCGCCCCGACCCGCCCGCGGCACGGTACTCGTCGATGAGTCGGCGTTGCACCGTCCCGAAGTCGTCGGAGTCGATTCCTGCTGCGGAGACGATGTTCCCGGTCAGCAGGTGCAGTCCTGTCTCACCGGTCCACCGCACCGACGCGAGACTGGTCCCGCCGTACCAGGCTCGTTCGGCCAGGCCCGGTGTGTGCGGCTGCAGCCGCGGCCGCTGAACGTTGCCGGGCGATTCGATTCGGGTGTCGGGACCTCCGAGGTAGGCACCGCGGAGATGCTCGACGGTGCGCGCCACCCGCGCGTGCCCCAGCTCGTAGCCGCGCCAGTCACCGTCGAAGACGATGTCGGCCAACAACTCGGCGTGCGGCATACCCGTGGAGAAGCCCGCCTGTATCCGGCCGCCTGACAGCGCATCGGCGAGGGAGAGGTCCTCGGCCAGCCGGAACGGGTTCTCGTAGCCGATCGGGATCACGGCCGTGCCGAGCTCGATGGTCGAGGTGCGCTGCGACGCGGCCGCCAGGAAAACCGCCGCCGACGAGATGCCGTGTTCGAGGTGCCGCTGCCGGACCCACGCGCCGCGATAGCCCGATCGTTCACCGAATTCGATCAGTCGCAGGGTGTCCTCGAGTCCTGCCGACGGATCGTGGTCGAGGTAATTGCCCGGGGTGAGGAAGGCCAGCGATGCGATCGCCATCAGAACGCCGGTGCGGGGTTGACCTCGGACTTGGCGACGGCCGCCGCCGGTACCTTCCACTTGTCGAACAGCCGCCCGTATTCGCCGCGTGCGATGAGAGTGTTCACGGCCTGTGTGATGGCCGGTGCGAGGGGTGACCCCTTCGCCGTGACGAAGCCGACCACCGACGTGGAGTACTCGCCGAGAAACCTCGTGCCCGGCACCTTGTCGACCAGGTACCGCAGCGACAGAGTGGGACCGAAGTAGGCGTCGACCCGATTGTTCTGCAGGCTCAGGATGATGGCACCCTGCTCGTCCAGATACTGCACCGCGTACGCCGGCTTGCCCTTCGCCGCGCATTGCTGCGCGCCCTTCTCCAGGATCTGCTGGAAGGTGGTGCCGGAGCCGGTCACGATCTTCTTTCCGCAGAGATCCTCGAGTGTCGTGACCTCCGTGAGGCCGGAGTTGGCGGAGCCGACGAAGGCTTGCCCGTCGTGCAGGTACGTGGCGAAGTCCACCACGTCGAGTCGCGGTCTGGTGACGCCGAAATTGCCCTGTCCCACCTGATACCGCCCGTTCTGCACGCCCGGGATGATGGTCGAGAACGTGCCGATCTCCTGCTTCCAGGAGATGCCGAGCGCCTTGGCCACGGCATTGCGCAGGTCCACGTCGAGTCCTACCGGATTGCCATCGGGTACCTCTCCGCCGTGCGGTAGATTGTTCACCCCCGGCTGGCGGGTGAGCCCGAGCGTGACCTCCGTGGTGCCGGCCGGTAGCAGAGCTCGGGCCGCGGGGTCGACGGCGATCGACGACACCACGTCTTGCGTCGGAATCGGATACGCGGAACTGCTCGCACCGGAGTCGGTGGAGCCTGCGCTGCACGCGCTCACAAGGGCCGCCGCGGCGACGGTGGCGGCGAGCGCCGAGAGGAGACGGGTGAACCGGGCGCGCCTGCGCATGAGGGGGCTCCTTGAGTGCTGGGCGGATACAGGGGTGGGGAGTGTTGTCAGCGCACCGCTGCGAGGAACTCGCGGGTGCGGTCGTGCTCGGCTTCACCGAAGATCGTTTCAGGGGTGCCGGATTCGACGATCTGTCCGTCGTCCATGAAGATCACGGTGTCGGCGACGTCGCGGGCGAAGCCGATTTCGTGCGTCACCACCACCATCGTCATCCCGGTTGCGGCGAGATCGCGGATCACGGCGAGCACCTCGCCCACGAGTTCGGGATCGAGCGCCGAGGTGGGCTCGCCGAACAGCACGACGTCGGGTCGCATGGCGAGAGTGCGAGCGATCGCGACGCGCTGCTGCTGACCGCCGGACAGGTGCGCGGGGTAGGTGTCCTCCCGCCCGGTCAGGCCGACTCGGTGCAGCAGCTCGCGGCCGTGATCGGCGGCCTCGTCAGCGGGGATCCCGGCGGCGACCGGTCCCTCGGTCAGATTCTGCAAGACCGTGAAGTGCGGAAACAGATTGAACTGCTGGAACACCATACCGATGCGTCCTCGCTGACGCGCCACGTCGCGGGGGTGCAGTTCCCGCAGCACTGTGACATCGCCGCGGCGGCCCGCTTCCCGGTAACCGATCAGATCACCGCCCACTCGGACGACGCCGGAATCGGGTCGCTCCAGGTGGTTGATGCAGCGCAGCAGAGTTGATTTGCCTGACCCCGACGGGCCGAGAATGATCGCGACCTCGCCGGCCTGCACGTCGAGATCGATGCCGCGGAGCACCTCGCGTGCGCCGAAGGACTTGGTGAGTCCGCGGATCTCGATGGCGCTCATGCGCGCGCCCCGATCGCGGGAAGGTGTGGACGGAGCCGGGCCGCATCCCGGAGGATCTCCCGGAACGGCCGGGCGTCGCGACGCCCGCGCTGGAACCGGCGCTCGACGAAGTACTGGCCGATGGCGAGGACTGAGGTGATCACGATGTACCAGATGGTCGCGACCAGGAGCAGCGGCATCACCTTGAAGTTCTGGTTGTAGATCAGCTGTACCGAGTACAGCAGATCGGTCACCGCGATGACGCTCACCAAGGACGTCGACTTGAGCAAACCGATCAGGAGGTTCCCGGACGAGGGGATGATCGCGGGCATCGCCTGGGGGAGCACGATCCGTCGGAAGATGCGCCGCGGATTCAGGCCGAGAGAGCGTGCCGCCTCGGTCTGTCCGGGATCGACGGAAACCAGCCCGCCGCGGACGATCTCGGCGGCGAACGCGGCTACGTCCAGGGTGAGCGCGATGAATGCCGCCACCAGCGGTGCGATCAGGTGCGTGGTGTTGAACGTGACGAACTCCGGTCCGAACGGAATGCCCAGTGACAGTTGCGGGTAGAGCGAGGCGAGCTGGAACCAGAAGAGCAGGAGCACGAGCGGGGGTACCGAGCGGACGATCCACACGAACCCGAACGACACCGACTGCAGCAGGGGCCCGCCCCACAACCGCATCGCCGCCAGGCCGATTCCGAGGACGAAACCGGCCGTGAACGTGACGGCTGTCAGCCACAGCGTGAGTCCGAGTCCCTCGAGGATGGACTCCTGTGTGAAATAGTGTGCCACCGTTGGCCATTCGAAACGCTCGTTGGTGATCAGGGTGTGCACGAGCATCGCCGCGACGACGGCGACGGCGGCGGTGGTGACCCACCGGCCCGGGCGTCGGCGGCCCACCAGCCGGACCTGCGTCGGTGCCGCGTCGAGTGCCGGACTCGGCGGCGGGAGGATCGTTGTGGCCATGATGTTCGACGGTAGGCACGCGGTGCCTCGGCGAGAAGGTTTTCAATCGCCCTGACGTGATGCGGCGATGCCCGTGTCGAAGGCGTATCGCACCGCGTGCGCGCGGTCTCGCAGATGGGCCTTGGCGAAGAGATTGTTGATGTGGGTCTTGACGGTGGACTCGCTGACGAACAGGCGAGCGGCGATGTCGCGGTTGGCCAGCCCTTCGGCGATCAGCTGCAGTACTTCGGTCTCGCGCGGTGTGAGGTCGACCGGAGGTGTGCCCGCAGCCTGGGCGGGCGCCGGTGTCGCGGTGATCGAGGCCAGCAGTCGCTGTTGCACCGCGGGATCCAGCACGGATTGCCCCGCCGCCGCGGCGGAGATCGCGGCGGCGATCTCCGCTCTGCCCGCATTCTTCGTGAGGTAGCCGCGGGCGCCCGCGTGCAGCCCTCGGAGGATGGACTCCTCGTCGTCGTACGTGGTGAGCAGGATGACGGCCGTTGCCGGTGCAGCGGCGACCACCCGCTCGGTCGCGCCGACTCCGTCGAGGTTCGGCATCCTCAGGTCAGTGAGGAGCACGGCGGGCCGCAGGGACAGGACGAGATCGACCGCCTCGATGCCGTCCGCTGCTGTCCCCACCACGGTGACGCCGGGGCTGAGGTCGAGCATGGCGGCCAGCGCGTCGCGGACGGTCGCCTGATCGTCGGCGACCACCACCGTGACCTCGGCTTCCGACGGTCGTGTATCGGTCATTGCACCGGGCTCCTTTCTGGGACGGTGAGCGTCACCGTCCATCCGCCGTCGGCCGCGGGTCCGGCGTGCAGCACGCCGTCGACTTCCGCGGCGCGCTCGCGCATACCGATCAATCCCATGCCCGATCCGTGGGTGGCTTCGGCGGTCCGGCCGGGACCGTTGGCGACGGTCAGACGCACACCGTCCGGCTGCGCGGACAGCGAAGCGGTGACGGCGGCACCCGGCGCATGGCGGCGGGCATTGGTGAAGGCCTCTTGCGCGACGCGCAGGACGGCGCGCCCGGCCGCGTCGTCGATGTCGACCGGATCGGCACTGACCGTCTCGTTCTCCCCGTCGGCGAGGGCGGCGAGCGCCGCGGGGAGATCGATGATGTCCTCGCGGAGGGCGTGCACGGCGTCGCGGGCCTCGGTGACCCCGCCGGCGATGGCGCCCCGGGCCCGCTGCACCGCGGTCCGCGCGTCCTCCGGCCGGCCTGCCTCCAATAGGGCGTCCGCGAGTTCGAGCTGCATTCCCGCGCCGGAGAGCGTGTGCGCCAGCACATCGTGCAGGTCGCGGGCGATCCGCGCACGTTCGGCGAGCGCGCTGCTGCGGGCCTCCGACGCGGCGGTGCGCTGCGTCTGCTCGACGAGCTGTTCCAGTGCCTGGGTCCGTTCGCGTCGTGTGCGCCGCACGATGCCCGCCCACACCGCGACGGTGACGCTCAGACCGATCCAGAAATCCGTGGAGCGTTGCAGGCCCAGTCCGGCCGCGACGGTGCCGCCGAGCAGTACCGCCAGCGCAATCGCGATCCGCTGTGGGAAACGTGCCCCGAAGTACACCGCCGAGACGTACAGGAGCATCCCGATTCCCGGGTTCGGCTGCAGGGCGAACAGCGCGCCGCTCGCGACGGCGCCGATCGCTTCGACGGCGACCGCGGCCTGGAGTGGAAGACGATCGGCGGGAAGGGTGCGCTGCACGATGACGGCGCTGGTGATCGCGAACAGGACGTAGGTCCACGGCGAATTCTCGCCCCACCGCAGCGTGGGCACGGCCGTGATGAGGCCGATGACCGACGCGGCGAAGCCGAAGCGCATGCGGTCACCGTCGAACACCCGGCCATCTTGGCACGCGTGCGGCGGTGGGGCCGCGGACCGGGATGCGCGGTGGGCACGAGCGAGTGGGAAACTGATCGGCATGTCTACCTCATCGATGTCCAGCGCCGCCGCCGACCTGACGGAGCGCGCGATCATCGAGGCGCGTGCGCGTCTGGCCGGGGTAGTCACCGAGAGCCCGCTGCAGCAGGCGGACCGGCTGTCGGCGCTCACCGGCGCGAAGGTGTACCTCAAGCGTGAGGACCTGCAGGTGGTGCGCTCCTACAAGATCCGCGGCGCCTACAACCTGATGGCGCAGCTCAGCGAGGCGGAGAAGGCCGCGGGTGTGGTGGCCGCGTCGGCGGGCAATCATGCCCAGGGGGTTGCGTTCGCGTGCCGTGCGATGGAGGTGCACGGCCGGATCTATGTGCCCACCACCACGCCGAAGCAGAAGCGCGACCGGATCCGGGCGCACGGGGGCCGGTTCGTCGAGCTCATCGCCACCGGCGAGACCTACGACGCCGCCGCCGCGGCCGCGCAAGCCGATGTGGTCGAGACCGGGGCCACCTGGGTGCACGCGTTCGACGACGTGCGCACCACCGCAGGGCAGGGCACGATCGGTGTGGAACTGGTCGAGCAGCTCGGCGGTGTCCCCGATGTGGTGGTTGTCCCGGTGGGTGGGGGCGGTTGCTTCGCCGGTGTCACCCGGTACCTGCGCTCGCAGTCGCCGGAGATCGCGATCGTCGGTGCCGAACCGGCCGGTGCCGCGTCGTTGGCACGGTCGCTCGATGCGGGCGAGGTGGTCGAGCTCGCCACCATCGATCCGTTCGTCGACGGAGCCGCCGTCCGCCGGATCGGTGGCATCGGCTTCGACGTGGCCCGGGAGCAGGGTGCGCACGTGTGGCCCGGACACGACGTCCGCGATGTCGCGCCCGGCGCGATGGGCATCGTCGAGGTCGATGAGGGCGCCGTCTGCACAGCGATGCTCGACCTGTATCAGAACGAGGGCGTGATCGCCGAGCCCGCCGGTGCGCTGTCGGTGGCTGCGCTGGCACAGCTGCGGTTCGAGCCCGGCGCCACCGTGGTGTGTCTGCTCTCGGGTGGCAACAACGACGTGTCTCGGTACAACGAGGTGATCGAGCGGTCGCTGGTGCATCAGGGGCTCAAGCACTATTTCTTGGTCGCCTTCCCCCAAGAGCCCGGCGCGCTGCGCAGGTTCCTCGACGAGGTTCTGGGTCCGGATGATGATGTGACGCTGTTCGAGTACGTCAAGCGCAACAACCGGGACACCGGCGAAGCGCTTGTCGGTGTCGAGCTCGGACGGGCCGGAGACCTGGACGCTTTGCTCGCCCGGATGGACCGGTCTCGACTGCACTGCGAACGCCTGGAACCGGGCTCTCCGGCGTACCGCTACCTGACCTGATCAGACGGTCTGCAGCGGCTGTTGAACACGGTGTGCATCGACGCGCCGCTGCAGGAACGAGTACTGCGCATACAGTGTGACGCCGACGAACAGCATGGTGGTCACGCCGGCGAAACCGCGGCCGGTGTGGTCGTGGAAGATCGCCGGAACCAGTATGTCGATCGCGAAGTGCGCACCGATCGCGACGACCCACAGTCCGAGGGTGGCGAGCGTGGCCTGTCGCAGGTACCGGCCGTCGGGGCCGGGGAACACCTTCGTGGTCAGTGCGCGCGGGTAGGCGAGCCCGACGGCGAGAGCCAATCCGAGCAGAGCAGCGACGGCATGGCCGATGCCGACTTCGCCGCCCCCTGAGACGTACTGCACGGTCTGTACCAGGCCCACCGCCGCCAGCACGAGCGCGATTTTCGCAGTCTTGTCCTTGATGGGGCGGGCCTGGAATTGGCGGAAGATGACCCAACCGACGGCGAGGATGATGATCAGGGTGAGGGTGATGTTGTTCATGCCGATGACTCTGCCGAGAACCGGCCTCCCGGGGATCGACCCGCGGGTGGAGATCCGGGTGGAGACGTAGTCTCGGGGGCATGGCCGCCGCAGATCATCTCGAACCCGACGTCATCGCCTTCCTCTCCGAGGGAACACGCACCGCGCATCTGAGTTACCTGGGTCGGGACGGGCGGCCGTTGAGTACGCCCGTCTGGTTCGTGGTCGACGACGGTGCGCTCGTCTTCGCGACCGGGGCGCAAACTGCGAAAGGCAAACTGATCGCCCGGGATCCCCGGGTCGCGGTTTCGGTCGACCTGCCGGAACCGCCCTATGCGTTCGCCCAAGTGCAGGGCATTGCCGACATCATCGACCAGGATCCCGAGTACCTGCTGAAGATCTGTACCGCGTGTGGTGCGAGGTACATGGGGCCGGAACGGGCCGAGGAATTCGGCCGCCGGAACGCCGTCCCCGGTGAGGTGATCGTGAGAATCCGCCCCACCCGAGTCCTGTTCAGCGGTAACGCGACCGCCTAGCACGTGTGCGGTCAGCCGATCTCGGCGACTGCCTTGGCGATGATCTCCAGGCTGCGGGTGCGCTCCTCGAGGCCCGGGATCATGCCGGAGATCATCAGCTCCTGTGGGCGGGTGCGCTGCACGAGATCGGTGAGCTCGCGACGGACGGTGTCCTGCGAGCCGACGATCCACGCCGAGGTCGACGGCGCGATCGCCGCCTCGTGATCGGCGGACAGCGGTGCTGCTTCGGCCTGTTCGTAGGTCAGTAGTCGCCCGGGATTGCCGGTGCGCACGCGGTACATCGCGGCCTTGGCGGGGCCCGCGATGCGCTGGGCCTCCTGATCGGTGTCAGCGGCGATGACGGTGACGGTGAGCATTGCGTTCGGTTCGGCCCGGTCGCCCGGACGGAACGACTCGCGGTACTCGGCGAGCGCGGGAAGCGTCGCTTGCGGCGCGAAGTGCCGCGCGAAAGCGAACGGCAGTCCGAGCATGCCTGCGAGTTTCGCGCTGAACGTCGAGGAACCGAGGAGCCACATGTCGAGGTCCGCGGCGACGCCGGGCGTGGCGGTGATCGCGGCGTACGGGTGATCGATGGGGAAGTCGTCGCGCAGGAACGCGCGCAAGTGCGCCAGCGCCTGCGGGAAGTCATCGACCGATTCGCTCACCTTCCCACCTCGCAGCGCATGCGCGGTCAGCTGATCGGTTCCGGGGGCGCGCCCGATACCGAGGTCGATCCGCCCGGGGTAGAGCGCTTCCAAGGTGCCGAACTGTTCGGCGACGACCAGTGGCTGGTGATTGGGCAGCATCACGCCGCCGGAGCCCACCCGGATCGACTCGGTGGCCGCCGCGATCTGTCCGATGAGCACGGCCGGCGCAGAGCTGGCGATCCCGGGCATCGAATGGTGCTCGGCCACCCACACGCGCTCGTAGCCGAGTCGTTCCGCCTCCTGGGCGGTCGCGATGGTGGCACGAAGAGCGTCGCCGAACGACGCCCCATCGACGACGGGAGCGAGTTCCAACAGGGACAGGCGGGGACGGAGGGCAGAATCTTCGGGCACAGAAGATTCAACCCGCGGGACTGGGTGAATCTTCCCGCGCTGCGATCAGTCCTGGTCAGACGAGGTCGCGCAGGAGTTCGACCTGCTTGATGCGATCCTGTTTGGTGGCGGCGATCGGCGTCACGTTGAGGACGGTGGCTCCGGCCTGTTCGAAAGCCTTGATCCGCTCCGCCACGAAGCCCTTCGGTCCGATGAGGGAGACGTTGCGGGCCAATTCATCGGGCACCGCTTCGGCCGCCGCCGTCTTCTCGCCCGCGAGGTACAGCTCTTGGATCCGGTCCGCCTCGGCGCCGTAGCCGTAGCTGGTGGCCAGCGTGTGATAGAAGTTCTTGCCCTTGGCGCCCATACCCCCGATGTAGAGGGCGAGGTGTGGTTTGACGAAACCCAGCAGGTGATCGACGTCGTCGCCGATGGCGAGGGCAGGTCCGGCGTACACGTCGAGCTCCCCGAGCGCGGGGTCGCGTTTGGCCTTGCCCGCGGCCACTGCATCGCCCCATACGTCCTTCGCCTTCTCGGGCAGGAAGAAGATCGGCTGCCAACCCTCGGCCACCTCGGCCGCGAGGGCCACGTTCTTCTGGCCGAGCGCGGCGAGCAGCACCGGGATGTTCTCGCGCACCGGATGATTGATCAACTTGAGCGGTTTGCCCAGGCCGGTGCCGCCGTCCTCCGCCGTGAGCGGCATCTGGTAGTACTTGCCGCGGTGTTCGAGGCGCTCGCGGCGCCACACCTTGCGGCAGATCTCGATGATCTCGCGGGTGCGGCCGATCGGAGCGTCGTAGGGCACGCCATGGAAGCCCTCGATCACCTGCGGGCCGGAAGCGCCGAGGCCCAGGATGAAACGGCCGTCCGAGACGTTGTCCAGGCCGGCGGCCGTCATGGCGGTGAGCGTGGGCGTGCGGGTGTAAATCTGCAGAATGCCGGAAGCCAGCTTGATCTTGTCGGTCTTCGCCGCCAGATAGCCCAGGGCGCTCACCGCGTCGAAGGAGTAGGCCTCGGGGACGAAGACGATGTCGAGCCCGGCTTTCTCCAGGTCGAGGACCTCGTCGGCCACCTCGTTGAACTCACCTGCGTAATTGATGCCGAGGCCGATGCGCATGTCGGTCGCCTTCCGTGCTCCTATGGACGTCAGTGAACCTTAACTCACCCGTTCGGCACGGCCGGTAGAGCGTGTTGCAGCATGGAACGCGTCAGTGCAGTGACTCCCACTCGGCGGTGCGGGCACGGTGTAGAGCTACTGCGGCACAGGCGGATTCGGCGGACGAGAACGTGCCACCGGCGATCCGCCCCATGGTGGGGAAATCGCGGTCCAGGAGGTGGTCGAACCGCCATGCCGACCCTAGGGGCTGCCGGGCGATATGCGTGGTGAGCGTGATCCCGGCCGCCTGGCCGAGGCAGGCATCGGCATCATCGGCGACCAGTTCGGCGTAGGCGCGCTCACCGAGACGAACGAACACGGTGTCGCCCATCGGGACCTCGGCCAGCACCGTGGTGTCGCCGTCGAGTACGAGCCGGTCGTGGACCTCGGAGGCCAACTGCCAGGCCGCCGCCATCCCCGCGCTGCGGATGAGTAGATGCGCCGCCTCGTCGGGATGGGAGACCAGCCCGAGGATCGAATGCCGGCCCTCGCGGAAGACTCGGACTTCGATGGCGGTACCGGGCCCAGGCAGGGTGTGCGCGGTGAACCGCGACGTGGCGACCGAGAGTTTCAGGCTGCCTGTGGGCCGCAGCGTGGCGGGCAGCCCGTGCTCGTGCAGCGCTTGTGCCACCCGGGCGAGTGCGGAGTCGTGGATTCTGCCACCGCTTACGCCGATACGCGCGGTGGGCGACTGGGTAAAGGTCGACCGGAGAGGCCGCGAGGCGTCGTTGTTCATGACCCCAGTGTGCGACGTGCCACTGACAAGTTTTCTCCTCGCGGATTGTCCGGGTGACCATCCGCATCGACCTACGTCAAGGGCGACCTCCAGTGAAGGCCGCCCCTGGGACGCTCTCGTCAGGTGCCGACGAGGTAATTCACCGACGCCGTCACAGGCGCGGGGTTGCCGTTGTAGTAGAGGACACTGCCGCCGTTGAATCGAGAGCCGGCAGGTGACCACTGAGGCAACGTCACCTTCGGTGTGAACGTGATATCGCCCTTCACCGTCGCGGGCCCGGGAAGAGAGCAGTGGAGCTGGGTAGCGGCGCCGACCAGAGTGCACGACAGCGACCTCGTCGAACTGAGGCCGTCGACCTTGACGGTGTCACTCGCGAATGTCGCGGGTGGTGGCGCTGTGAAGATCAGGTCGAACGGTGCACGGCCGAAGGTCATCTCGTGCGATCCGGGATTCTGGAGGCGGTATACGACCTTGGCATCCACGGTGTCCCCGGCCTTCCCGGTGGTCGTCGCATTAGCTCCCTCCGCGAAGATGGGATTAGTCGCCGCGGTGGCGGTCCTTGCCGCGAAGGCGGTTGCCCCCGTGGACATTATGATCGCGAACGACGTCGCGGCAATCTTTCGTATCGAGCTGTTCATCATGACTCTCCATGTCTGTGGACGTGAATTCGTAACTAGGACGGCCGCTCTTGGCGACCCAGCCTCAACGTACGGATGCAATGGGGCGATTTGTCCGGCTTCGACGAGAGCGCGACGGACTCACGACGATCCCCGTGCCGTCGCAGACCTGCGACGGCAACCTCGGGGCCCATGCCGGTAGTGTGCCGCCGCTTCGTCCACCGCCGCAGCCGGTCGCGCCGTGCATCCATCCCGAGTGCACCGCTACTGTGGCCGACCATGACGCCCGAAGAGATTCTCGCCCTCGACGCGCAGACCCTGTGGCATCCCTACAGTCCGGTGGGTGACTCCGGGGCGCGGGTGGTGACCTCGGCGCAGGGGGTACGGCTCACGCTGGGCGACGGTAGCGCGGTCATCGACGGTATGAGTTCCTGGTGGGCGGCGATCCACGGTTACCGGCACCCCGTGCTCGACGGCGCCGCGAAGGCCCAGATCGACTCCATGTCGCACGTGATGTTCGGCGGTCTCACTCACGCCAGCGCTGCCCGCCTCGGGGAACTGCTCGTCGAGATCACCCCGGCTGGACTCGACCGCGTCTTCCTGGCCGACAGTGGGTCCGTCTCGATCGAGGTCGCGGTGAAGACCGCGTTGCAATACTGGCGGGCCAGGGGAGTGGCCGGCCGCAATCGCCTGCTCACCTGGCGTGGTGGCTATCACGGCGACACTTTCACTCCGATGAGCGTTTGTGATCCGGAGGGGGGCATGCACACACTGTGGACCGATGTGCTCGCCTCGCAGGTCTTCGCTCCGGCGCCGCCCGCCGAATACGACGAGGCCTACGTCGCCGAACTCGACCGGCTCGTGGGCGAGCACGCCCACGAGCTGGCGGCGGTGATCGTCGAACCCGTCGTCCAGGGCGCCGGGGGGATGCGTTTCCATCCGCCCGCTTACGTCGCCGCGCTGCGTGAGATCACCCGTCGGCACGGCGTCCTGCTCATCCTCGACGAGATCGCGACCGGGTTCGGCCGGACGGGCACGCTGTTCGCTTCGGATGCCGCCGGGATCACCCCCGATATCCTGTGCGTTGGCAAAGCCCTGACCGGCGGGTACGTGAGTTTGGCGGCGATGCTGTGCACCGATGAGGTGGCGCTCGCGATCTCGGAATCCGACCAGGGCGCACTCATGCACGGACCGACCTTCATGGCGAACCCGCTGGCCTGCGCGATCGCTGTGGCCAGTACCGAGCTGCTGCTCTCGCGGGACTGGAGATCCGAAGTGGCCGGGATCCAAGCTGGGCTCGACGCCGGCCTCGCACCGTTGCGCAGTATCGCCGGCGTGGTGGACGTGCGGGTTCTCGGTGCCATCGGTGTGGTCCAGCTCGATCGCCCCGTCGACCTCGCGCCGGCGACCGACGCCGCGGTCGCCGCCGGCGTGTGGTTGCGGCCCTTCCGGGACTTGATCTACACGATGCCACCGTTCATCAGCTCGGCGGCTGAAGTCCACGCGATCACCCGGGGCGTCACGGCGGCGGTGCACGCGGCGCTACAGTGATCGCATGAACGGCGTTCAAGTCACTGCCCCGAACGCGGCCGAAGCCCTCGACTGGCTGGACGGCTACGCCCACGACCGCGAGGCCGCGGGCCTGCGCCGCTCGCTCGTCGCCCGGGGACCCGACGGCGCGGACATCGATCTGGCCTCGAACGACTACCTCGGGTTGAGCCGCCATCCCGCGGTCATCGATGCCGCCGCGGCCGCCGTTCGCACCTGGGGGACGGGCTCGACCGGATCCCGATTGGTCACCGGCACCACCGTGCTGCATGAGGCGTTCGAGGACCGGCTCGCACGGTTCGTCGGCGCCGAGGCAGGTCTGTGCTTCTCCTCCGGATACCTCGCCAACCTGGGCGCGGTCACCGCGCTCGCCGGACGCGGCTCGCTCATCGTTTCCGACGGCGGTTCGCACGCCTCGCTCGTCGACGCCTGCCGGCTCTCGCGGGCTCGGGTGGTGGTGGTGCCGCGCGGTGATGTCGCCGCGGCTCGGGCGGCGCTCGCCGATCGCCCGGAGGAACGGGCCCTGGTGCTCACCGACTCGGTGTACAGCGCCGACGGTGCGCTCGCGCCCGTCGCGGAGCTCTACGCGGCGGCGCGCGAATACCGCGCCGCGCTGCTGGTCGATGAGGCGCACGGACTGGGTGTGCGGGGTGACGGCGGCCGTGGGCTCGTTGACGAGCTCGGCCTGGCCGGTGCACCCGACCTGGTGGTCACCGCGACGATGTCCAAGGCGTTGGGATCGCAGGGCGGTGTGGTGCTCGGCGCCGAGCGGGTCCGCGCCCACCTCATCGATGCCGCGCGCCCGTTCATCTTCGACACCGGGCTCGCGCCTGCCGCGGTGGCCGCCGCGGATGCCGCACTCACCGTTATCGAGAGGGAGCCGGCGCGGGTGGTGAGGGTGCTCGATCGGGCGCGTGCCATCGCCGCCGGCGTGGGGGCACTCGAGCCGGCTTCGGCGGTGGTCTCGCTGGTGCTGGGCGATCCGGAACGCGCTGTCGCGGCGCGGGATGCCTGCGCAGCCGACGGGGTGCGGGTCGGTTGCTTCCGTCCGCCGTCCGTACCCGAGGGCACCTCACGGCTGCGCATCACCGTGCGTGCGGACCTCACCGACGCCGAGATCGCGCGTGCCGTGGCGGCGATCCGTCGGGCCGCCGGGTGATCCTCTGTGTGACCGGCACATCGACCGGCGTCGGAAAGACGGTCGCGACCGCCGCGCTCGCCGCGGCGCTGTTGCCCACGGCCGGGGTCACGGTGATCAAGCCCGCTCAGACCGGATTCGCCGCGGGCGCCGACCTCGACGAGAACGGTCAGCTCTCGGATGCGGCGGAGGTCGCGCGGCTCGTACCCGAGGCGATCACCGTCGAACACCGCCGGTACCCGGACCCGCTCGCACCGCTCACGGCCGCTCGGCGCGTCGGCGCCGCACCGCTCGATCGTGCCGAGGCGGTGGCCCTGGCCCGCGGACGCGCCGGGGTGGTGCTGGTCGAAGGTGCGGGCGGCGTCCTGGTCCGGCTCGGACTGGACACCGCCGGAACGCCGTTCACGTTGGTGGATGTGGCCGCCGACCTAGGGGCACCGGTCGTGGTGGTCGCAGATCCCGCCCTCGGCACCCTCAATCACACCGAACTGACCGTCCGCGCGCTCGATGCGGCGGATGTCGCTTGCGCCGGGATCGTGCTGTCCCGCTGGCCCGAACGGCCGGGACTCGCCGAGCGGTGCAATATCGACGATCTGCCCGAGGTGACCGGCGTACCGATCGTGGGCCGGATACCCGACGGCGCCACCGCTTTCCCGCCGGAGCAGTTCGGCGCCGCGGCGCCCTCATGGTTCGACGCGGCTTGGCTTACGTCGCTATCCATGCACTGAGCAGGTCGATCCGCTGCCAGCCACCGCTGACATCGAGTGGGTAACCGGCGGGAGTGGCAGTGCGGGACAGGAGTTCTCGCAGCTGTGCATCGCTGATCCCGGGATGTGCGGCGCGCAGGAGTGCGGTCGCACCCGCGGGGACCTGCACCGGCGCATCGCCACTCACGCGGGGGAGGCCCCAGGTGAGATCGCGACGGTAGGCGGCCGCAGCCGCATCGGTGCTGACGTAGTTCTTCTGGCATGCGACCACATCGCCGATCGTGCCGCCGACCCGGGCCTCGAGCACCTCGCGCAGTTCGGTACGCGCGTCCGTGACCAGGGCTGCGAATCCCGGATTCGCCAATGCGTCGGCCACCGCAGCCTGCGCCAGGATCCGGCCACCGATCACATCGAGCGGGTAGTGCACTCCGAGCACCACGCGGTGCCGGCCGTAGTCAGCCCCGCGGGCGAGGAACTGGGGACCGAGCTCTGGGACGAGTGTGGCGAGGATCAATGCCTCGGAGTAACCCCACGCTGTGTGTCCGGAGGGGTACGAGCCGGAGCCGCGCACGCTCTGGTACAGGTCCGGGCGGTCGTCGCCGTACCGGTGGATCCGATCGGGGGCGACCTCGAACGGGCGGGGGTACTGGAAGTGCTTTTTGGCAGCAGAGGTGTCGACGTACGAGTTCAGAGCCGCCTTCTTGCCGATCAGCAGCGCGGCGGTCTTGGGAAGCTGGCCCGCCCGTTCGGCTGCGAGGAAGGCGGGGTAGAGCTTCTCGCCGAGGGCGTTGAACACCGAGTCGTCCACGATCCCGTAATTGTCGTTGACTGCGTACTGCTGTTCCGCCTTCGAGGCGGCGTTGTTGGTGGCGACGGCGGTGTCGAGATTCGCCTTCTTCACCGATTCCGGGAGCGACGAGAATGCGGCGAGCTCAGCGATGTACGTCTTCGCAGTGCCCGTCGAGGCCAGCCGATCGGCGGGAAACGGGGCGCTCTGCGGCACGGCCGTCGGAGTGAAAGCGCAGTTCGTGGCCGGGGTGGCCGCGGCCGCGGTGGTGATCGACCAGTTCACCGGGGCGATCAGGGCGACGGTCGCCATGCTCGCGGCGAGCAGCTTCTTCGTGCGCAGATTCATGACGGAAACCCTTGCTCGAATGCCTAGAAAAGGGAAGGAAACGAATTCTGTCGATCGGATGAACCTTTGCCGCGCCCGCGCGGGACCTGAACACTGTTCATGAATTGAACGCTGTACAGTGCTCGTAACAGCGCGGCGGAGCCCGCCGCGACGACTCAGCTGACGACGAGGGAGAATCCATGACCGGAGTGCTGGCCGACATCATCGACGTCGCACGCGAGCAGGTGCTCGAACGCGGCGAGGGCTTGAATCAGGAACAGGTGCTCGCCGTCCTGCAGCTCTCGGACGACCGGCTGGACGAGGTGCTGCAGTTGGCGCACGAGGTGCGCATGAAGTGGTGCGGTCCCGAGGTCGAGGTCGAGGGCATCATCAGCCTCAAGACCGGCGGCTGCCCCGAGGATTGCCACTTCTGCAGCCAGTCCGGCCTGTTCGAATCGCCGGTTCGGTCCGCCTGGATCGATATCCCGTCGCTCGTCGAGGCCGCTAAGCAGACCGCGAAGACGGGTGCCACCGAGTTCTGCATCGTCGCCGCCGTGCGGGGCCCGGACAAGCGGCTGCTGAGCCAGGTCGCGGCGGGGATCGAGGCCATCCGCAACGAGGTCGACATCCAGATCGCGTGCAGCCTCGGCATGCTCACCCAGGAGCAGGTCGATCAGCTCAAAGATATGGGTGTGCACCGCTACAACCACAACCTCGAGACGTCCCGGTCGCATTTCCCCAACGTGGTCACCACGCACACCTGGGAGGAGCGCTGGGACACGCTGCGCATGGTCCGTGAGGCCGGTATGGAGGTGTGCTGCGGAGGCATCCTGGGGATGGGGGAGTCCTTGGAACAGCGCGCCGAGTTCGCCGCGAACCTCGCCGAACTCGAGCCCGACGAGGTTCCCCTGAACTTCCTCAACCCGCGGCCCGGAACCCCGTTCGGCGATCTCGACGTGCTGCCTGCCGCGGAGGCGCTCAAGTCGGTCGCCGCGTTCCGGCTCGCCTTGCCGCGCACCATCCTCCGGTTCGCCGGTGGTCGCGAGATCACCCTGGGAGATCTGGGTGCGGAGAAGGGCATTCTGGGTGGTATCAACGCCGTCATCGTGGGCAACTACCTCACCACCCTGGGACGCCCGGCGGAGACGGACCTCGATCTGCTCAACGAGCTGAAGATGCCGATCAAGGCTCTCAACGATTCGCTGTGAGCATCGTGGTCACCGACGATCCGGCACCGCCGGTCTACAACGAGTACACCGGCAAGCCGCTCGCCGAGGGCGGGCCGGTCTTCGCGGCGGCGCGACTCGGTCTCGAACCACCCCGGTTCTGCGGGCACTGTGCGCGCCGGATGGTGGTGCAGATCGTGCCCGACGGCTGGGTTGCCCGCTGCTCTCGACATGGTGAGATCGACTCCACCAGCCGCGAGCGCTGAGCGCCGGCGCTGCGGACAGTCGCTAGGCTGGCGCCGGTGATTCCCGTACCTACGGCGCCGCAGCGCCCTTCTCTCGTCGTCCCGGCGGTCGTGGCCGCGGTGCTCGGTGCCGCCGCCGGCTTGATCTGGGGTCTGACGGTGCCCGGTGTCCGCGGCATCGTCACCGATTCGGGAGACGTCCTGGTGCGTCAAGGGCAGTTGGACAACTACTTCGTCGCGACGGCGATGTTCGTGGGCATTTCGATTCTCGGCGGCGCTCTGACCGCGATGTCCCTGTTCCGAAGTCGGCGGCGCACGCCCGAATGGGTGGGCGTCACACTGACCGCGGCCGCGATCGCCGTCGCCATCGCTGCGGTGCTCGGGCAGGCGATCGCCGACGCGCGTTTCGCCGGGCCGAGCGGGCGCGGGCTCGACTATACGGCCGCGCCCTCCATCCGGCTCGACGGTGCCAACATCATGGAGGTGGCCAACCATCCCGGTGGGGTGATCGGTGTGCTCGCCTCCTGGGTGATCGTGCTCGTGTGGCCGGCGATCACTGCCCTGTGGTGCGGCCTCGCCGCCGCGTTCGCGCGCAGGTTGCCCTGACCTGACGGGCGGCACCGGCTTGCACCACAAGACCCCTAATCGCCCGTGTGGCCCCGCAGCAACTCGGCGAAGTCGGTGACCGGCCCTAGATCGTTCGCCTTCCCTGAGCGGCGCGGTCTGCTCAGATCCGACGGTCCGCCGAACCCGGATACGGCTCCGTCGTCGGTCACGATCGCCGTGGCGAGTTCGGCCGCGGCCCGCCCGATCCGTGCGGCGAGTTCCGAGGACCCGAAGTCCTCGGTCGCGGCGAACACACCGGTCGGGAGGATCTGCGCGCGCAGATACGCGAACAGGGGCCGCAGAGCGTGATCGAGCACCAGCGAGTGGCGGGGGGTTCCGGCAGTGGCGGCAACCATGACGGGTACGCCGGTGAGCGTATCGGGATCGAGGGCATCGACGAACATCTTGAACAATCCGCTGTACGAGGCGGTGAACACCGGCGAGACGGCGATCACGCCGTCCGCCTCGGCCACCGCGTCCTTCGCTGCGGTGAGCGCCGGTGTCGGCACCCCCGTCGTCATCACCGTCGCGAGATCGCGGGCCAGTTCCCGGACCTCGATCACGCGGACGTCCACCTCCTCGCCGCGCGCCGATACCGCGGCGCGGGTGGCGTCGGAGAGCTGATCGGCGAGCAGCCGAGTGGACGAGGGTTCGGAGACGCCGGCGGTGATCACCACCAGGTGGCGTGACATGGTCAGGCCTCCTTCGCAGTGACGAGTTCCTGTGCGGGCAATACCAGGCGGTGCGGAGCATTCGTACCGGCGGTGACCAGCGACGCGTGCGTCGGCGGATCCGACGGGACGTGCGCCGGGCGGCGCAACTCGAACTCCTTGCGCAGCACGGGCACCACCTGAGTACCCAGGATCTCGACCTGTTCGAGCACCTGGTCGAGCGGCAGCCCGGCATGGTCGAGGAGGAATAGCTGGCGCTGATAGTCGCCGGCGAAATCGGCGAAGCCCAGGGTCTTCTCGATCACCTGCTCGGGGGTGCCGACGGTGAGCGGGGTCATCTGCTCGAAGTCCTCCAACGACGGACCGTGACCGTATACCGGAGCGTTGTCGAAGTACGGACGGAACCGGCGCTTGGCCTGCGCTTCGGTCTCGGCCATGAACACTTGGCCGCCGAGGCCGACGATCGCCTGATCGGCGGAGCCGTGGCCGTAGTGCTCGAACCGCTGCCGGTACAGGCGCACCATCTGCTGGGTGTGCTCGAAGTTCCAGAAGATGTTGTTGTGGAAGAAGCCGTCTCCGTAGAAGGCCGCCTGTTCGGCGATTTCGGGGGAGCGGATCGAACCGTGCCACACGAAGGGCGGTGTGCCGTCGAGCGGAGCCGGAGTAGATGTGTATCCCTGCAGCGGAGTCCGGAACTGGCCCTCCCAGTCGACGACCGGCTCGCGCCAGAGCTTGCGCAGGAGGTGATAGTTCTCGATGGCGAGGGGGATTCCCTGCCGGATGTCCTTGCCGAACCACGGGTACACCGGGCCCGTGTTGCCGCGCCCCAGCGTGAGGTCGACACGGCCGTCAGCGAGGTGCTGCAGCATGGCGTAGTCCTCGGCGATCTTCACCGGATCGTTCGTGGTGATCAGGGTGGTCGCCGTGCTCAGCAACAACTTCTCGGTGCGCGCTGCGACCCAGCCCAACAGGGTGGTGGGCGAGGACGGGACGAAGGGCGGGTTGTGGTGCTCCCCGGTTGCGAAGACGTCGAGGCCCACCTCTTCGGCCTTCAGGGCGATCGCAGTCATTGCCTTGACGCGGTCGTGCTCGCTGATGGTGGTTCCCGTCGTGGGGTCGGTGGTCACGTCGCCGACCGTGAAAACGCCGAACTGCATGTCGATCCTTCCCGGTCGGGCCCCTGGTGGGCCCTTCATGCACTGTAACGGACCGCGGTCCGAATATGTTCCCGGTCGTTCCCGATTCAGGCGAGGCCGTGATCCTGCGTGGTCAGGAAGGCTCGAGCGGCGTCTCGCCCGGCCTGCAGCAAGCGCGCGCGGGCTGCTGCATCGAGGGAGAAGTCGAGCGATGAGACGTCGCCGGTATCGATGTAGACGGTGCGGCGCGATATGCACTCGTCGGCCAGTCGATATCGGTTGGCGTCCTGATCGATCGCCGTGCGCAGGCAACCGATCGCCAGGCTCACGGGATTGCTCAGCGGTGCATCCGGTCTCGCGTCACCGGGTTCGGCTGAGAGTTTGATGCCGAGCGTCGGCCACCGATCGGCGCGGCCATCCGAGCGATCGAACATCTGCACCGGGAAGTTGGACAGCAGGCCGCCATCGACCCAGGTGACGGCGCCGCGATCGGTCTCGACCCGGACCGGGCGGAAGAAGAACGGAACCGCCATGGACGCACGCACCGCCGCTGCCACGGACTGCTCGTCGGCGGTCAGACCGTACTGGTCGTAGTCCCACGGCAGCCGCACGAGAACCCGCCGGCTCACGTCCGATGCGGTGGCGACGAAGGCGTAGCGCTGGTAGTCCGCGAGGCTCGTACCGGGATCGTCGTCGATGCGGAGGTCGGCGAAGGTCCGCACACCGACGCGGGCCAGCAGGGGTGTGAGCCATTCGAGGAGGTAGTCGCCCGAATGAATGCCCTCGTGCAGCAGGATTGCCGCACCGTCACCGACCGGGCCGAGGGCCCGCTGCAGGGCCGGCTCCGCCGTGAACCGCGGGAAGTCCACCTCGTCCAGGGCGACGACGAGTTCGTCGAGTGGGCGTTCGGCTCGCTGGTAGGCGGCGACGAGGGCTCCGATCACGGCGCCGGCGCTGGTACCGCCGATGCGGGGGAATCGGAAACCGGCTGAGGCGAGTTCGGTGACGGCGCCGAGCAGAGCTATTCCTCGCACGCCACCGCCTTCCAGGACGAGGTCGGCGGTGCGCGACGCGTTCATGCCACCACGGTAGCGCTGCGCGGCGCCGACGGCTCAGCGTCGACGGCTCGACGGCGGTCAGATCGGCTCGCGCCGAAGGACCTCGGAGGAATTGATGATGATCACTTCGCGGTCCGACTCGGTCAGTGCGGTGAGGTAGCCGGATTCGACCTTCAGGACGTGCGCCGCGACCACCCCGCTCCGGGTGTGGATCCGCTCGGTGGGGGTCCACGGTGTGCGCTCGACCGCAGCCAGAACGAGCACGGCGACGGCGGCGATACTGCCGACCTCACGAACGGCGAAATCAGCTGTGCGGGCGCTGATCCCATCGCTGAACCAGTGCCTGACAGCAAGGATTGCCAGAGCGATCGCTCCGGCTCCGGCCGGGACCCAGTAGTACCCGTAGGTGAGGGTGAGAGCAATACACGCCGAGGCGAGAACGGCCACGAGCAGTGCCGACCAGACACTGGTCGATGATTTCGCATGCATCCGCCAGGCCAGGCGCAGCGCAGACAGTGGGAGTAGCACCATGACCAGGGCGCCAGTGAATTCCGGATCGCTCATCAGGGTGCCGAGCACGATGGTGAGCGCGCTGTTGACATCGGTGACCGCCATGATCCGCGATGCCACTCGCCAGTCCCACTCCGAGACCACCAGCAGTCGCAGTACCACGAACAGAACCGCGACACTGGCGCCGGTGCCGAGCGTGCGCACGATCCGGGCGTCGGTGGCGTCCGAGATCTGTTGTTTGGCGGCGCTGGAGAGTTCCTCTTCGGCGTGGTCCTCGGTCACCGTGCGATCGTAACGAGGCCCCGATCCTGCAGGGTGGGAATCCGTGGGGAGTCAGCCCGGCGGCCGCAGCGTGGCGAACTCGTCGGTGATCCGCAGGTAGGAGTCGGTGAACCGGTACAACGCCGGAGGACGTCCGCGTCCTGAGCGTGCCGTGCCTCCGGTGGCGGTGATCACCGAACGGCGCGACAGAATCCGCAGTAGGTTCGTCGCGTCCACCGGGTATCCCAGCACCGCGACGTAGATGTCGCGCAGCTCCGAGACGGGGAATTCGCGCGGAGCGAGGGCGAATCCGATATTGGAGTAGGACAGGCGTGCCGCGACCCGGGCTCTCGCCCGGTGCACCATCACGGCGTGATCGAAGGCCATTTCGGGCAGGCTGTCCAGGTCGTGCCAATCGGTGTCGTCGGGCAGTCGTGGGTTGGTGTCGGTGCGCACCAGCCCGAGGAAGACCGATGCGATCGTGCGTGCGGAGGAAGGGGTCGCCGGAACCCGGTGGGGATCGGAGAACTCTCCGAATTGTTCGAGGTGGGCCACATCGGTCACGTCCACCTTCTCGGCGAGCTGACGCCGGGCCGACGTGGGCAGGTCCTCGTCGAATCGCAGCGCACCGCCCGGCAGCGCCCATGCTCCGGAGTACGGATCCATGGCGCGTTGCCACAACAGCACGTGCACCTGTCCTGCGGCGACGCGGAAGACGACACTCAGCACTTCGTGAGCGATCGCGGGTTCCGCCGATCCGGTGCTACCATCGGGCATAGTTTTCGATTGTAAGACGAAAATGCTCCGATCGCCCGGTCGGGGCCTCCGGAACAAGAATGGAGGCAGCGCGATGACCTCAGCCGCATCCGCCGCCCGCACCTTCGATTCGCCCCTCCTCGAGGGCCTGACCGACCATGGCGTGTACGCCGGGGTCGAAGCCGGGCCCGATTGGGTCGCCGAAGTCAGACGTCTCGCGAAGGCGCGCAATGCCACGATCCTCGCGCACAACTACGAGCTTCCCGCCATTCAGGACGTGGCGGACTTCGTCGGTGATTCCCTCGCACTGTCGCGGATCGCGGCCGATGTGCCCACGGACACCATCGTCTTCTGTGGTGTGCACTTCATGGCCGAGACCGCGAAGATCCTCAGCCCGGAGAAGACGGTGCTGATCCCTGACCAGCGCGCAGGCTGCTCCCTGGCGGACTCGATCACGGCCGTCGAGCTCGCGCAATGGAAGGCTGAACACCCCGGCGCCGTGGTGGTTTCCTACGTCAACACCACCGCGGAGGTGAAAGCCCTCACCGACATCTGCTGTACCAGTTCGAACGCCGTCGAGGTCGTCGAGTCGATCCCTGAGGACACCGAGATTCTCTTCCTCCCTGATCAATTCCTCGGTGCACACGTCAAGCGCGTTACGGGCCGGCAGAACATGCACATCTGGGCCGGCGAGTGCCATGTCCACGCCGGGATCAACGGAGACGAGCTGGCTGCGCAGGCCAAGGCGCATCCCGAGGCCGATCTCTACGTGCACCCGGAGTGTGGCTGTGCCACATCGGCGCTGTACTTGGCCGGTGAAGGCGCCGTTCCCGACGACCGCGTGAAGATCCTCTCCACCGGCGGCATGCTCGACGCCGCCCGCGAGACCGGGGCCCGTGAGGTGCTCGTCGCCACCGAGGTCGGCATGCTCCACCAGCTCCGACGTGCGGCTCCGGGGGTCGACTTCCGCGCAGTGAACGACCGGGCGTCCTGCAAGTACATGAAGATGATCACCCCGGCTGCGTTGCTGCGTTGCCTGGTCGAGGGCCGAGACGAGGTCTTCGTCGATCCCGCCATGGCCGCGGCCGGGCGCAGCGCCGTGACCCGCATGATCGAGATCGGACAGCCGGGCGGCGGGGAGTGACCGAGCTCCTGGTCGTGGGTGCCGGTGTCGCCGGGCTCACCGCTGCCGTGGCCGCCGCGGATGCGGGCCGCACGGTGACGGTGCTGTACAAACCAGCCACCGGGGGCGCACCGGTTACGACGACGTCGTACGCCCAGGGCGGGATCGCCGTGGTCGACACGACCGATCCGTCCGCCGAACCGGATTCGATCGATCGGCATCTCGCTGACACCGTTGCCGCCGGTGGGCCGCTGGTCGACCGGGCGGCCGCCCGGTCGATCCTGGCCGACGGTCCGGCCGCAGTCGCCCGGCTGGTGACCTGGGGCGCACGATTCGACACCGACTCCGCAGGACGTCTGCGACGGACACGGGAGGGCGGGCACAGCGTCGCCCGGATCATTCATGCGGGCGGCGATGCCACCGGTGCGGAGGTGCAGCGTGCACTGACCGCCGCGGCGCGTGCCCGGCCGCTGATCACGGCGAAACCCGCTCGCGTGCAGGCCCTGCTGGTCGCAGGCGATCGGATCGTCGGCGTCCGCACCGACGTCGGCGATGAGTTCGGCGGCGCCGTGGTCCTGGCCACCGGCGGCGCGGGCCACCTTTTCGCCAGTACCACCAATCCGTTGGGAGCCACCGGCGACGGTATCGCGCTCGCCGCCGCTGCAGGCGCCGAACTGCGCGAGTTGGACTACGTGCAGTTCCATCCCACCATGCTCTACACGCCCGGCGCGCGCGGTCGACGACCATTGATCTCCGAGGCGGTCCGCGGTGAGGGGGCGAGACTGATAGACGCTCACGGGGATTCCGTCACAGCCGGCGTACACCCGATGGGCGATCTGGCGCCGCGCGATGTGGTCGCCCGCGCGGTGACCGATGCGATGCAACGTACCGGTTCGCCGTGTGTCTACCTGGACGCCCGCACCGTTCCCGATGTCGCACAGCGGTTCCCGACTGTCACCCAAGCCGTGCGTGCCGCCGGGCTCGATCCGGCGTCCGACCTCATCCCTGTGACCCCCGGTGCGCACTACCTCTGCGGCGGTGTGGTCACCGACCTCACCGGCGCTACTTCGGTACCCGGCCTGTACGCCGCCGGTGAGGTCGCTCGTACCGGCTTGCACGGCGCGAACCGGCTGGCCTCCAACAGCCTCTTGGAGGCGTTGGTGATGGGCCAGCGGGTCGCTCGCGCCGTGACAGCTCCCTCCTGGACAACTCGATCGGCAGACCGGGTGATCGAGCTTGATCCGTCCGCGGCAGACCGCGCCGCACTCCAGGATGCGATGACCGCGCGATGCGGTGTGCGGCGCACCGTCGATGGACTCAGTGACCTGAACGCGCTCCTCGCCGATCCCGCGTTCCGGTCCGTCGCACGGCCATCCTTCGAGGATCGCGCGCTCACCACAGTGGCCTCGGCCATGGCGGCCGAGGCCCTGACGCGATCGAAAACCCCACAGGAGGTGGTGGCATGACCGAGTTGACGCTGGAACCAGATCGCGCTGAGGTGGTGCGGCTGATCCGCACCGCCCTTGATGAGGACCTCAGGTACGGCCCGGATGTGACCAGCGCGGCAACGGTCCCGGACGGCGCCACGACGGTGGCACGCGTGGTGAGCCGCGAACACGGTGTGCTGGCGGGGATCCCCGCCGCCGAGTGGGTGCTTGACGAGGTGGTGGGGCCGGGAAACTACCGCGTGCCCTCGAAGATCGCCGACGGCACCGTGATCGGCCCCGGCGATGTGGCGCTGACCATCGAGGCGCCCACCTCGGCGCTGCTGACCGCCGAGCGCACCATGCTCAATCTGCTCACCCACCTCTCAGGCATCGCGACCGCGACCGCCGCCTGGGTCGCCGAGGTCGAGGACACCGACGCGAAGATCAGGGACAGTCGTAAGACGTTGCCAGGACTGCGGGTGTTGCAGAAGTACGCCGTGCGCGCCGGCGGCGGAGTCAATCACCGGATGGGACTCGGGGATGCCGCGCTCATCAAGGACAACCACGTAGCGGCGGCAGGATCGGTCACCGCGGCGGTGGAGGCAGTTCGGCGTCGGTCACCCGGAATTCCACTCGAGGTCGAAGTCGACACGTTGGAGCAGCTCGACGAGGCGCTGTCGCTGGGCGTCGACCTGGTGCTCCTGGACAACATGCCGCTGTGGATGACCCAGGCGGCCGTTCAGCGCCGGAAGAAGGACGGGCCCCGGACCCGCCTCGAATCATCCGGTGGGCTCACGCTCGATATGGCGCGGGATTACGCGAGAACCGGTGTCGACTATCTCGCCGTCGGCGCGCTCACGCATTCGGTGCGGGCGCTCGACCTCGGACTCGACGTGTGAGAATCGCTGGTACAGAACAGATCTGTGCCAGCGTGCCTCCGGCCAGAATTACTCCGGAGAACAGCACCATCGGTGGGTACTGGGCGATGAGTTGATCGGATGCCCAATAGACACTGAGGAGGGCGACAGCGCCGAGGGCGACCACTCTGGGCAGGATCCCGAGGACGGCCGCAGCGCCGAGTGCGACCTCGGTAATGGGGACCAGCACGCCGAGCCCGGTAGCGAACTGGTCCATGATTTCGGTGGCGAACCAGGTGAACTGCTCCGGGACCCGGGGGTTGGTGACTGCGCTGCGCACCACCAGGCGGATATCGGCGGCACCGAATCCGGCGTGGTATTTGACGTAGCCCTCGCGCAGGAACAGCAGTCCCAGCACGACCCGGGCGCCGACCACGATCACCGACGCCGCCCGGATCGTCGGCCGATTCACCGGCTGAGCCGAGCGGCGCCGAACACCGCCAGCGCCTTGTCGCAGTGCACCACGAGGTGGGTGTACGCGGTGGGGGATACGCCACCGGGCAGCGTGAACCGCTGGCTCGCCTTGTCGTACGCGATCGATCCGAGCCGAACGCCCGCCTTCACGTCCGCCTCGGACGTGCCGGTGGTCGCGTACAGATGCAGGTCGGGTCCCTCGTCAGAGGCGAAGCCGGCGAGTTCGACCGCCGTGCCGGTGATGGTTGCCGTGCCCACAACGCGCTTATCGTTGAGGCCCTCGAACGAGCCCATCGCCCGGGCCGCTGCGGGTACGGATGAGGCGGTCGAAGGCGACATCGACATCGCCGCCGTCGTGCTGGTCGTGGTAACCGCCGCCATCTGAGTGGAGCCGCCGCAGGCGGCGAGGGAGACGCCCAGGACGAGGGCGGTGGCGGCACCGGTGAGACGGGTGATGCGCATGATCGGAACTCCTTCTCGGACTTGTCCGGCGGCTCGGGCGCCGGCTCGTGTTCGAGTGAAGCAGTCGGTGCCTCCGCGGCGAAGGGACCGGTCAGCGCTGTAAGGCGACATTTCGATTCTGTAAGGATCTCCGGACCGTGTGCTGTGACGCCTACGCTCGAAGGATGCAGGAGGGCTCGCGGGTGATGGTCGTCGAAGACGATCCGGCAGTGCGGACGGTGGTCGCCGATCACCTGCGCCTGGCGGGTTGCTTGGTCTCACAGCACCGTGACGGGGCGCGGGCCTGGGAGGCCTTCCAGGCTGATCGGCCCGACCTGTTGGTGCTCGATCGTATGCTTCCGGGGCTCAGCGGCGACGACCTATGCCGACGCGTCCGCGAGGTCTCCACGGTGCCGATCATCATGCTCACCGCTCTCGACGGTCTTGAGAACCGGATCGACGGGCTGGAGAGCGGCGCGGACGACTACCTTGCGAAACCCTTCTCGTTGCGTGAGCTCCAACTCCGGGTGAATGCTCAGCTGCGACGTAATACTCCGTCGGAAGTCGACCTGGTGATCGACGCCGGACCCTTCCGGATCGATGCCGCACATCGGCGGGTGTGGATCGGCGATCGCGAGATCACTTTGACCACAAGGGAGTACGAGTTGATGCTCTATCTGGTTCGCAATCCGGGCCGGGTGGTCAGTCGGGACGAGATCCTGCGCGAGGTGTGGCGGTGGGGATTCGGTGATGCGTCCACCGTGACCGTGCACGTGCGGCGATTGCGCGAGAAGATCGAAAGTGATCCGCGAAACCCGGTGTACTTACAGACGGAGTGGGGCGCGGGTTACCGATTCGGTTGGGGCCGATGATGCTCGACGGTGCTGCGCTCGCGCAGATCGTAGTGACCGCGCTGCTGGTGACCCTGGCGGTGACGGTGGCGACGCTCGGTGTGCTCCGAGTGACGCCCCGGGCGAGCATAGGGTTGCGCGCCGCGGTCGCGATCGCGGGTGCACTGCTGTCGGTCGTCGCCTCCACGCTGGCCATCGCAGTGCAGATGTACCTGTCGGGACACGACCTCACCGTGCTGTTGTGGGTGATCGCCACGTCCGCGGTGTTCAGCGTGATCGCCACCCCGCTCGTCGTGGGCCGCGCCATCGGTGCATCGATCACCGCATTGCGGACCGCAACCCGCAGGGTCGGAGACGGTGATGTCGTCGAACCCACCCGCACAGGTCTCGCGGAACTCGACGAGGTTTCGGCGGAGCTAGCGCAAACGTCACGGCGACTGGAAGAATCGCGCGCTCGTGTCGCTGAATTGGACGCCGCGCGTGGGCAGTTCTTCGCGTGGATCTCGCACGATCTGCGTACCCCGCTCACCGGGATCCGTGCCCTGGCGGAGGCGCTCGACGAGGGTACGGCCCCCGACCGTGCCGCATACCTCACGGCACTTCGAGGCAAGGTCGACACTCTCAACGGCATGATCACAGACCTCTTCGAACTGTCGACGATGCAGTCCGGAACCCTGCGAATCCACCCCGAACCCGTTGTCCTGTTGGATCTTGTCAGTGATGCCGTCGCCGACTGCAGCCCGATCGCTCGCCGTCGCGGGATCACCATCGCGCAAGACGGCATCGACGGTCACCTGGTGTTGGTGGACCCCCGGGAGCTGACCCGCGTCGTGGGCAACCTACTGACCAACAGTCTGCGGCACGCGCCCGCCGACAGTGAGGTCGTGGTGCGGGCCGATCCCCTCGCGGACGGACGGTTGGTGCTCAGTGTCATCGATCAAGGCCCGGGTGTGGCTGCCGAAGACTTGGGACGGATGTTCGACGTCGGGTGGCGCGCCGACGCCGCGCGGTCGGCGGACGATGACGGCGGAACAACGGGCGCGGGCCTGGGGCTCGCGATCGTCCGCGGGATCGTCGAAGCACATGGAGGCTCGGTCGTCGCGCGCAGCACAGAAGCTGGATTCCGGCTCGACCTCACGCTACCCACCGCCGGCAGGTAGTCAGTTGCTGCTGGCCAGGCTCACCACCAGGTTGATGGTGGTGGCAAGGATCCCGTTCGCGAAGACGAAGGAGAGCAGCGTGTGCCTCAGTGTTTCGGCGCGGACGGCACTGGAGGTGATCGCCGTGTCGGAGACGCAGTAGGCGGTGCCGAAGGACAGCGAGATGTAGGCGAAGTCGGTGTACCGGGGCGGGTCCGTCTGGTTGAAGTCGATGCCCCCGGGCGGAGGTGTGTCGTAATAGGTCTCCGCGTACCGCAGCGTGAACAGCAGGTGCATCATCAGCCAGGACAGGATGGTGGTACTGAGGGCGAGACCACCGAGCGCGAGCCGACCGCCGGGTGTCGCGGTGTGCGCGTCCGCCATGACGATCGCGACGGCGATGAGGCTGGCCAGCGCACAGGTAGTGGTGAGGAAGTTGGCGAGGCGTCGTTGCGGGTCCTCTTCAGTGGCGTGGGCGGCCGTGGTCTCGGCGTCCATCGGCGAGATGGTGACCCACACCCAGACGACGTAGATCCCGGCGGCGGCGGCCCACCCGGCAGCCGGTGCGTGACGCCAGGAATCGAGTACGCCGACCGCGACCGCGACGCCACCGCCCACCAGGATCATCACGGTGGCGCGGATCCGGGCTACCGCGGCACGTCGCTGGGCCACTACCGGCCGGCTGCTCTCCGAGTCGGTTGCACTTGCATCGTTCGACATGAAGTGATTTAAGCATTGCAACGGTGTGGTGGAGCCGAGCCGTGGAGAAATCGTCATGAACCGGGGCCGACGAGCAGGGGCCAGCGCGTGAGCGCACAATGGAAACCATGATCGTCAACGCATATGGAGCCGTGTCCGCCACTGAACCCCTGGCCCCGATGACCGTCGAACGGCGGGATCCCGGACCGCACGACGTGCAGATCGCGATCCGCTACGCCGGCATCTGCCACAGCGATATCCACACGGTACGCAGCGAGTGGGGCCCCGCCCGTTACCCCGTGGTGCCTGGTCACGAGATCGTCGGCGAGGTCACCGCGGTCGGCACCGAGGTCACGAAGTTCGGCGTCGGCGACCGGGTGGGCGTCGGCTGTTTCGTGGACTCCTGCCGCGAGTGTGCCGCGTGCAAAGCAGGCGAGGAGCAGTACTGCGAGCGCGGGATGACCGGTACCTACAACGCCAAGGGCCGCGACGGTCAGCCCACCCAGGGCGGCTACTCGCAGTCCATCGTGGTGGACGAGAACTATGTGCTGCGGGTACCCGAGAGCATCGATTACGCAGCCGCCGCACCGTTGTTGTGCGCGGGTATCACGCTGTTCAGCCCGCTGCGTCATTGGAATGTGGGCCCGGGTACCAGGGTCGCGATCATCGGTCTCGGTGGACTCGGCCACATGGGCGTGAAGATCGCGGCGGCCATGGGTGCCGAGGTCACCGTGCTCAGCCAGTCACTGAAGAAGATGGAGGACGGACTGCGACTCGGAGCCCAGCACTACTACGCCACCTCCGACCCCGATACTTTCACGTTGCTGCGCAACCGGTTTGACATCATCATCAACACGGTGTCGGCGAACCTGGACATGCACCAGTACTTCAACCTGCTCGCGGTCGACGGCACGCTTGTCGAGGTGGGACTGCCCGAGCATCCGGTCCCGGTCAATGTCTTCGACCTCACTCGCAACCGGCGTAGCTTCGCCGGATCGATGATCGGCGGCATCGCGCAGACCCAGGAAATGCTCGATTTCTGCGCCGAGCACGACATCGCCTCGGAGATCGAGCTGATCTCCGCCGACCAGATCAACGAGGCGTATGAGCGCGTGATCGCCTCGGATGTGCGGTATCGCTTCGTGATCGACACCGCCACACTCTGACCGGCAGAGCCACGACGCCGCCGCCGCATCCTCGGGTGCGGCGGCGGCGTCGGTGTCAGAGTTGGTTGATCCGGAGCAGGTTACCCGCGGGATCACGGAAGGCGCAGTCCCGTACGCCGTAGTCCTGGTCCATGGGTTCCTGCACCACATCGGCACCCGAGCCGGCGACCTTCTCGAACAGACCGTCCAGATCGTCGGTGGCCAGGGTGATCGCGCCGTACGAGCCCTTCGCGATGAGATCGAGGATCGTCTGCCGCTCGGCCTCGGTGATGCCGGGGTCGACCGCCGGCGGATACAGCACGATCGAGACGGGCTGTCCCGCAGGGCCGACGGTGATCCAGCGCATGTCCTGATAACCGACGTCCTTGCGGACTTCGAACCCGAGGGTGTCGCGGTAGAAGCCCAAGGCGGCTTCGGCGTCGGTGTGCGGCAGGAAGGCGTAATGAATGCTGACGTTCATGCCTAGCAACGCTAGACGGGCGTGTCCGGAGGTGCTTCTCGATTCCTGATCGGTCTGGTGATCTGGCGCGCGAGGCACGCGGGAATGCCCTGCGCCGCCGCGCCGTGGTCGCGCTTGTAGACACTGGGCGCAACACCGACGAGTTCGGTGAATCGTGTGCTGAAGGTCCCGAGCGACGAGCTGCCGACGGCGAAGCAGGCGTCGGTGACGGAGACGTCGCCTCGCCGCAGCAGCATCATGGCGCGCTCGATCCGGCGGGTCATCAAGTACGAGTAAGGGGATTCGCCGTAGACCCGTTTGAACTCTCGGCTCAGGTGGCCCGCGGACATGTGCGCGCCCCGGGCGAGTTCCTCGACGTTGAGCGGTTGCGCGAACTCCCGGTCGATCCGGTCCCGCACGCGCCGTAGCACGGCGAGGTCGCGAATCCGCTGTTGCTCGCTCACGTCAGGATTCCGGGCGCCACTTCTTGGAATACTCGTCGACGTACTCCTGTCCGGTGAGTAACTGGATCTCCTGCATCAGGCGATCGGTCACGGTGCGCTCGAGGTGGTGCCGCTCGTCCGGGTCCGAGGGCACGTCGTACTCGATCGGGTCGATCGGCTTGGCGAACTTCACCTGGACGCGCTCGGCGTGCCAGCGGAACGGCCCGGGAGGCGAGACCTTGTCGGTGCCGATGACGCCGACGGGGACGATCGGTACTCCCGTTTCGAAGGCGATGCGGACCAGGCCGGTCCGGCCCCGGTACAGGCGGCCGTCGGGGGAGCGGGTGCCCTCCGGGTACATGCCCACCAATCGCCCCTCGGAGAGCAGCTTCTTCGCCGTGTTCAACGCGGCGGTCGCGGCGTCGCCGCCCGCGCGGTCGATCGGGACCTGTCCGGTCTGCGTGTAGAAGAACTTCTGCAGCGTGCCGGACAGGCCCGGTGCGGTGAAGTAGTCACTTTTGGCCAGGTAGGAGATCCGGCGCGGCACTGCGAGCGGCACGAACAACCAGTCCGCGATCGACAGGTGGTTGCCGGCCAGCAATGCTGGGCCCTCGGTGGGGACGTTCTCCAGGCCCTCCACCGTCGGCCGGTTCACCACTGTGATCAAGGGGCCCACCGAGACGTGCTTGATGAGCCAGTACAGGAGTCCTTGATCGCCGTGATTGGTCTGCGCCATGCCAGAGAAGTTACCGGACCGTCAGTTGCGCGGTGCGGGAAGATCGACGTGTGACCAGCCCCACGGATGCCTCTGATTACACATCGCCGCACTGGGATCGTGCGGCGCTCGTCCTGATCGATGTGCAGAACGATTTCGTCGACGGCGCCGCGTCGGTACCGGGAACCCGGGCGGCGCTCCCTGCCATGGCCCGATTGCTCGCGGCGTTCCGCGCGGCACACCGCCCGGTGGTGCACGTGGTCCGTCTCTATGTTCCCGGCGGCAGCGACGTCGACCCGTTGCGCCGATCGGCGATCGAGAGCGGCATCCGGATCGCGGCACCGGGCACAGCCGGTGCCGACGTGGCGGCCTCGCTGCTGTCGGTGCCGCTCGATGCCGAATGCCTCCTCGACGATCGGCTCCAGCAGGTGGGCGACGATGAAGTGGTGCTGTTCAAGCCGCGCTGGTCGGCGTTCTATCGCACATCGCTCGATGAACACCTGCGCGGTCGTGGAGTGGACACCGTCGTCGTGGCGGGGTGCAACCTGCCGAACTGCCCGAGGGCGACGCTCTTCGATGCGACCGAGCGGGATTTCCGGGCCGTGGTCGTCGCCGACGCGACCTCACAGGCCACGGAGCGCCGGCTCGACGACCTGCGGTTGATCGGAGTCGAGGTCCGGAGGACCGCGCAGGTGGAGGCCGCCCTGGCCGAAAACGCAGTGGCGCCCAACCCATAGAATGAGGCCATGCCGATTCTGCAGCTGAACCGTCTCGACCTGCGCGGGCGCCGTCCGTCGCTGACCGAGTTGCGCGCGGCGCTGCCGCGCGGCGGCGTGGATGTGGACGCCGTGGTCCCGCAGGTTCGGCCCATCGTGGACGCGGTCGCCGACCGTGGCGCCGAGGCCGCGCTCGAGTGGGGGGCCAGGTTCGACGGGGTCCGGCCGGACACGGTCCGGGTGCCCGCGGCCGCCATCGCCGGTGCCCTGGCCGCACTCGACCCCGCGATCCGCGAGGCGCTCGAAACCGCCATCGCACGGGTACGCACCGTGCACGCCGATCAACGCCGCACCGACACCGTCACCGAGGTCGTGCCCGGCGGTACCGTCACCGAGCGGTGGATACCCGTGGACCGGGTAGGTCTGTATGTGCCGGGCGGTAACGCCGTCTACCCGTCGTCGGTCGTGATGAACGTGGTCCCCGCGCAGATCGCCGGCGTCGGGTCTCTGGTTGTTCTCTCGCCCGCGCAGAAGGACTTCGACGGCTTACCGCATCCCACGATCCTGGCGGCGTGCGCCCTGCTCGGTGTCGACGAGGTGTGGGCGACCGGTGGCGCGCAGGGCGTGGCCCTCGCCGCGCACGGTGGCACTGACATCGATGGTGCCGAATTGGCACCCGTCGACCTGATCACCGGTCCCGGAAACATCTACGTCACCGCTGCCAAGCGACTGTGCCGCGGCCTGGTCGGCATCGACGCCGAGGCCGGACCCACCGAGATCGCGATCCTCGCCGACACCACCGCCGATCCGGTGCACGTGGCCGCGGACCTCATCAGTCAGGCCGAACACGATGTGATGGCTGCGTCCGTGCTGGTCACCGACTCCGTGGAGCTCGCCGACCGGGTCGACGAGGCGCTCTCCGCACAGCTCGAGCGGACCCGTCATCGCGAGCGGGTCGATACCGCCCTGCGCGGTGCGCAGTCGGGCACCGTTCTGGTCGACGATGTCACCGAGGGACTTGCCGTGGTCAATGCGTATGCAGCCGAGCACCTCGAGATTCAGACCGCGAACGCCCGTGAGGTCGCTGCGCGGGTCCGTGCCGCCGGTGCGATCTTCGTCGGCCCGCACTCTCCAGTGAGCCTCGGCGACTATGCCGCGGGCAGTAATCACGTGCTACCGACCGCCGGCTGCGCGCGACACAGCTCGGGGCTGTCGGTACAGACCTTCCTGCGCGGTGTGCACGTGGTCGAGTACGACGAGGCGGCGCTCAAGGACATCGCGGGAATCGTGATCACTTTGGCCAATTCGGAGGATCTGCCGGCCCACGGTGAGGCCGTGCGGCTGCGGTTCGAATCGCTCAACGGTGGCGCGTCGTGACCGGCGACTCCGGGGTCCCCGGCGGTCAGGTGACGCTCGATGAGTTGCCGATCCGGGACACGCTGCGTGGCAAGGAGCCCTATGGCGCACCGCAGTTGCCCGTGGCCGCGGCGATGAACACCAACGAGAATCCACACCCGCCGAGCCCGGCGCTGGTCGCCGATATCGCGGAGGCCGTCGCGACCGTCGCCGCCACGATGAACCGATACCCCGATCGCGATCTGGCTACCCTGCGGAACCGGCTGGCGGAGTATGTGACCGAGCGGACCGGAGTCGTCGTCGGGCCGCAGAACGTGTGGGCGGCCAACGGTTCCAACGAGATCCTGCAGCAGGTACTGCAGGTGTTCGGCGGACCGGGTCGCACCGCGATGGGCTTCGTGCCGAGTTACTCCATGCACCCGATCATCTCGGACGGCACCGACACGCACTGGATCCCGGGCAAGCGCACCGCCGATTTCGCGCTCGACGTGGACTACGCCGTCGGTGCGATCGACGAGCTGCGCCCCGACGTGCTGTTCCTCACGAACCCGAACAACCCGACGGGGCACCTGATCGCCGACGGCGACCTGATCCGGTTGATCGAGGCCGCCCCCGGCATCGTCATCGTCGACGAGGCGTACGGCGAGTTCAGTTCCGGTCCGTCGGCGGTGCGCCTTGTGGAGCGGTTCGGAGCGAAGCTCATCGTGAGCCGAACCATGAGCAAGGCGTTCGCCTTCGCGGGTGGGCGTGTGGGCTATCTCGTCGCGGCACCGGCGATCGTCGACGCCATCCAACTGGTGCGGTTGCCGTACCACCTGTCGGTGCTCACCCAGGCGGCCGCGATCGCGGCGATCGATCACCGCGCGGAGACCCTGGCCTCGGTGGCGCACCTGTCCGCCGAGCGGGACCGGATCACCGCGCGGCTGCGTGACCTCGGCTACGACGTGATCGAATCGCACGCCAATTTCATTCTGTTCGGCGGCTTCACCGACGAGTCCGCCGCCTGGCGCAGCTATCTCGACGGCGGAGTCCTGGTACGTGACATGCACATCCCGGGCCACCTGCGCGTGTCGGTGGGGCTGGACCACGAGAACGACGCCTTCCTCGCGATCAGCGAGAAGCTGGCGCCCGAGAAGAAGTGAGTGACTTCCATGACCGACCGCATCGCCCGCATCGAGCGCACGACGAGGGAGTCCGCCATCGTGGTGGAGCTGAACCTCGATGGCAACGGCACCACTGAGATCGCCACCGGCGTCCCGTTCTTCGATCACATGCTCACCGCCTTCGGTCAGCACGGCAGCTTCGACCTCGCCGTGCAGGCCAAGGGCGACGTTGAGATCGACGCGCACCACACCGTCGAAGACACGGCGATCGTGCTCGGCCAGGCCATCGGTGAGGCGCTCGGCGATAAGAAGGGCATCCGGCGGTTCGGGGACTGCTTCATTCCCATGGACGAGACGCTCGCGCATGCCTCCGTCGACGTCTCCGGCCGGCCCTACGCCGTGCACACGGGAGAGCCGGAGTACCTGGTGCACTCCGTGATCGGCGGTTACCCGGGCGTTCCGTACTCGACGGTGATCAACCGCCATGTATTCGAGTCACTGGCCATGAACGCCCGGATCGCGCTGCACGTGCGGGTGCTCTACGGCCGCGACCCGCACCACATCACCGAGGCCGAGTACAAGGCCGTCGCCCGTGCGCTGCGTGCAGCAGTGGAGCCCGATCCGCGGGTCAGCGGCGTGCCGTCGACGAAGGGGAGCCTGTAGCCGACAGCCGGTGCGAGCCGGCCTCAGGCGTCGCCGCGGCGCAGCAGCTTGCCGTGCGGAGTCTGAAAGTCGATCCGCACGCCACGCAGCCAGGTCTGGGTCACGACACCGGCGAGGGCCTTGCCGTCGTAGGGCGAGATGGCGTTCTTGTGGTGCAGCCGGTGCACGTCGACGACCTGCGCCGCCTCCGGTTCGAAGATCGCGAAGTCGGCGTCGAAGCCCAGCGCGATGCGGCCCTTGCGGGTCATGCCTGCGAGCTTGGCGGGCTTGGCGGACATCCACTCCACTACCTGTTCCAGCGGGATCTCACGGCGCTTGGCCTCGGTCCAGATCAGTGAGAGCCCCAACTGGAGTGAGGCGACGCCGCCCCACGCCACGCCGAAGTCGCCGTTCTCCACGTCCTTGAGGTCGAGCGTCGAAGGGGAGTGGTCGGACACGATGCAGTCGATCACGCCGTCTTTGAGGCCCTGCCAGAGGAGTTCGCGGTTCGAGGCTTCCCGGATGGGGGGACAGCACTTGAAGGCGGTGGCGCCGTTGGGGATCTCCTCGGCGAGCAACGTGAGGTAGTGCGGACAGGTCTCGACGGTGAGTTTCACGCCGTCCCGGCGAGCCGACGCGATCATCGGCAGTGCGTCGGACGATGAGAGATGGAGGATGTGGGCGCGGGCGCCGGTCCAGCGGGCGCGCTCGATCACCTCCGCGATCGCGACGTTCTCCGCGCCCCGTGGACGGGAAGCGAGGAAGCGCGCGTACTCGGCGCCCTCCGCAGAGGGCGCGTGATCGATCGCCCGGGAATCCTCGGCGTGCACGATCATCAGGGAATCGAACGTGGCCAGTTCGGCCATGTCCTCTTCCATCTCGTCGGCCGTGAGGTGCGGGAACTCGTCCACGCCGGAGTGCAGCAGGAAGCACTTGAAGCCGAACACCCCGTCGTCGTGCAGGCTGCGCAGTTGGTCACGGTTGCCCGGAACGGCGCCGCCCCAGAATCCGACGTCGATGTACGCCTTGGGCTCTGCGACCTCGCGCTTGAGCCGAAGCGCCTCGCGGTCGACGGTGGGCGGGATCGAGTTCAGCGGCATATCGACCAGCGTCGTGACACCACCGGCGGCGGCGGCCTTCGTCGCGGATTCGAAGCCCTCCCATTCCGTACGGCCCGGTTCGTTCACGTGCACGTGGGTATCCACGAGCCCAGGAATCATGACCTGCTCGTCGGTGAGCTCGATCGTCTCCCTGCCCAGGAGAGCGTTGCCGAGCGGTTCCATCGCCACCACGCGGCCGTCGCGGATACCGACCTCTCGCGCGACGACACCCGCTGTGGTGATGATCCGGCGGCCGCGGACGACCACGTCGTACTCGGTGCTGTCCGTGCTCATGCCGGCTCCTTCGCCAGTTCTGTACCGCGGAATGCCGCGTCTATCCAGTGGGAAAGAGTAGGTGTGTCCGCAGTGGCGGTCAAGACGCATGTTTCCAGCGTGTGACGATCATATTCCGTCATGCGATATGGGTCTTGACACGGATGGACCATATGGGCGTTACTAATCGACATTGATGGAAGTGTGATTCCGCTTTACGGAAGATTCCGAGCGGGTGAACAACCCTGAGCCCCGAACGAAGGACCCGCATGTCCGACAGCCCCGCACCCGCTCCGCGAGCGGCCTCAGCCGACCCGATCCGTCTGAGTGACGCCGACTCGGTCGATGATCTCCCTGACGTCGAGGCGCTCAATCGGCTGAGTTCGGGCCTGTACAACCGTGATCTCGCACCCACGAAGCGCAGCGGACGCACCTGGAGCGCCTACAACATCTTCACCCTGTGGGCCAATGACGTGCACAGTCTGGGCAACTACGCCTTCGCCATCGGACTCTTCGCGCTCGGTCTCGGCGGATGGCAGATCCTGCTCGCACTGTTGCTCGGTGGTGTCTTCCTGTTCCTGCTGCTCAATCTGTCCGGCTTCATGGGGGAGAAGACCGGAATTCCCTTCCCGGTCATGAGCCGCATCGCCTTCGGTATCCGCGGGGCACAGGTCCCGGCGCTGATCCGCGGTGCGGTCGCGATCGCCTGGTTCGGCATCCAGACGTACCTCGCCTCCGTGGTGTTGCGGATCATGGTCGTCGCCGTGTGGCCGGGCGCCGACTCGCTGGACCGGAACAGTGTCCTCGGGCTGTCCACCCTCGGCTGGATCTCGTTCCTCGTACTGTGGGCGGTCCAGCTGGTGATCGTCAGTTACGGCATGGAGATGATTCGCAAGTACGAGGCCTTCGCCGGTCCGATCATTCTGGTCACCATGGCCGCGTTGGCGGTGTGGATGTTCGGCAAGGCCGGTTTCTCGATCGCCTGGAGCACGCCCGCGACCAAGACCGGCCTGGACATGTGGCTGCAGATCATCGGCGGCGCGAGCCTCTGGGTCGCCATCTACGGCACCTTCGTCCTGAACTTCTGCGACTTCACCCGCAACGCCACCTCCAAGCGGGCGATCGTGCGTGGCAACTTCTGGGGGATTCCACTGAACATGCTGCTGTTCGGGGCGATCGTGGTCGTGCTCGCCGGCGCTCAGTTCCGGATCGACGGCCGGGTGATCGAATCACCCGCCGATATCGTCAAGACGGTACCCAACACCCTCCTGCTGGTCTTGGCGTGCTTGGCACTGCTGGTTCTGACGGTGGCAGTGAACCTGATGGCCAACTTCGTTGCGCCCATCTACGCGCTGTCGAACCTGTTCCCGAAGGCGCTCGACTTCCGCCGTGCCGGACTGGTCTCCGGTGCGCTGGGGCTGATCATCCTGCCGTGGAATCTGTACAACTCGCCGGCCGTCATCACGTACTTCCTCGGTGGACTCGGTGCGCTGCTCGGCCCGCTGTTCGGCATCGTCATGGCCGACTACTGGCTCATTCGCCGGTCGAAGGTGAACGTGCCCGATCTGTACTGCGATCTGCCCGATGCGCCGTACTACTACCGGCGCGGCGTGAACGGCAGGGCGGTGCTCGCCCTCGTGCCCACCGCAGGTATCGCCCTTCTCATGGCCTACGTTCCGGCTCTGCACGTGGTGTCGAACTACTCGTGGTTCATCGGTGCGGGACTCGGCGCGGTGGTGTACCTGCTCGTGGCGGACCGTTCTGGGCCCTTCGTCGACGTCTCCGGCGAACCGATCGCCGTCCCCAGTAAGCACTAGGAGAATCTCCGCATGCGCATCCTCGTCGCCAACGTCAATACCACCGCGTCGATGACTGCCGCGATCGCCGAATCGGCCCGCGCCGTCGCCGCGCCCGGGACCGAGATCGTGGGCATCACCCCACGATTCGGGGCCGACTCCTGTGAGGGGAACTTCGAGTCCTACCTCGCCGCTATCGCCGTCATGGACGCGGTGGCCCGCTACGACGAGCCGTACGACGCGGTCATCCAGGCAGGTTACGGCGAACACGGCAGGGAAGGGCTGCAGGAGCTGCTCCCGGTGCCGGTGGTCGACATCACCGAGGCCGCGGCGTCCACGGCGATGTACCTGGGGCACAAGTACTCCGTGGTGACCACCCTCGACCGGACGGTGCCCCTCATCGAGGACCGACTTAAACTCGCGGGCCTCGATGCCCGGTGCGCATCCGTGCGGGCCTCCGGTCTCGGCGTACTCGAACTCGAATCCGACCCCCATCGAGCCGTCGAGGCGATCGTCGCGCAGGCCCGGAAGGCCGTCGAGCGCGATCACGCCGAGGTGATCTGCCTGGGCTGCGGCGGCATGGCGGAGCTCGAGGAGAAGGTCTCGGCGGCAACGGGAGTACCGATCGTCGACGGTGTGCGGGCCGCGGTTACGATCGCGGAGGGGCTGGTGCGGATGGGCCTGCGCACCTCCAAGGTTCGCACCTATGCGGCGCCTCGCCCGAAAACGGTGACCGGCTGGCCAATCTCCGTTTAGCGGTGGCGGGTCCCGCAGTCGTTTCGTAGGATCAACGAAATTGTCTGCGGGATTGAGGAGTACTGGTGTCCAAGACTCGTTCCATCAGCGCCGTCGGCGTCGTGGTCGTTCTCCTGGCGGGCCTGCTGGCCTGCGGTCCGCGCGACGGCGGCGCTGACGCCGAACAGAAACCCATCTCCCTGTCGGTCGACGCCACCAACCTGCCGCAGCGGATCATCGGGGTGAAGCAGTCGATCCCCGTCCGCTCGGGCGAGGTCACACTGCTTTTCCCGCAGTGGCTTCCGGGCAATCACTCGCCGTCGGGGCCGATCGACAAGATCGCCGGAATCACCTTCGAGGGCGGTGGGAAGCGGCTCGAATGGAAGCGGGACCCGCTCAACGTCTACGCCTTTAAGGTCACCGTCCCCGACGGCGTTTCGACCATCGATGCCGCGTTCGAGTACCTGACTCCGACCGACACGACGCAGGGCCGTGTCGTGATGACGCCGAACATGCTGAACCTGCAGTGGAATGCGGTGCTGTTGTATCCGGAGGGCAAGCCGGCCAGCAAGATCCCGTTCACCGCGAAGGTGACCTATCCGCCCGGCTTCCAGGCCGGTACCGCGCTCGAGGCCTCCGGGAAGAACGGCGACACGGTCGACTACGAGACCGTCCCGCTCGATGTGCTGGTCGACTCGCCGGTGTACGCGGGCCGCTTCCACCGGGAGTTCGACCTCGCCCCCGGCGCGGCGGTGCCGGTGCGGCTGCAGGTTTTCGCCGATGCGCCGGAACAGCTGGACGCCAAGCCGGAGCACATCGAGGCGCACAAGGCGCTCGTGCAGCAGGCGGTGAAGCTCTACGGCGCGCAGCACTACAACCGCTACGACTTCCTGCTGTCGTTGTCCGACCAGCTCAGTTCGAACGGTCTCGAGCATCAGAGGTCCAGTGAGAACGGACAATCCACCGACTACTTCACCGGGTGGAACCCCGCTCTCGGCAGCGACGATCTACTCGGGCACGAGTACACCCACTCGTGGAACGGGAAGTTCCGTCGTCCCGCTGATCTGTGGACCCCCGACTACAACGTGCCGATGCAGGACAGCCTGATGTGGGTCTACGAGGGGCAGACCCAGTACTGGGGGAACATCCTCACCGGCCGGTCCGGACTGCGTCCCGCCGATGTCTCCCGGGACGCCCTCGCGGCCGTGGTGGCCACCTACACCGACGGACGCCCCGGGCTCTCCTGGCGCAGCCTGCAGGACACGACGAACGATCCCATCATCGCGCAGCGGCGCACGAAGCCCTACCGCTCGTGGCAGCTCAGCGAGGACTACTACCAGGGCGGCCAGCTGGTGTGGCTGGGCGTCGACGCCCGGATCCGCGAGCTGTCGGGCAACACCAAATCACTCGATGACTTCGCCCGGGCCTTCTTCGGTGTGGACGACGGGAAGTGGGAGTCGCAGAAGACCTACGACTTCGACGATGTGGTCTCGACCCTCAACGGCGTGGTCGCCGACGACTGGTCGAAGTACCTGCGCGACCGGCTCGACGGTAAGGAGTCCTTCGCCGGAAGCATCGAGAAGACCGGATGGAAACTGGTGTACGACAACAATCCCGGCGCCTTCCTCGAAGCGCAGATGAAGGAGGCGCAGGGTGCGGTCAATTACACGTACTCGATCGGACTCAACGTCTCGGCGACCGGGAAGGTGACCGACGTGCGGTGGGACGGCCCCGCGTTCAAGGCCGGCGTGGGTACCGGGATGACCGTGGTATCCGTGAACGACGCCGCGTACTCGCAGGCGACGATGCAGACCGCGATCGAGGCCGCCAAGACCAATCCCGCGCCGATCCGGTTGCAGGTGAAGGACTTCGATCAGACGCGCACCGTCGAGGTGAACTACCATGACGGTCTGCGGTATCCGCACCTGCAGCGCATCGACGGCACCCCGGACTACCTCAGCCAGATCTACGCGGCGCGGCAGTAGGGCCCGCGGCGAACGGGTCAGAGGGTGATCTGTCGGTTGACGTCCTTGTACAGCAGATAGCGGAAGTTCGACGGTCCGCCCGCGTAGCAGGCCTGCGGACAGAATGCGCGCAGGGACAGATAGTCGCCCGCCTGCACTTCGACCCAATCGCCGTTGAGGTGGTAGACGGCTTTACCTTCGAGCATCAGCAGGCCGTGCTCCATGACGTGGGTCTCCGCGAACGGGATGGACGCGCCGGGCTCGAAGGTGACCACATTGCAATGCATGTCGTAGGCGAGATCGTTCGGGTCGAGCATGCGGGTGGTCCGCCACCGGCCGTCGGTTCCCGGCATCGCCGATGGCTCGATGTCCTGTTCGTTTCCGAAGACCGGCGCGGGCACATGCCCCGCGATCGGTTCGTATCGTTTGCGGATCCACACGAATACCGCGGTGCGTTCAGCGGCGTTGTGAGCGCTCCAGGTGGAACCCGCGGGAGCGTAGGCGAATCCGCCTTCGGTGAGGATTCGAGTCTCGTTGCCGATCGTCACTGTGAGAGCGCCCTGGGTCACGAAGACGAAGCCTTGTACCTGTTCTTGCGGCTCCGGATGATCGGCGCCGCCGCCGGGGGAGACCTCGACGATCATCTGAGCGAAAGTGGTCGAGCCGCCAGCCACCGGCCGGTTGAGGATCCAGGCGCGAGTGCCAGTCCATTCGGGCAGTACCGAGGTCACGATGTCGCTCAGAACACCGCGGGGGATCACGGTGTACGCCTCGGTCACGATCGCCCGGTCGGTGAGCAGATCGGTCTGCGGCGGCAGGCCGCCCTGCGGCGCGTAGTACGTTGCGTCAACCATTGTTCTCCTCCTGGGTCTGCTGCGAACGGCCGAGCGCGAGATCGCGGACGGTAGCGATGGGGACGTGTGTCGACGCTTCCACTTCATCCGCGGTGAGCGCGCCACAGGCGAGGCCGCGGTGGATGAACAGTGCCAGTGCCCGCGCGGTAGCGGGCTCGTCGAGGATGCCGGAAGCGTTGTGGTGTACGTAGTTTCGCAGTCGGGCGGATGCCGCGGCGAAGCCTTCGCGGTAGAACGAGTAGGTGGCCACGTAGCGGGTCGGCAACTGTGCCGGGTGCAGATCCCATCCCTGGTAGATGCCCCGCTCGAGGTGTCGGCGCACGAGTCGCGCGTGCAGGTGCCATGCGGCGCTCACGTGCTCGGCGGCGCCCACCGGGAGGATGTTGGTCGAACCGTCGGACAGGTGCACACCGGTGCCGGCGACGGCGACTTGCATCACGCTCTTCGCGTGGTCAGCCGCGGGGTGGTCCATCGCCTGGTGGGCTGCCGCGATGCCGAGCGCGGCCGAGTAGTCGTAGGTGCCGTAATGCAACGCACTGATCCGACCTGCGGCGGCGTGCAGTAGGCGCGCCACCGGCGCTGTTCCGTCGCGGCCGAGGATCACCTGGGGCGTTTCGATCTGCACCTCGAATCGCAGTCTGCCGGGGCTGAGGTCGAGGGCGGATTCCAGGCTCTCGCACACCTCGGCCATCGCCTCGACCTGGCTCACCGTCGTCACCTTCGGCAGCGTGAGTGTCAATCCCTCCGGGAGCTCGCCGTGGTCACGGAGCCCGGTGAGGAAAAGGTCCAGCGTGCGCAGGCCTCGGCGACGGGTGGGGGCCTCCATGCATTTGAATCGGATGCCGATGAAGGGTGGGGCCGTGCCGTCGGCGACCGCGCGGGCGACGGTATCGGCGGCGCGGGCGACGTCGGCGTCCTCGGTCTCGTCGCCGCGAACGCCGTAGCCGTCCTCGAAGTCCAGTCGCAGGTCTTCGATCGGCTCCGCGGTGAGCTTGGTGCGGACCAGGTCGGCGAGTGTGTCACTCGCGGCGGATGGTATTCCGATGTCGGTGATCAGCCGCTCGAGTCCGCCGCCGGCTTCCGCAGCACTCAGTGCGATGGCGCCCCAGTGCGCCGCGGTGTGGGTCGCGAACCGGTCCGCGGGCAGGTACACCGTGTGCACGGGCTGTCGGCGGCCGTCGTCGCCGGGGTAACTGTGTCCGAGCATCGCGTCGGTCGGCGCGAGACGGTCGTCGATCGACGCGAGTGCATCCTCGGACAGCGAACGGGGGGCCATAAGGTCTCCTGCGAGTGGTGGAAGCGAAATTCCGTAATGTGGAGTTTAGGTGCGATGGTTTCTCCGCACAAGCTTCCTCGGTGAGCGTCGCCCGGGACACTTTCCGTGATACGGAACAAGTTGTGGTAGCGAAGCGGTAAGCTCTGTGTGGAACGGATCATCGGCGTTGATCATGGAGGGCGGGCGATGGCGGCGAAGACCACCACCGGGGTGCAGTCGGTGGAGCGCGCCTTCGAGTTACTGGAGCTGATGGGACGCGCAGGCGGGGAATGTTCTCTCAGTGAGCTGTCGGCGGGCACGCCGTTGCCGCCGCCGACCATCCACCGCCTATTACGGACACTGGTCGGTATCGGATACGTCCGGCAGCTCCCCAATCGGCGATATGCCCTAGGTCCCAGGCTTATCCGGCTCGGAGAGGTTGCGAATCGACAGCTGGGCGCTGTTGCGGTACCCGTTCTGGAAGCTCTCGTCGGTGAACTCGAGGAGACCGCTAGTCTCGCCGTGCTCGACGGTGACATGGTGATCTACACGGGTCAGGTGCTCTCTCCGCACAACATGAGGACCAACAACGAGGCAGGCAGGCGCGTGAACCTGCACAACAGCGGTGTCGGCAAGGCCGTTCTCGCCGAACTCGATGACGCGCGAGTGGTCAAGCTCGTCTCCCAGGCCGGGATCACCGCTCCCACCCCGAACAGTGTGACCACGTTGTCGGGTGTCTTCGCCGAGGTCGAAAAGGTGCGCAGTCAGGGTTACGCCGTCGATGATGAGGAACAGGAACTCGGCGTGCGGTGCTATGCGATGGCGGTGCCGGGAGCGCCGACCCCCATGGCGGTCGGGATCTCCGGTCCGGTGTCACGTCTGGGCGACGATTTCATCGATCGCGCCGTGCCCGCCCTTGAGCACGCCACCCGCGTGATCTCGGACGCCCTCATCGGTTCTCGCGAGAGCTGAGCACCGGTCGCCGCGCGGACGGTCAGGGGATATAGACCTCGAATTCGTCGAGCAGGGCTTCGTCCTGCGCCAATTCGTTCCTGGTGCGTGCCCCGCGTGCGAGAGCGACAGCCGTGGACAACGACTGGATGAGCGAGGTGAAAGCCGACATCGACCGGAAGATCGTGACGCCATGGGTGTCGATGAGGAATGTCGTGTCCGCGACGGCGGCCAGCGGCGACGCGGCGTCGTCGGTGAGGGCGATCGTGTGCAGTCCGGTGCGTCGGGCGTAGCGCATCGCATTGACGGTGTCCGCGGTGTATCGCCGGATGGATATTCCGACGAAGACGTCATCGGTGTGCAGGTCTCGTAATTGGTCCACGAGACCTCCCATGGGAGGTGCGATCTGGTGGACGCCGGGACGCACCATATGCAGCAGGTAGGCGAACATCTGAGCGACACCAAGGCATTTGCGTAGTCCCATGACGTGCACGTTCGGTGCCTCCGCCAGGGCGGTCACGGTGCGGCTCCACTGGTGCGAGTCGATTCGCGCGTAGGTCCGCGACAGATTCTGCTGATCGTTGTCGACCGCCGCCAGGAAGAGTTCCGAGTCCTCGTGCTCGGCGGCGGCGCGGTCGAACCTGCTGACGAGGTGTGCCTGTTCGGCGAGATGCTCCCGGCAGAGTTTGACCAGGGCCGGGTAGCCGGAGAGCCCCAGACCAGTGGCGAATCGCACGAGTGATGATTGGTGAACCTCTGCGATGCGAGCGGTCTCCGCTATCGTCCGGAGCGCCGTTCCCTCGGGATCGGTGAGTATTACCGTCGCGATTCGCTGCTGCCCAGGCGCGAAGCGGTCCATCTGTGCCTGCAGTACGGTGCGGAGCTCCATGTAGGTGCTGGGGGGTGTCGCTGCCACGGTGTCCTGCCTCTCGGCGCTGCCTCGTCTGATCGGCACGCCTGCCGAAATCCTATCCGTCGTGTGATCCCTCGAGGTCCCACGTGCGGCGCCGCGCCGTTGCACTACCGGCCCGTGAACACCGGTGCTCGCCGCTCCAGCATCGCGGTGACCGCTTCGCAGTGATCGTCGGTGTGCTGCGCGACGGCCTGCATGGCGGCCGACAGTTCCAGCAGGGAACCGAGCGATTGGTGCTGACCTTCGCGGAGGAGACGCTTGGTCATCCGCACCACCTGCGGCGGATTCGCCGAGATGCGCCGTGCGAGGTCGTGCGCGGCCGGCAGAAGGTCGTCGGGCTCGACGACTCGCGAGACGAGGCCCCATTCCCACGCTGTCCGTGCGTCGATCGGTTCACCGGTGAACGCCATTTCGCTGGCCCGCGCCATACCGATGGCCCGCGGCAACAGCCATGCGCCGCCGTCACCGGGGATGATTCCCAGCTTCGCGAAGCTCTCCGCGAAGGTCGCGGTCGTCGAGGCGATCCGCAGGTCGCACATCGTCGCCAGGTCACATCCCGCGCCGATCGCCGGGCCGTTGACCGCGGCGATGGTGGGCACCTCGCAGTCGTACAGGGCGAGCGGGATGCGCTGTATGCCGTGGCGGTACCCCTGCCGCATCTCCGCAGGAGACCCGCCGAACATGCCCCGGCGGTCCCTCATGTCCTTGACGTTGCCCCCGGCGGAGAACGCGGAGCCGGCCGCGGTGAGGATCACGGCGCGCACGGCGCGGTCGCGGTTGACTGCGGTGACAGCGGCCTCGAGGGCCGTGATCATCTCGTCATCGGAGATCGGATTGCGGGACTCGGGACGGTTCAGCGTCCAGATCACGGTGTCGCCCGAGCGGTCGACGAGCAGAGGGTCGGTCATGCGGGGGCTCCCGTGTGCTGTGAGGTCAGGACGATGCGGACATCGGCGGGTACGAGGCCGTCCGCCGAGGCGATGACGGGATTGAGGTCCAGTTCGTCGATATCGCGCCGGGTTGCGATGAGATCGCCGATCCGGACCAGCAATCGTGCGAGTTCGTCGCGATCGATCCGGGGCAGATGCCGATGCCCGTCGAGCATCCGGGAGACCGCGGTCTCGTCGATCATCTCCCGCGCTTCGAGTTCGGTGAACGGTGCGGCCCGGAAGGTCACGTCCTTGAGTGCTTCGACGAGCACGCCTCCGCTCCCGAAGACGACGACGGGCCCGAAGATCGGATCCTGCATCGCGCCGACCAAGAGCTCGATACCCGGCCGGGCCATCGGACTGACGATGAGGCCGTCGATCTCGGCCCCGGGCGCCCGCGCGGCAACGGTCTCGATCATCGCGCGCGCACGGTCGGCGGCGTCGAAGGGAAGAACCCCCAGCTGCACGCCACCCACATCCGATTTGTGCACCACTTGGGGGGAAACGATCTTGAGTGCGCACGGATGATCGAATCCCTCGACCGCCTCGGCGGCCTCGTCCGCGGTCCGGGCGAAGGCCCACGCGCCCAGATCGATTCCGGAGGCCTCGACGAGCCGGCGCGCGGCCGGCTCGTCGAGCAGCCCGCCTGGCGCGTCGGGCCCCCCGGGCGCGCGAATCGGAGTGGGAAGCGCGAGATCCGACCGGAGTCCGGCGGTGCCAAGACGGTCTCCTCGGCGGGTGAGGGCGGCGACGATTCGCGCGGCGTGGTCGATCGAATTGACCACGGTGAATCCCTCCGTGCGCAACCGGGCGTGCACCGGATTCGGCGCTGCGGCATAGCAACTCTGCACGACGAGAGGGATACGAGCGGCCCGACTCAGATCGGCGAGCCGGTCGGCGGTGGATTGCTCCGCGGCGTGGAGCCCGGCATCGAACCGCAAATGATATCCGCCGAACATTCCCACGATGAGCACCAGGCCCACGGCGGGATCCGCCATGAGAATGCGTGCCGCGTCCACGAACACCGTGGGATCGGCATCGGTCGCCCCGGCCACATCGACCGGATTGGCGACGGCAGCGGCGTCACCGAGCAGTTGCCGCAGCCGGTGCTGCGTCTGCTCGCTCGTGTTCGCCAGAGAAACGCCGAGTTCGGCGAGTGCGTCCGCGGCGAGCGTGGCGTGGCCGCCTCCGTCCGCGAGGATCGCAATACTGCGGCCGGCCTGAACCGGTACCGTCGCGGCAAGAGCTCCCGCGACCACCGCCAGCTCATCGGAACGATCGACCAGTTCCACGCCGGCTTGGCGCAGGACCGCCGTCGCTACGGCGTCGGATCCGGCGACCGAGCCGGTGTGGGAGAGCGCGGTACGTCGTCCGATCTCGGACCGCCCTCCGCGCACCATGACCACGGGAGTGTCTGCCACGGCCCGTGCCGCCGCGACCAGGAAGCCGCGCCCATCGATCAAGCCCTCGGCGTGAACGGCGATGGCGCCCGTCTGGTCGTCCTCGGCCATCGCGGTAAGGCAATCGGCGTAGCTGACATCGACCTGATTGCCCAGTCCCGCGTAGACATGGAATCCCGGTCCCTGGAGCGCTCGGTCGTCGTTGACGAGCGACAGGAGCATGTTTCCGCTCTGCGTGACCACACTGATCGGTCCCTGTGGGATATCCAGTAGGCCAACCAGATTCGCGCCAGTGCTCGCGTTGATGATTCCCGAGGTGTTTGGACCGATCACGCGAATACCGGTTTCGGCGATGACTGCCGCGAGTTCGGCTTCGAGCGCGGCGCCGGCGTGGCCGGACTCCTTGAAGCCGTTGGCGAGAACGACCGCCGACCGAATTCCGACGCCGGCGCAGGCGCGCAGTGCGTCCGGGACCAATGGGCCGGGCAGGGCGATGAGCGCGACATCGATATCGCGGGGGAGCTCTTCCACGGAGGGCGCGACGTCGAGGCCGAGGATTCGCGTGGCGCGTGGATTGACCGGATGGATCGGGTGACGGTAGCCGGATCGCTGGAGCGCCCGGATGCTCTGGTAACCGCGTTTGGCGGGATCGGTGGAGGCTCCGACCACGGCGATCGACCGTGGGTCGAACAGTCGCGCCATGGGACCGCGTTTGGTGGGCGTCGTCTCGGCCGCCGGGAGATCGGTGGTGCCGGTCATTGCTATCTCCCCCGGAACTGCGGTGTGCGGTGCTCGGCGAAGGCGGCCACGCCCTCGGCCCAGTCCGACGTCGTCATGAGGTCGAGCAACACACGCGGTTCGGAGCCCAGTGCTACGTCCAGCGAATCATTGCGGCGCAATGCGGCCTTCATATGTGCGAGCGAGAGTGGGGCTTTCGTTGCGAGCGTCTCGGCGAGTGCTTGCGCCGCTGCGCTCACATCTGCCGGTGCGGGCGCACTGTGCGCGAGCCCCCACTCGACGGCTTGGCTACCTGTGAAACGTTCGCCGAGCACCAGAAGCTCGCTCGCGCGGCGGAGCCCGACGAGCCGGGGAAGACGGTTCGTGACTCCACCGCCGACGAAGGTTCCCAGACCTACTTCGGGGAAGCCCATGAGCGCGTCGTCGGCCACGATGAGGAAGTCCGCGCTCACAGCCAGCTCCGCACCTGCGCCCAGGGCGTATCCGTTGACGGCGCAGATCACCGGTGTGCCCATCGTCTGGATCTGTTCGCAGGCGTGCTGTCCCAGGTCCAGATAGTGGGCCTGTTCGACGCGGCTGCGAGTGGCCGAGCCGTGCGCCTTGAGGTCCGCGCCGACGCAGAACGCCCGTCCCGCTCCGGTGAGGACGACGGCGCGGGTCTGTGGGTCATCGTCCAGATCGATGAGTGCGTCGATCAGAGATTGGTAGAGGCCCTCGCTGACCGCGTTGAGTCGTTCGGGCCGGTGCAACGTCACGGTGGCGGTCGGACCCGAACGGTCGACCCAGACGGTGGTCATCGTTCTCCTATGCAGTGATTCTTCGAGGGGAGTGCGGCCCATGTAACTACACAATCGACCTCGATGCAACTGAAATTGCAGACAGATCAAAGCATGCAACTCAGACGTCCGGCTGAGTGTTGAGGCCATCGGCGGCGCCGCAGTAGAGGGCACGAATCGTCGGCGATTAGGCTGATGACCATGAAGAAGGTGGCGATCCTCGACTACGGTTCCGGCAATATCCGATCCGCCCACCGCGCGATGGAGCGTGCCGGTGCCGCAGTCACCGTGACCGCCGATCCCAAGGTCGCGGTCGAAGCCGATGGCCTGCTGGTGCCGGGCGTCGGCGCCTACGAAGCCTGTATGGCGGGCCTCAAAGCCGTTCAGGGGGAGCGCATCATCGGCGAGCGGTTGGCGGGAGGCCGGCCGGTCATGGGCATCTGCGTCGGTATGCAGATCCTCTTCGAGCGCGGAATCGAGTTCGGTGTGGAAACCCAGGGCTGTGGCGAGTGGCCCGGCACCGTGGAGCGCCTACGCGCCGACGTGGTGCCGCACATGGGCTGGAACACCGTCGAGGCCGCCGAGGGGTCGCAACTGTTCGCGGGCACCGATGCTGACACTCGGTTCTACTTCGTGCACTCGTACGCCGCGCAGGAGTGGGAGCTCGATATCAGTCACCACATCACCGCACCGAGGGTCACCTGGGCCGACCACGGAGGGCGATTCGTCGCCGCGGTCGAGAACGGCCCACTGTGGGCCACGCAGTTCCACCCGGAGAAGAGCGGCGACGCCGGTGCCACGCTGTTGCGCAACTGGGTCGGCGTGCTGTGACCGGCAAACGCGAACTCTCGATCGGTCGCCTGGCCCTGTTCTCGATGGGCGCGGCCGTGGTCGTGCTCGGGCTGGTCACCCTGTTGCTCACCGTGTTACGGCCGAGTCCTTGGGTGGGGCTGCTGATCGTGTCGGCCGGATTGGTCGCCGCAGTCGGCGCGATGGGCTTCGTCTCCACCAGGATGGTCCGCCGGGCGACGGACGGCGACGGAAAATCGCACGACGATACCGACTAGGCTGTCCCCGTGAGTCTGGTACTTCTTCCCGCAGTCGATGTCGCCGACGGCCAGGCCGTGCGCCTGGTTCAGGGCGAGGCAGGCAGCGAGACTTCGTACGGGTCGCCGCGCGACGCCGCCCTCGCGTGGCAGAACGACGGTGCCCAGTGGGTCCACCTGGTCGACCTCGATGCGGCCTTCGGTACCGGATCGAATCGTGAGCTGCTCGCCGCGGTGATCGGCGAACTCGACGTCAAGGTCGAGCTCTCGGGCGGAATCCGCGACGACGATTCGCTGGCTGCGGCGCTCGCCACCGGATGCGTTCGCGTCAACCTCGGCACCGCCGCCATCGAGAATCCGGACTGGTGCGCACGCGCGATCGCCCACCATGGCGACAAGATCGCGGTCGGACTCGACGTCAAGCAGATCGATGGCCAGTGGCGCTTGCGCGGCCGCGGCTGGGTCACTGACGGCGGCGACCTCTGGGAGGTCCTCGCCCGTTTGGACCGGGACGGCTGCTCCCGGTACGTGGTCACCGACGTCTCCAAGGACGGCACTCTCACCGGGCCCAATCTCGACCTGCTCGCCGCAGTGGCCGATGCGACCGATGCGCCGGTGGTCGCCTCCGGAGGAATCTCCGCGCTGGCCGATCTCGAGGCCATCGCCACCCTGGTCGACCGCGGAGTGGACAGTGCGATCGTCGGCAAGGCTCTGTACGCCGGCCGGTTCACGCTGCCCGAGGCGCTGGCGGCGGTGTCGCGCTAGTGGCGGCGCTGCCCACGGGATTCACCGGTGACCCCGACCGCCTGCTCGCCACCGCGGGCGCGGTGCTCGACGCCGTGGCGCCGCGGTTCATCGAGGGCGTCGGTGCGCCCGCATCGGTGGCCAAGGGGCCGGCCGACTTCGCCACCGACCTGGACCTCGAACTGGAGCGCCGCATCGCCGGTGATATCGCCGACGCAACGGGAATCCCGGTGCACGGTGAGGAGTTCGGCGGACCGCCCGTTGACCAGGGCACCGTATGGGTGCTCGATCCCATCGACGGAACCTTCAACTACTCTGCGGGGTTCCCCGCGACCGGCACTCTGCTCGGCCTGGTGCACGACGGCCGCCCGGTCGCCGGTCTGGCCTGGTTCCCGTTGGTCGCAGATGCGATCTCCGGCCACGTCGAAGGCCCTGTGTACAACCGGGGTGAGGCCCTCGCGCCGTTGCCCGAGCGATCGCTCGTCGACTCCATGATCGCCGTCGGAAGCTTCAGTCGCGGCAGCAACGGACACTTCCCGGGCGATTACCGGTTCGCGATCCTCGGTGAGGTGTCACGCCGGGTGGCCCGAGTACGGCAGTTCGGGTCCACCGGCGTCGATCTGGCGTACACCGCGACCGCCGTCTTCGGCGGTGCCGTGGTCTTCGGGCACCACCCCTGGGACAACGCCGCCGGCGCTGCCCTCGTTCTCGCGGGCGGCGGCACGGTCACCGACCTCGCCGGAACCGAGTGGCACACCGGGTCCGATTCGGTCCTCGCCGGGGGCCCCGGCGTGTACGACGAACTCCTCGACATCGTCGCCTCCGTGGGAGCGCCGTCGGACTATCGAGGCGAACCGGGCCACCCTGGAATCTTGAGCTATTGACCTTGGCAGGCAGACACTTTCGAAGGAGGCGGAGCCGATGACGGTGGCCGTGCGCGTAATCCCGTGCCTGGATGTCGATGCCGGGCGCGTGGTCAAGGGCGTCAACTTCCAGAACCTGCGCGATGCGGGTGATCCCGTCGAACTCGCCGCCGCGTACGACGCGCAGGGAGCCGACGAACTGACCTTCCTCGATGTGACCGCCTCGAGCTCGGGCCGCGGCACGATGCTCGAGGTGGTGCGGCGCACGGCCGAACAGGTCTTCATCCCGCTCACGGTCGGTGGCGGCGTTCGCTCCGTCGAGGACGTCGACACCCTACTGCGGGCCGGCGCGGACAAGGTCTCGGTGAACACCGCGGCGATCAGCCGTCCCGAACTGCTGCGCGAGCTGTCGAACCGGTTCGGCTCGCAGTGCATCGTACTCTCGGTTGATGCGCGCACCGTTCCCGACGGCGACGAACCCACTCCGTCCGGTTGGGAGGTCACCACGCACGGCGGACGTACCGGCACCGGACTCGATGCGATCGAATGGGCCCGCCGCGGAGAGGAACTCGGGGTGGGGGAGATTCTGCTGAACTCCATGGACGCGGACGGCACGAAGGCCGGTTTCGACCTCCGGATGATCGCCGCGGCCCGCGCCGCGGTCCGCGTTCCGGTGATCGCCTCCGGCGGCGCCGGTGCGGTAGGCCACTTCGCGCCCGCCGTGCAGTCCGGCGCGGACGCCGTGCTCGCCGCAAGTGTCTTCCACTTCGGCGATATGACCATCGGCCAGGTCAAGGATGAGATGGCCGCGCAGGGGTTGGTGGTGCGCCGATGAGCGCATCCGCGACGTCGCTCGATCCTGCCATCGCAGCCCGGCTCAAGCGCAACGCCGACGGACTGATCGCTGCCATCGCCCAGGAGGAGGGCACGGGCGACGTACTGATGATGGCGTGGATGAACGATCAGGCACTGGCCCTCACTCTGGCCACCCGCCGCGGTACGTACTACTCGCGCTCGCGCCACTCGCTCTGGGTCAAAGGCGAAACCTCCGGCCACACTCAAGGGGTCGTCGATGTCCGGCTCGATTGCGACGGCGACACCGTGCTGCTCACCGTCCGGCAGAGCGGTCCGGCCTGCCACACCGGTACGCACACCTGCTTCGACGGTGACCTTCTACTCGGCCGGGACTGACTGTCACGGATTGAGTGTGCGCAGGAACGCGAGGGTCTCCTCGACGTGCGCCACCGCCCGCAACTCACCGACCACGATCTGCAGGACGGTGCCGTCGGTGTCGACGAGGAAGCTCTGGCGGCGCACCGGGGCCATCGCGTATCTGCCGCGTTTGACGCCGTACTCCGCGGCCACCGCACCGTCGGCATCGGTCAGGAGCGGAAAACCCGGTGCCATCACTTCCGCGAAGGCCTGCGTGCGCAGCAGCGGGTCCATGCTGATACCGATCCGGGCAGTGCCGAGCCGCTCGAACTGCGTCGCGGCATCGCGGAACCGGCCGACTTCCGCGACGCACACCGGCAGCCCCGCGGTCAGATAGAAGAAGACTGCGGCGCGGCGGCCCGCGCGCAGTTCGTCGAGGGTGCGGACGGTGCCCGATTGGTCGGGAAGTGCGAAATCGGGGGCCGGTCCGCCGGTGCGCATACCGGCGAATTTACCGGCCCCGCAATAATGGGACGCGATGAGTACGCAATCGGCTTCGAACCTCCAGCCCGACGGCGCCACCACCAGCCTCGATGAGTTCTTGGAGCTCGCCGAACGGCATCGCGTGGTACCCGTGACCCGCACCGTGCTCGCCGATGCCGAGACCCCGCTCTCGGCGTACCGCAAACTCGCGGGCGGACGCCCCGGCACCTTCCTGCTGGAATCCGCGGCGGCCGGCCAATCCTGGAGTCGATGGTCGTTCGTCGGTGCGCCCGCTCCGGCGGCGCTGACGGTGGTCGACGGTGAAGCGGCGTGGATCGGCACCAAGCCGGCGGGCGCGCCATCGGGCGGCGATCCGATCGACGCGCTCGGCGAGGTGCTGCGCCTGCTCAGCTCAGAGCCGATCGAGGGGCTTCCGCCGCTCAACGGCGGGATGGTGGGCTACCTCGCGTACGACGCCGTGCGCCGGTTGGAGCGTCTGCCCGAGACCACGGTCGACGATCTCGGCCTGCCGGAGATGGTGTGGCTGCTCGCGACCGATCTCGCCGCGATCGACCACCACGAGGGCACCATCACCCTCATCGCCAACGCGGTGAACTGGGACGGCGCCCGCGAACGTGCGGCCGAGGCCTATGCCGACGCGGTCACCCGGCTCGATGCGATGGAGACCGCACTGGCGGCGCCTCTGGCCTCGTCGGTGGCCTCGTTCACCCGGCCCGAGCCCGCCTACAGCGCGCAACGGACGGTCGAGGAGTACAGCGCGATCGTTGAGAAGCTGGTCGGCGACATCGAGGCCGGCGAGGCCTTCCAGGTGGTGCCGTCGCAGCGCTTCTCGGTGCCGTCCCACGCCGATCCGATCGACGTCTACCGCGTGCTGCGGGCATCGAACCCGAGTCCCTACATGTATCTGGTCCAGGTACCGGCGCCGGACGGATCGCTCGCTTTCTCGATCGTCGGCTCCAGCCCGGAGGCGCTGGTCACGGTCAGCGATGGCACCGCGACCACCCACCCGATCGCAGGTACGCGATGGCGCGGGGCGTCCGCGGAGGAGGACCTGCTGTTGGAGAAGGACCTGCGCGCCGACGAGAAGGAAAACAGCGAGCACCTCATGCTCGTCGACCTCGGCCGCAACGACCTCGGACGCGTGTGCACGCCGGGCACCGTCCGCGTCACCGACTACCGGCGGATCGAGCGCTACAGCCATGTGATGCACCTGGTCTCGACGGTCTCCGGTGACCTCGCCCCCGACAAGCAAGCGCTCGACGCGGTCACCGCCTGCTTTCCCGCCGGCACGCTCACCGGGGCGCCGAAGGTCCGGGCGATGGAGCTGATCGACGAGGCCGAGCTGACGCGGCGCGGTCTCTACGGCGGCATCGTCGGCTACCTGGATTTCGCCGGTGACGCCGACACCGCGATCGCGATACGCACCGCCGTGCTCAAGGACGGCACCGCCTTCGTCCAGGCCGGAGGCGGCGTGGTCGCGGATTCGGTCGGTGAATACGAGTACAACGAATCCCGGAACAAGGCGCTCGCCGCGCTCAAGGCGGTGGCGGCGGCCAATACGCTGCGCGCGGTCACCGAGACGGAGGGGGAGGGCCGATGAACGGCAAACGTGCTGTCGCGGTCGCCTCGGGCCTGTTATTGCTGGCGGCGGGCGCCGTCTGGGGTGCCAGCCGGATGACGTGGATGCGGGTCTCGGTCAACGACTTCCTCCAGCCCGGTCGCGATGTGGACATCGCGGGACACACCTGGGCCTCCGCGCTGAACGTGCTGCCGCTGGTCTTCCTCGCGGCGATCGCCGCCGCGATCGCGGTCAAGGGCTGGGCGCGGGTCGCGGTCGCCGTGGTGGTCGCGGCGGCGGCGATCGGTTCCGCGTTCCCGGCGCTGCAGGTGCTCACCCAGGAGCCCGACGTCGCGTACATCGAGCAGATCCTCGAACTCGCGCCGAAGGACATCGTGGTGCAGGCCGACAAGCTGGTCGCGGGGCCCGCGACGGCGGTCCTCGGAGGTGTCCTCGCGGTGATCGCGGCGACACTGCTGCTGCGCGGTCAGCGCGGCGGCGGGATGGATTCGAAGTACACCTCGCCCGCGGCCCGGCGGGCGGAGCTCGAGAAGCGGGTGTTCGATGACGCCGCGGCCGAGGAATCGTCGGAGCGTGACCTGTGGGATGCGCTGGACAGCGGCGACGATCCGACCGAGGGGGTCCGCAGGGATCGCCCGGAGGCCTCGGGCTAACCTTGAAGCACGCTGTACGTCCCACCGAAAGGCCCGCCGCCGTGACTTCACCCACTGCGCTCGATGCGATCATCGAGGGTGTGCGCGCGGACCTCGCCGCCCGTGAGGCGGTGCTGGACCTGGCCGCCGTCAAGGCCGCTGCGAAGGCCGCGCCGCCCGCCATCGACGCCACCGCCGCACTCCGTGAGCCCGGCATCGCCGTGATCGCCGAAGTGAAGCGGGCGAGTCCGTCGAAAGGGGATCTGGCAGGCATCGCCGACCCCGCTCAGCTCGCCGCCGAGTACGAGGCCGGGGGAGCGCGTGCGATCAGCGTGCTCACCGAGGAGCGCCGCTTCAAGGGCTCGCTCGCCGATCTCGACTCCGTGCGTGCAGCGGTGCAGATCCCGGTGCTGCGCAAGGACTTCATCGTCTCGCCCTATCAGATCCACGAGGCCCGGGCGCACGGCGCCGATATCGTGCTGCTCATCGTCGCTGCGCTGGAGCAGTCGGTGCTCGTCTCCCTGCTGGACCGCATCGAATCGCTGGGGATGACCGCGCTCGTCGAGGTGCATACCGAAGACGAGGCCGACCGCGCCCTGGAGGCCGGTGCAACAGTGATCGGAGTGAACGCACGCAACCTCAAGACGCTTGAGGTGGACCGGGATTCGTTCGCCCGGATCGCCCCGGGCCTGCCGTCGTCGGTGATCAAGATCGCCGAATCGGGAGTACGCGACAGCCGGGATCTTCTGACTTACGCCGGCGCCGGTGCCGACGGTGTCCTGGTCGGCGAGGGACTCGTTACCGCCGGTGACCCGAGGTCGGCGGTGGCCGATCTGGTCACCGCCGGATCGCACCCCAGCTGCCCGCGCCCCGCGCGCTGATCAGGCCGTTGCGCCGGACCGGTCCAGTTCTCGCTGCGCCAGCTCGATCGCTCCCCGTACCGGATCGACGGTGAGCACCCGGACGTCCGCCACACCCCGCAGTCCCAGGTGGTGCCGGACGCGGCGCTGCAAGGCGGGTTGATGTACCGCGAGCCCGCCCGCGAGGATCACCGGTCCGGCCGAGCCGATCCGCTCGGCTACCGACATCGCGATATCCGTCAGGGCGAGCGCCGCATGGTCGATGATCTCCGTACTGGCGACATCGCCGGATTGGGCGAGTTCGAAGACGACGCGGGCCCGCCCCGCCCAGTACCTGCGTTCGGTCTGCGCGTAGAAGTGGTCCAGTAGCTCATCGGGATCCTGCAGTCCGCAGTCCGCCGCCAGCTGCTGGCCGAGGTGATCAGCGGGCTCCTCGCGGTCGATCCGGTCGAGCGTACGACGCACGGCCTCCTTCGCCACCCAGTAGCCGCTGCCCTCGTCGCCGAGGAGGTAGCCCCAGCCGCCCGCACGGGCATGACGCTCGCCTGCGCGTCCCCAGGCCACGGCGCCGGTGCCCGAGATGACGGCGATGCCGTCCCGGACGCCGGCGGCGGCGAGGATGAGCTGGCTGTCGTGCACCACGCGCACCCGGGCACTGGGCACGCGATCGGCGAGGAGCCGGGTGAGCGCGGCGGCGCCCGCCGGAGTCTCCACGCCGGCCGCGCCGGCGCACACCGCGGCGACGTCGCCGACGCCCAGTCGGGTCAGTGCGATATCGAGCTGGCGGCCCGCCTCGACCGGCCCGACGGAGGAGATGTTCGCGCTGCCCGCGAGTGCCTCCGCCACCACGACACCGTTCTCGGCGCGCACCGCATGGGTCTTCGAGCCTCCGATATCGAGCCCGATCACCGTGCCGCTCATCGCGCCACCGCCGGAGACGGCGCGTCGGCGGCAGGCCACTGGGCGTCGTTCTGCCAGTAGTATTGAATGTCTTCGAGCTTGCGGCCCTTGGTCTCCGGGGCGAACTTCAGGACGAACAAGAACGCGAGTACCGTGAGCCCACCGAACACCGCGAACGTGCCCGTGCCGCCGAGCAGCCGACTGTTGAGCATGGTCAGGGTGACCTGTGCGACGATCGCGTTGGCCACCAGGTCCGAGGTGAGCATCGCCGACGAGCCGTAGGCGCGCAGCCGGGCGGGGAAGGCTTCCCCGGCATACACCCAGACCAGCGAGCCGAATCCGAACGAGAACCCGATCACCACCAGGACCAGACCGGCGAAACCGACGACGCCCGCGCTCTGGTGGCCGGCGAAATTCCCGTCGGCCATGCGGTACGCGAGGATCATCACCGCGAACGCCAGGATCATGGTGCCGATGCCGCCCAGGAGGATCGGGCGCCGACCGAACTTGTCCACGGTGAAGATCGAGATGACCACCGCGAGAAGGCCGAACAGCTGGACGAAGGCCGGCAACATGTACTTGCCGAAGTTCCCCTCGTAGCCCATCGAGGCGAAGATGTCCGGGCTGTAGTAGATGATCGCGTTGATGCCGGTGATCTGGATGAAGAAGCCGAGCACGACGACGAAGAAGGTGGCGCGCAGGTAGGGCTGGCGGAACAGCTGGCTGAGCCGACCGCCGGCCTCGTCGGAGAGCTGGGCGCGCATCTCGTCGAGTTCGGCTTCGATTCCGGCGGCAGTCGAACTCGGCTCCACGGAGATGAGCGCGGCCCGGGCCTCGTCCTCGCGGCCGCGAGTCATGTACCAGCGCGCGGTGTCGGGCAGGCGGACCAGGACCAGCGCGACGAGGATAGCGGGCACCGCGGCCGCACCGAGCATCCACTTCCACGCGGCGGCACCGAGATCGGCCAGCAGGTAGCCCAGGACGTAGCCCAGGATGATGCCGACGATGGTGGCGAACTGGTAGGCCACCAGCATCGCGCCGCGGCGCTTCGGCGGCGCGGACTCGGCTACGAACACCGGGACCACGACGACGGAGACACCCACGGTGAGGCCCAGGAGGAACCGGGCGACGAGCAGGAGGGGCACAGTGGGCGCGAGCGCACCGAACAGCGCGAAGACGGTGTATCCGAGGGCGACGGAGATCATCGCGGTACGGCGGCCGACCCTGTTGGCGAACCAGCCGCCGACGATCGCACCGAGGATCTCGCCGACGACGACGACGGTCGCGAGCGCCTGGGTCATCGTGTCGTCGAGGCCGAAGTCGGCGCGGATGAAGTCCTTCGCGGCGGCGATGTTCGAGGTGTCGTATCCGTAGATGACGCCCAGACTCGCCGCAGCGACACCGACCATGACGCCGAGACCGGCGGCCGGCTTCGCAGCCTGCGTACTGCTCATTTCCACTCCTTGAGGTCCACCGCAAGTGATCTATACCAATTGCAGTGAGCCAAGAGTGGCATAGACCACTTTGGCCGTCAAGGGGTACTGTGGCGCACATGGTGGAAACGTCGACGTCGGTCGCCCCCGGAGCTGAGCTGCCCCGCTACTTCCGCGCGAAGGTCGAGGTGCAGCGTAGGATCGCCCAGCTCGGCCACGGTGACACCCTTCCCGCCGAACGCAGGCTCGCCGACGAACTCGGGGTCTCGCGGACCACCCTACGCAAGGCGCTCTCCGAGCTCTCGGCCGAGGGTATCCTGCGCCGCGAGCACGGTAGCGGTACCTACGTCGCCCCACCGAAGGTCGTCCGGGTGCGCCAGCTGACGTCACTGAGCGAGGATATCGGCGTCACCGGCAAGTCCGTCGAATCGAAGGTCCTCGCGTGCGAACACGTTCCCGCCGACGCCGAGACGCAGGCCGCGCTCGAACTCGCCCGGGGAACCCGGGTGTACCGGGTGACCCGGTTGCGGATCGTCGACGAGGAGCCGTTGGCGATCGAATGCGCTCACCTGCGCGGTCCGCTGCGCGGTCTGGCGGACCGGCTCGACTCCACCGCCTCACTGTATCGCACTCTGCGCGAACAGTACGGACGCGACATCGTCGCCGTCGAGGACACCGTGGAGACGGCGCTCGCATCACCGCACGAAGCCGAGCTGCTCGACATCCCGAACGGCCACCCGCTGCTCATGGTTCACCGCCTGGGCCGCGACGCCCAGGGCGCGCCACTGGAGTGGACTCGCAGCGTGTACCGCGGCGACCGCTTCAAATTCGTCGCGCACGCCACTGCCCAGCGGTGAGCGCCGCTATTTGTCGTTCTTCGGCAGTCCCGGTGGATTGATCTCGGAGGAGGGTACCGCCTCGGCATCGAGCCCCCACCGGTGCAAGACCTTCGTGTAGTCGCCACTGCGGATCGTGGACTGGAGCGCCGCTTGCACGGCGCGGATGATGCCGCTGTCCTTCTTCGTTGTGGCACCGATCAGTCCCTGCAGTGAGGATCCGGCACCCGAGACTCGACCGACGATCTTCGTGGCCTGCGGCGTTCCCTTGGTCTGTGCGACATGGAAAGCAGCGATCGGGTTCGGCCCGAAGTAGGCGTCGATCTGGCCCGACGCCAGTGCGGCGTACGTGCCGGTGTTGTCCTGGTAGTTCTTGATCGTGATCGCAGGCTTGCCGGCCGCGCGGAGATCGGCGTCGTAGCGTTGCAGGATGCGCTCCTGATTCGTGCCCGAGCCCACCGCGACGGTCTTACCCGACAGCGAATCCGGCCCGGTGAAGGTGAGCGAGGAGGATTCCTGGACCTCGACTGCCAGGTCGTCCTTGCGGTAGGTGGCGAAGTCGTACTTCTCCTTGCGCGCCTCGGTCACGGTGATGTTCGAGACCCCCAGGTCGAATTGGCCGCTATCGATGCCGAGGAACAGGCCCTCCCATGAAGTGTTCGACTCCTCCAGTTTCAACCCGAGTGCACCTGCGATGAGGTGGGCTATGTCGCTCTCGTCGCCGATGAAGACGCGCTCGTCGTCGGTGGCCGGGAAGTAGAAGGGAGCGTTGCCCGCTCCTGAGCCGTGCCCCACTCGCAGGGTGCCGCGGTCGCGGACTGGCTGGGGGAGCAGGGCCGCCGCGGCCTCGTCCTTCACCGGGATGACGCGGTCCTGATTCGCGGTGAGATTGAGCTGCTGTCCGGCGGCGCCGGTGACGCTCGCCGTGGTCGACTCGGTGCTCTGACCGCCGCAGCCCGCGAGGGTCCCGCCCGTCAGGGCGAATGCGATGCCGAGAGCGGCCAGACGATGTCGGGTGGTCATGCTGTCTCCTTGGAGTTCCAGTGCGTGAGAAAGGCGCGGGTGCGGTCGGTGGCAGGGTGATCGAGGACTGCGGCCGGCGGCCCCGCCGCCACGACTCGCCCCTGATCGAGGAACAGGATCCGGTCGGCGATCCGGCGAGCGAAGGCCAACTCGTGAGTGACGACGACGAGGGTGCGGCCCTCGGCGGCGAGTTCGGTGATGACGGCGTTGACCTCGCCGACCAGCTCGGGGTCGAGCGCCGACGTGGGCTCGTCGAACAGGATCAGATCAGGGTCAAGAGCCAGGGTGCGTGCGATCGCGACGCGTTGCTGTTGTCCACCGGAGAGCTGACCGGGGTAGTGGTCGGCGTGTCGCGCCAAGCCCACCCGATCCAACAGCGTGCGCGCTCGCGACAGTGCCTCCTGGCGGCCACGCCGCAGAGTGAGTCGCTGCGGCCGGGCGATGTTCTCCAGAGCGGTCAGGTGGGGGAACAGATTGAACTGCTGGAAGACGAAACCGATCCGAGCGCGTTGGCGGCGTAGCTCCCGCTCGCGCAGCGCGACCAGGTGATCGCCGCTGCGGCGCACACCGATCAGTTCACCGTCGAGTCGCACCACGCCGGCGGTCGGCTCTTCCAGATGATTGAGCAAGCGGAGCAGAGTCGACTTGCCCGAACCCGAGGGACCGATGATCGAGACCACCTCGCCCGGCGCGACGGTCAGGTCGACGCCGCGGAGCACCTGGTCGTGCCCGAAGGTCTTGCTGAGGCCGACGGCTTCGAGCCGCGGCGGGGTCGGCGCGGTCACTGCGAAACCTCCTTCGCCGCGGTGACCGGAGTGGAGGTGGCGCCGTACCCGCGGGACAGCCGCTTCTCCACGGAGTGCTGTCCGATCGACAGCACGGTGGTGAGGATCGCGTACCAGGCCACGGCGACCAACAGCAGCGGAATGATCCGGCCGTTGCGGCCGTAGATGACCTGCACCTGGTAGAACAGGTCCGGCAAGGCCAGGATGAACACCGCGGTGGTGCCCTTGAGCAGACCGATCACCTCGTTCGCCGCTGGCGGCACGATGGTGCGGAGCGCCTGCGGGAGCGTGATTCGCAGGAGGTGGGCCACTGGCGGGATGCCGAGCGCCCGTGCGGCATCGTGCTGTCCCGGCGCGACACCGAGGATGCCGGCGCGGACGATTTCGGAGCCGTACGCGGCTTGATGCAGCACGATACCGATCACGGCCGCGGTGTACGGCGACAGCAGGTCCTTAGTGGGGGCGTCGGCGAAGGTCGGGCCGAAGGGAATGCCGATGCCGAGCGTCGGGTACAGCGCGCCGAGATAGCCGAAGAACAGGATCTGGACGATCAGCGGAACGGACCGGAATACCCACACGAAACCGAAGCTGAAGCTCGCGAGCACGCGATTCCCCGAGAGCCGGGCCAGCGCGAGTACGCCGCCGAGCAGGAAACCGAGCACGGCACCGATGAAGGTGAGCTGCACCGTGAACCACAGCGCCTCAAGCACGGTGGGACTGAACAGGTAGGCGCCGAACGTGGGCCAGTCGAATCGGGGGTTGGTGATCGCCGACGCGACGAGTTGCGCGAACAGCACCAGGGTGACCGCGACCGCCACCCACCGTCCCCACTGCGCACGGTGGCGGATGGGGAGGGCGGCAAGCTGTGCGAGGTCGGAATCGACGTCGCCTGACGGCGGCCGTGTGAGCGCGAGGGTCATGATGCTCCGGGGGTAGGTGAGGGCGGATGGGCGAGCACGAGGGGAAGCGTTGCCCGAAGGCGGAATCCGAGCGCCTCATAGAGCGCCCGGGCCGAACTGTTCGCGGCGGAGGTATGCAGGAACGGAACTTCGCCGCGCGCACGGATCCCGTGGCCGACGGCACGGATCAGTCGGGTCGCCAGGCCGTGGCCGCGATGGGCCGGGTCGGTGCAAACGGCGCTGATCTCCGTCCACCCGGGCGGGTGCAGCCGTTCCCCGGCGAGGGCGATGAGGCGGCCGTCGCCGTCGCGCAGGCCCAGGTAGGTACCGAGTTCGACGGTGCGGCGCTCGAACGGACCGGGGCGGGTCCGCTGCACGAGATCAAGGATCTCGTCGACGTCGGCGGGTCCGAGGATGTCCGCGTCAGGCGCTTGCGCCGTGCGCAGTCCGGAGCCGTCGTACTGGACCAAGGTGAGACGGTCCGCAACCGTCCACCCGGGTGGGAGCGGCCCGCGCACGCCGCGCAGTGACACCGGCGCGCCCGGGACGGCCAGGCGCGCCAGCGCTGCGAAATCGGCGGCGGAGGGGCACCGGGGGTGACCGACGAACCGGGCCACTTCGGGTGGATACCGGACGACGGCACCGTCGCCGATACGGAACCTGCTGTGCGCGCCGAACAATGACGCCCGCACCGGATCGTCGAGGACGGTGTCGAGAGTCCGGTTCACTGCTGTGGTCATGCCGGAGAACACTGGTCGGTTCGTCCGATTCGAGGAATGGTTGGCGTCGCCATGATTCTGCTTTGACCGAGTGAGGGATACTGGGCTGGTGAGTCTCCCAGAAGCCAGCACCGGACTGTCCCAGCGATCGGCGTACGAGCCGGATGGGACCGGGCACTGGGGAGTCTGGGGCGGTAGACACGTACCTGAAGCGCTGATGGCTGTGATCGAGGAGGTCACGGCCGAATTCGAGAAGGTCCGCAGCGATCGCGAGTTCCTGGCGGAGCTCGACCGGCTCCAGCGGCAGTACACCGGTCGCCCGTCTCCCTTGTACCCGTGCACCCGGCTCGGCGAGCATGCCGGCGGTGCGTCGATCCTCCTCAAGCGCGAGGACCTCAACCACACCGGCAGTCACAAGATAAACAACGTGCTCGGACAAGTGCTGCTCGCCAAGCGGATGGGCAAGACGCGGGTGATCGCGGAGACCGGCGCCGGTCAGCACGGCGTGGCAACGGCGACGGCATGCGCGCTGCTCGGCATCGAGTGCGTGATCTTCATGGGAAAGGTCGATACCGACCGGCAGGCGCTCAACGTAGCCAGGATGCGGTTGCTCGGCGCCGAGGTGATCGCGGTGGCGTCCGGATCGGCGACTCTCAAAGACGCGATCAACGAGGCGCTTCGGGATTGGGTCAGTCACGCCGACGACACCTACTACTGTTTCGGCACCGCCGCCGGGCCGCATCCGTTCCCGCTGCTGGTGCGAGACCTGCAGCGCATTGTCGGAATGGAGGCACGGGAGCAGGTGCTCGACCTCGCCGGGCGGCTCCCGGACGCCGTAGTCGCCTGTGTCGGCGGCGGGTCCAATGCCATCGGCATCTTCCACCCCTTCATTCCGGACGAGGGCGTACGCCTGGTCGGGTGTGAAGCCGCCGGCGACGGAGTCGAAACCGGCAGGCACGCGGCCACCTTCACCGGCGGGACGCCCGGTGCCTTCCAGGGGGCGTACTCGTATCTGTTGCAGGACGACGACGGACAGACGATCGAATCGCACTCGATCTCCGCCGGGCTCGATTATCCGGGCGTCGGCCCGGAGCACGCCGAGCTCAAGGAGTCCGGTCGCGCCGAATACGTCCCGATCACCGACGCCGAGGCGATGGACGCCTTCGAGTTGTTGTGCCGGACCGAGGGGATCATCCCGGCGATCGAGTCCGCGCACGCGGTGGCCGGCGCGCTCAAACTGGGGGCCGAACTCGGCCCGGGGGCGGTGATCGTGGTGAACCTCTCCGGTCGCGGAGACAAGGACGTCGACACCGCCGGGCGGTGGTTCGGGCTGCTCGACGACGAAGGGAACGTAGTGGGGCAGAAGGTGATCGGTGAGGATCTCAACACCGAATTCCGCGACGCCGAGGAGGCCGCGAAATGAGCGCGCTCGCCTCCGTCTTCGAGACCTGCCACGCCGAGAATCGCGCCGCGCTGGTGACCTATCTGCCGTGCGGGTATCCCTCCAAGGACGGGGGCCGAGCGATCGTGGCCGGAATGGTCGGATCGGGCGCCGACATCGTCGAGATCGGCGTGGCGTACAGCGATCCCGTCATGGACGGACCCGTGATCCAGCGCGCCGCCGATGACGCGTTGCGCGGCGGCGTACGGGTGCACGACGTCTTCGGCTACGCGGAGGCGGTCGCTGCGGCGGGTGGCGCGCCGGTCGTGATGAGCTATTGGAACCCGATCCTCAAGTACGGGGTGGAGGCCTTCGCCCGCGACCTCGCGGCCGCGGGTGGTCAGGGGATCATCACGCCCAACCTGATCCCTGAGGAGGCACAGGACTGGATCGCCGCCGCCGACCGGTACGGCTTGGACAAGATCTTCCTGGTCGCCCCGTCGTCGACGACCGAGCGGCTCAGCATGACGGCGGAGGCGTCCTCGGGCTTCCTCTACGTCGCCTCGACGATGGGCGTCACCGGGGCGCGCGACACCGTCGACAACGTCGCTCCGGAGCTGGTTGCGCGGGTGCGCGAAGTCTCCGACATCCCGGTCGGTGTGGGCTTGGGAGTTCGATCGCGCGAGCAGGCGGCCGAGATCGCCGCCTACGCGGACGCCGTGATCGCTGGATCAGCTCTGGTGAGTGCGGCGGCTGAGTCGATCGACGCGGTGAAACGATTGACCGCGGAGCTGGCGGCCGGAGTCCGCGACCGGAGCTGACGTGAGCCAGAGTCGAGGGGAGTTCGCGCAGCGGCGCATGGGATTTCGTCGTGTGGCCGCATTGATTCTGCGGGTCCTGTTCGATCCGGTGGGCTGGCGGAACGCGGGACGCGCCGAATTCGCCTTCATGACCCGAGCACTCACCACGGTGGGGGGCCTCGGCGTGCTCCGCGTCACCATCGCCACACTCAGCGTGATGCTGCTCCCGATCGGCGCCTTCTCGGTCTTCATGCCCTATGGACCGAGCACCACCGGTATACGCATTCTGTACATGACCGCAGCGACGCTCGGTGCGGTCATCGGCATGTTCTGGATCGTGCGGCCGTGGCCGACGGCCGGTCAGGCGATCGCCTTCCTGGCCGCATCCGACGTTCTTCTCGCGACGGGTGTCACGGCGAACCGGATCCCGGAGGCTCGGCTGTCCGGCGCGACTCTGCTGGCCATGCTGGGGATGTACGCGGCGTTCCTACTGGGGTGGCGCGTCCTGCTGGTGCACTGCCTGGCCTGTCTCCTGCTCATCTCGGGTCAGACCGTGTACGGGGTGGTGATCGATGGGCGCGGTTTCTTCGATCTGGTCGCCTACGCGGCGCCCGCCGCCATCATCGTGAGCGCTTTGCCGGTGATGATTCAAGCGGTTATCGAGATCAGCAGGCTGGGCATCACCAAGGTTTCCCGCGAGTGGTACGTCGACAGCCTGACCGGGCTGCTGAACCGGCGCGGTATGGAGGCGTGGATCGCCAGGGCGGTCAGACATTTCGCGACCCCTGATTCGGTGTACATCAGCGCGATCATCGACCTCGACGAGTTCAAGGCCTACAACGACACCCACGGCCACCTTGCCGGCGATGCGCTACTCGCCTCGGTCGGGGCGAGACTGGAGGAGAGCCTGCCCAAGACCTTGGTCGGCCGCAACGGCGGCGACGAGTTCGCCGTGTTCGGAGTCCGCGCGACACGCGCCGAGGCGCAGGACATCGTCGAGAGCCTCGGCCGGCTGATCCGCCCCCGTGGAGGTGCCGCGGGCGACACGATCGCGGCCAGTGTCGGCGTGGCGATCGGCTCCGCCGAGTATGCCGATCGCGTGCGCGATCTGGTCGCCGTGGCCGATGCCGCGCTGTACGACGCGAAGCGCAGCGACGAGCGGTCGATGACGGTTCGCGACGTTGCGATCTCACCGACTTCGGGACACGGCAGCGACACGTCGAGGACACTGAGCACGTAGTCGCCGACGTGTGAACCTGAGGGGGTGGCGAACCGACGTGAACGCCACGCCCAGGTCGCGGTCGACATCGGTGCGTCCGGCGCACCTGCTGTCGTTGGCCCTGCGCCGGGGCCTGCTCAACCGAGAGGCCTGGCGTACCGCGGGCCGGGACGAGTACGCGTTCATGTGGAACGGGGTTTCGCGGCTGCGCGGCGGTCGCCTGGCGATGCGCGTGGTGATCGGTGGGATCGCGGTCCTGATGTTCCCGCTGTCCATCGTGATGGTGTGGCATCCCATGGGGCCGCCCGATCCGCTTCGCGTGGGGTTGTACATCGGCGCCCTGCTCGCGAGCGTGGCTCTAGGGGTGTGGTGGATTCTTGATCCCTGGCCTCGGCGCGGGCACGCGGTGTTCTTCGTGGTGTGCTCGGACGCGTTGATCCTGCTGGGTACGGCGGTGCTGGGCGCTCCCGCTTCGCGGATCTGCGGCACCATCTACCTCGGGATGATCGCGCTGCTCACCGCAGTACTGCTCGGCGCTCGAATCCTCGCACTCCAGTGCGCCTTCTCGCTCACAGTGCTCGGCGTCTATGTGGTGACCGCGCAGATCTTCGACGGCGCGACCTTGCTCGACCTCTACGTCTACGTCGCGCCGGCCGTCACCATGGAGGTGGGCCTCCCGCTGTTCATGCAGGTGATCGTCGAGCTCTCGCGGCGTGGGATGACCCAGATCTTCACCGAGCGCAACCGTGATGCCCTGACGGGTCTGTACAGCCGGCAAGGAATGCGGTTGGCGCTGCGCACACTCGTCCGGGAGCGGCGTCTCGAATTCTGCGTCGTGGCGATGCTCGATCTCGACCGGTTCAAGCAGTTCAACGATGCGCACGGCCACCCCGCCGGGGACCTGCTCCTGGCCCGTACCGCCCGCACACTCCGCGCTGAGCTCGACGGTGCCGTGATCGCGCGGATGGGCGGCGACGAATTCCTGCTGTACGCGATGCGGCCGTCGCGCTACGGCGCCGACTCGGTGGTGCGCACGCTGCGGCGGCTGGTGATGGCATCCAGCGGCGTAGCGCCGATCCGCGGCAGTATCGGCGCCGTCGTGGTGCGGACCCCTGATGCGGTCGCCCTCGAGCGCGCGGCGGTTCAGGCCGATAGGGCGTTGTACGAGGCCAAGCGGGATCGTTCGCTGCGCATCGTGGTGCGTACCCCCGAGGATGTCCGAAACTAACGAAACCTGTTCGGCGCCTTGCTATCGCAACCTGTGACCATCGCGACAGTGCATCCGTGAGAATGCCCGAACTGTACGTATCGGGGGGTAGAGTTCCGCCACGTGATGGGTGGGGCGGCAGCGGATCGCCGAGGCGGCTACGGTGACTGATTCTCGGCGGAAGCCCGTCACCGCGAGTCGTCTCGCGCGGGCGGCCTGGCGGCGCCTGGTCGACGGTGAGGCCTGGCGCAACGCCGGAAAAGCGGAGTTCAAGTTCGCCCAGGAGGGGATCGCGGTCCACGGTGGCGATAACCCGCTCCGGTGGGTGGTCGGCGGACTCGCGCTGCTCATGGTGCCCCTGTGCATCGGCGTGTTGTTCCAGCCGATGCGGCCGCAGAACCCGGTCACGATGGTGGTCTTCGTGCTGGCGTCGAGTGGCAGCCTGGTGGTGGGGCTGTGGTGGCTCACACTGAAGAATCCGCGACGCCGCGACGCCGTCGTCTTCGTCGCGGTGGCCGATATCTGTCTACTCGTGGGATGCCTCGCGCAGGACGGCCCGTCGCGGATCACCGGAACCATCTATCTGGGCATGCTCGCCATGCTCACCGCCTTCCTCCTGGGGTGGCGGCTCCTGCTGGTCCACTGCCTGTTCTCGGTGGCATCGATCATCGCTGTCACGGCGACCACGATGGTGGTCAACGGGTACGCGCTGATGGATCTCTACGTCTATCTCGCTCCCGCGATCACCATCGAGTTCGCGTTGCCGGTGGTGGTGCAGGTGCTCGTCGAATTCGGCCGACGAGGTATCGGCGAGGCGGCCTCCGAACGCAACCACGACGCGCTCACCGGTCTCTACAGCAGACGCGGGCTCCAGTTCGCTCTGCGCCGGGTGTTGTACAAGCGCGGCAGGGGTATCGCGGTGGTCGGTCTCCTCGACCTGGATGGATTCAAACAGTTCAACGACTCCTACGGGCACCTGGCAGGCGACCAGTATCTGGCCGAGACCGCGCAGGCGCTGCGCGGTGGCGTCCGCGAGACACTCAATGCTCGTCTGGGTGGCGACGAGTTCCTCATCGTTGCGATTCGTGATCTGCGCGCCGATGTCGATGCGGTCATCGACGACCTGCGGGCCCTGGTGACACCGGGGCCGTCGGGGGAGCGGACGATTCGCGGCAGCATCGGTATCGCCGTCTCCGAGGGGCTCAACCGCGCTGAATTCGCGGCGGCGGTGGCCCAGGCCGATACCGCCCTCTACGAAGCGAAAGCCGATCGTTCCCTCCGGATCGTGATTCGTGAGGTGGTCGCCGCGCCCTCGCCGGTCCCACCGTGGCGGGCAGGGCTCCCGGCAGCTCCGGAGTGACCGGAGTCACCGACCCGTATTGATGGTGAATCGGGCCTGTTCCGGCGGGTAGACTGGCCCGTTGTGATTACCGCGACCGACCTCGAAGTCCGTGCCGGGGTCCGTACCCTGCTGACGGCCCCCGGCGATCAGCTGCGGGTGCAGGCGGGCGACCGCATCGGCCTGGTCGGGCGCAACGGCGCGGGGAAGACGACCACGATGCGCATCCTGGCGGGTGAGGGTGAGCCGTACGCGGGCAGGGTCATCTCCACCGGCGACGTCGGATACCTGCCGCAGGATCCGCGCGAGGGGGATCTGGACGTGCTGGCCAAGGATCGCGTGCTGTCGGCGCGCGGTCTCGACCAGATCGTCGCCCAGATGCAGAAGCAACAGGTCCGCATGGCCGAGCTGCTCGGCGACGAACTCGACACCGCGGTGCGCAAGTACGGCAATCTCGAGGAGCGGTTCTCGTCCCTCGGTGGGTACGCCGCCGAATCGGAGGCAGCCCGGATCTGCAACAGCCTGGCCCTGCCCGACCGAGTACTCGAGCAACCGCTGCGCACACTCTCCGGTGGACAGCGGCGTCGTGTGGAACTGGCGCGCATCCTGTTCGCGGCCTCGGACGGATCCGGTGGCAAGTCCAACACCACGTTGCTGCTCGATGAGCCGACCAACCACCTCGACGCCGACTCGATCGGCTGGCTGCGCACGTTCCTGCAGAACCACGACGGTGGCCTCATCGTGATCAGTCACGATGTGGACCTGTTGGCGGACGTGGTGAACCGCGTCTGGTTCCTCGACGCCGTGCGCGGCGAGGCCGATGTCTACAACATGGGGTGGAAGAAGTACATCGACGCTCGCGCCACCGACGAGCAACGCCGCCGCCGCGAACGCGCCAACGCCGAGAAGAAGGCGGGTGCGCTCCGGGCCCAGGCCGCGAAGATGGGGGCCAAGGCGACCAAGGCCGTCGCCGCGCAGAACATGCTCCGCCGCGCGGAGCGGATGATGAGCGAGCTCGACGATGTGCGGGTCGAGGACAAGACCGCGCGGATCAAGTTCCCCGCGCCGGCGCCGTGCAGCAAGACCCCGCTCATGGTCAAGAACCTCACCAAGACCTATGGGTCGCTGGAGATCTTCACGGGCGTCGACTTCGCGATCGACAAGGGCTCACGCGTGGTGGTGCTGGGCCTCAACGGTGCCGGCAAGACGACGCTGCTCAAGCTGCTCGCGGGCGTGGAGACACCGGACACCGGCGGGCTGGAGCCCGGGCGGGGCCTGAAGATCGGCTATTTCGCGCAGGAACACGACACCCTCGACGACGAGGCCTCCGTGTGGGACAACATCCGGCACGCGTCGCCGGATGCGGGGGAGCAGGACCTTCGAAGCCTGTTGGGCGCCTTCATGTTCACCGGGCCGCAGCTGGACCAACCCGCGGGCACCCTCTCCGGTGGTGAGAAGACGCGGCTGGCGCTCGCGGGACTGGTGTCGTCGGCGGCGAACGTCTTGCTCCTCGATGAGCCGACCAACAACCTGGACCCGGTGAGCCGCGAGCAGGTGCTGGAGGCACTGCGCTCCTACGAGGGCGCCGTGGTGTTGGTGACGCACGATCCGGGTGCCGCTGAGGCGCTGAACCCGGAGCGCGTGATCCTGCTGCCCGACGGGACCGAGGACCACTGGAACGAGGAGTACCAGGAGCTCATCGAGTTGGCCTGAGCGCGGTGCCGGTCAGGGGAGGATCGAGTCCACGTATCCGCCATCCACGCGGACGGCGCCGCCGGTGGTGGCGGAGGCGAGCGGCGAGCTGAGGTAGACCACCATGTTCGCGATCTCCTCCGGCTCGATGAGCCGCTGGATCAGCGACTGCGGGCGGTGCAGGCGCATGAACTCGCGTTGCGCCTCGTCCCACGGCAGGGCCTTGTCGACGAGCTGGTAGACGAAATCCTCGACTCCCGCGGTGTGAGTCGGTCCGGCGATCACCGAATTGACCGTGACGCCGGTGCCGGCCGCCGCCTTCGCGAATCCTCGCGAGACCCCGAGCAGTGCCGTCTTGGAGACGCCGTAGTGGATCATTTCGGCGGGGATCACGATCGCGGAATCGCTGGCGATGTTGAGGATTCGGCCCCAGCCCGCCGCGGTCATACCGGGTAGCACCAGCCGCGAGAGTCGGGTGGCGGCCAGCACGTTCACCTCGAAGTAGCGCCGCCACTCGTCGTCGCTGATCGAGAGCGGGTCGGCGGCCCCGAAGTTTCCGAGGTTGTTGACCAGGATGTCGATCGCGCCGAGTTCGGCCACGACGCGCTCGGTGTCGCCCTCGTCAGTGATGTCCGCGACCGCACCGACGACGTCGGCATCGTCGACCGCAGCCCGGATGGCAGCGAGCGCGTCGGTGACGCGGTCCTGCGTGCGACCGTTGACGGCGACCCGTGCTCCCGCCCGGGCCAGTCCGGTCGCGATGGCCAGCCCGATGCCCTGGGTGGATCCGGTGACGAGTGCGGTCCTGCCGCTCAGATCGATACGCATACTTCCGACCCTAGTCACGGCGGTTCAGGCGCGCTCCGCGTAGACCAGATCGTTGTTCTCATAGCCCATCGGCGGTCCGACGAAGCGTCCACCGCAGGTGACCAGGATCAGCGTCTCCGGGCCGTCCTGACGGTTCAGATCGCCCACCGGTAGTGCCCCCTTGCCGACCGACATCGTCCGGGTGACTCGGTAGGCGATGGTTCTGCCATCTTTGCCGGTCAGCGAAACGGTGTCGCCGGCGCGGAGAGCTCCGAATCGCTTGGCGAATCCGTCGCCCTGTCGCGCATCGTCGATGTGGCCCGTCACCACGACGGAGCCGCGACCCGAGCCGGGCAGGGCGGAGTCGATCCACCAGCCGACCCGACCGACGTCCTGCGGCGGATACAGCGCCCCCTGCGCGTCGGTTGCCACACCGTCGACCGGGGCGTCGCTCCCACTCGCCGATACGCGCACCGGGGCGGCCGATTCATTCGCGGTGGCGACGACCGGGGCCCGGAGGTCGGATTGAGCGGCCGGATTCGACGGGACCGGTTCGGCCGTGCCTTCGACGGTGCCGCACCCCGCGGCCAGTACCGCCACGGCAAGCACGAGCCCACTGAGCCTGCGCATCTCACCACACCCGCCCCGAAGGGATCGACGAGATCGGCACTCGAACAGCGGGATTACGAACAACGACGGGTGCGGAGATCCTTGCGTTCGTGACCCGCACCTCGAAACCGGGTGGAGTCACCCGGAATGCCACGGCGGCCGGGTCGCGGAGGTAACCCGACGGGGCGACGGTCTCCGTGGCCCGGTAGCAGCCCGGAGGCAACGCGAGTGGTGCCCTGCCGTCAGCGCCAGTGGAGACCGCCCGGATCGTCTCGCCCGATTCGCACTGGGAGATCGCGAACGAGGCGCCGGCCAACGGGACGCCCGATATGCGGTCCGTCTTCACGAGCACACCGGGTACATCCGCGGGTCCCGGCGGGTTCTGCCCGCCGCACTTGAACGTGAAGTTGAGCCGGTTCACCCCGTTCCCCACCACGCGGGAGTACATGTGCGGGCCCACGAGTACGCACTCGCGCGGCCACGCCGTCGGCACCACGGTCAGGCAGTCACCCGGGAATGCACCGCCACCGTTGCCGGCGCTGTCCGTGGCCAGGCCGCCCAGCGGTCGTCCGCTCTCGCAGGCGTACACGGCGTACTGGGAGGCGACGCCGCGTCCGCTGCGGTCCCGTGCGTCCAGGGTGAACCGAACGCCACCGGGCTGCGGCGTGCTGGTCGGCGGCACGATCCCGCCTCGCGCGAGTACGAACCGGAACTCGGCCCGGCCGGCGTTGGTGGTGACGGTGAGCGTCGACGGCGTGAGCAGCCGCCAATTCGTGGGCACGCGTTCCATCCGTGCGGTCACACAGGGACCGGTCACGGTGGTGGCGCCCCCGTCGGCGAGCGAGGCGCCCGGTCCGCCGGTGCACCCCTGCACGAACGCGGTGGCACCGGGAACCGGTGCGCCCTGCTCGTCGACGATCCGCACGGCCCCGACGGTGAGCCGATTCGGTGCCGGCGGCGTCGTGGTCGACGCCGGGGGCGCGGTGCTGCTCGTTGTGGTGGGCGGCGTGGTGGGCCGCGTCGAACCGGGTTCCGGCGGCCGCGTGGTGGGCGGCTGGGTCGTGGTCGGCGCCGTGGTCGTCGGTGCGGGAGTGGCGGTCGACGGTGTCGGCGGCGGGGTGGTGGGCTCGGCGGCCACGTTGCCCGGTACCGCGATGAGCGGTGCCAGCGCGACCGGCACCACGAGCGCCCTGCGGATTCGGTTGTCTCGGGTCGCGTTTCGCATCGCATGCTCCTCGGTGTTCCCTCACGGTCATTGACATGGGGGAGATCGGAGCGCTGCACGCGGAGCGTTAGCCGCGTTATGCGATCGTTATTGCCCGGGAAGCCTTCTAGCGCGCCGGTTCGACGAACGCGGGGCCGCAACCGGCCAGGTCAAGGCCGGTTCCGATGGGGTGCGCGATGGCCTGGCGACACTGGTTGCGATATCTGCCGCGCGCGGAGTATCCGAACCACCGTCCGGTCACAGCAGGCGCCGATGGCGGCCCGCGACGCCGGGCTCGATGAAGAACTCTGTGCCGAACAGCGGGACCAGCAGCCGTGGTGGGAGGCGGACGATCAGCCGCTGAATCCGCGCCACGGGACCCGGCTTCTCCAGCTCGGTCCGGTGCGCGGCGAGCGCCCGCTGCTTCGCCGCGATGTGCCCGCGCACATCGATCCTGTGTGTGATCCGTGCCGATGGGGTGAACCAGGTGCGCGCACGGCCCACATCCGACGCGGAGACCAGGTGGAGACGGGACGCGACGGTGAACAGGCGCACCGGCACTTCGCGGGGCGCTGTCGCCTCGACCAGACGCACCCCCGCGAGTTCGGCCGCCCGCTGGCCGATCGCGTGCACCGCCAGGTGGTCGCGATGCCCGTAGCCGCCGGCGGCGTCGTAGCCGATCAGCAGGTCGGCGGCCACCTCGCGCAGGATCTCGGCCACCTGCTCGGCGGGCTGGTCGACACCGGCGCGCACCAGTCGCACCCGCCCCGGCGGATCGGGATACAGCTCCGCGCCGTGTCCACTGTCGGCGTAGCCGAGCCAGCGGACGTCGTCGACGCCCAGTGCGGCCGCGGCGGCCTCCAACTCGTCGAGCCGCCGACGGGGTTCGGGTTCGTCGTGCACCAGTCCGTCGGTGGCGACCACCAATATCACCCGGTGGCCCGCGGCTGCGAGCGCGGCGAGCGTGCCGCCTTCGAGGATCGTCTCATCGTCCGGGTGGGCGTTGAGCGCGACGACCGAGGCCATGGGCTTGTGTATATCAGCTTCGGCGGGAACTAGCGCGCCGTCGTCAGCTCACCGAAGGTGGCGTACCGGGCGTCGGAGCGCGCACCGTCCGCCCCGGTGTGCTTGTCGACCAGGATGACCTGCCCGATGAAGGGTTCGACGATGCCCACCATGCGGATCGGGGCGGCGATGATCAACTGGAAACCGAACTGCTCGAACGCGCGCAGGGACTGCGCCGAGAACCGTTCATCGGATTTGCTGAAGGCCTCGTCGAGCATGAGCGGCGCGAACGCCGGCTCGTTCGATCCGTCGATGCCATGGCTGCCGAGTGCGAAGCTCAACGCCGCGGCCAGGCAGAAGGCCACCAATTTCTCCTGTTCACCACCGGAATTGGTGGCGGTATTGCGGTAGGTCACCACCGCCGGCGCGTCGGGTTCGGCGCCGACCGCATTCTCCCGGCCGTAGAACGAATAGCCGGTGCGCACATCCAATACGTTCTCGGTCCACCTGCGCGACTCGGGGTCGTCGCCGGTCAGGCGCAACACCAGGCCGCGGATCCGCTTGAACTGTGCGGCCATCGCCTCGGGTTCGGCCCGTTTCGCGGCCGGCGCGTCGCGCACCATCTCGTCGACCAGAGTCGCGAACTCCGTGGCCTCCGGCGTCGGCCGTGCGGCGTACGCGATCTGCAGGTAGGTGCCCTCATTGAACTCCACCCGGCGCAGGCCGGCGTTGACGTCCGCGATACCGCGGGTGATCGCCCGGTGCGTGTCATCGACTTCTTTGAAAAGGTTCGAGACCGAGTGGCTGACGTCGGTGGTGATGAGCCGCCGGAACTTCTCCGTCGCGGCGGCCAGCCCGTGTGCGATCAGGTTCTCGTGCACCGCGACGAAGTCCGGTGCCGACGCCACAGCGGCCCGGAGCTCGGTGGAGGCATCCGGCCACTCGCGCAGGAATTGTTCGGCGGTGCGCACGATGCGGGTCTCCGCCGCATCGCGCTCGGCGGTCGCGGCGGCCTGTTGGCGTTCCAACTCGGCTCGCAGATCCGCGCGGATCTCGCCGTAGGTGTCCAGTGTCAGGCGGCGCCGCCGGGTTTCGTCGGCCGTGAGCAGATGCCACAGCGCGGTGTCCAGGAACTCCCGGTCCTCGTCCGTCAGTTTCGGGGCGCTCTCACCGTCGAGCTTCTCGAATTCGGCCAGCAGATCATCGAATTCGCTCCCGGCACGGTTCATCGTCTCGGTGAGCGCGCCGATCCGGGTCTGCGCCTCGGCGAGTTCGCCGTAGGCGTTGTCGGCCTGCAGCTCCAGCTCGCTCAGGTCGGCATTGCCCGACCGGGCGTCGGAGATCCGGTCGGCGAGGTCCTCGGCCTCGGCTTTCGCCGCCCAGTGATCGAGCTCCGACCAGGACGCGTAGCCGAGCACCCCCGTGGCCCCGTCGGCCACGGCCTTGTACTCGGCGAGGTCATCACGCAGCGTCGCCGACGCCTCGGCGGCTTTGACGTGCACCGACGCCAATTCGTCGCGGCGGCGCTGCAGCGCCTCGCGCTTGGACCCGGTATTTGTTCCCAGCACCCACTGCGACCGGTCGGCGACGGCGCGGCGGTCGTCCTTGCGGAACCGCCCGCCCGCTCCCTTGACCAGGCCCTCCGGCGTAACCGCCTGGTCGTGGTCCTCGAGCTCAGCGGGGGAGTCGACGCAGATGTGGCGGGCCGCCCGCGCCACCGCGCCCGCGAGCCACTGTCCGGCGTCGGTGCGCTCGTCGACGATGAGCTTGGTGGCCAGCGAACCCTCGACCGCGGCAGTGCGGTCGGGCCCCTCGACGACCTGGTAGGTGAGGACGCCCTGCACACGATGGGCGTTCACGTGATCGGCCACCGCGCGCTGGTGGCGCGCGGGCACCAGCAGCGTGGTGGCGAGCGGGCGCAGCACGCGCTCGGCGGCGGCGGCCCACGTCGCCTGCTCCGCGGGCTTCACATCGATCAACTCCGCCGCGTACGGGAGCTCCTCGGCGGGGACACCGGTGGAGCGGGCGATCACGTCGCGCTGGTCGAGTAGCGCGGGTGGCAGCAGCGATGCGCGCCGATCCAGCACGGCCAGCTCGTCGTCGACGGATTCGACGGCGCGCCGGGCGTCGGATTCGTCGGTGTAGGCGCTGTGGACGCGACCGGCGAGCGCCTCGGCGGCCTCGGTGGCGCGATCACGGATGCCCGGGACCTGTTCGCGCAGGGCCGCGAATTCCTCCGCGGACTCCGGCGCCCGCTCTCCGAGCTTCTCGACTGCGGTGGCGAACCGCTCATAGGCGCGCTGGCGGGCCTGGGTCTGCAATTCCCGGGACTGGAGTTCGGCCTCCAGGACACCCACTTCGCCCTGCTCCTGGCGCAGCCGGTGCAGCAGATCGTTGTAGCGCTGTTTGCGCTCTTCGGCCTTGTCCTCCCAGCGGGCGATCTGCGCGTCCATACCCGCGCGCTCGCCTTCGATCCGGTCCATCTCCTCCTGGAGCAACCGGAGCCGATGACCACGCAGATACGAGCGCACCGGGGCGCCCAGGAGATCGGCCGCGCGCGTCGTCCCGACGGTGGCGGTGCGGTACTTCTCGTACGCCTCGGGCATGGGGCGCAGCACCTTCTCCTGCGCCTCGGCGCGGGCGGCGGCACGGTAGGCCTCGTCGAGCTGGGTGAAGTTCTCCACCAGCCGCTCGGCGCGGGCGTAGGTCTGCGGCCGGTCCAGCATGTAGGTGCGGATGAAGGCGTCGAGATCGCCGACGTTCTTCATCGCCTTGGCCTTGCCCAGCAGGGCGAGCGCGGCCGACGAGGTACCGATGCCCACGCGCCGGCGCAGCGCCTCCTGGTAGGCAGCCTGGGTGTCGAAGGATTCGACGTCGGCATGGCGTGATCGCCAGCCGCGGGTGTCGAAGCCCGCAGTCGCCCAGTCCTGCAAGTCGAGCAGATCGAAGGGGCCCGAGTGCAGGTGGTACCAGGACTTCAGTGAGGAACCGTCGGTGCCGGAACCGGCGAACCACTTCACCGCCACCGCGGTGGTCACGGTGCCCGCGCCGTTGTCATAGGTCGCGGCGACCGCTGACCAGGTGGCCGAATCTCCGCGCAGATACTGCACCTTGGACTGCTGGTGCTCGTCATCGTTGACCGACCAGGCGCCGCGCACGTAGTCGGCCATCGATCGGGCGGCACGTTTGGCGCCCTTCGCCGTCATATCCGCCGAGGCGTTGAAGGACTGGTCGTAGGTGGGGAGCAGGACCACCGAGTGCGCGTCCATCAGCGAACTCTTGCCCGAACCCGAGGGGCCCGTGAGGATCACCCCGCGCTCGTCGATGGGGAAGTCCTTGTAGCCGTCGAAGGTGCCCCAGTTCACCACCTGCAGGCGGGTGAGGCGGTACTGGCCGAGGTGGCGTCGCGTCACTTCTGCTCCTCGGTCTCGGTATCGGCGGTGCTTTCGTCGATGGTGCCCTCGTCGGGTGCGGCGGTCTCGGCGAGATCGTGATCGGTGTTCGCCAGATCCCGGTAGGCGGCCGTGTACAGATCGACCTGTTCCGGAGTGAGCAGCGATGCGATCACCGCGTGCACGGCGTACCGGTCCGAGGTGCCCACCCGCCGGATCAGGCGGCGTGTCTCCAACTGGTTGATCGCGGCATCGGCCTTCTTCACGAACCCGGCCTCGTCGGTGTCGCGGGTGGGACGGAAGGAGAGCAGATGGTCGATCATCTCCTGCCGTTCCACGACCGCAGTCTCGTCCGGACTGGACAGGTGCTTCAGACGCAGGAACAGGGCGAGCACCGATGCCGCGAGCGACAGGCTCTGGGCACGCAGCAGGTTCCGCTGGCGCGGGTCGTTCTCGCTGACCTGCCGAGTGAAGGCGTGCTTGGTCTCGCGGTTGATCTCCAGCAGCAGGTTCAGCTCGGACAATCGGGACCGCAGCAGCGTCTCCTCCGCCTCGATCACCGCCCAGTTCTTCGACCGCGCGGACACGTGCGGCGCCGCGATCAGCTCTTGCAGGGCGTAGCACACCGAGTTGGGCAGCTGTGAGGTGTCGCCGTCGAACCGCGGCGCGGTGTCGGCGCCGCGCAGCGAACGCACCGCGTCCTCGTCGGCGATGGAGAAGTCGGCCAGGTCGATCTCGGGCAGTGCGCCCGCATCGATGTCCAGGGACTCGTCGGTCATGTCAGGCCTCCTGCTCGAAGAGCGTGGTCGGCTCGGGCGCGGCCGAGGACGGGGTCAGGGGCGGAAGAGCGGCGGAGAACACCACATGCGGGACGGTGAGCTCACGTGGCCCGCGGGCGGTGTGCGCGAGTACGGTCACGGGCCGGTCGGCATCGACGGTGCCGTACCGCGCCCCGAGCGACCACACACCCACCACATCGCCCGCGCGAGGCGCGTCGATGGCGTCGAGGACGTCGGTGAGCGAGGCACCGTCGGCGGCGGCGACGGCGGTGTTCACCGCGTTCGCGAGCGAGTCCCAGTCGATCGCTTCGCGCCCGATCAGCCGGGCCGGGTCGATGGTGAACTCACCCGACGTCTCACGGACCTCGGGCGGCAGGGTGACGATGCCGTCGTGGAATTTCAGTGCGCCCACGGACGTGGTGTCGACGGCGCTCATCGGCACCGCGAGCCCGGTATCGCGGCCGGCGGAGACGGTGTCGAAGGCCTCCACCGCGGCGCGCTGTGCCTCGGTGATCCGGGCCCGCAGCGACTGGTACTGGAGGAAGTCGCCGTCCTTGACGAAGGTGTTGATCCGGCGATACACCTGCCCGCGGATCTCGTCGACCCGCTGCACCTGCATCCACATCCGATCGAGGAAGCCGGTCAGGGATTCGCGCAGATCGTCCGGTAGTTCGACGCCGACGACCACCGCCGCCACCGAATCCTCCAGACGGCGGCGCAGCCGATGATCGGAGAGCAGCGTGTAGAAGGCGTCGAAGGCTTTGCCCTCGGGGGTGTTGGCCAGCTCGTCATGGCCGTCGAACAGGCGCTGGAGGGTGCGGGCGTAGGCCTCCGCCTCGGAGCTGTCGGCCGCATCAAGGCCGTGCGTGAGCAGGGCCCGGGTGTGTTCTCGCAGCTTCTCGCCGTAGCCGAGGATGTCCGCCGGCATCCGTTCCGCCAGCGAGCTGACGATCTTCAGATCATCGACGACCTTGCCCTGGTCGTATTCGGGGATCAGGCCCGCGCGCAGTGCCTCCCGGCGCCGGGTGAGCTCTGCGATCTGTTCGTCGAGAGCGCGCAGGTGATCGTCCGGGTCGGGGCTGACGGTGACCGCGACCGCGGCGAGCCTGGCCGTCACCAGTTCCAGAGCCGTTTCGGTGGCCACGTTCCGGTCGAGGGAGACCGCCTGCACCTGTCCGAGGGCGGTGGTGGCTCCTCGGGTGAGCTGGCAGACCTCGCGGTCCTCGTCGTCGAGGGTGCGGGAGACGAAACCGTTCTTCACCCACGTGTCGAGGACGTCGGAGCCGTCCGGGACCGGTCGGGCGCGGTCCGTGAAGTGCTGCGCGAGGGTCTGCAGGTCGACGGTGAGCGCATCGGCGAGCTCCTCGGCGTCGACGGGGCCCGTGCCCAGCCGGGCGGCCATCAGCGCCAGGTAGGCGACGGCGTTGGGGGAGCGGAGCAGGCGCAGCGCGACATCGTTGTCGGCGTTGTCCGTGAACGCGGCGTACAGCTCGGCGGCGGACTGCGCCATGTGTACCTCCCGATCGATGAGCGACGGCCCAGTCTAGCGGCGGTCCCGTCACCGGCGCGTGAGGTGTCGTGCACTCGGCATTCACGTCAGCCTCATAGCGTCGGCACCCATGACCCCCGGTCGCCTGATGCTCTCCGTCCTCACCCTGGTCGCCGTCGTCGCTGGAACCGCCGCTCCGGTGTCAGCAGCACCGCAGCGCACCGTCGACCTCCAGGCCCACCGCGGCGGCCTCGGCCTGACCACCGAGTCGACGCTCGCGGGCTTCGACGCCGCCATGCGGCTCGGCGTGACCACGCTGGAGCTGGACACACAGGTGACGAAGGACCGGAAGGTGGTGATCACGCACGACCGCAAGGTCGACGCCAAGAAGTGCACCGATACCGCGCCCGCGACACCGAGCGATCCGCAGTTCCCGTACGTCGGGAAGTACATCCGCGACCTTCGCTATGCGCAGATCCGCACCATGAACTGCGGCTACGAGAAGCTGGAGGGGCACACCACCCAGCGAGTGGTGGCCGGGGCCCGTATCCCGGAGCTGCGTGAGCTGTTCGATCTGGTGCGCTCGCGGAGGTCTGCGGTGCGGATGAACATCGAGACGAAAGTCGAGGCCGGCGCTCCCGAGCAGACCGCACCCCGCGGTGAGTTCGTCGGCGCCGTCGCGGGCGAGATCACCCGGTCCGGCCTCGCGGGGCAGGTCACGATCCAGAGTTTCGACTGGAACGCGCTGCGGGAGATCGGACCGCTGTTGCCGGGCGTCGGCCTGATCGCCCTCACCAACGGCGCGCAGTTCCTGCAGACCGGCGAGCCCGGGGCATCGCCGTGGTTGGGTCTGGACGTGGACCGATACGGCGGCGACTGGGTGCGCGCCGCCGCCGAGACCATCGCCGGGTTGACCGCCGTTTCACCGGTCCAGGGTAATCCGCAGGACGGGGGAGTCGGCGACCCTGGTTTCGTGCGCTTCACCACGCCCGCGCTGATCCGTCGTGCCCACGCGCTCGGGTTGAAGGTGATCCCGTGGACGGTGAACGACCCAGCGACCATGCGAGCCCTGCTCGACGACGGTGTGGACGGCCTGATCACCGACTACCCCGACCGTGCCCGCACCGTGTTCCGCGACCTCGGCATCGCATCGCCTGCGTCGAGCTAGCGGGAAGTACTGCGTCATCGGAGATTTCGTTCCACGCGGGATGCGATCGCGAAGACCTCGATTCGGCTACTGTCCCGTCATGAGGCTCGCGAAGCTGGTCCTTGTCCCCGCCGTCGCCGCACCCGCCGTGGTCGGCTGCTCTCTGTTCGGTCCGTCGATCGATTTCGACGCGCTGACCAAGCGGATCGCCCAGGAACTGTCCGCTGAGTACGTGAAGTTCGGGGTCAAGGTCGACGCGGTGGACTGCGACGAGTCGCAGCGACGTCCGAAGCCCGGCTCGCGGTTCACCTGCGATGCCCGGGTGCGCGAGGTGAGCGTGCCCGTGGAGGTCACCGTCAAGGACGACGACATGCGGGTCGACTTCGTGACCCTGCAGAAACTCTTCGACTTGGGCTCCGCCGGCCCGGCACTCGCTGCGAGGGTCTCGGAGCAGGTGAAGGCGCAGGTCGCCGTGGACTGCGGAACCGGACTCCGGGCGTTGCCGCCGGGCTCGACCTTCCGCTGCACCGCGCGTGATCAGGCCGGTACCGCAGCGACGCTCGTGTACACCGTGGGGCCGATGCGCGGCGAGGACCGGTGGGTGATCAAACCCTGATCCGCACGGGAAACATCGGTCGCATGTGCAACACACGACACAGTCGTGTATTTTTTCACCAGTAGACTCATATGTCACGGAGGACAACATGCGTGTCTCTGGCTTCATTCGTTCGATCTCGGCCCTGACGGTCGCCGTCGCGGCATCGACCGCGCTCGCAGTCGGCGCGGCCACGGCGGCACCGGCGGCGACGGCGTCGGTTTCCTCGTTGACCGACGAGGCCATCAGCAAGCAGGCGGCGGGTGACACCGCCGGCGCGCAGGCCGCGGTCAACCAGATGCCGGTCGATCACGCCCAGAAGGTGGTGGCTCTGATGACCAACGTCAACCAGGCGCTCACCTTTCCGCTCACCGATCAGGTGCCCGGCGGCGTCGCGGCGGGCAGCGCGATCGTGATCCTCGGCTTCGGCCTCGAGGACAACGGCGGCCTGCGACCGATCCTCGTCGAGCGGCTCACCAAGGGTCTCGCCGTCGCGCAGGCTTACCCTGCGTTCCCGGTGATCGTCACCGGGGGCAACCCGAAGGCGGGCAAGACCGAGGCCGCGGCGATGAAGGAATGGCTGATCGGTCAGGGGATCTCGCCTACCCGGGTCTATACGGAGAACGGCGCCGGCTCCACGCAGGGCAACGCGATCAACACTGCGGCGCTGATGCGGCAGAACGGGTTCGGCAACGGCGCCGTCCTGGTGACATCGGCTGATCACACCCGGCGGTCGGTGGCCGACTTCCTGGTCGCCGGGGTCACGCTGCAGGCCGTGGTGGCCTCGGACGCCAAGATCCAATCGGCACCGATGTCGCAGTCGGGCGTGCAAGCCGTCTACCGTGACGCCCGCGGTGTTGCGAAGATCTGATGACACGTTCGTGACGGTTTGAAAACGCCTCTGACCTCGTACAAGTATACAAAGGTAAACCTCGCCTATTGTCCGATTCGTCGGGTATGGTCCTGCCAACGCTCCACAGCGCGGGCGCGACGAAGGGAAGAGGCATGGGTGGTTTTCGACGGTGGGCGGCGCTCGGAGGAGCAGCGGTCCTCGCGGTGGGTTCGCTCACCGCGTGCGGTAGCGGATCGACTCCGGACGCGGGTACCTCCAGCGCTTCGTCGGCGGGCCCCACGATCACGCTGTACTCGGGCCGGTCGAAGGAACTCGTAGGTCCGCTGATCGATCAGATCAAGGGTGCCGTGTCCGTGAACGTCGCCTACGACAAGAAGGCCAACCAGATTCAGGAGGAAGGCAGCCGCAGCCCCGCGGACGTCTACTTCGGTCAGGACGCGGGCGAACTCGGTGCGCTCGCGAAGGCGGGGCTCCTCGAACCGTTGCCCAGTGACATCGTGGACAAGATCCCGGCGCAGTACCGCTCCGGCGACGGCACCTGGGCGGCGACCTCCGCGCGATCGCGCGTGCTGGTGTACAACCCCGCACAGCTGCCCGAAGCCGACCTGCCGACCGGGATCGACGGGCTCCTCGACCCGAAGTTCAAGGGCAAGGTCGGCTATGCGCCCACCAATGCGTCGTTCAAATCGTTCGTGACCGCGCTGCGGGTGCTCCGCGGCGAAGACGGCGCGAAGGCGTGGCTCCAGGGATTCCTGGCGAATGAGCCGAAGAAGTTCGAGGGCAACGGCAAGATCCTCGACGCGGTGAACTCGGGCACCGTGGCGTCCGGCCTGATCAACCACTACTACTGGGCGCAGGCCGTGCAGGAGAAGGGCGAGGCGGGCGTGCCGTCGAAGCTCACGTTCTTCGATAACGATCCGGGCGGTCTCGTGAACCTCGCCGGCGCCGCGGTGCTCAAGAGCTCCACGAAGAAGCCGCAGGCCATCGAGTTCGTGCGCCAGCTGTTGACGAACTCCTCGCAGGAGTACTTCGCCACCAAGACGGGGGAGTACCCGGTGGTCTCGGGTGTCCCGTTCTCGGTGCCCGGCCTGCCGCCACTGTCGGCCCTCACGCCGCCGAAGGTCGATTACGCGCAGCTCGCCGACACCAAGGGCACCGAGCGACTGTTTACCGAGGTGGGTGCGCTCTAACCCGGGCCGGCTCGCGCTCGGGCTGGTCGCGGCGGCCGTCGCAGGCTCTGTTCTGGTACCCGTGGCCTACCTCGTGCTGCGGGCGTCCGAGCTCGGGTTCGACGGTGCCCGTGCGCTTCTGATGCGTCCGCGCACTGCCGAGCTGGCCGGTAACACCGCTCGGCTCGCTGCGACGGTCACCGTCGCCGCGGGCGCACTCGGCGTGGGTACGGCATGGCTGGTGACCACACGGGTGGGACGAGGGCGATCGCTGCTTCTCGCGCTGCTCGCGGCGCCGCTCGCGATTCCCTCGTACGTCGCGGGGTTCGTCTGGACCCGGCTGTTCCCGGGGTTCGAGGGCTTCTGGGCGGCAGTGCTGATCCTGGTGCTGGCCTGCTACCCACTGGTCCTGCTACCCGCGGCGGCCGCCTTCGCCGGTCTCGGCCGCGACCACGAAGACGTGGCCCGCACCCTCGGTCTCGGCCCCATCGCGGTGTTCCTGCGCGTCACCGCACGCCGGGTGTGGCCCGCCTGCGCGGGCGGGTCGCTCCTGGTGGCGCTCTACACGATCAGTGACTTCGGAGGCCCGGCCGTGGTGCGCTACGAGCCGTTCACCGTCGGCATCTACAACGCGTACAACGGTGCGTACGACCGGAGCACGCCGGCGGTGTACGGCTGTGTTCTCGCGGTGGTCGCGATCGTCCTGGCGGCCGCCGAGCGCGGGGTGCGCCGCGACACGCCGCCGGCGGCGACCGTTGAACGTTCGCCGGCGCGCTCGGGCGCCGTCGCGGCGTGGGCGGTGAGCGCCCTCGTGCTGCTGGCCGGGATCGCCGTGCCGGTGGCCGGGCTGCTGCGCGAGATCAGCGAATCGACCCGGCTCGGCTTCACCACGCTGGGCGGTGTGCTCGCCTGGGCCTGGCCCGATCTGCGGGCCACCCTGGTGCTGTCGGTGACCGCCGCCGCGGTGATCGCCGTCGCTGCGCTGCCGGTGGCGGTGTACACGGCCCGGCCGCCCGGGCCCGGCGCCGGTCCGATCGAATCCCTCTCGTCCCTCGGGTATGCGCTACCCGGCGTCACCGTGGCGTTGGCGACCGTGTTCGTCGGGATCCGGCTGTTGCCGGACTGGTATCTCACCACCCCGCTGCTGATCGCCTGCTACGTGATTCTCTTCCTGCCGGTGTGCCTCGGCCCGGCCCGGCAGGCACTCGACGCGATACCGCCGCGGGTTCCGGACGCGGCGCGGACTCTGGGGGCCTCCGCGGTCGGGACGCTGGCGCGGGTGCGCCTGCCACTGGCCGCCCCCGGGATCGCCGCCGGCGCGGCACTGGCGTGCCTGTCGGTGGCGAAGGAACTCCCCGCCACGTTGATGCTGGCACCGGTGGGCACCTCGACACTCGCCACCCACATGTGGAGCCTGAACAACGACGTCGCCTACGGCCGCGCCGCAGTGCTGGGCCTGCTGCTGGTACTCGTCGCGTCGGTGCCCACCGTGGCATTGTCGATGCTGCTCACCCGGGAGGGAAGACGATGAACGACGCCGTCGTGGTGCGCGGACTGTCGGTGCGGTACGGCCGGACCGCGGTGCTCCGGGACGTCGATCTCACGGTGCGCCGCGGCGCCGTCACCGCGGTCGTGGGCCCGTCGGGCTGCGGAAAGACCACCCTGCTCCGGGCCATCGCGGGGCTGGAACGGGCCGTCGGCGGGAGTATCGAGATCGACGGTGCGGTGGTCGCGGCACCCGGGATCCACGTTCCGCCCGACCGGAGGAACGTGGGCCTCGTACCCCAGGAGGGCGCGCTGTTCGCCCATTTGACGGTGCGGGGGAACGTGGGCTTCGGTCTGGGGCCCCGATGGCGGCGGACACCGGGCCGCGAGGACCGCGTGACGGGTCTGCTCACCACGGTGGGCCTGGACGAGCTGGCCGACCGCCGTCCCGCGGAGCTGTCCGGTGGACAGCAGCAACGGGTGGCGTTGGCGCGTGCACTCGCGCCGCGGCCCACGGTGATCGGCCTGGACGAGCCCTTCTCGGCGCTCGACGCCGCGCTACGGAGCAGGCTGCGCGAGCACGTGAGCGCGACCCTGCGCGCGGAGCAGGCGACCGCACTGCTGGTGACGCACGACGCGGAGGAGGCGCTCGCGATGGCCGACTCGATCGTGGTGCTGGTCGACGGTGCCGTGCGCCAGGCCGGTCCTGCGGAGCACGTCTACACGTCACCGATCGACGTGGGAGTCGCTCGTCTGTTCGGCGAGGTCTCCGCTCTGCCCGGGACCGCGAGCGGCGATCACGTCGTGTGCGCACTGGGCCGGATCCCACTGCGGCACAGTGCGACCGGACCCGTCGAGGTGCTCGCCCGCCCCGGTGAACTCACCCTCATCGCCGGCGGTGCGCATCGGGTCCGCAGCGTCGGATTCCGGGGGGAGCACTGCGCCGTCACCGCCACCGTCGGCGAGACGAGGGTGCGGCTCGACGTGCCGGTGTCCGAGGTCCCGGAGCTCGGCGCCGCGGTCACGATCACGGCGGCGCGGCCCCTGCACGCCGTCGCCCCGCGCTGATCCCGCGGACTCCCGGCGCATGTCGGAGTGCTGTGCCACGGTAGGGGGCATGACCGAGTACACAGCGCCCGTCGGGGCACCCGTCTGGATCGATCTGATGAGCCGCGATGTCGATGCGGCGGTGGAGTTCTACCGGGCGGTGTTCGGCTGGGAGGCCGATCCTCCGCATCCCGACTTCGGTGGTTACCGGAATTTCCGCGTCAACGGCAATCTCGTGGCCGGGCTCATGGGAGCCACCGATGGCGGTGAAGGACCGGGCGACATGTGGTCGGTATACCTGCGCACGAACGACGCCGATGCGTCGATCGCCACCGCCACCGAGGCCGGCGCCGCCGTGATCGTGCCACCGTCCCCGGTGGGTGAGTTGGGACGGTTCGGCTTCGTGGTCGACCCGGCCGGCGCCGCGATCGGCGTCTGGGAGCCCGGCACCCATCCGGGCTTCCTCGAGCGCGGCGTGCCGGGTACGCCCTACTGGTTCGACTGTCAGAGCCGAGAGTACGGCGTGTCGAAGGACTTCTACCGCACCGTCTTCGGGTGGGAGTACGAGGAGGTCGGGACCGGGGGAGACGCGGACGCCGTGGGCCCGGACAGTTACGCACAGGTGCTGGTCCCGGCGGCGGACGGCACCAAGGAGGGCGTCGCGGGGATCATGGATTCGGCGCCGCTGTTCGCCTCCGGCGCGTATCCCGAAGGCACGCCCTCGTTCTGGCAGATCTACCTCGCGGTCGAGGACGTCGCGGCCGCCGGAGCCAGGATCACCGCGGCGAGCGGCACCGTGGTGCAGCCGGGCGAGGTCACGCCGTGGGGCACGCTCGCCGCCGCCACCGACGTCAACGGCGCCTTCTTCTGTTACGCCACGCCGCCGGCCGGGATGTAGCGGGAGTTCAGTCCTCGCGGCGGCGCACGCTCTCCTCGACCAGGTCGAGCACCGCCTCCAGGCCGTCCGTCGGGCGACCGGAGGAGAGGTGGGTGACCAGGCCGTCGAGGACCAGGTCGAGATAGCCGAGGATCACGTTCGTCGGCAGATCATCGCGCAGCCGGCCGCGCTGCTTCTGCTGCTCCAGGCGGCGCAATGTGGCAGCGGTCAGCTCGGCACTGCGTTCGGTCCATTGAGCCCGGAAGTCGTTGTCGTTCTTGAGTCTCCGTGCGATCTCCAAGCGGGTGCCGAGCCAGTCGAACCGCTCCGGATGAGCCAGCATGTCACGCATGACCTGCACCAGACCCTGCGTGGCGGCGATATCGGCCATGCGTTCGGCGTCTTCGCGGGCCAGTGCCAGGAACAGCGCGTCCTTGTCGCGGAAGTGGTGGAAGATCGCACCCCGGCTCAGACCGGTCGCGGCCTCGAGCCGGCGCACGGTGGCGCCGTCGTAGCCGAACTCGGCGAAACAGGTCCGCGCACCGTCGAGGATCTGACGTCTGCGCGCGGCGAGGTGGTCGTCGCTGACCTTGGGCACGAGCACTCCTGATCTGACGGGGAAGGCGGGCCCGGCTGGAGGCCGGACCCGCCTTCACGCGTCTACGTCACACCGTCGGTCAGCTGTTGACCATGTTGCGCAGCACGTACTGCAGGATGCCGCCGTTGCGGTAGTAGTCCGCCTCACCGGGGGTGTCGATGCGCACGTCCGCGTCGAACTCGACCTTGGTGCCGTCGGTCTTGGTGGCCGTGACGTGCACCGTCTTCGGAGTCACACCGTTGTTCAGCTCGGTGATCCCCGCGATGTCGAAGGTCTCGGTGCCATCGAGGCCGAGGCTCTTCCAGGACTCGCCCTTGGGGAACTGCAGCGGAACCACGCCCATGCCGATGAGGTTCGAGCGATGGATGCGCTCGAAGGACTCGACGATGACCGCCTTGACGCCGAGGAGGCTGGTGCCCTTGGCCGCCCAGTCGCGCGAGCTGCCCGAGCCGTACTCCTTGCCGCCCAGGACGACCAGCGGGATGCCCGCGGCCTGGTAGTTCTGGCACGCGTCGTAGATGAACGACTGCGGGCCGCCCTCCTGGGTGAAGTCGCGGGTGTAGCCGCCCTGCGTGCCCTCGAGGCCGATGGTGTCCAGCACGCGGTTCTGCAGGCGGATGTTCGCGAACGTGCCGCGGATCATCACCTCGTGGTTACCGCGCCGGCTGCCCAGCGAGTTGTAGTCCTTGCGGGCCACACCGTGCGAGTCGAGGTACTGCGCGGCCGGGGTGCCGGGCTTGATCGGGCCGGCCGGGCTGATGTGGTCGGTGGTGACCGAATCGCCCAGCAGCGCCATGACACGAGCACCGGAGATGTCCGAGACGGGCTCGGGCTCCATGGTCATGCCGTCGAAGTACGGGGCCTTACGGACGTACGTCGAGTTCTCGTCCCACGCGAAGGTGTCACCCTCCGGGGTGTCCAGGTTCTGCCAGCGGTGATCGCCCGCGAACACGGTCTCGTAGGACTTGCGGAACATGTCCTGGTTGATGGCGTTCTTGATCGTGTCGTCGATCTCCTGCGCCGAGGGCCAGATGTCCTTGAGGTAGACGTCGTTGCCGTCGTGATCCTTGCCCAGCGAGTCGGTCTCGAAATCGAAGTCCATCGTGCCGGCCAGGCCGTAGGCGATGACCAGCGGCGGCGATGCCAGGTAGTTCATCTTCACGTCGGGGGAGATGCGGCCCTCGAAGTTGCGGTTGCCCGAGAGCACTGCCGTCACGGTGAGATCGTTGTCGTTGATCGCCTTGCTGATCTCATCGGGCAGCGGACCGGTGTTGCCGATGCACGTGGTGCAGCCGTAGCCGCCGAGGTAGTAACCGAGCTTCTCCAGGTACGGCCAGAGACCGGCCTTCTCGTAGTAGTCGGTGACGACCTGCGAGCCGGGAGCCATGTTGGTCTTCACCCAGGGCTTGGTGGTCAGGCCCTTCTCGACCGCGTTCCGGGCGAGCAGGGCGGCACCGAGCATGACCGACGGGTTCGAGGTGTTGGTGCAGGACGTGATGCCCGCGACCGCGACGGCGCCGTGGTCGAGCACGAAGGTGCCGCGCTCACCGGTCACGGTGACCGGCTTGGAAGGACGGCCCTCGGCGCCGTTGGCGGCCGACTGGACGTTGACGGCACCGTCGTCCGCGAACGAGAGCGCAGCCGGGTCCGACGCCGGGAAGGACTCCTCGACGGCCTCGTCGAGCTGGGTGTGCGTTGCCGGATGCTGCTCCTCCACGTAGTTGTGGATGTCCTTGCGGAAGGCGACCTTCGACTCGCTGAGCAGGATGCGGTCCTGCGGCCGCTTCGGGCCGGCGATCGACGGGACGACGCTGCTCAGGTCCAGCTCCAGGTACTCGGAGTAGGCCGGCTCATGCTCCGGGTCGTGCCACATGCCCTGCTCCTTGGCGTACGCCTCGACCAGCGCGAGCTGCTGGTCGGTGCGGCCGGTCAGGCGCAGGTAGTTGATGGTCTCGCCGTCGATCGGGAAGATCGCTGCGGTGGAGCCGAATTCGGGGCTCATGTTGCCCAAGGTGGCACGGTTGGCCAGCGGCACCTCGGCGACGCCCTTGCCGTAGAACTCGACGAACTTGCCGACCACGCCGTGCTGACGCAGCATGTCGGTCACCGTGAGCACCACGTCGGTAGCCGTGACGCCCGGCTGGATCTCGCCGGTGAGCTTGAAGCCGACGACGCGCGGAATGAGCATGGAGACCGGCTGGCCGAGCATCGCGGCCTCGGCCTCGATGCCGCCGACGCCCCAGCCCAGAACGCCCAGGCCGTTCTCCATCGTGGTGTGCGAGTCGGTGCCGACGCAGGTGTCGGGGTAGGCCTGGCCGTTGCGGGTCATGACGACCGGTGCCAGGTACTCGATGTTCACCTGGTGCACGATGCCCATGCCGGGTGGGACGACCTTGAAGTCGTCGAACGCGCCCTGACCCCAGCGCAGGAACTGGTAGCGCTCACCGTTGCGCTGGTACTCAAGGTCGACGTTGCGCTCGAGGGCGTCGGCACGGCCGAACACGTCCAGGATCACCGAGTGGTCGATGACCATATCGGCGGGGGAGAGCGGGTTGACCTTGTTCGGGTCGCCGCCCAGAGCGGTGACGGCCTCGCGCATGGTGGCGAGGTCGACGATGCAGGGCACGCCGGTGAAGTCCTGCATGATCACGCGTGCGGGGGTGAACTGGATCTCGACACTCGGCTCGGCCGAGGGGTCCCAGTTGGCCAGTGCATTGATGTGATCGGTGGTGATGTTCGCGCCGTCCTCGGTCCGCAGCAGGTTCTCTGCCAGGACCTTGAGGGCATAGGGGAGTTTCTCGGTGCCGGGTACGGCGCTGAGGCGGAAGATCTCGTACGACTGATCGCCTACCTCGAGCGTGCCGCGCGACGAGAAGGAATCGATGCTCTTGCTCACGTCAGCTCCACTCAACGTTGTGTGGTGTGCACCGACGGGCTGTGTCGGTGCGTGAAATCCATAATACAGTACGCTTGTCCTGTGAGATCGCGGGGGCCGACACTCGGCGGACGGTGCTCATTCTGCCTTGTCCGCGGGGTGCGCGGGGGCGTGTCGTAGCCTGAGGTCATGGGCCCCCTGCCGATTCTCACCGAAGTGCCGACCGACGTGGACATGACCGCGCTCAAGGCCGACCTCGCCGACGGCGGCGTGGCCATCCTCAACCCCGCGTACCAGGGGATGGAGTCTCAGGTGGCGGCCGTGGTCAAGGACGCCGAGGCCAAGGGGATCGAGAACTTCAAGGTGATCGTGCTGGCGCATGACTACCGGCCCGATACCTCGCTCCGCGATCTCGGAACCGAGCTCGCCAAGCAGGAGGGCGGCACGATGTCGGTGCTCGTGATGTCGCCGACTCAGGTGGCGGGATTCTCGACCGGTCAGCTCAGCCGGTATCAGATCGAGAAGGCGCAGGACGGTCACAAGCCGACCGGCCTGACGCTGAACAACCCGCCGGCGGCCGCCCGGGATTTCGTGGATATCGCCGATAACGCGACCTTCCCGTGGGCGGGCTTCACCGTGGCCCTGGTCCTGTTCGTCGCCGTGCTCGCAGGCGTAGCCCGGGTGATCACACGCAACCGTAGCCGCGAGGTGGATGCCGCCCGGCGCGCCGCAGGGCTCCGACCGGATCAGACTGACGCAGTCGATGATGTGTCCCATTCTTCGACCGCGCCATAGCGCATTCATTCGATAATTCCACCGCTGTAACTTCGCGGCCGGAGGGATACTGGCAATTCCTCTCGGTTAAATCATCGAAGCAGGTCAACTGCGTGCGGCTGGGCTCACATCAATGTAATTCAGGCTTTCGTGTTTTCTCTTGTTGCCAAAGTGTCGTACGGTACTCATGGAACTAATGTTGTGCGTGTTGTAAACGCGTACTCATTGGGCGTGAACGCAGACTGAGGAGACACCCTTGAGGCGTACGGCACACTCCGCCACCACCTTCGCCGTGCGGTCGCTCTTCGCGGCCGTCACCACGGGCTCGCTGGCCGTGGGCACCTTCGCTTCCGTGGCCGCCGAACCGGTCGGCGATGCGACCGCACCCGGCAACGTGGTCGCGGCGCTCGTGGACAAGATCGCGCAGGCCGATCAGAAGATCGCCAACCTTCGCGACGATGTCGCCACCAAGCGGCAATCGGTCAACCAGTCCGTCGTCGACCTGCAGTCCGCGCAGAACGCCGCCTCCGCGGCTGCGGGCGCGATCAAGGTCTCGGAGGGCGCCGTGGCACAGTCGGACACCCGGATCCAGGCGGCGCAGGAGAAATTCGACCAGATGGTGCGTGCCGCGTACCAGCAGGGCAACAACGCCGGCGCGCTGGTCAACACGCTCGGCGGAGAAGACCCCAACGCCACGCTCGAACGCGCGACCACCCTGCGGATCGTTGCGGATAAGCAGCGCGCGGCCCTCGGCGACCTCAAGGCCGCCAAGGCACGTGCCGAGGCGTCGCGCACCGCGGCTCGCGCCGCGAAGGTCCAGGCCGATGCGGCCACCGCCGCTGCGGCCGACCGCAAGAAGGCAGCCGAAGACTCGATCACCACCGCTGTCGCTTCGCTGAACACCCAGGAGCAGGAGCAGGCGACGCTCACGGCGCAGCGGGAACTCGCGCAGAAGGCGCTCGACTCCGCCAAACGCGCCGACGACCGCGCCGAGCAGCAGCGGGTGTACGCGCAGTACGTCGTCGACGAGCAGCAGACCCAGACGGTGACCGCTCCCGGTGCAGCTGCCGTGCCGACCGTTCCTGGTGCGGCACCCGCTGCCGGGTCCGCGACCCCCGCCGGTGGCGCCACTGTCAATACCGCCGATCCGCTGGCCGGGGCACGCACGTTCGCCCAGAACCTGGTCAACCAGGCGACGTCGATGTTCGGCATCACTGCGGCCGCAGCGCAGCCCGCCGCGGCGACCGCATCGACGGCCCAGCCCGCACAGCCCGCCGTGCCCGCGCCGTCCCCGCAGGCCATCGCCAGCGCGGCGAACATGACCGGCGCTCAAGCGATCGATGCCGTCATCGCCCGCGGCATGTCCGTCATCGGCGTGCAGTACGCCTGGGGTGGCGGCAACGCCTGGGGTGCCACCCGGGGAGTCCGCGACGGCGGCGTCGCCGACAGCTTCGGCGACTACAACCGCATCGGATTCGATTGCTCGGGCTTCACCGCCTACGCCTTCGCGGCCGTCGGTATCGCCCTGCCCAAGTACTCGGGGTACCAGTACACCACCGGCAAGCAGTACCCGATCAGCCAGATCAAGCGCGGCGATATGGTCTTCCGCGGCCCCGGCGGCACCCAGCACGTTGCGATCTACCTCGGCAACAATCAGATCCTGGAATCGCCGCAGTCCGGCGGCGCGGTCCGCGTGGCACCCTTCGACGCCTCGACGTTCCTGTCCACCGTCGTCCGCGTCATCAACAGCTGACGCGCGACGCGCCGGTCCCACCGGATTCGTCCGAGGATTGCGTACCCTCGGATGACGAGCCCGGAGCGGGCTGTCGACATGGTCCGCAACAGGGCCGGGGGACGAGACGACGAAGGGGACTTGCGTGACTCACTCTCAGGGGCGCGACACCGCATCGAGCGATGAGGTCAAGCTGCTGGAGCGGGCGGTCTACGAGGTCAAGCGAGTGATCGTTGGCCAGGACCAGCTCGTGGAGCGGATCCTGGTCGGCATGCTCGCGAAGGGCCACGTCCTGCTCGAGGGCGTGCCGGGCGTCGCCAAGACGCTCGCGGTGGAGACGTTCGCGACGGTGGTCGGCGGGTCGTTCTCGCGCATCCAGTTCACCCCCGACCTGGTGCCGTCCGACCTCGTCGGTACTCGCATCTACCGGCAGGGCAAGGAACAGTTCGACACGGAGATCGGCCCGGTGTCGGCGAACTTCCTGCTCGCCGACGAGATCAACCGCGCGCCCGCCAAGGTGCAGTCCGCCCTGCTCGAGGTGATGGCCGAACGCAAGGTGTCGATCGGTGGCCAGACCTTCCCGATGCCCGACCCCTTCCTCGTGCTGGCCACGCAGAACCCGATCGAGAACGAGGGTGTGTATCCGCTGCCCGAGGCGCAGCGCGACCGGTTCCTGTTCAAGGTGGTCGTGGGCTATCCCTCCGTCGAGGAGGAGCGCGAGATCGTCTATCGCATGGGCACCACGCCGCCCACCGCCTCGCAGGTGCTCGACCCGGCGACGATCATCCGGCTGCAACGCGCGGCCAGCGAGGTCTTCGTGCATCACGCCCTCGTCGACTACGTGGTGCGGGTGATCGCCGCGACCCGAACCCCCCGCGAGTTCGGACTCGACGACGTCGCCTCCTGGATCACCTACGGCGCGTCACCGCGTGCCACCCTCGGCATCGTCGCCGCGGCTCGTGCCCTGGCGCTGTTGCGCGGCCGCGATTACGTGGTTCCGCAGGACGTCGTCGAGATCATCCCGGACGTGCTGCGCCACCGCCTGGTGATGAGCTACGACGCCCTGGCCGACGAGGTGACCGCCGATCAGGCCATCACCCGCGTACTGCAGACGGTCGCGCTCCCTCAGGTCGTGGGCCAGTCGGTGCCGCAACAAGCGGCGCCGACCTACCCGCAGCAGCCGGCGGTGCAGCAGCAGCCCGCCGCGCAGCAGGCGACCCACCCGCAGGGCTGATCCGTGTCCTCCGCCCCGCTCCCGAGCTTCGCCGGCGGCGAGGTCGACGAGACCCGCATGAAAGCGTCGCTCAAGACGCTCGAGCTGCTGGTCCGCCGCCGCCTCGACGGCGTCCTCAAGGGCGACCATCAGGGCCTGTTGCCCGGCCCCGGTTCCGAACCGGGCGAGTCCCGCCCGTACACGCCCGGCGACGACGTCCGGCTCATGGACTGGTCGGTCACCGCACGCACGACGCACCCGCACGTGCGACAGATGATCGCCGACCGCGAACTGCAGACCTGGATCGTGGTCGACCTGTCGGCGTCGATGGACTTCGGCTCCGTGAGCGGCACGAAGCGCGACCTCGCCGTCGCGGCGTCCGCGGCGGTCACCCACTTGGTGGCGGGGGCCGCCAACCGGGTCGGCTGCATCGTCACCAACGGATCCACCACACTGCGGGTGCAGCCCCGCGCCGGCCGCGCGCACCGGCAGCTGGTGCTGCGCACGATCGCCGGGGCCCCGCGCGCGATCGAGGGCACCCGCGGCGACCTGCGAGGAGCGCTGGACTCGCTGCGCCGCCCGGAACAGCCCCGCGGCCTGATCGTGGTGATCAGCGACTTCCTCGGCGACATCGACTACGTCCGTGAGCTGCGCGGCCTGGCCGCCAAGCACGAGGTCCTGGCCGTCGAAGTGCTCGACCCCCGCGATGTGGAGCTGCCCGATGTCGGGGAGATCGCGCTCCGCGACGCCGAGACGGGCGCGGTGCGCGAACTCACCGTGACCCCGGAGTTGCAGGCACGGTTCGCCGATGCTGCGCAGAAGCACCGTCAGGACGTGGCCCGCACGCTGCGCGGCGTCGGCGCGCCTGTGCTGGAACTGCGCACAGACCGCGATTGGCTCGCCGATATCGGGCGGTTCGTCGCCGCGCGCCGGCGCGGATTGGCGGGTGCTTCCTAGATGGGTGGATTGACCTCGCTCGCGAACCCGATCTGGCTGCTCGGCATCCTGCTCGTCGCCGCACTGCTCGCCGGTTACGTCTACAACGAACGCCGGAGACAGAAGCGGACACTGAAGTTCGCGAACACGTCGGTGCTCGACTCGGTGGCGCCGCCCGGCACGAACCGGTGGAAGCACGTCCCGATCGCACTGCTGGCGATCGGCCTGGTGCTGCTGATGGTCGCGCTGTCGGGGCCGCAGGCTATGCGGAAGGTGCCGCGTAATCGCGCCACCGTCGTGCTCGCGATCGACGTGTCGTTGTCGATGGAGGCCCGCGATGTGGAGCCCGACCGCCTCACCGCGGCCAAGGAGGCGGCCAAGAAGTTCGTGACCGAGCTGCCCAACGGTGTGAACCTCGGCATCGTCTCGTTCGCGGGCACGGCTTCTCTCCTGGTCTCGCCGACCCCCGACCGGACGCTCGCGCTCAACGCCGTCGACAAGCTCGAACTGGCGCAGCGCACCGCGACCGGCGAGGGGATCTACACCTCGATCCAGTCGATCAAGAACATCCGGGACGTGCTGGGAGGCGAGGACAACGCCCCACCCGCGCGGATCATCCTGGAATCGGACGGTAAGCAGACCGTGCCCACCGACCTCGACGACCCGCGGGGCGGATTCACCGCGGCGCGCAAGGCGAAGGAGGAGGGGATACCCATCTCCACCATCTCGTTCGGTACCACCAGCGGCAGCGTGAACATCGGCGGTCAGAACATCCCGGTCCCGGTGGACGACGCCTCACTGAAGCGGATCGCCGAATTGTCGGGCGGCCAGTTCTTCGCCGCCTCGTCGCTCAACGACCTCAATGAGGCGTACGGCAGCCTGCGCGACGAGATCGGCTGGGAGATGCAGAAGGGCGACAACTCGCGGATCTGGATGCTGTGGGGAACCCTGATCATCCTCGTGGGCGCGGCCGCCGCGGTGGGCATGAACCGACGCCTGCCGTGACCGCGCTGACACGCGGGTGGATCGACCGAGATTTCCCGGCGGGTGAGCGTGATTGCTAAGTTGGCAGCCATGTCGAACTCTTCTGACTTCACGCCCCGTTCCGTGCTCGTGACGGGTGGCAACCGCGGCATCGGCCTCGCTATCGCGCAGCGCCTCGCCGCCGACGGTCACAAGGTGGCCGTGACGCACCGCGGCTCGGGAGCACCCGAGGGGCTGTTCGGCGTGCAGTGCGACGTCACCGACACCGAGTCGGTCGACGCCGCCTTCAAGGCGGTGGCCGAGCACCAGGGCCCCGTCGAGGTGGTCGTCTCCAACGCCGGCGTCACCGACGACACGCTGGTCATGCGCATGAGCGTCGAGAGCTTCGAGAAGGTCATCAACGCCAACCTCACGGGTGCCTTCCGCGTCACCAAGGCCGCCACCCGCGACATGCTCAAGAACCGCTGGGGCCGCTTCATCTATCTCGGCTCGGTTGTCGGCCTCGCCGGCACCGGCGGCCAGGCCAACTACGCCTCGTCGAAGGCCGGCGTGATCGGCCTCGCCCGCTCAGTCACCCGGGAGATGGGCTCGCGCAACATCACGGCCAACGTGATCGCGCCGGGCCTCATCGATACCGATATGACTCGCGAGCTGCCGGCCGAGATGACCGAGCCGCTGATCAAGCAGGGCATCCCCGCAAAGCGGATCGGCCAGCCCGAGGAGGTCGCCGCGGTGGTCTCGTTCCTCGCCTCGGACGACTCCGCGTACGTGACCGGCAACGTCATCAACGTCGACGGTGGTCTGGGCATGGGCCACTAGGTCCACGAAACAACCAGCCCCGCACCCCGAATCATACGAAGGAGGCAGATCCGTGACCGGACTGCTCGAAGGTAAGACCATCCTGATCACCGGCATCATCACCGATGCCTCCATCGCCTTCTCGGCCGCCAAGGTGGCCCAGGAGCAGGGCGCCAAGGTGATCATCACCGGCATCCCGGACCGGCTCCGCCTGATCGACCGCATCGCCAAGCGCCTCCCGCAGGAGGTGCCCCCGGCGATCCCGCTCGACATCACCGACGAGGAGTATCTCGGCACCCTGGCGGACAAGATCCGCGAGCTCGCGCCCGAGGGCGTCGACGGTGTGCTTCACTCCATCGCGTTCGCGCCGCGCACCCTGATGGGTCCGGACGCGCTGCCCTTCCTGGAGGGCCCCGGCCCGGACGTCGCCAAGTCCTTCGAGATCTCCGCGTGGAGTTATGCTTCGCTGGCCCGCGCCGTGCTCCCCGTGATGAACGAGGGCGGCTCCATCGTGGGTATGGACTTCGATCCCCGTACCGCGCTGCCGGACTACAACTGGATGGGCGTGCAGAAGGCGGCCCTGGAGTCGGTCAACCGGTACGTCGCCCGCGAGGTCGGCTACGCCAAGAAGATCCGTTCCAACCTGGTCGCCGCCGGTCCGATCAAGACCCTTGCGGCGAAGGCGATCTCGGGCACCGCGACCGACGATGCCAAGAAGCTCAACATGCTCAACACCTATTGGGACGGCGCTTCGCCCATCGGCTGGAACGTCGACGACCCGGAGGTGGTGGGCAAGAGCGTGTGCGCGTTGCTGTCCGACTGGCTGCCCGGCACCACCGGATCCATCGTGTACGTCGACGGCGGCGCCAGCCACAACACCTGGTTCCCCGAGGACTTCATCAACGCGCAGTAAGCCGTGACGTACGACGCCCTCCTGGTGCTTTCGTTCGGAGGCCCGGAACATCCTGACCATGTGCGGCCGTTCCTGGAGAACGTCACGCGGGGTCGTGGCGTACCACCGGAACGACTGGACGCCGTCGAGCAGCACTACCTGCGGTTCGGCGGCGTCTCGCCGATCAATGCCCAGAACCGGGAACTGATCACCGCCGTCGAGGCGGAGCTCGGGCGCCGCGGTCACGCGCTTCCGGTGTACTTCGGGAATCGGAACTGGCACCCGATGGTCGAGGACACCGTCGCGCAGATGAAGGCCGATGGTGTACGGCGCGCCCTCGTGTTCGCCACCTCCGCGTGGGGCGGCTATTCGGGATGCCGGCAGTACGACGAGGACATCGCCCGGGCACTCGCCACGGTCGGTCCGGGAGCGCCGGAATTGACCAAGCTGCCGCAGTTCTCCGATCACGAGCTGTTTCTCGACTGCTTCGCCGATGCGGCGCAGGCGGCACTGGATCAGGTCCCGTTCGGGGCCCGGCTAGTGTTCACCGCGCACTCCATTCCGACTGCCGCCGACGAGGCGGCGGGGCCGCCAGGGACGTCGAATCTGTACTCGCGGCAGGTCCGTGATGCCGCCGCGAATGTGGCCGCCCGGATCGGCGCGGCGGAACACGATGTGGTGTGGCAGTCACGGTCGGGGCCGCCCCAGGTGCCCTGGCTCGAACCCGACATCTGTGACCACATCCAATCTCTCTGGGACGAGCGGATTCCCGGTGTTGCTGTGGTACCCATCGGTTTCGTCTCCGATCACCTCGAGGTGATCTGGGACCTGGACACCGAGGCCAAGGAATTGGCGGGGGAGTTGGGCATGCCCTTCGCCCGCGCCGCCACATGCAGTGCCGATCCTCGATTCGCGGACATGGTGGTGACGCTCATCGAGGACGCGATCGCCGGCCGGTCGGCGGGGCTCGGTGTCAGCGTCGACGGTGCACCGTGCGTGGTCGGCTGCTGCCCGGCGGTGCGGCGGCCCGTTCGCTCGTGATGGCCGGCTGTCGTGGGCTGGTCGTTCATCATCCGGCAGGACGCCGGTGTCAGAACGCCGTCCGCAATTCCTCTCGGCACACCGCGTTGACGGCGGCGACGCGGGCGGCGCGGACCGTGCGCCACAGGTCGCGGTAGGCGGCGTCGCCGCCCTGCGCCGAGGCCAGGGTGAGTCCGGCGTACGGGTTCTCCGCGCCGGCCACCAAGAGGATCGCCTCCACCATCCCCGCGCTGTCGAGCACCCGGTGCGCACGCTCCGAGGCGCCGCGCGGCAGCCGATGCGCGCCCAGGTACCGCGTCAGCTCCATCACCAGCCGGCGCGGATCGGCGGAAGCGTCCGGCGCCGGGGGCAGGCTCGCCAGGGCCGACGGTGCCTCGCGCACCGCGTCGCGCAGCGAGTGTTCGGCCGCACCCAGAGCGACCGGATCGGGGTCCACCAGTGGCGGAACGTGCTCGAATGCCTGCCAGCGCATCACGTCGCCGGCTTCGGGCGTGGGCACCAGCGCAATGGTCGCGTTCGCGCCGTCGAACAACACCAACTCACCACGGGCCATCGCCGCATCCTCCAGGTCGGTACCCGCGGGCAGGCCGCGGGCGTCCCCGGGAGCGGGGAGCAGTAGCCGGACGTCGTGCGGATCGAGCGCGCGGACCTCGGCCAGCAGATCCGGCAGATCGCCGTCGACGACGGATTGCACGGGCGCCCACTCGGCGAGCGCGGTGAGCACATCGTCGGTCCCGGCCGAACCGGCCAGCCACGCCGCCGACCACACCGCGAAGCCTTGCGCGGGCCCCGCGGTGGCGCGGCGGGCGAGTGTTGCCACGGTGGTCATGAGCATCAAGGGTAGGCCCGTTGTCCCGGACGGTCGACACGGGCGACCTCCGGCGATTCGGATCTAACGCGGACGCGTCGAGAAACCACGGGCCCGTCCTGCGCGATGCGGGTCGTCGTCTCGGCTACGGTTGAGCGCCGTGGCGAACAGCTATGGAGACATCTACGCCGGACACGCGGGCAAGCGCGCCCGCACCGTTCCCGAGGTACCCGCGGACCGTGATCTGGTCGTGGAAGACGCCGCGACCGGATTCTGCGGTGCCGTGGTCGGATTCGACAAGAGTTACGACGGCGACTTCGTCAAGCTCGAGGACGGCCGCGGTGCCGTCCGGTTGTTCGCGATGCGCAAGGCCGCCTTCCTCATCGACGGCGCGCCCGTCACGCTGGTGAAGCCGAGAGCGAAGGCACCGTCCGGGCCGCAGCGCAGCGCCTCCGGTTCGACCCGCGTCGAGAAAGTGACGGCGAAGGTCGCTCTGCCGAGCCGGATCTGGGTGGAGGGCATCCACGACGCGGCCATCGTCGAGCGGGTGTGGGGCCACGATCTCCGGGTCGAGGGTGTGGTCGTCGAACAGTTGGAAGGGCTTGACCATCTCGGCGCGCGACTCGCCGAGTTCGGTCCCGGTCCCGGGCGCCGGGTGGGCGTGCTTGCCGATCATCTGGTCGACGGTTCCAAGGAGTCCCGGATGACCCAGTCCCTCGGCAAGTACGTGATGGTGACCGGGCACCCGTTCATCGACATCTGGGCCGCGGTGAAGCCGGCTTCGGTGGGCATTGCGGCCTGGCCCGATGTGCCGCGGGGTGAGGACTGGAAGACGGGCACCTGCGCCCGGCTGGGCTGGGGCACACCGCAAGACGGCTGGCGCCGGGTTCAGGCCGCGGTCACGTCGTTCCGTGACCTCGATTCCTCATTGATCGGTGCCGTCGAACGTCTGGTGGATTTCGTCACCGAACCGGAGAACTGACCTCTCCGCGTCGATCTCGGATGCCGTTGGTCACGAAGACCCGGCCGAGAACCAAGAACATCAGGGTCCAGCCGATCAGGTTGGGCAGATTCCCCACAGTCTCTAACGCGCTGGCCGCGCCCTGCAGATCGCGCGGTGACTCGAGGCCGGCGTTGGACACGCCCGCCTCGATCAGCAATCTCTGGGCCTGGTCATAGTGTTCTCGGTTCTCGGTGCCGATCCGCGATACGGCCCTCGACGCCCAGAGCGCGGTGCCGGTCCCGGCGATGAGCGCCGCCCCGGCACCGAGCCGGGCGACGTGCTGCGCCACCCCCGGGCGATCGGGATCGTCGTCGCGCACGATGGCCTGTCCGGCGGCGATCGTGGCTAACGTCAGCACGACGACGGCGATTGCGGCCGCTATCACCCAGCGGTCGGACAGGTAGGTCTCGTACCTCGGCAGGGGCTCGTTCGCGTAACGGTCGGTGACGGCGGGCGGAAGCGTCGGCGCGTAACCGAACGCGTCGCGATTGCGCCTGCCGGTGTCGAGGACCTTGGCCAGCGCGAGTACTGCGTATACCGCGCACACCGCGGGGACGCCGATCAGCTCGCGCGGGCCCGGTGACACGGGCGCGGTCATCCGCTGCGGCGGCGACGAAGGGTTTCGGACCGTCACCGCGGCCGCCACCACGACGAGCGAACACGCCACGGGAAGCGTCACCGCCCACGTCGGGGGTCCGTACATCGTCTTCTCTGCTTCGGTGGCCCACACCAGTAGGCCGTTGCCGAAGACCGCGATGAGGAACCCCACGACGAGAAGGGAGCGCTGTGTCTCACGGAAACGCCCGAGTGCGTCGACCCGCCCCGGCCCGAGATACGCCACTGCGATCAACGCGAATACGACCCCGGTTGTGGCCTGGTCTCCCATGGTCTCCCTCAGCGCAATCGAATAGACTATTTGTAATCGTAAACCACGGTCGCGTTCCGGTCCTGCACCACGGGTGTTTCGGATTACGATCACCGGGTGGCCGCACCGCAGACCAGACCGGATACCCGCGCGCAGATCCTGCGTGCCGCCCTCGACTGGGTGGACGAGGCGGGGCTGACCCGGATCTCGATGGGCGCACTCGCCAAGCGGGCACGGCTTGCCCGGGCGACCCTGTACCAGCACTTCACCGGCAAGGAGGCGCTGGTCGATGCCGTGGTCGCCAGCGAGTTGGACAAGTTCTACAGCCGGATTCACGACTACGCCGACGGGATCGAGGACAATCGCGAGCGGCTCGCTGCCGGGTTCGCTTACGCCTACGCCTACCTGCGGGAGCACCGTGCGCTGCAGCGAGTCCTCGCGGTGAGCCCCAGCTTGCTCCTGCCGTACGTGCACGGCGATTCGCCCCAGATGCAACAGGGGCGGAAGTTCTTCCTGCGCGAGATCCGGCGCGGTGAATACCGCGACGGTGCCGATGTCGAAGCCTTCGCGGACTTCTTCGTACGACAGCTCCATTCGCTCTTGCTCACCCCGCTGGCGCCGGTCGCCGACGCGGTCGACGAGCCCGGACAGACCGGCCCGAGCTCGGCGAACCTGGAAGCAGGACGGCGCTACGCGGAGATGTTCGTGTTGCCCGCCAGGGCGCAATTCGCCGAGTAGGCGGGCCTGCAACCTGCTGATATAGACAGAATGCTGGACTCTGTCTGGCATTGATGTTACGTTCGCCGCATGACCGACACGACTCTGCCGGAACGCACCCGCGAGAACGTCGCCGACCGCCTGCTCGGCGGCTCCGTCAAACGCTCGTACGCGCCCGTCGTCGATATCGACTGGGATGCTCCGATCGATCCCGACAGGTACTTCCTGCCGCCCCACATGTGCACCCTGTACGGCACGCAGATCTGGGAGCAGATGACCGAGCAGCAGCGGATCGAGCTGTCCAAGCAGGAGATCACGAATCTGCTGTCGATGGGCATCTGGTTCGAGAATCTGCTCAACCGACTCCTGCTCCGCGAGTTGCTCTCCGCCGACCCCACCTCGCGTGATTCGTTCTACTCGCTGACCGAGATGGGCGACGAGTGTCGCCACATGGTGATGTTCGGCAAGGTGATCGATCGGATCGGCACCCGCCCGTTCCGGCTGCGTGGGTGGCAGCTCGCCGTGGTGAAGTACGCGCTGGCGCCAGTGATTCGCGGCCAGGCGGTGTGGATCGCGGCACTCGTGGGCGAGGAGATCTTCGACGCCCAACAGCGTCAGATCAAGGACGATCCCGAACTGCAGCCGATCGTGGCCCGCCTCATGCAGATCCACGTCACCGAGGAGGCACGGCACATCGGCTACGCCCGCGACGGCGCCCGCCGCGGTGTCGCCAGCCGCAGCCGAGCTCAAACTCTGCTCGTCGGGAACCTGCACGCACTCGCGGCCTTCGGTTTCCGCATGCTTTTCGCGAATCCGCGGATGTACGCACGCGTCGGTCTTGATGCCAAGGCCGCTTACCGTGCCGCCATCACGAATCCGCACCACCGCAAGGCCAAGCAGGAGGGCTTCCGCGACCTGGGCCGGTTCCTCGAATCGGTCGGTCTGATGGGGCCGATCGCGCGGTGGTCGTGGAAGAAGGCAGGATTCCTCGCGTGAGCGGCCCTCGTACCGCGATTCTCGCCGCATCGGCGGTACCCGGGGTGGACGGGACCGTCATCGCCCCCGCCGAGGTGACCTCGGCGCGATTTCATCAGGATCGCGACGCGTGGTCACTGACGACGGCCTCCGGCTCCTCCGATTACGACGTGATCGTGCTGGCCGATGCCGGACTGCGGATCGACGTTCCCACTCTGGATCCACGGGTCGCTCCGCCGCTCTCGGTGGGGCCTGACAATGCCGACCGTGCATACCTGGGCATGCTGATCGACGGTGTCCCGAATCTGGTCCTGCTCGCAGGAGCGCCGCAACGGAAGGCGCAGATCGCGACGCTGCAGACCTGGCTGCGATGGGCGTACGCAGAACAGGCGACTCGTCTGATGTCGCGGCCACCGGTCACCGCCCGGTGGATCGGCAAGGGTCGCCGCAATCCAGCGAAACCGGACCGCGATGCGGTCGACCTGTCGAACGAGCACATCCGCGACGAGGGCGTCTACGCCGGCGAAGCGGTGCTCCGATCCGGCGATTACGAGGCCACCTCACCGGTGCGCCTGGCCGGACACCTCGAACCTCTTGACGGCAACTACCACTGGTACGGCACCGTCGACGATCTGGAGATCGGTGCGGCACTGAAGAAGATGCCCCGCGGCAGCGTCACCGTGGCGGTGGGCGACGGCGACGGCAGCCCTGCGCTGGTCACCGATAAGACCGTCTGGGGTACCTACCGGCTCGTCGGAGTCGGTGCCCCGCCTTTCCCGCTGTAGTCCGGCATCACAGGGGCGGCGGATCCCGTCGGCGATGATCGGATACTCCGCTCCGGGTGACACCGCCGATGTCCGACTTCTGGCAGGATCGGAGGTATGGCAGCGGCGCTGTGGCTCATCGGAGCGGTCCTGCTGGCCGTTGCGGAGACGGCGGCCGGCGAATTCACGCTGCTCATGCTCGGCGGCGGCGCGCTCATCACTGCCGGCGCCACCGGGCTCTTCACGCTTCCGCTCTGGGCACAGGGAGTGGTGTTCGCCGTCTCGTCGGTGCTGTTGCTCGTGCTCGCCAGGCCGCCGCTGCGCCGATACGTCGAGGCCAGGCGGGCCGATGCGCCGTCGTATCTGGAATCGTTGCCCGGCATGAAGGCCGTGGTCTCGGCCGAGGTCACCGGCGGGGGAGGCCGAGTGCTGGTCGGAGGTGAGGAGTGGTCGGCTCGGACACCCTACGACGGTGCGCCGATCCCCGCCGGAGTCGAGGTGACGATCGTCGAAATCGACGGTGCCGTCGCCATCGTCGTGGACAGCTGACGCCGGGACCACCCGGTACGAAAGGAAGACAATGGAAATCGGCATCGCCGTACTCGTCCTCTTGATCATCGCCGCGGCATTCATCCTGTTCAAATCGCTCGTCCTGGTGCCGCAGGCCCAGGCCGCCGTCATCGAGCGCCTAGGCCGGTACACCCGAACCGTGTCCGGACAACTGGCTCTGCTGATCCCGTTCATCGACACCGTGCGTGCGCGGGTCGATCTGCGCGAGCAGGTGGTGTCCTTCCCGCCACAACCGGTGATCACGCAGGACAATCTGACGGTTCAGATCGATACCGTCGTCTACTTCCAGGTGACCCGGCCGGAAGCCGCGGTCTACGAGATCAGCAACTACGTGGTCGGTGTCGAGCAGATCACCACCACCACGTTGCGCAATGTGGTGGGCGGGATGACGCTCGAGGAGACCCTCACCTCGCGTGAGAAGATCAACGGCCAGCTCCGCGGCGTGCTCGACGAAGCGACATCGCGCTGGGGCCTGCGGGTGGCGCGGGTGGAGCTCAAGTCCATCTTCCCGCCGCCGACCATCCAGGAGTCGATGGAGAAGCAGATGAAGGCGGACCGCGAGAAGCGGGCCACCATCCTCTCCGCCGAGGGACACCGGGAAGCGGCGATCAAGTCGGCCGAGGGTGATAAGGCGAGCCGGATCCTGCTCGCCGAGGGCGAGCGTCAGGCGGCGATTCTCGCCGCCGAGGCCGACCGGCAGGCCGAGATCCTCCGTGCGGAGGGCCGCCGGGCCGCCTCCTATTTGGAGGCGCAGGGCGAGGCGAAGGCCATCGAGACCACGTTCTCCGCTATCAAATCGGGCCGCCCCACCCCGGAATTGCTTGCCTACCAATACCTGCAGACTCTCCCCGAGATGGCGCAGGGCGATGCGAACAAGGTGTGGGTGGTGCCGAGCGATTTCAACGCGGCGCTGCAGGGGTTCATGCGCAACCTGGGCACGCAGGGGGCCGACGGCGTCTTCCGATTCGAACCGACCGAAGAGCCGCAGCCCGCGGCACGCGATCGGATCGATACCGAAGGCTGGTTCGACAATCCTGAGCCGGTCGCGCCCGTCGTGGTCACCGAGCAGGCACCCGACCCGCTCAGCGCGCCCCGCACCCCGAACGTGACACCCGAACCGATGACCGCGCCGCTTCCCGTGACGCCGGCGCAGCCCTCGCCGTATCAGGTGCAGCAGCCCGGCTACCCCGCGAATGAGCCGCACGAAGAGGCTTGACCTACCTGCTGATCGCCACTGCGACCCCGGCGCATCCCGCAGCCCAGAGCACCGACACGAAGGTGCCGATGATGAACTGCTCTGCGGCGCCGGGGTTTCGCAGTTCGGGGTAACGGGCGAGCCCCTTCGCCGCAACGATCACGGCCAGACCCGCCGCGAAATTGGCCAGAATGCACACGGCGATCGCGGCGCGCTCGAGAATCCCTATCGCCAGTCCACCGCGCAGTGGTTCCTCGACGGTCTCGCCGTTCTCCGCGGCCGGGGACTCGTCGGTCTCGGGCGCCGCCGCGCTGACCGGCACGCTCTCGTCCGCCCGCCCGTTCGCCCCCGCGAGCGCGAACGTCGCGGTCACCAGGACACTGCCGCCGGCCATGGCGGCGATGACCGCGGCCACCCGCACCGCGGCCAACCCGAATCCCGTGGTCGCGGGGGCGGCCAGCGCCAGGATTGCGGCGGCGGCGAGGAGGAGCAGGGGCACGGTGGCGCGGATCAGCCCGGCCTTGCCATCTGTGCCCGCGCGGGCCGCGACCACGCCCGCCGCCGCTGCGATGAGGAGCACCACGATCACCGCGGCGGTCACGATGCCGCCTGCGCTGCGGTATCGGCGGCACCGAGCAATTCGACGGCCAGCTCCCTCGCGGCGGGTTCCACCGACCAGCCGGCCGCCGCCGCGCGCTGCGACGCGGCCTGTCGCGAGACGCCGAGCTCCGCAGCCGCCGCCGTGATCGACATCCCCGTGTTCAGCAATGCCGTCACCTCCTGTCCCTCCCGTGATCTGCGGCCCACGATAAGGCCGAGCACCGACAGAATCGCTTGCGCCCGGGCGGCGGCGACATCATCGTCGGCGCGGACCTGCACGGGCACGGCCGTTCCCTTGGCCGCCTCGACCGCGTCGCGTGCCGCCTCGAAGGCGCGGCCCCGCCCGGCCCGGGTCTGTGAGGGGAGTGGCGTCTCGACCGGACCGACCCCGATGCCGATGCTCCAGTGCCCGTCGGTGAGCAGTGCGAGGGCTGCGTCGACGGCGACTGCAGGGTCGTCCGCGACGGCCTGCAATTCGTCGCCCGCCGTGCGGTCGGGTGGGCGCAGCCAGGCGAGCGACGCTAGTAGCGATCGTGCCGCCTCGACCCGATCGGAATCGGTACGACTACGACGTTGATCTGCGGTGACCACGAACATGAAGCAAGTATATGAACTTGCGAATGGCTTAAGCAAGTGTATTGGCTTGCGCATTTCTCTCGGTCAGCTCCGGGTGTCGCAGGAGCGCACCGCTCACGAGGGCGCGCGTGAGCGTGCCGCGAGCGGCGATGCACCAGCCCGCGACGAGGCCGAGGAAGAACACGATCGCGAGAACCGCGAAACCGATCGCACCGGTAGCCTTGTACATGGCGCTGAATCCGGTAGCGCAGGTGCCGACTGGGAACGTGAAAGACCACCAGGTCAGTGCATACGGCAGACCTTCCGGGGTCGCCAACGCGGTACGCGCGGTCAGTACGAGTGCCACGGCGGTCCACATCAGCACCGCCACCGTGACGGCCCACCCGTACTCCACACCCCATCGCTGCAGGGTGACGGCGGTGTCCGGGGGCGCAGCGAGGTGAGCGGTCGCGCCGAGACCGTTCGCCGCGGTGATGGATTGCCCCAGCGGCCCGAGCACGATCCACGTGGTGGGCACCATGGTCGCGGTCCAGGACGGTCCGCGCAGCAGGCGCCGCACCACCAACGGGACAACGATCGCGGAGGCGATGACGGTGAAGCCGAAGCAGCCGTAGCACAACCAGAGCAGTGCGGAGCGCGGCGCGCCCGCGGGGGCGTAGGGCATGAGCACCGCGCCTGCGGCGGCGGTCACCATGGGGGAGACGACGGGCATCAGCCAGCCGGCGAAGGCGTGGTCCGCACGATAGTGTCCACCGCGATGCATCAGCACGGGAAGTGCCACGGCGACCACCAGGCCCAGCACGGTACCGATCCCCCAGAGGACGGTCCCCATCGCGACCGCCGCGGTGCGTCCGATCCAGTCTTGGCCCACCGTTACCGCACCGATGCCGACCGTGAGGAAGGCCATCGCTAGGGCCCCGTAGAAGTTCCCGATCACGGGATCGCTGTGGTGTCGACGGGCGAACGCGGGATAGCGGACCCAATGTGCGACCGTGGCCGCGGTGAGGACCATCAGCAGAGCAACGGCGACGGACCAGAACGCGGCCGCCGCGGTGCGCACTCCGGGCACCTGGATGGGCAAGCCCACGGCAGCATTGGCGATGATGCCGGTGCCCATCACCGACGCGAACCAGTTCGGTGTGAGGTTCGACAGCGCGTGCCAGGGTGAGCTCAGATCACGCAACAGCTTCGGCCGCGAGCGTAGTGCGGCGCCGGTATCGGTGGTCGTGGCGTGCATGCCGACCACTCTGGCCGTGCACCATGTGATCCGGTAGCCACAGCTCTACTATCTACCCATAGAATTGGTCTATGGAGATGCCGTCGGTGGAGTCGCTGCGATTACTGGTTGCGGTCGCCGATCTGGGTTCGATCTCTGCGGCTGCGCGCGAATGCGGGATCTCACAACCCAGCGCGAGCTCACGATTGCGGAACCTGGAGCGGCTGCTCGGCCTGGACCTGCTGGATCGGCGAACTCGAGGGGCCGAATTGACGCCGGAAGGGGCGGCGGTCACCGAGTGGGCGCGCAGCGTGGTCACGGCCATGACGGGCCTACAGACCGGGGCCGAGGCCCTCCGCGCCGACCACACGGTGCGGATCGCGTGCAGCCAGACCATCGCCGAGTACCTCATGCCCGCCTGGCTGGCCCGCATGCGTGAGTACACCGACGAGCCCGTGCACCTGACCGTGGGCAACACCACCGCGGTGATCGCAGACGTCCGCGGACACGTCGCCGACGTCGGATTCGTCGAGGGTCCGGCGGTGCCCGCCGATCTCACCGCCCGCACGATCCGAACCGACCGGCTGGTGCTGGTAGCGGCGCCAGGACACCCCCTCACCCGGCGCCGCGCCGATCGCCCGGTGGACGTGGACGAACTCGCCAGCCTCACGCTGGTCACCCGTGAGCGCGGCGCGGGTACCCGGGACGCGTTCGAGGCGGCCCTGATTCGGGCCGGTGGATCCCCTGATCCCGATGCCGTGGCCTTGGGAACCAATGCGGCGGTGAAGATCATGGTGGAAGCAGGCGGCCACGCCGCAGTGCTCAGCGAGTTGGCGGTGGCCGCTGAGCTGCGCGACGGCAGACTCGTCGAGGTCGCTACCTCGGGCGTGGACCTCCGGCGACGATTGCGTGCGGTGCGCCGCAAGGACGCCCCACCTCGCGAAGTGGTCTCGACCCTGCTGGCGGTCAGTTCCGGCCGTGCCGCCGGAGCGCTGAAAGCGCGCCCAGGATCATCACGGTGACCAGCACCAACAACAGTGTGTTCGCGGCGGCGCCGAAGATGTCGCCGCGGTCGGATTGCGTGAATACCGTGACCGGGAGTGTCCGCCAGGACGCCGGATACACCATGATCGTGGCGCCGAGCTCGCCCATGCACAGGGCCACCGAGAGTCCTGCCGCGGCGGCGATCGCCGGCGCGAGCAGCGGGAGCTTGATCTGCACCAGCAACCGTAGCGGGGACGCACCGAGCGACGCGCCGACCTTGTCCAGCATCGGGTCCACCTGGACGGCCGCGGCGGACACCATCGAGTAGGCGAAGGCGAACACCAGGATCGCCTGCACCAGGATCACGATCGCCGCCGTCCCGCTGAGCACGAGCGGCGGCGCGGAGAAGGCCACCAGCACTCCCAGACCGACCACCACCGACGGCACCGCGACGGGAAGGTGGAAGAAGGCGTCGGCGAGCCCACGCAGGCGCGGTGGCAACCCCGGCACGGCCAGCGCTGCCCAGGTGCCGGCGACCACCGCGACCGTGGAGGCGATGATCGCGGTCTGCACCGAGACGCCTACGCTCGCCGCGTTCTCCGGCGCGAAGGCGTCCCGCACGTGATCGAAGGTCAGTGCCGACGGCAGTACCGACGTCCAGGTGGCGCTGAACGCGGTGACCAGTGTGACCACGATGGGCGTGATCACCAACGCCACCAGCACTACGGCGAATGCGAGCCATACGGCGATGCGCGCGGCCCCGTTGCGGATCAACATCAGTGCGCCTCCTGACGGGTGAACGAGCGATACAGCAGGTACGCACCCACTGAGAGGATCAGTTGCACGGTGGCGAGTACGGCGGCCGAGGCGAAGTCCTGGCCGACGATCGAGCGGGTGTAGACGAGCATCGGGAGGGTGATCACGTCTTTCGCCCCGGTGAACAGCACGATCCCGAACTCATTGAGTGTCAACAAAAAGGTCAGGGAGGCGGCGGCAACGAGCGCCGGATACGCGGCGGGAAGGATCACCCGGGCGACGATCCTCGCCGGTGCCGCACCGAGCGAGGACGCCACGTTGATCTGCGCCGCCGGGAGCTGTCCGAATGCAGCGAGCACGGGGCGCACCACGAATGGTGTGTAGAAGGCGATCTCGGCCAGCACCACACCCCACAGCGATGTGCTGAACGCCCCGGTCGACAGTCCGAGCGGCGTGATCGCGGCGTTGATCACGCCTACCGGTCCCAGGAGTACGCCCAGGGCCAGCGGAATGAGGAAGCTGGGGAACGAGACGACGACCTCGATGAGCCGTACCACCGCGGGAGCTCCCGGAAACGGGACGTAGGCGAGCACGAGCGCGAGAAAGGTACCGGCGATGAGGCAGCCGATCGTCGACAGCGCCGCCACCTGGATCGTCGTGCCGAGCGCCCGGAGAACGGCACCGTCGGTGAGGGTCTCGCGCCAGGTGGCCAAGCCCGCTGGGCGCTCGGCCTTGTCGGTGAAGGTCCGGGCGACGACTCCGGTCAGCGGGTACGCCACCGCCACCACGACGAACGCGACCGGCGGCAATGCCCAAAGCCATCGTGGGGCGCGTTTCCCGGCCAGGACCGCATGCGACGGCTCGGCGGGCGGGGCCACGACAGTGCTCACGACTGGTCTCCGGCGCGATCGAGTGGTACCACCATGACATCGGCGGGATCGACTTCCGCCCACAGGGTCTCGGCTCTCATCGGAGCCTCGGTGAGAACCGGCACGTCGACGCCGATGCGACGTCCGGTGTCCACGATGCGGGCGGTGAGGTGCCGCACCGAGCCACGCCACTGCTCCTGTTCGATCGTTACCCGAACCCCGTTGTCCGGCTCCGTCCGGGTGAACCGCCATGCCCAGGGTCGGACCGCGAAACCGATATCGGCCGTGCCTGCGGGTGCGGTACGCGTGGTACGCAGGACCCGGCGGCCGTAGTCACCGCGGAGCCCGGAACTCTCGCGGCGCACGTGGGTCACCTCGAGAACGTCGGCACCACCGAGGAAGGTCGCGGTGAATTCGGTGGGCGGCGTGTGGAAGAGCTCGTCGGTGTGCCCGATCGCCTCCAGCCGGGCATCGCGCATCACGGCGATCCGGTCGGCCAGTGCGAGCGCCTCGCTCTGATCGTGGGTCACATACACCATCGCGACCTCGGGAAGCTCGGCCCGCAGCCGTTGCAGCTCACCGAGCATGTCCTTGCGCATACCGGCGTCGAGCGCGGAGAGAGGCTCGTCCAGCAACACCACCGCAGGACGAGTGGCCAGGGCGCGGGCGATCGCGACCCGCTGCTGCTGTCCGCCGGAAAGCTGGCGGGGCAAGCGATCACCGTAGGCGCTCATACCTACCATGGTGAGCACCTCGTCCACGCGGCGCCCGGCGGCGGCCCGGTCGGCGCCTCGGGCGGCGAGGCCGAAAGCGACGTTCTTGCGCACTGTCATGTGCGGGAAGAGGGCGTAGCTCTGGACCACGATGCCGATCCCGCGTTTGGCAGGCGAGAGGCGGGTCACGTCGCGTTCGTCGATCGTCACCGTCCCCGAAGCGACCTGCTCGAAACCGGCGATGGCTTTGAGTGCCGTCGACTTCCCCGATCCGGACGGACCGAGCAGGGCCACGGTTTCACCGCGCGCCACCTCGAAGCTGCACTCGCGCAGCGCCATCGTGTCGCCGTAGCGCACGCTGACCCGATCGAGTCGCACCGCCGAGCGGCGGCGGACGGTGCGGTCCACCTCGTGGTCGGCGAGTCCCCGCGGCGCGCGGATGACGCGATCCGTGCCGCTCACTGGCCGGTCGCCTTCTCGTAGGCCTTGATATCGGCGTCGAGACCGCTGAGCACCTGATCCCAGTTCGGGTACCAGATCTCGACGCCGTCGATAGCGGCGCGGAAAGCGTCCCACTGCTGGCCCGACGGGGTGACATCGGTGCGCACCGGGGCACCCCAGGCGCGGGCGGGGATGTTCTGCTGGGTCTGCTTCGACAGCAGGTGCTCCATGAGCTTGGTCCCGTTCGCGGCATGCGGTGCCTGAGCCGCCAGCCCCATGAAGTACGGCAGAGGGAGCGTGCTGCGTTTGCCCCCGAAGGCCGGGTAGAACACTTCGTAGGCCACCTTGTCGGCGGCGATGGCGGCGAGCGCCATCTGCACATCCGAGTTGGCCACGCTCAGTTCGCCCTTCGAGACCTTCGGTCCGAGCTTGCCCGTGGATGTCGACGGTCCCACGTTGTTCGTCTGCAGCTCGGCGAGGTACGCGAGCGCGCCCTCCTTGCCCATGATCTGCTGGAGCAGAAGGAGGAGCGCGGTGCCATCGCCCGCCTTTCCCGGGGTGGAGTACTGGATCTTCTGCTTGTACGCCGGGCCGGTCAACTCCGCCCAGTCGGCAGGCTTGGGAAGCGCAGCGGTGCCACGGATCATCGCGAAGTAGTTGTTGACCACGGCCACATAGGTACCGTCATTCGACTTCAGTTCGGCCGGAACGGAACCCGTATCGACGCCGGAGGGCGCGAGTGAGCCCTGCTGGTGCGCCTGCTGGATGAACGGCGGGAGAGTGACGAGCACATCGACCTGCGGATTCGACTTCTCCTTCTGCGCGCGCGAGATCACCTCTCCCGAACCGGCTTCGACCAGAGCGACCGTGATGCCGGTTCGCTTGGTGAAGTCGGCGAATTCGGCCTTGTACCAGTCGCCGAGACCGTCGGCGCTGTACACGGTGACGGAATCACCGGATCCGGAACCGCCGCCGGTGCCCCCGCAGGCGGTGGCCGCAAGCACGGTGGCGACGGCCACCGCCGCGGTGAGAGAACGGTTGATGCGCATGGGGTATCGCCCTTCGTGGATGACGTGGTCGGAACTGAAGAGGGGAGATCGGATGGGGGGGTTCGTACGATCAGCTCGGGAAGTGGCGCCGGGCGAGCCCGTGCGCAATGGTCATGCCGACCCCGGAGGTCACGACCCGGACACTGAGGCCCGGTTCCGGTTCGGCGACGAGGTAGGGACGCTGCGGACTCGAGGCGTAGACGCCCTGCCAGCGTTCAAGGATGCGCAGGCCACGCAGGCCCAGGATTCGAGCCGCCTCGTCGTGGAGGGTCGATGAGGCGGACTCGTCGAGGAACGGGTCCACCGTGACCTCAGTGTGGTGCGAATCGCCGATGAGAACACTGCCATCGGGGCGTTGGGTGAGCATGACGTTGGCATCGATGCCCATCAGGTCGGGCCGCTCACGGTCCATCCGGGCACGCAGTGCCGTCGCGGCAGCCGTCTGCGCGAACGCCGGGTAGCGCAGCAGCGAGGTGGCGGAGAGCACCGCCGGCTCGATCGTCGTCCCGGGGTCGGCCGCGCGGGCCATCTGCAGTGTGCACCGCCGGACCTCGTTCGCGTCGGCCAGCTCCGGGAGTAGATGGTCGAGATCGTGCCCGACGCAGACAATCACGCGGCCGGCAGTGATGGTGCCGCGACTGGTGATCGCACGAGTGCCGTCGTAGCCGAGGTAGGCGGTGCGGAAGGCGATGTCCGCGCCGGGTTGTGCCTGCACCCACCGGGCCAGATGGTGCACCGTGGTGCGCGGATCGACTCGCAGATCCGAGAGGAGGGCCGCGCCACCGACGACGTCGGCTGCGTCCCCGGGAAGCTCCGCCCGGGTCTGTGCGGCGGTTCGCAGCCGCACATCGTCCGGGCGGGACGCGGCCAATTCTTCGAGGACGGCGAGTTCGGTGCTGTGCCGGGCCACCGCCAGACCGCCCGTTGCGCGGGCGCCGAGGTGCGCTCGTGCGTCGAGGTCGAGCCATCGCTCGCGAGCCAGATGCGCCAGCTCGGCGAGCTCGCCCGACTGGCCGGTCACGCATGCGTGGCCGAAGTTGCGGATCGAGGCGCCGACGGCGCGTTCGTCGCGTTCGAGCACGGTCACCCGGAGGCCACGCTCGAGCGCCTCGACGGCGTGGGCCAGTCCCACGACGCCGGCCCCGACGATGACGATGTCCGCTGCGCTGTTCACAGCCTCGATCGTGGCTTGTGCGCCGACCTCTCGCAAGGTGTATCACCAGATGTCTATACAAGTTGTTCTCGTGTACACCCAGGTAATCGACGCGTTCACGAGGTGTTCACGCGCGATCCACCAGGGTTTGATCCTCACTTGTAGACTCAGGTCTATGTCAGCAGGTCAGCCGCTCCACCATCGCCTCGCGGCGGAGTTCCGCGGTCGGATCGCCGCGGGCACCTGGCCCGAGGGTCAGCAGGCGCCGAGCGAGGCGGCGTTATGCGAGGAGTTCGGAACCTCGCGCGGCCCGGTGCGACAAGCGCTTGCGACGCTCCGTGCCGAGGGACTCATCGTCGGAGGTCAAGGTCGATCACCGGTGGTGCGCCGGAATGTGGCCAGCCACTCCGCCAGTGCCCTGGGCTCGTTCACGGCGTGGGCCCGCGAACACGGCCGTGAACCGGGCCAGCGCACCACATTGCAGGCGCGAGTGCCGGCCTCGGCGGAACTTGCCGAGCGCCTACAGATCGAGCCGGGGGAGCCCGTGCTCGCGCTCCGTCGAGTGCGCACCCTGGACGGCGCGCCTGCGCTCCGGGAGGAGATGTATTTCGTCTGGGACCTGGGACGTCAGTTGATGGAGTTCGACCCGGATTCCGGCTCGGTGAACCGTTTCCTGCTCGACCGGGGAGCCGATCTTTTCGCCTCCACCCACCGACTCGACGCCGTGGCGGCGACCGCCGACGATGCGGCCGATCTTCTCCTCGCCGAGGGAGCGCCGTTGCTGCGCGTGCGGCGCACCACCACGGATTCCGCGGGCGACATCGTCGAATACTCCGAGGACAGGTACGTGCCCGGCGTGACCACCGTGACCGTCGAGAACCGTCTCTTCGCAGCCCCGAACGCAGCGCTGCGATCCGTCGCCGTCAGGAGAAACGCATGAACAACCCCGTCGATCTCGTTGCACTCGATATGGCCGGCACCACGATCGACGATGGCGGCGCCGTCTACGAGGCGCTGCGCGGGGCCGTCGAGGACGCGGGTGCCTCTGTGGCGCAATCCGATCTGCAGGTCTGGATGGGCACCGACAAGGTGGAGGCCATCACCCATCTTTTGCGCCTCGGCGGGATCGAGCCAACGGACACGCTCGTGGCCGCCGGCTTCCGGCGTTTCCGCGAGCGACTCGCCGAGGCCTACGCCGCGGCACCGCCGAGGGCGATTGAGGGCGTGCCCGCGGCCCTCGCTGAGCTCCGGGCGCGCGGTATCGCCGTGGCGCTCACCACCGGGTTCGACGACGCCGTCGCCTATCCTCTGCTCGCCGCGCTCGGCTGGAAGATCGGGACCGACCTGGAATCGACGGTCGACGCGGTGGTCACCACCTCCGACGTCCCGGCCGGGCGGCCGGCGCCGTACCTGATCCACCGGGCGATGGAGAAGACCGGTGCGCGCGATGTGCGCCGCGTGCTCGCCGCGGGGGACACCGCGGTCGACGTGCAGGCCGCGTCGAACGCCGGCGCGATCTCGGTGGGGGTGCTCACCGGGAAGGCCGATCCGGAGGTCCTCGCGGCGGCGGGCGCCGACCACGTCCTCGACGGAGTCACCGATCTCCCGGCGCTCCTGGCCGCCCCTGCAAAGCCCTAGGGCTTGCTATTCGGCTTGTCAAGGCTTAGGGCTTGCCGGCATGCGGGCGTCCGCGACCAGGCCGAGGAGACCGACCGACATCAGGCCGACGCTGATCGCGACCAGCCACGGGTCCGAGCGCCCCGTGAGGGCGTCACCGAGCAGGACCACAGCGATCGTGCCGGGGGCCAGGCCGGCCACCGTCGCCACCGTGTACGGCCAGAACCGCACCGGAGAGAGCGCGGAGGCGTAGTTGACGAGCGAGAACGGTGCCGGCGCGATCAGCCGCAGCGACCCGACGGCGAGCCAGCCGCGGGTGCGCAAACGCGCGGCGACCGGCGCGTACGCCCGGTGTTCGCGCAGGCGCGCGATGACCTCGGACGGGTGTCGGCGATCGATCTCCCGTACTCCGAGGAAGGCGATGATCGCGGCGAGGGTCGATGCGAGCATGCAGACGGTGATCCCGACGACGGGGCCGAACAGGAAGCCCGCCGACACCGTGAACATGGTGCGGGGTACCGGGAAGACGGTCACCACCACATGCGCCACGAAGAACAGTGCCAGGAACCAGGGGCCCGTCGAGTCCGCCCACGCCCGGATCGTCGACGGTGCGGGATGCGGCATCAGTAATCCGGCCGCCACCACGGCGATGATGACGAGGCCCCCGGCCGCCGCCCGGATCACCAGCGATCGGTCGCCGGGACGGAACCGAGTTTCGTTGGCACCCACGTCGAGCCAAGATACGCGGTGGCGCCCGGTCGGCCCGCGACCGAACCACCCTACTGGGGCGTAGGAAGCGCAATCAGTTAACGTGAGTTCTCGGACGCCGCTGTGATGGCACGGCGCCAGGGGCCCGCAGGTGTGCTGGGCCACAGGTGAGGAGGGCGTGTGGCAGACAATCCCTACGACGCATGGCGCGCATCGGTCGGCGCCGTGCTCGCGAAGTCGCGAGGCGGGACTCCGCCCGAGGACCCGATCGCGACCCTCACCACCCCGACCGAAGACGACGGCGTCCTCATCGCACCGCTCTACTCGCGCCGCGATGAACGGCCCGAGGCGCTGCTACCCGGTGTGTACCCGTACACGCGCGGCGGATCGCCGACTCCCGACGTCCGCCTCGGATGGCGGGTGGCCGAGGTATTCGGCCCCGAGACCGACGCCGCCGATGTACTCGGTGCCCTCGAATCCGGCGCCAGTGCACTGTGGCTCACCCGGCCCGACCCGGGACCGCTGCTCGAGGGCGTCTATCCCGATATGGCCCCGATCCTGGTGACCGCGGGGTCGCAGGCGCGACGCGCCGCCGAGCAGGTGCTGGCGAAGCTCGACGCCGCGGCGCAGAGCGACCAGTACCGGCCCGACCTGGTGCGGGTGAGCCTGGGCGCCGCACCACTGACCTCCGCCGTGGTCGGCCGCTCCGATGTCTCCGACGACGAAGCGATCGAGCTGGCCCGCATCGCGGTCATCCGCACGGAAGACGTCCGCGCCCTCGTCGTCGACGGTGCCGACCTGCACAACGCCGGCGCCACCTGTGCCCAGGAACTGGGTCTTGCGGCCGCGGCCGGGCTGGACCACGTGCGTGCGCTCGTCGCCGCCGGATTCGATACGGCCTCGTCGCTCGATCAGCTCACCTTCCGGCTCGCGGCGACCGATGACCAATTCCTCACGCTCGCCAAGATCCGCGCGTGGCGCACCGTCTGGGCTCGGGTCGCCGAGTGTCTCGGCCATCCCGGGGCCGGTAACGCCCCGGTGCACGCGGTCACCTCGCTCGCTGCCACGACGCAGCGCGACCCCTGGGTGAACATGCTCCGCGGCACCGTTGCCGCGTTCGGCGCGGGTGTCGGCGGGGCCGACTACGTGACCACTCTGGGATACGACGCCGCACTTCCCGGCGGGGTCGAGGGCTACTCGGCCGGATTCTCCCGGCGCATCGCCCGCAATACGCAATTGCTCCTCCTCGAGGAGTCCAACCTGGGCCGCGTCGCCGATCCCGGTGCCGGCTCCTGGCACGTCGAATCGCTGACCGACGATGTGGCCCGGGCCGCCTGGGCGGAGTTGCAGGCCGTCGAGCGCGCCGGTGGTTTCACCGCCGGAGTGTCCGACGAGTCGATCGCCGGCCGGATCGGGGAGGCGGCCGAACGTCGCGATGCCGCGGTGTCCAGACGCGCCCGCAAAATCACCGGTGTCAACGAATTCCCGAACCTCGCCGAGGCGCCCATCGCCCCGTCGGCCGCCACCAACGGGCCCGTCCTCCGTTCGTACGCGGCGCCCTTCGACGCACTGCGGACCCGCTCCGATTCCTTCCTGCGTGAACACGGCGTGCGCCCCCGGATCCGGATGGTCACCATCGGATCCGTGGCCGCACACAACGCACGGTCGACCTTCGTGACCAATCTGCTCGCCTCCGGTGGTATCGAGGCGGTGCTCGATGCCGACGAGCAGCGCGCCGGCACCGCCACCGTCGACGGCTCGCCCGGCGCACAGATCGTGGTCCTCGCAGGCTCGGACGCCGGCTATGCCGAGGAGGGCGAAACACTCGCCCGGTCGCTGCGCGAGCAGGGGTACCTCGTGCTCCTCGCGGGCGCCCCCGGCACCGTCGGTGACGGTCTGATCGACTTCTATCTGCACGCGAAGATCGATGCGGCTGCCGTACTCGACGACCTGCTCACCCGATTGGGGGCGTGATGACTGACACCACGATCGGCAGCTTCGCCGACATCCCGTTCGACTCCGACGCCCCTGCACCGGAGGCACCCCGTGCGGCGGATGTCGACGCATTCGTCGAGGCCGCCGCCCAGGCCCACGCCTACACGCCCGACCAACTGGTGTGGTCGACCCCGGAGGGGATCGACGTCAAACCGGTGTACACGCGCGCCGACCGCGAGGCCATCGCCGACGCCGGGTATCCGGTCGACTCGTACCCCGGGGCGGTGCCCTTCATCCGCGGCCCGTACCCGACGATGTACGTCAACCAGCCGTGGACGATCCGCCAGTACGCCGGTTTCTCCACCGCCGCCGAGTCCAACGCCTTCTACCGCCGGAACCTGGCCGCCGGTCAGAAGGGACTCTCGGTCGCCTTCGACCTCGCGACCCACCGCGGCTACGACTCGGACCACCCGCGCGTCACCGGCGACGTGGGCATGGCGGGCGTGGCGATCGACTCGATCCTCGATATGCGGCAGCTGTTCGACGGCATCGACCTGGGCGGTGTCTCCGTCTCCATGACCATGAACGGCGCGGTGCTGCCGATCCTCGCGCTCTACGTGGTCGCGGCCGAGGAGCAGGGAGTGGGCCCTGAGAAGCTCGCGGGCACCATCCAGAACGACATCCTCAAAGAGTTCATGGTGCGCAACACCTACATCTATCCGCCCGCGCCGTCCATGCGGATCATCTCGGACATCTTCGCCTTCACCTCGCAGAAGATGCCCAAGTTCAACTCGATCTCGATCTCCGGCTATCACATCCAGGAAGCCGGTGCCACAGCCGATCTGGAGCTCGCGTACACGCTGGCCGACGGTGTCGAGTACATCAAGGCCGGTATCGACGCGGGCCTGGACGTGGACACCTTCGCACCGCGTCTGTCCTTCTTCTGGGGCATCGGGATGAACTTCTTCATGGAGGTCGCGAAGCTCCGCGCTGCGCGCTTACTGTGGAGCGAACTGGTCGCGGAGTTCGATGCGAAGAACAGCAAGTCGCTCTCGTTGCGCACCCATTCGCAGACCTCGGGCTGGTCGCTCACCGCGCAGGACGTGTTCAACAACGTCGCCCGGACCTGTGTCGAGGCGATGGCCGCGACGCAGGGACACACCCAGTCGTTGCACACCAACGCCCTCGACGAGGCGATCGCCCTCCCCACCGACTTCTCGGCCCGCATCGCCCGCAACACGCAGCTCGTGCTGCAGCAGGAGTCCGGCACCACCCGGCCGATCGACCCGTGGGGCGGCTCGTACTACGTCGAGACACTCACCCACGAGCTGGCCGAGCGCGCCCGCGCGCACATCCGAGAGGTGCAGGAGGCGGGTGGCATGACCAAGGCGATCGCCGAGGGCATCCCGAAGCTCCGCATCGAGGAGGCCGCGGCGCGCACACAGGCGCGCATCGATTCGGGGCGCCAACCCGTGATCGGCGTGAACAAGTACCAGGTTCCCGAGGACGCGGAGATCGAGATCCTCAAGGTGGAGAATTCCCGGGTGCGCGCCGAGCAGCTCGCGAAACTGGAGCAGCTCCGCGCCGAGCGCAACGACGCCGAGGTCTCCGCCGCATTGGCGAATCTGTCGCGGGCCGCCGGCTCGAGCGAAGGCGGACTGGAGAACAACCTGCTCGCCCTGGCCATCGACGCGGCGCGGGCCAAGGCCACCGTCGGTGAGATCTCCGATGCGCTCGAGAAGGTCTACGGGCGACACCAGGCCGAGATCCGTACGCTCAGTGGCGTGTATCGCGATGAAGCCGGCTCGTCGGACACCATCACGACCGCTTCCGATCTGGTGGCGAAGTTCGAGGAGGCCGACGGCCGCCGCCCCCGCGTGCTGGTCGCCAAGATGGGCCAGGACGGGCACGACCGCGGCCAGAAGGTGATCGCGACCGCGTTCGCCGATCTCGGCTTCGATGTCGACGTGGGTCCGCTGTTCTCCACGCCCGAGGAGGTCGCGCAGCAGGCCGCGGACAACGATGTGCACGTGGTGGGCGTCTCCAGCCTCGCCGCCGGGCACCTCACGCTGGTTCCGGCGCTCCGCGATGCGCTCGCCGCGGTCGACCGGCCGGACATCATGATCGTCGTGGGCGGCGTGATTCCGCCCGGCGATTTCGACGAGCTGTACTCGGCCGGTGCCTCGGCGATCTTCCCGCCCGGCACCGTGATCGCGGACGCCGCGGTCGATCTGCTCCGCGGGCTCGGGGACACGTTGGGGTACGACCTGGCGTGATGTCCGTCGACGACCTCGCCGCCGGAGTCCGCGCCGATCGGCGCGCGGTGCTGGCGCGGGCCATCACCCTGGTCGAATCGCGCCGCCCCGATCATCAGATGCTGGCCCAGGAACTCCTCCTCGCGCTCACGCCTGCGCCCGATGCGGCGCTGGCTATCCGCGTGGGGATCACCGGTGTGCCCGGCGTGGGCAAATCGACCACCATCGAGGCGCTCGGCAATCACCTGATCGCATTGGGGCACAAGGTCGCGGTACTCGCGGTGGATCCGTCGTCCACCCGCAGCGGCGGTTCCATCCTCGGTGATAAGACGCGGATGGGCACGCTCGCTGTGAACCCCCGCGCGTACATCCGTCCTTCACCGACCTCGGGCACACTGGGCGGTGTCGCCAAGGCCACCCGGGAAACGATCGTGCTGTTGGAGGCCGCGGGATTCGATGTGATCCTGGTGGAGACCGTGGGAGTCGGGCAGTCCGAGGTCACGGTCGCGAACATGGTCGACACGTTCGCGTTCCTCACCCTCGCGCGCACCGGTGACCAGTTGCAGGGAATCAAGAAGGGCGTGCTCGAACTGGCCGATGTGGTGTCGGTGAACAAGGCCGACGGTGACCACATCGTCGAGGCGCGCGTGGCCGCCAGGGAGCTCTCCAGCGCGTTGCGGCTCATTCATCCCAGGGGGTCGCTGTGGCGACCGCCGGTACTCACCATGAGCGCCCTGGAGGGAACCGGAGTACCCGAGTTCTGGGACGCCATCGTGCGCCACCAGCGAACGCTGCAGGAGGCGGGCGAATTCGACCGTCGGAGGCAGCAACAGCAGGTCGATTGGACGTGGACGATGGTCCGCGACGCGGTCCTCGCGAGAGTGGAGCGATCGGCCGGCGTCCGCTCGATCCGGGACGAGGTCGAGACCGCGGTGCGGGCAGGCGGACTCACGCCCGCACTGGCGGCGAAGCGGCTTCTCGACGCCTTCGATGCTACGCCCGCCGGCGATTAGTCCGAATCGGCAGATACCGTCCGCCGCAATGCATCCGGCCGACCCCGGCGTGCGCTCGTTTGCTTTGCTTCACACCATTGTGATGTACCACACACGCGCCTACCGTGACGAAGGTGACCACGAGTTGCGCAAGTGGAATTGCAAACGCGTTGCATGCCTATGGCATTCGTAACGCGTACGGGATTCACGGCGCCAACTCGGAGGATCTGTTCGCCGCGTTCATGCGTGCGCCGCAAGGCAACCGGATACACCTGACCATCGCGAAGCACGAGTTCGGGGCCGGCGCGATGGCGGACGGAGCCACCCGGATCACCGGCCGCCCCTCCTGTCTCATCGCCACCTCCGGCGGCGCCGCCATGAACTGCGTTCCCGCGCTCGCCGAGGCCTACCAGAGCCGCGTCCCGGTCCTCGCGCTCATCGGTAGCCCACCGATCTCGGCGGAGGGCCGCGGCGGCTTCCAGGACATGTGCTCGTGGCCGCGCACCATCGATGTTCCGGACCGTCACCGGATTCGCCGTCCGGGTCGGAGCCCCCGATCAACTCGGTCCCGCATTGGAGCATGCGCTCGACACCCTCGATCACGGGTTCCCCGCCGCCGTGATCCTGCCCAAGGATGTCCAGACAGCGCCGTGGGAGCCCGATGTGCGGCACCGTCGGCCCGCACCGCCGCCGGTGACGTGCTCGCCCGACGTCGTCGGCGCGGTCGACGCCGCGCGGCGTCCCCTGATCCTGCTCGGCGCTGCGGCTTCGCGAGCCCGGGTAGCTGAGGCAGCCGGGACGGTGGCGCGGCGCATTGGGGCAGTGGTCGCGGTAGGGCCCAACGGCCGCGATGCGGTACCCGACGGCGCACATACGGTGGGGGTCGCAGGTGTCATGGGGCACCCGTCGGTGCCCCGCGTGGCTGCCGAAGCCGATCTGATCCTCGCACTGGGCACCGACCTGGATGTGATGGATCGCGGAGGATTGGACTCTGCACTACGTGCGGCTTTCACCGTGCACGTGGACTCGGCACCGCCGCTGTGCGAGGTATCGCGACACGAGTCCACGGGTGATCTCACCCGGTATCTGCGCTCCCTGACGACTCAGCTCGGCTCGGGGCCGCCACGGATGCCCTGGACGCGCGAACGTGCGGAACCGCTCACCGTGCCGCGCTCGGGGACCGGGCGGATCACCTGTGCCGACGCCATCGATGCCCTGGCCCCCGCGATCCCCAGCGACGCGCTCGTCTTCGCCGACGCCGGGAATGCGGGGGCCGCCGCCGTCCATCGGTTGCCGCTGGGCACCGGTTCACGGTTCGTCGTCGCACTGGGGATGGGCGGTATGGGATTCGGTATCGCCGCGGGAATCGGCGCCGCCATCGCCACCGGCGAACCGACCGTGATCCTCGCTGGCGACGGTGCCTTCTACATGCACGGCATGGAGATCCACACCGCGATCGAGGCGAACGCCCCCGTGCTGCTCGTGGTGCTCAATAACGACGCTCACGGCATGTGCGTCGCGCGCGAGGACCGGTTCTTCGCCGACCTCCCGAGCCTCAACCTGTTCCGGCACAGCAGGATCGGTGAAGGCCTAGCCGCAATGTTCCCCACCCTGCGGGTGCGCAGCGCCGGGACCGTCGATGCGATTCGTTCCGCTGCAGCCGAACTCGGACGTCCGGGGCGCGGGCCGCTGTGCCTGGTGGTCGACACCGATCCGCTGGAGACTCCGCCGTTCGCCGCCATCCTGCCCGAATCGACGAAGGAGCCGAGATGATCCCACCGCTCGACGATATCGAAGGAACCATCCGCATCGAAACGCATCCACGCCCGGTCGCCACTGCGGTGGTGCTGGATCGACTCCGTTCGGTGTACCCGCACCAGCAGATGTACGGCGAATTCTGCACCGTGCAGGGTTACGTGAACGCACCGCCAGATGCGGTGTACGAGTGGCTCTCCGACACTCGGTCACTGGAGGAGTGGACGTACAGCCTGCGCGGCTTCCGCGAGACCGACGAACCCGGCCTCTGGGTGGCACGGGACATGCTCGGCGACGCGACCGAGATCTACACCCGCACGGTGGCCCAGCCGCAGGCGCGCACCGTCGACTATCACTGCGCCTGGGACCAGGGCGCACATCTGTGGATGATCTATCTGATGCGAGTGGTGGACGCCCGGACCGTGTTCGACAAGCCCGGATCGGTCGTGCTGTGGACCAACTGCCACCATCCGTTCTACGACCACAACCCGTACCCGGAGACGGCGCCACCCGACCGTCCCGTATGGGTGGGCGACTTCTGGGACATGTTCTCCGCCGGTCATCAACTGGAGCTCGAGAATCTGACGGCGATCGCCGAACACCGGCACGCCCGCGGTCTGCCGGTCCGGCCCGAGTGGATGTCCTGATGTCCGCCCGAATCGCCGGCCTCGCCTCCTACCTCCCCGAGAAACGGGTCCCGGCGGAGTACTTCCGCGAGTTCGCCGACGCCGACAGCCGCACCCTGTCGGACAATCCGATGTTCGCGCCACCTGCGTTCCGGCATCATGCAGCGCCGGGGGAGTCGAATGTGGACCTGATGTGCGCGGCGATCGGCAGGCTGCGCGAGCAGGTGGGCGGCAATGCCATCGACCACGTCGAGGTGATCTTCACCCACTCCCAGCTACCGGACCTGCCCGTTGTGGGCTGCGGCGGAGACGTCGCTCGCAGGCTCCGGATCACCCCGTCACTGGTCCTGGACCTGCACAACGGTGGCTGCGCCGCCTTCATACTCATGCTGCACCTGGCTCGCACGGTGTTCGCCGCCGGCGGCGCGCACAGCGCGTTGCTGCTCACCGCGACCAACGCCGCCGGCACTGTGTTCACCCAGGACCGGGTCCGCGTACTGCCCCAGGCGGCGATTCCCGGAGACGGTTCCGCCGCCGCGCTGGTCACCGCAGACCCGGACGCCGGCGGTATCGCAGTGCGGGAGGTGGTGATCGCGCAGCACAGCGAATACGCGGGCGATATGACCGCCGCGATCGACCCCCCACGCAAGTACTGGGAGCCCGGCACCGGGCAATTGCACGTGGGTTTCACCGAATCCAAGATCGCCTCGGTGCTGGCCCGCGGCAACCGACTCGTGCCCGAGGTCACGCTCGCCGCCGCGGCAGCCTGCGGGCTGCACGGCCCGCAGGTGGGGCACCTCGTGACCAATCAGCCGAACCGCACTTTCCTGCGCAACTGGCGGGAAGCCCTGGAGCTGCCGCCGGACCGTCATCCGGACACGTTCGACGAATGCGGCAACCTGTTCGCGGTCGGCGTCCCGCACACCCTGGCGACGGCGTACGCAGACGGCCGGATCGCGAGCGGGGAGTCGGTGGTACTGGGCGCGTTCGCGCACGCCGGTGACTTCGCCGCCGGGGCGCTGCTCGAGACCTGATCAGTCCCCGAGGCCCATTCGGGCGCCCAGCCAGTCCAGTTCGGCGGCGAGGCCGGGCGTCCACACGGCGAAGCTGTGCCCACCGGGCAGACGACGCTCGCGCACGTCCATACCCGACCGTGCCGCCGCCGACCGGATCTTCACCGAGGCCGCCTGCACCGCGGGATCGTCGGTGCCCACCACCACGACGCCCGCGGTATCGGGGTAGCGCTGCGTGGCCATCCGCCGCAGGGGGCTGTTGCGCTCCAGGGCCGCGCGGTCACCGTCGAAGCCCTCGGCGAGGGTGCGAGCGGGCCCGCCCAGATCCGGTTCCGCATCCGCGGACAGCGCGAGGAAGCTGCGATAGACGTCGGGATAGCCGGTAGCGAGCTGCAAGGCGCATGTACCGCCGTAAGAGAAGCCGCCGACGGCCCACGCCGAAGGCTCCGTGGCCACCGGAAGGCTGCGCCGGATCCAGGCCGGGACATCGACGCCGAGGTAGCTCGCCGCCTTCGCACGCCGGGTATCCGAACACAGCGGATTGGCGAGCGGGCCACCGGTCGCATCGGGTACCACCACCACCGGCGCGACTCCGTTGTGCCGCTGCGCGTACGCGTCCATCGTTCGCGCGAGCTTGCCGCCGACGAACCAGTCCCGCGGTCCGCCGGGCTGGCCGGCGAGCAGGACGAGCACGGGGAACCGGCCCCGCGCCGCCGAGAGGTACGCGGGTGGGAAGTAGACCAGCCCGGGCCGCGCGGCGAACTTCGAGGTGGTCGCCGGAATCGTCGCGTTCACGACCTTGCCGCGCGCAGGTTTGCTGCCGGCCTCCGGCGCGGGCACGGTGTCCGGATACTCCACCGGCATCAGGTCCTCGACCACCGGGTAGGCCGAATACACGATGTTGATCTCTGCGGCGGCCATCGCGAACACCGCGATCAGCGCTGTGCCACTGGCCGCAGCCGTTCTCCAGCTGCGCCGATCGGCGACGTGCACGACCGCCAACAGAACTCCGGTCAGCGCGACGGCGACCCACAAGAGCACCGCGGGATCCAGGCGGTCGGGGAACGGCCGCCACACGTACTCCACGAGGAAATCCAGTACCGCTGTCAGGCCGACCCCGCCGAGCACGCAGAGCGCGACCGTGCGGGCCGGCCGGCGCCGCGGCAGACGCACAAGCAGCGCTGCCAGACCGAGCGCGCCCGCCAGTGCGAGCACGACCGGGAGCATGCCCGCGGTCAGCGGAACGTCCAGCATCGGCGTCACGAGTGGTCACCTTCGAAGAAGCGTCGTCGTTCCTTCATTCTGCCCTGCCCGCGTACCCGCGTGTCTTCCCCCGCCTGGGGGTGGGTCCCTACCCGGACGGCGGGGGAGTACTGCCCAGTGACTTGCGGATCTCGTCGAGCTTCGCCTTCGCAGCCTTCTCTCGCTCGGCGAAGGCGCGTTCGGCGTTATCGCCTGCGGCGGAGCCGTGGGAGAGCTCCTGGAAACCGAGCGCGGTGGCGGTGCGCCGCTCGATGCTCTCGCGGACGTGATCGAACGTCGGCACCCCGGCGTCGGTGTAGCCGCTGACATCGGCCCCGGTGGGGGTCGGATCCACGATCTCGGCTTCGATCGGCACGTCGACGGGGACCTCGGCGGTCGCCGGTGCGGTCGGCTCGGACGCCGGGGGCTGTGCATCGCCGGAAGTGGTCATGCTTCCAGCGTAGCCACATGCCGCGGTGATCGGCGGGGGCACAGATCAGCGCTCCGGTCCCGCGGATGCGCCGGTGGCGCAGGTCAGGAAGCGGGCTCCGGAGACCAGGTCCGGAGCGCCGCGAAATCAATGGCGGGGCTCCACAGGAACCCCTGCCCGACCCGGGCACCGGCGGCGGCCAGGGCCCGAGCCTCCTCCACCCGTTCGATACCTTCGGCGATCACATCGAGGTTCAGGGCTCGCGCCATGGCGATCGCCGCCGTGAGCATCGCCTCCAATTGGGGATCGTCGTGCGTGGTGGAGGCCGTGACGACCGATCGATCGATCTTCACCAACGCGAGGTCGAGGTCTTTGAGTTGAGCCATGCTGGACCAGCCCGTACCGAAGTCGTCGAGCGCGATGCGCGGGCCGAGCTCGGACAACCGCCGGGTGGCCGCCAGGATGTGCGGCTCGGGCACGACACGCTCGTTGATTTCGAGGATCAGTCGCGCGGGATCGAGGGCGGTCACGTCGAGCGTCCGGCCCAGTGTGGCGGGGAGGTAGGGAACCAGTAGGTCCTCCGAGGCGAGGTTCACCGACACCCACCCCAATTCCGGAGCGGAGGCGAAATCCGCGCACGCACGGTGCAGGACGAGGGCGGCCAATGAGGTCATCAGTCCAAGGGTCTCGAGGTGCGGTAGAAACTCCCCGGGGCTGAGCTCGATGCCATTGGGACCGGCGATCCGGGTCAGCGCCTCGGCACCCACCATCTCACCGGTGGTGAAGTCCACCACCGGCTGGTATCGGACCACGATGTCGCCGGAGTCGATCTTGGCGCGGATGTGCGTCGCGAGATCGACCCGCTCCTGCTGGCTGGCGCGCAACGTCGAGCTGTGCCGGACCACACGGTTGCGTCCCGACCGTTTGGCGTGCAGGAGTGCCAGATCGCCGTCGATCAGCAACTGGCCGATGTCGTCCTGTGCGGTGGATTCGACCAGCCCGATCGAGCAGGTCACTGTCAGTGAAATCCCATCCACTTCCATCGGGCGGGCCAGCGCGAGGCGGACGCGCTCGGTCCAAGCGAGCACATCGTCGTTCGGCAACACGCGGGGCCGCAGCGCGATGAACTCGTCGCCGCCGAGGCGCCCGACCAGATCGTCCGGGGCACATGCCGCGATCAGTCGCTGCGCCGCGACGCGCAGCACCAGATCGCCCACTTTATGGCCGAGCGAGTCGTTGATGCGCTTGAAGGAGTCGAGGTCGACCCACAGTACGGCCAACTCGGCGCCGTCGGCACGGCGCTCTTCGACCACGCGCGTGGCGCGTTCGACGAAAGTGGTCCGTCCCAGCAGTTCGGTCAGGTCATCGTGATCGGCGCGCCACTGCAGCCGGTGCGTCAGCTCGCGGATCTCGCGCTCGTGCGTATGCCGCTCGGTGATATCGGAATGGGTACCGATGATGCGCGTGGGCCGTCCATCGTCGTCCCATTCCATCGCCCGGCCGCGGTCGTAGATCCACCGCCATTCACCGCTCTTGGTCAGCAGCCGGAGCTCGAGTTTGTACTCGGTGGCCTCGCCGCGCGCGACCCGGTGCACGGCCTCCCAGCATCGTTCGAAATCGTCCGGATGCACCAGCGCGGCCCAGGCTTCGACGGAGTCCTCGATCTCGTCGTCCTCGTACCCGAGCATCTGCTTCCACTGCCGGGAGTAGAAGATGCGGTCCGACAACGGATCCCAGTCCCAGATGCCGTCGCCGGCACCGTCGATCGCGAATTGCCAACGGGCCTCGCTGCGCCGCAGGCGCTCCTCATCGCTACGGCTCGCCGTGACGTCCCGGGAGATGCCGATCAACCCGATCACATTCCCGTCGGCGTCCCGGTGGGCGGACTTGTTCGACAGATACGTGCGCTTGACGCCGTCCACTACCGGGTATTCCTCGACCTCACGGCCGACGCCGGTCTCCATGATCCGCCGGTCCGTCGCCATCAACGTCTCGGCGAGAGGGCCGGGAAAGAGCACGGTGTCGTCCTTGCCGACCGCGTCCTCCGGTGCGACGCCGGAGAGCTTGGCGACCGCGGCATTGATGTACTGGTAGCGGCCCGCCCGGTCTTTGATGTAGACCAGGTCGGGTGCCGCATCGATCACGGCCTGGAGCAGGTCCGCCGTCCGCTGCGACGACGTCTTCGTCTCCTCGACCCGCTCCTGCAGGCGCGCTGCCGCCTCCCGCTTCGCCCGGTCGGAAGCGACCCGCTCGGAGATGTCGCGACTGAGGCCCACGATGTAGCGCTGGTCGCCGATCAGATGGCTGGACAAGAGTGCCTCGACCGGGAAGGTGCTGCCGTCCTTGCGCCGATGCATCGCCGGCACCAGGACGGTCCGCCCGGCGAAAGCCTCGGCCCACCCGATGCGTGCCGCCTCCGCGGTCATCTGGACGATGTCGAGCGCATTCATCTGCAACAACTCTTCGCGGCTGTACCCCGTGCTCACACAGGTCTGCGGGTTCACCGCCACCAGCCGGCCCTCGACGTCATGGATGTAGAAGCTGTCGTGCGAGCGCTCGATGAACGTGCGATAGAGATCGTCGGTGAGGAGGGCCGCGAGCCCATCGTGGTTCATCGACCGGTCGCCCTCGCCGCGTCCTGGATCCGCCCGATCAGCTGCTGGAGGACGAGGCCACGCGCAACGCCGAGCGGATGGTCGACCCCGGTGGAGATCGATTCCAAGAATTCGTCGAGAAGCACGCCGAAACAGGCGACGGCCGATGTGTCCCGGCTCTCGAGCACCGCGACGCCCGCCCCCGAGTGCGCAGCCACCCGCATCACCGTGGGGATCGCCGGGGTCCGCAAGGACAGCGATACCGTCGAGGCCGCGCCGTTGCGGTGTTCCAGCTGGATCGTCCACGTGTCGCTGGGCTCGTCGTACCGCGCCGCGGCAACGGATTCGACGGCACCGGCCACAGCGTCGACCAGATCGAGGATATGCGGGCCCACGTCGAACAGGGCACCTTGTTCCTGACGCCACGCGGACGCGGCGAATCTCCCCGCGAGCGCCGCACCGGAGAGCCACTGCGCTTCGACCGCGACCGCGTCCAGGGCCGCGGCGCGCGCCACGAAATCCCGGGTCTCCGGGGCGAACCGACGAGTGAACGCGACGATCGAACGTACATCCGCCGCCGTCACGGCTGCGGCCAGTTCTTCGGCACCGGCCACGTCGAGTGCGATCGGCTTGTCCAGGACGACGTGCTTGCCCGCCTGGGCGGCCCGGACGGCGAGCGGTGCCTGCACGTTCGGCGGAACCGCGAAGGCCACCGCGTCGACGGCGGCGAACAGTGCGTCGACGGAGTCGAAGGACTGGGGGAACAGTGCGGCTGCGGCTTCCGGGTTGCGTGCCCAGCCACCGACGAAGTCGATGCCCGGATGCGCCGCGAGCGCGGGGGCATGGGTCTCCTGGGCCCACGGGCCCGCTCCGACCAGACCCACCCGCAGCGATGCGCTCAACTTCTTACTCCTTCTCGGCCGCGGCCTCACGGGCAAGCACCGAATGACGCCGTCCATATAGAAGATAGATGGCGAGACCCAGAAGGAACCAGACGAGGAACCGCAACCAGGTGGCGATGGCCAGATTCGTCATCAGGGCGACACACGCCAGACCCGAGAGGATCGGGATGACCGGCGAGAACGGGACGCGGAACGGCCGCTTCAGATCGGGCTTCGTGCGGCGCAGCACGGGTACCGCGAGAGAAACCAGAAGGAAGGCGAACAAGGCGCCGATGCTGACCATCTCGGACAGCTTCTCGATCGGCACGAAACCGCCCAGCAGCGCGCACACGATCACCACGAGCACGGTGAAGCGCACGGGGGTGCCGTGCTTCGGCGAGACTCTGGCCACCGCCGGTGGGATCAGTCCGTCGCGGCCCATGGCGTACCCGATCCGGCCCATGGTGACCAGTTCGACCAGGATCACCGAGGTGAGCCCGGCCACGGCCGCCACGGCGACGAGATCTCCGGCCCACCCTGCGCCCACGAATTCGAAGGCCTTCGACAGGGGCGCGCTCTCATCGATGTCGGTGTACTTGACCATGCCGGTGAGCACCAGGGACACCAGCACATACAGCAGGGTGCAGGCCAGCAGGGTGCCGATCAGGGCGCGCGGCATATCGCGTTCGGGTCGCTTGGACTCCTCACCGAGGTTGGCGACCGCCTCGAATCCGGTGTAGGCGAAGAAGACCACCGCCGCGGCGGTGAGAATCCCCGCCATCCCGTAATGCGACGGTGCGCCGCCGAGCACGGTCTCGATCAACGGGCGGTCGAGCGCGCTGCCCCCGGCCGCCGCAGGTACCGATTCGGGGATGAACGGGACCAAGTTCGACCGGGTGACGAAGAACGCCCCCACGATCACCACGAACACCGAGATCCCGACCTTCACCAGGACCAGTCCATTGGTCACCCGGGCAGATTCACGGATCCCGAAGGCGGCGACCAGCCCGAGCACCAGGATGATCGCGATTGCGCCCACGTTCACCGGTGCCTCCTCGGTGAACAGGCTGGGCGGAAGCCCGAACAGATCGGCGAGATACCCCGACCAACTGCGGGAGACGACCGCCGCACCGAGTCCGAACTCCAGGAGGAGGTCCCAACCGATGATCCAGGCGAACACTTCGCCGATGGTGGCGTAGGCGTAGGTGTACGCGCTGCCCGCCGTCGGGACCGCGGAGGCGAGCTCGGCGTAGCAGAGGGCGGCGAACAGGCTCACGACGCCCGCGACCACGAACGAGACCGCGATACCGGGCCCGGCGTTCACCTTGGCTTGGATGCCGGTCAGGGTGAAGATGCCGGTCCCGATCACGATTCCGACGCCGAACCCGACCAGGTCGATGAGCCCGAGGTCGCGTCGTAGGCCGCCCTCCGCCGCGCCGTCCGCCTTGATCCGGGCAATCGGTTTGGTCCGCAACAGGTCCATTCCGCGGGACCCTACTCGCGCCCCGGGACGCGTGCAGAGCTATCGACTGACACGTTCGCGGGGCGCAGCCCGGTCAACTCCGGACCAGAGCGGCGGTCTTCGCCTCGTCGATGAACCGCTGCACGTCGTCCTCGGTCTTGAGATCGAGGATCGGATCGGGAACCGAGAGCAGGTTGAACAGCGCGGCGCCCACGGCGTCGTCGGCGGTCGCGCCGGCGAACAGCGGGCCGGCGGCGAAGGCGTAGTCCGGGTCACCCAGGAACAGCCGGGTCACCTCGGCGGCGGCGTGGCCGCGCTCCTCCCAGTGTCGGTCGAACTGGTCGCGGATCCAGTCCGGGGTGAAGGCGGTGAAGTTCGGTCCGCGGTCGTCGATCGCCTTGACCAGCGCGGCCACCTGGATCAAGCCGGTCTGCGCGCCCTGCCCCGCGATCGGGTCGAACGCGATCGAGGTGTCACCGAGCGACGCCACGGGATGGCCGCTGCGGGTGAAGCCGACGCCCTGGCGCACCGTGGGCGTCACCGCGCCCCGCAGCCACGGGTGGCGGTCCTCCTCGATCACGCGGAGCTTCTCGATATCGGGGAGGTCGTCGGGGAAGTAATCACGGTAGATACCGACGACCACCTCGAGGGCACTCTGCGGATCGGTGACCTCGTTGAATCGCTCGACCCAGGCGCCCCCGGGCTTGGCGAACCCCAGGACGCTCCAGGTGGCGCCGGCGTCCTTGTGCCAGTACGGACCGATCCAGATCTCGCCGTGGTCGGTATGCAGGTTGAACACATTGTGTGCGCCTGCGCCGTGACCACGGGCGGTGAACACGTCGTCGCCGTGACCGAGCCCGGCGAACGCCGCCGCCAGCAACTGTCGCTGCGGTGCGCGGTAGACGGTACGGGCCTCGTCGACGGGAAACAGACCCGAAAGACCGCCCTTTCCGGTGGAGACCAAGGTCAGGTCGTGTTGGCCGGCGATGGTGTCGAGGCTCTCGGGAGACACGGTGTCCACGATGAACCGGCCACCGGCCTGTTCGAACAGCCGGATCCGGTCGTAGGCGCGCAGCCGCACATCGATACCGGCCGCCGTGTACGCGAAGTCGGGATCGAAGGCGAGCACCTGCTCCAGTGCACCCGGCTCGCCGGTCTGCAGGCGGGTGTTCATCCCCGTGGATACGGGGGCCTGCGGGTACAGCTCGGGGACCAGCGTGTGGTCGACGTCGCGGGAGTGCCCGAAGAGCACCGCGGTGCCCGTTGCCGGGACGTCGTCGCGGAGTTGCTCAGCGGTCCGTTCGCTGTACAGGTCCACCTGATGGCCGCGCTGAGCGAGGACGAGAGCGGCGGTGGCACCCACCACTCCCGCGCCGATGATGGCGATGCGTGTCTGCGTCATGGTCGTACCTTTCGTCAGTTGGTGCGTGTGGTGCGGGAACCGGCGTTCCACGCATAGGGAAGTTCGGTGCCGTTGAGCAGGAGGTCGCCGATCGCGCGCGCCTTCTGGATGGCGGGGTTGTGCACGGCGAGGGTGCGCGCATTGCGCCAGTGCCGGTCGAGGCCGAGTTCGGCGTCGACGATCGATGCGCCGCCCACCTCGAACAGGTCGGTGGTCGCCTTGAGGACCAGGTCGATCGCCGCGATCTGGGCATGAGCGGCGGCCAGTTCGGCCTCGGGCAGCACGTCCTCGTGCAGCGTCCGGCCGGCGAGCGCCTCATCGAGGATGTCGGCGACCGCGAGAACGGCCTGCTTCGCGGTGAATGCAGCGCTGGAAAGGCGGCCGATCACCTGCTGCACCAGCGGATCGTCCCGCTGCAGATCCGCCGCGGCGTGGGAGAAGGTCCGGGTGCGGGCCTGTACCCAAGCGACGGTGTCGTCGGTGGCGCGTTGCGCGATACCGGCGAGGCCCGCGAGTTGCACCAGCTGAAGGTAGGAGGTGGCGTAGGTGGGGCCGGGGGCGCCGTACCCGGCGCCCAGGTACCGGTCGGCCGGGACGTGGACATCGGTGAACACGGTGGTGCCGCTCGCGGTGAGCCTCTGGCCGAAGCCGTTCCAGTCATCGACCTTCTCGACGCCGGGTGAGTCGGCGTCGACGAGCACCGAGACGCGTTCGCCGTCGAGGTCGGCCGCCACCAGGATGTGGTCCGCGTACAGCGTGCCCGTGGAGTAGAACTTGGTGCCGTTCAACCGGTATCCACCCTCGGACGGGGTCAGTGTGGTCTGGTAGCCGCCCACCGAACCCGCACCGGGTTCGGTGATCGCGTTACCGATCACCGTGCCGCCCGCGGCCGCACGCAACCACGCGTCGCCGGTTGCCGACTTCGCGAGCAGCTGGTCCTCGACGAACAGGAAGTGCACGCGCAGCGCCTGCGGGAGATTGGAGTCGGCGGCGGCCAGGTTGATCAACTGCCGGAAGAACTGGCGGACGGAGACCTCCGACCCGCCGAACTCGGCCGGAACACGCAGCGCCGTGAAGCCGGCTTCCTTGAGCAGCGCGATGGGCGCGTGAGCCAGCACGCGTCCGCGTTCGCGCTCGACGGCTCCCTCGGCGATCCGGGCGTAGACGGGGCCGAACGTCGCATCGAGTTCGGTATCGGACGGGGTGCGGGTGAGCGAGGTGGTCATGCCCGGCAACTGTCGTCGGGCTCGGGCACTTTGACGAGGGTTCGCCGCGTCGTGAACGAATCTCCTTCGGCAGGCGTACCACTGGCGGTTCGATCGGCGCCGCCGCCCGCGGACCACTAGATTCGGGCGATGCGCTTGATGACGACGACTGTATCCCTCGCCGCCGTGCTCGCCCTGGCAGGCGGCGTGCTCGCGCCCGGAACCGCGTTCTCTGCCCCCGCCCCCGGCCCGACACCGGAGGAACGGATGTACGACGCGGGCGACGTGCCCGGCCGACTGGTGACGGGCGCCGGTTTCGACCGGTTCGCCCGCGACCTCGCCTCGGCACTGGACCGGGCGCGCACCGCCGATGAGGCGGACCGGGAGGCCTCGCGCGTGTCGTCCGCGTTGTTCCGCGCGGCGGTACAGCGGGCGCAGGGCGCCGGTCCGGGTTTCACCGCCGACGATCGGCCGCTGTACTGGGCGCGGATCGCGCTGATCCGCACCGTCCGGAACTGGCAACCGGCGACCGCGGTGACGGAGTCGGAGCGCGACCGGATCGTCGGCACCATCGATGAGGTCTCCCGTGGCCAACGGCGCGCGCCGGTCGGCCCGACGGTGCTGGTGACGGGTTTCGACCCGTTCCGTCTCACTCGCGATATCCGCCAGGGCAATCCGTCCGGCGCGATCGCGCTCGCCCTGGATGGAACACAGGTCGATACGCCGGCGGGCCGCGTGACGGTGGTGGCGATGCTGTTCCCGGTGCGGTGGCGCGATTTCGGTGCGGGCATGGTCGAACGTGCCGTGACTCCTTTCCTGGCGCCCGGATCGTCCCGCGTGGTCGGGTTCACCACGGTCAGTCAGGGACGGCCCGGCAAGTTCGACCTGGAGGCGATCAACGGAGCCTGGCGCGGCGGCGCCGTCGATAACGAGGGGGCCTGCTACCGCGGCCCGGCACCGGTGGCCGGAGCCGCCCCGCAGTGGACCCGGAGCACGCTGCCGATGGATGCGATCGTCTCGGCGGCACGGGGCACGTACCCGGTGGTACGCAACACCGAGGTCAGCTATGCCACAGGCTCCGATCCTGCACCGAGCACCGTCTGCGACCTGCCGAAGCTGCCGTCCACCACCACGACGGCGGAACCGCCGATCGATGCCCGGGCGCGCCAGGGAGCGGGCGGGGACTATCTGTCCAACGAGATCGGCTACCGCGTGACACTGGTTCGCGACCGGCTCGCGGCACCGATTCCGGGCGGTCACCTGCACACGCCGGTGCTCGATGGGCTACCCGCCGAACGCAGTGCTCTCGAATCGCCGCAATACCGGGCGAACCTCGCGGCGATCGTCACGCAGGCACGGGCCGTGGTGAGCGTGGTGGCGCACGGCCAGAGAAACTAGTACACGTTCTCAAACTGCTGTCCGATTCCCTTGGAATCCGCAGACAGTGGACCGCCACGACTGGTAGAACTAGAACACGTTCTGCCGGTGTGCCGACGCGGCAGGTCAGGGACAGGAGTGCTCATGAAGTTCAACCTCGCCGACATCTTCGAGGCGGTCGTGGACGCGGTGCCCGAGCGGATCGTGCTGAGCTACAACGGCGAGCAGACCAGTTACGCCGACATGGACGCCCAGACCAACCGGGTGGCGCACCTGTTTGCCGAGCACGGCGTGGGACCGTTCGATCATGTGGCCCTGTTTCTGAAGAACAGCGTCGAGCACGTGCAGTCGCTGCTCGGTCTGATCAAGATCCGCGCCGTGCCGGTGAACGTGAACTATCGGTACACCGCAACCGAGTTGGAGTACATCTTCACCAACTCCGACGCGGTCGCGATCATCGTCGAACTGCCCGAACATCAGCGCACGCTCGCCGCCCTGCTTCCGAACCTGCCCGACCTGCGGACCGTCTTCGTGGTCGGGGAGACCGACCCGGCACTCGCCACGGCGGCGGCGGAGCTCGGCGACCGCGCTGTGGCGGTGGTGTCGTTCGAGGATTCCGAAACACTCTCGCAAGAACGGGACTTCGAGCCGCGCACCGGCGAGGAGCACTACATCATCTACACCGGCGGGACCACGGGCTACCCGAAAGGCGTGGTGTGGCAACACGACGACTTCTTCCGCAAGCCGCTGTCGGCCGGAGTGCCGTACGGCGGCGAACCGCGGACCTCGCTCGCCGAGGTCGGCGAGGGCGCGAAGTCCTTCCCGCCGCTGGCGTTCCTGATCGCTGCGCCGCTGATGCACGGTGCCGGCGCGTACTCGCTGTTCACGTTCTTCGTCCTCGGATCGCGGATCATCCTGGAGCGCGACTTCAACGCGGAGCAGATCGTTCGGAACATCGCCCGCGATCAGACCCAGACCATCCTCATCGTGGGTGACGCGATGGGTGTTCCCTTGGTCGAGGAGATGGAGAGGCAGAAGGACACCGCCGACTTCTCGTCGCTGTTCTCGATCACCTCCGGTGGAGCGATCTGGTCCAAGCACGTGCGCGACCGGATGGCTGCGATCAAGCCGGAGCTCATCCTGCGCGATAACTTCGGTGCCTCCGAGACGGGCAACGACGGCGTCATGCAGCTCGACGAGGACGGGAACCTGCATGCCCCGCCGACCGAGAAGATGATGGTGGTCGACGAGCAGTTCGACGAGATCACCACGCCGGGCGAAGTGGGCTACATCGCGCGCGTCGGCAACGTACCGCTCGGCTACTACAACGACCCGGAGAAGTCGGCCCGTACCTTCCCCACCCTCAAGGACGGCCGCCGGATCTCGGTACTCGGCGATATGGGGTACCCCGCGGAGGACGGCGGCATCGTGTTCCTGGGACGTGGCAGCCAATGCATCAACACCGGCGGCGAGAAGGTGTACGCCGAGGAAGTCGAAGCCACCCTGCACGGACATCCCGCGATCGCGGATGCGCTCGTGGTGCCGGTGCCCGACGCCCGCTACGGCCAGCGCGTGGCCGCTGTCGTCGCGGTCGCCGAGGGACACCCGCAGCCGAGCATCGAGGACATCCAGACTTTCGCGCGCGGCGAGCTGGCCGGCTACAAGGTTCCGAGGACCGTGGTCTTCGTGGACCAGGTCAAGCGCACCCCGGCCGGGAAAGCGGACTACCGGTGGGCGAAGACGACTGCCGAGGTCGCCGCGGACTCGCAGTTGCCTGCCTAGGTCCCGTCGAGCCACGCCAGGTAGGCGGCGCCCCGCGGGGACAGCTCGTAGCCCACATCGTGGCTGATCGTCAGGCCCATGCCCTTGAGTTTGCGAATGTCTGCCTTCATCGGGAGCAGATCGACGCCCCGCTCGGCCGCGAGCACCGTGGAGACGGTATGCGGATGCTCGCGGATCCAGGTGAGGATCTAGCGCGTCCACGGTCCGGTCGGCCGGGCGTCAAGCCGGGCGAGGCGCTTCGCGATCGACGCGAGCCCGGCATCGTCGGGCAGCTCTGCGCGCAGTGCGAGCCGGGGGTCCTCGCCCGCCCATTCCAGGTGCACCCGATAGACATGGGCACCTCCGCGCGCCGCACGTTCCCGGCGCGGGGCGTCGGGGTCGCGGGGGCGCAAGGCTTTCCGCAGTGCGGCGGCGTCCTTCATCCCGGCTGCGCGTGCCGCCCGGTCGCTGATCCGGTCCACATCGCTCACCCGGGTGACGCGAGTGAATCGCACCAGTCCGGCGGGGGTGAGCTGGGTACCACCGACCTTCACCCGAGGTGCATCCCAGCGCCGGTACTGCGTGCTCACGGTGCCGGCGCGGACGCCTTCAGCAATGGCCTTCGGAATGAGCATGGGTTCAGTCTGCGCGCCGCGCCACCAGATCGCGGCAGACCTCCAGGTGTCCGGTGTGCTGGGTCAGCTCACGCAGCATATGGGTGAGCACCCATTCCGGAGTGGCGGCGGCCGAGTCGCGGCGGGTGGTGCCCTTGGCATCGGGGTTGCGGATACCGATGGCAGCCACCGGGACCCAGCGCGCCAGGTCGGTGCGCAGCTGGGATACGAGAGCCCGTGCCTGCTCGACGGTGCCCGTCGCGTGGAATTCCGCGGAGCGATCGCGGGGGATGTCCTCGCCTGCCAACAGTGAGCCGCCCCAGTAACCCAGAGCTCCTCCGATATGTGTGACCAAGGCGAACACCGAGTTCACCCCGGGCGCACCGGGAACCGCGTTGACGGTGGTGTCATCGCAGTCGTCGAGCACGCCCTCGATCGTGTCCAGGGTCTCGGTCGCCACCTGGAGGAAGGCGGCGATCTGGCCCTCAGACGCGGCCACGGGCGAGCCTGGCGATCGAATCGAGCATGTCGTCGAAGAAGGCCACCGGGTCGGCGGAGACCGCTATCTGGGCGGTGTCGGGACGGTTCCAGGCACGGTGGACATCGGCGACCGTGGTACCGCGGGTGAGCGCGCCGCTCAGCTCCACGTCCACGGTGTAGGCGCGGGTGCGGGCGATCGTCGGATCGAGGGCGACCGCGGCGGCGAACGGGTCGTGCATGTGCGCGATGTAGCCGAGGTCGTGGTCGCGGTGGAACTCGAAGTAGAAGCGCACGGCGTCCGAGATGGCACGGACCACGGAATTGCTCGCGGTGGAACGGGTACCGTCGGCATCCTCGGGGTCGAGGACCTCGGCGGGGCTGCTTCCTGCGGCATCGGCGAGGCGAAGCACGTGGTCAGGTGTGAGCTCGATGGTCTCGGTCAGATCGAGCGGGCACAGGATGGGGAGCGCGGTGCCGGTGCCGTCCAGCTCGCCGTAGGCCCGCAGCACCTCCCACAGCGATTCCGGGTCCACCGCGACGTTCCATTCCGAGGTGGGCGTGGTGTTTCCCGGGTGCCAGAACACCCCGCCCATGATCACCAACCGGCGCAGCCGGGCGAGAATGCCGGGATCGTCGCGCAGGGCCAACGCGAGGTTCGTGCACGGTCCGGTCACCAGGCCCACCACCTCGCCCGGGTGGGCCCGGGTGATCTCCGACCACGCCTGCGCCCCGGACCGGTCCGACGGAGTCCTGGTGGGCGGGGGCAGCTCCGCGTAGCCCACGCCGAACGGTCCGTGCGTCTCCTCTGTGGTGATGAGCGGCGCGGAGACCGGGGAGTCGGATCCGACGAAGACATCGATGTCGTTGCGGCCTAGCAGATCGAGCCACGCGAGATTGTTCTCGACCACTTGTGGGCCGGGGACGTTGCCGGCGGTGGAGACGATGCCGAGCAGATCCACCTCCGGCTGGGCCAGGAGGTACAGCAGGGCTAAGGAGTCGTCGACACCGGTATCGCAGTCGAACAGGACCTTCGTTTCCGCCACGGAACCACCCTAGCCATCGGTACGCGATACCAGGGCGGCGAGCCGCCTGTCACCACGGCGAAGGCTTGTAGTCCTTGAGGAAGCAGCCGTAGAGATCCACGCCGGCCTCGCCCTGCACGATCGGGTCGTAGACGCGGGCGGCACCGTCGACCAGGTCGAGGGGCGCGCGAAACCCCTCATCGGCGAGGCGCATCTTGGTGTGGTGCGGACGCTCGTCCGTGATCCAGCCGGTGTCGACGGCGGTCATCAGGATGCCGTCCTGCTCCAGCATCTCCGCGCTGGAGGTGCGCGTGAGCATGTTGAGCGCGGCCTTCGCCATATTGGTGTGCGGGTGGCCCGGCCCCTTGTAGCCACGGCCGAACTGGCCTTCCATGGCCGAGACGTTGACCACGTACTTGCGCCGTGCGGGCGACGCCGCCAGCGCCGGACGCAGTTTCGAGATCAGGATGAACGGCGCCACGGAGTTGCACAGCTGCACTTCGAGTAGCTCGAGGGGTTCGACTTCCTCGACGGTCTGCACCCAGGAGTTGGTGTGCACGAGGTCGGGGAGCAGACCGCCGGCGTCGATGGCGGTGCCGTCCTCGATCCGCGCGGCGGACGAGGATCCGCCGCGCAGCGCGAGCGCGGTGAGTGCTGCGGGGTCGAGGGCAGCGAGGTCGCCGGTGACGCCGCCGGTGTGCCCATCGAGTGCTTCGGTGAGGGCGGCCGGGTGCGCCGAACTGGCGCGCCCGAATCGGATGATCCGGCTCGCCAGCTCGGGTGGCACGTCACCCGATTCGGCGTCGACCAGCGCCGAGTAGGCGCCGGGGGAGCGGCGCACCGTCTGCGCGGCATTGTTGATGATGATGTCCAGCGGTCCGCGGGCTGCCACCGCGTCCGCCAGGGCGCTCACCTGCGAGGGGTCGCGCAGGTCGATCCCCACGATATGCAGCCTGTCGAGCCATTCGGCGCTGTCGGCGAGCTCGGCGAAGCGCCGGGCGGCATCGGTCGGGAAGCGGGTGGTGATGGTGAGATCGGCGCCGTCGCGCAGCAGCCGCAGCGCGATGTACATCCCGATCTTGGCCCGCCCGCCGGTGAGCAGCGCGCGGCGCCCGGTGAGGTCGGTGGTGGCATCGCGCTTGCCGTGGCTGAAGGCGGCACACTCGGGGCAGAGCTGGTGGTAGAAGGCATCGATCCGGGTATAGGGCTGCTTGCAGATGTAGCAACTCTGGGGGCGCAGGAGCTCGCCCGCGCTGTCGCCGACCGTGGGCGTGGTGAGCAGGATCCCTGCGGTCTCGTCGTCGATCCGCTCGGCGTTACCGGTCGCGGTGCGTTCGAGGACATCGCGGTCGGCCTCGCGAACCTTCGCTCGGGACTCTTTGCGGCGCAGGCGTTTGAGCTGCTTGAACATGTGTCCGACCGAGCGTTGTACCTCGATGGACTGCGGGTGTTCGGCGTCGAGGCCGGCCGCTGCGTCGAGCACGCGGTGGAACGCGGCGAGGTCTTCCGCGGAGATCGGGTCGGACATGGGGCCTTTCCTGCCTGGTACGTCGGCGGGTCGTGATGTACTCGATCAGTGTCCACTATCCAGATCTGCGTGATGGGAGTGTCCGGCTCAGGTAAGTCGACCGTGGGGGCCGAGCTGGCCTCCCGCCTGGGCCGGAGCTTCGCCGACGGTGACGATTTCCACAGTGATGCCAACCGCGCCAAGATGGCGTCCGGGCAACCCCTGACCGATACCGATCGGTGGCCGTGGCTGGAGACGATCGGTGCTTACCTCCGCGATGAGATGGTCGCGGGAAGACCCACGGTGGTGGCTTGTTCCGCACTCAAGCGGGAGTACCGGGACCGGATCCGCGCGGCCGGTGCGAGCGTCTACTTCGTCTTCCTGACCGGTAACGAGGAGTTGTTGCTCGAGCGCATGCGTGCCCGCGCCGGACACTTCATGAAGGCCGACATGCTGGCATCGCAGTTGGCGATCCTCGAGCCGTTGGCGCGCGATGAGTTCGGCGTCACGGTCAACGTGGCGGGCGATATCCCCCAGATCGTCACCGAGGCACTGGCCGACTTCGCCGCCACCGAGGTGCCGGGCATCGCCTGAGGGCGAGCCTCAGGCCCCGCGCAACGGGCCGGTGAACAGCATCGACTTGTAGGGATGGTTGTTCGCGGTGTTCCACTGCGAGACCACGAGCCGGGCGGACCGCATCGTCGATCCGGGCACCAGGTAGCCGCCGTACAACTGGGCGACCCGGCCGTCGGCATGATCTTCGTCGTGCCAGGACGATCCCTGGAGCAGGGTGACGGCGTCCGACCAGACTCCATCGATCCGGTCGGCGAAGCGGGCTGCGATCCGGTAGTGCGCCGCGTCGAAGTAGGTCATCACCCACGTACCCTCGACCCGGGCCAGGGAGAGTTCGCCGTAACCACTGCCGAGGGCGAGGTCGGTGGGTGGGTTCCCCCATTTCCAGCCGGTATCGGGCCGCCAGCCCCAGGGTTCCCAGGCGATCTCCACGCCGGGATGCAACGTGGCGAGCAGAGCGGTGGGCAGCCGGTGCAGCCGTAGCCCCTTATCCCGGCTGAGCCCGCCGGTGGACACGTTGTAGGTGTAACCGTCCGGTGCGGGGCACAGCGCCCACATGGTCCGGCAGCCGTCCGCCTGGTCGGCGTTGAACCGAGCCACCTCGCGCCAGGTCTGCGCACCGTCGTCCGAACGCCACAGAGCGGTGCGCACCACGGTGTCGAGGCTCTGCATGGTCATGGTGTGCAGGTAGAGGGCGCCGTCCACGTGGATGCAGGTGGTCGGGAGGATGGTGGTGAATTCGCCGGTGTCGTGGCGGTATTCGAGGAGTTGACGGGCCCGCTTCGGGTCCGGACCGGCCGGCCGTGTGATGTGTCCGGTGGTGGTGCCGAACAGCCCGACGGGGGAGCGCCAGTCGCCGGCACCGATCGTCAGTCCCTCGAAGGTGTCGCCGAACACGTAGAGGATCTCGTCGCCTACGCGGCAGGCGATTCCCAGGTCGGTGCCGCCGACGCCGAACCGACTGACGGGCGTGATGTCGCGAACCTTGTGCATGCGTGGCGGTGCGATCGACTGGGGCACGCCCCTCACCCTGCCAGAGACCGGTCAGGTGGACACGGGGGTCCCCACGTTTGCATCGGGCCGCAGCGCGGATTGCGCAGTGCGGATGAGTGCGAGTGAGCCGCCGAGCAGGACCAGATCCTTGAGCAGGAAACCGTTCGGCGGAAGCAGCCCCCAGTCGTAGTCGATCGAGGTGAACAGGAAGGAGAAGGTCCCGAGGAAGGTGACGGCGGCGATGGTCACCGCGATGTCGTTGGCGCGGCGCCACCACAGGCCGGTGATGAGCGCCACCGTGGCGATCAGTTCGATCACGCCGATACCGGCGGACACCGTACGAATGTCGACGAGACGCACCGTCCAGGCCATGAGCGGACTCCCGCTGACGAGCGGTTCTATTCCCGCTGCTTCGGCGGCGGTGAACTTTCCGAGCCCCTGCCACCCGAGGTTGAGGACGAGGCCTGCCCGGATCACGTGGAGCCCGAGGTTCTGAACGGAGGTGCGGTCGATCGTCACTGTTTCGACCGTAGCGATTCGATCGACCGCAACCCGGTCCCGGACCCGGTTATGACCGAACCGTAAGAACTGAATCCCGCTCGGGCGCAATCGTCGCAACCGCCTGCGCGCGGGTGCCGGTCCGGCGCACGATGGAGGTATGGACACGTTCAGCGGATCCGAGTTGTACGAAGCCTTCCACGCGGACTACGACGCGGTGACCGACCGGGACGCGCGCATCTACGACGCGGACGGTCGGCTACTCGCCGCGGGTCGGCTGTCGGGACTCACACTCGACGAGTCCGGTTCGCAGGAAGTCGTTGAGTACAGCTTCTCCTCACTGCACCCCGATATCCCGTGGGACCCGACGCACCGCGTGGAACTGGCGCCGCAACCGGTGAAGTAGGGCGCCGGCAGATTCGTTCCCGGAAATGCGAAAGACCCCGGCCGGGACCGGGGTCTTTCGTCGTGTGCGCGGAGGGGGACTTGAACCCCCACGTCCATTAGTAGGACACTAGCACCTCAAGCTAGCGCGTCTGCCATTCCGCCACCCGCGCGGGAAGCTCGTTCACAGTAATCGATCCGCTGCTCCAGCTCCAAATCGGCACGTCGGGGCGCATGCTCGGCCCGTTCCCGCGGCCGTCGCCCGTGATAGGTATAGATGGTGGCTACCACTGCAGTGAACGCACTCGACGAGGTCGTCGAGACCGTGAGCAATCTGATCCGCTTCGACACCTCCAACACCGGAGAGCTGGCGACAACCAAGGGCGAAGCCGAATGCGCGCGCTGGGTGCAGGCGCAGCTCGACGAAGTGGGCTACGAGAGCGTGTACGTGGAGTCGGGTCAGCCGGGCCGGGGCAACGTCTTCGCGACCCTGCCGGGCGCCGACTCCGGGCGCGGGAAGCTTCTGGTCCACGGACACCTGGACGTGGTGCCGGCGGAGCCCGCGGACTGGTCCGTGCACCCGTTCTCCGGAGCGGTCGAGAACGGATACGTCTGGGGTCGCGGCGCCGTGGATATGAAGGACATGTGCGGGATCATGCTGGCCCTGGCCCGCCAGTTGAAGTCATCGGGCACCGTCCCGCCGCGTGACATCGTCTTCGCCTTCCTCGCCGATGAGGAGGCGGGCGGTACGTGGGGTTCGCACTGGCTGGTCGAACACCGGCCGGACCTCTTCGACGGGATCTCGGAGGCCGTGGGCGAGGTGGGCGGTTTCTCGCTCACCGTGGACACACCGTCGGGCGATAAGAAGCGGCTCTACCTCGTGGAGACCGCCGAGAAGAGCATGTGCTGGATGCGGATCACCGCGAAGGCCCGCGCGGGTCACGGCTCGTTCGTCCACGAGGACAACGCCGTCACGCTGCTGTCCGAGGCCGTGGCCCGGCTGGGCCGGCACCGCTTCCCGCTGGTGCTCACCGATGCCGTTCGCGAATTCCTGCACGCCCTGGATCTCGAATCGACCATCGACATCGACGTCGATTCCCCCGATCTGGAGGGACAGCTGGCGAAGATCGGGGGAATCTCCCGGATCGTGGGGGCGACGCTGCGCGACACCGCGAATCCGACCATGCTGCGGGCCGGTTACAAGGCGAACGTGATCCCGCAGACCGCGGAGGCGGTGATCGACTGCCGCGTGCTCCCGGACCGCCAGGAGGCGTTCGAGAGGGAACTCGACGAGGTGCTCGGACCCGATATCGAGCGCGAGTGGATCACCAAACTCGAACCGTACGAGACCTCGTTCGACGGTGCACTCGTGGACGCGATGAACGACGCGATCCTGGCCCATGACCCCGACGGGCGGACCGTGCCGTACATGTTGTCGGGCGGCACCGACGCCAAAGCCTTCGCCAAGCTCGGAATCCGTTGCTTCGGTTTCGCCCCGCTGCAGTTGCCCGAGGAGCTCGACTTCGCCGCGCTGTTCCACGGTGTCGATGAGCGGGTCCCGGTGGAATCGCTGAAGTTCGGCACTCGCGTCTTCGAGCACTTCCTGCTGCACTCCTGATTCATCCCAGTTCGACGAGAGAGAGGGAACCATGACCGAGAAGTTCGACCCGTACGCGCCGCTCCCGCTGCTGCCGGCGTTCACGCTGACCTCCACCACCATCGCCGAAGGCGGCACCCTCGCCTCCCCGCAACTGAGCGGAATCTTCGGTGCCGGTGGACAGGACGTCTCGCCGCAGCTCTCGTGGTCGGGGTTCCCGGCGCAGACCAAGTCCTTCGCGGTCACGGCCTACGATCCCGATGCGCCCACCGCGTCCGGTTTCTGGCACTGGGCGGTCGCGAACATCCCCGCGTCGGTGACCGAGCTGGCCGAGGACGCCGGTAACGGTGCCCCCGGTTCTCTGCCCGACGGTGCCGTGACGCTCACCAACGACGGCGGCATCAAGCGCTTCCTGGGGGCCGCACCGCCCGCGGGCCACGGTCCGCACCGCTACATCTTCGCGGTGCACGCCCTGGGCGTGGACACGCTCGACCTGCCGGAGACCGCGACCCCGGCGTTCCTGGGCTTCAATCTGTTCGGTACGGCCATCGCCCGCGCCACCCTGACGGCGACCTACGCGCAGGTGTAGCTCAGCGGTCCACGCCGACGGCCTCGGAGATCGACGCGAAGCCGTCGGCGCGCAGCCGCTCCGCGAGCTGCTTCTGCACCGTGCGCACCCACAGCGGGCCGCCGTAGATGAACTGGGTGTACACCTGCACCAGCGAAGCGCCGGCGCGGATGCGCTGGTACACGTCGTCGACGTCCTCGATGCCGCCGACGGAGATCAGTACGAGGCGGTCACCCACGCGGGCGGACAGGCGGCGCAGCACCTCCAGCGAGCGCGCCTTCACCGGGTGTCCGGACAGTCCGCCCGCCCCGATCGCCTCGACCTCCGCCGCGGGTGTGCGCAGACCCTCGCGGCTGATCGTGGTGTTGGTGGCGACGATGCCGGCCAAGCCGAGCTCGAGTGCCAAGTCGGCGACGGCGTCGACGTCCTCATCGGCGAGATCGGGCGCGATCTTCACCAGGACGGGGACGCTCACGGTGTCGAGTACCGCTTGCAGAACCGGCCGCAGTGATTCGGTGGCCTGGAGATCACGCAGGCCGGGCGTGTTCGGCGACGACACATTGACCACGATGAAGTCCGCCAGAGGTCCGAGCAGCATCGCGCTGACCCGGTAGTCGTCGGCGGCCCCATCGAGCGGGGTCGCCTTGGTCTTACCGATATTGGCGCCGATCGGGACCGCCGAGGGCCCGGCGTCGCGCTTGCGCAACTCGTTCGCCGCTGCCCCGGAGCCGTAGTTGTTGAAGCCCATCCGGTTGATCAGTGCATGGTCCCGGGGGAGTCGGAAGAGCCGGGGCGCGGGGTTGCCGGGTTGGGCGTGTGCGGTGACGGTGCCGATCTCCGCGAAGCCGAAACCGAGCGGACCCCATCCGTTGACGGCGCGCGCGTTCTTATCGAACCCGGCGGCGAGCCCGACCGGCGACGGGAACTCCACGCCGAACACGGTCTGGGTGAGGACCGGGTCACGGAAGGCGATCGCCCGGCGCAACCCGGTCCGCACCGGCGGCACAGCGGTGGTGCCCCGGATCAGCCCGAACACGAGGTGATGGATGCGCTCGGGCGAGATCAGGAACATCGTGCGCAGCAGCACCTGGTAGAGCGACGACATGGTGGTTACAGCCCCTTCGTGGCGTCCGGCGGTAGTAGGCCGGAGGTCTTCGTGCGACGGCGACGCAGGAGCACCCGGCGCGACCCGTCGGTGTAGAGCCGGACGCGGGACAGCTCCCAGCCTCCGAACTCGGCCTCGATGGCCAGGCGCATCGCGGCGGTCACCCGGGACACGTCCCGTGGTAATCGCAACGGCAGGAAATCGTACTCCTCACCCGAGTAGGGGTCGTCCGCGTCCCCTCGCGCGATGCCCGCGGTCATCGGGCCTCCTACCTGGTCGGGATCGCCTGGATGCCGGCACCCGTGGCCGACTGCACGTAGAGCGTGCCGGTCGTGGCGTCCACTGCGACGGCGTTGGGCTGGCGCACCGTCGGGAAACGGAGCTTCGGATCCGGCATGCCCGAACCGAGAGCGTAGCCCGCGACCTCGTTGGTCGCCGTCTGGGTGACCCACATCAGCTTCGCCGCCTCGTCGTACGTGACGGCCCACGGGGCGCTAGGAACCGGGTACTGGAAGCGCAGCATGAACGGGTCGATCGTGTAGGAGAACACCTGGTTCTCGCCGGTGTCGACAGCGAGCATCCGGCCGAAGGGATCGATCACGGCGTTCGTGATGCCGCGGCCCACCCGCAGCGACTTCCCTGTTTTCCCGCCGGGCACATCAACCTCCGTGATCGACGCCTGCCGGCGGTCCACCACCGCGACCTTGCCGCCGCGCACCAGCACCTGGCTGGCCTCGACGGGGCCGGTGATCTTCTTCTGGGCCGCCGATGTGCGCAGCAGCACGATGTCCCCCTGCGCGGTGCCCGCAAGGGCCCATCCGTGATCATCGTCTTGCACGGTGTACGGCGCGACGGAGAGCACCTCACCGTCGACCTTCTCGTTGCGCTGGATCTGATCGCCCGAGATCTCCATCACCGAGGTCTTCGCCGCCACCAGAAACCCGTCGCCGTATGGCACGACCTGGTTGGCGCGGCCCTCCGTGGCGAACCGTCCGGTCTCTCGCAGGCCACCGTCGACCGAGTACAGCACCACCGCACCGTCGGTGATGGCGGCGAGCCGCCGACTGACCGGATCGAAGGCGAGGCCCTGGCCGGCAGCCGCCGGGATGACCTGTCCGGCCGCGGGAACCGCGGGCTCCGGGGCGACCGCGGGACTCGCGGGGGTGATCGTCGGCCGGTCCTCGCGGGCCGGGGTCGACGAACAGCCCGCCGCGACGAGGGAGACGGCGACGAGGACGGCGACGACCGGGGCGAGGAATGAGCGGCTCATGATGCCTCGAAACTACCGTCTGCGCCGGACCCGGCCCCGGCCGGTAGCCTGCCCGGGTGGACATGACGTGGATTCAGGCCATCGTGCTCGGACTGGTGCAGGGACTCACCGAGTTCCTGCCCGTCTCCTCCTCGGGACATCTGCGGATCGTCTCCGAGATCTGGTTCGGCGACGATGCCGGTGCCTCGTTCACCGCGGTCACCCAGCTCGGTACGGAGCTCGCGGTGCTCATCTACTTCGCCCGCGACATCTACCGGATCGTGGTCGCGTGGTTCCGGGGCCTCGCCGACAAGGCGCAGCGCGGGGTGGATTACCGGATCGGCTGGTACGTGATCATCGGCACCATTCCGATCGGCGTGCTGGGCTACCTGTTCAAGGATCAGATCCGCACGGCGGCGCGAGACCTGTACCTGGTGGCCACCATGCTCATCGTGTTCTCGTTCGTGATCCTCGCCGCGGAGTACGTGAGCTCGAAGTACTACGCGCACCGGCAGCGTCCGCTGGAGCAGGTGACTGCGCGCGACGGCATCATCATGGGCCTCGCACAGTGCCTCGCACTGATCCCCGGCGTCTCGCGGTCGGGTGCCACTTCGAGCGCGGGCCTGTTCCTGGGCCTGAGTCGTGAGGCGGCGGTACGCCTGTCGTTCCTGCTCGCCATCCCGGCGGTCACCGCGTCGGGCCTGTTCAGCCTTCCCGACGCCTTCGAGAAGGGCGGTCCGGGCCTGCATGCTTCGGGACCGCAGCTGCTGGTGGCCACCGTGATCGCCTTCGTCGTGGGGTACGCCGCCATCGCCTGGCTGCTCGATTTCGTGGCCAAGCACTCCCTGAACTGGTTCGTGGGTTACCGGATCATCGTGGGCGTCACGGTGCTCGGCCTGCTACAAGCGGGAGTGATCAGCGCGCAGTAAGCGCGCTCCGGGCCGCACTCACCAGCGGATCGTTCGCTGCGCCGCGTCGGTACGCCAGGGCGGTTCGGCGCCGGATCCGCAGCGGTGTCAGACGCACAGTCGACGGAGCATCGGCGGCGGCCACATCGGGGATGATCGCGACACCCTGCCCGGCGTCGACCAGCGCGAGCACCGCAGCGAAATCGTCGGTCCGGTGCCGCACTCGAGGCGTGAATCCCGCGGACTCGCAGGTGCGTACCGTCGCGTCGTCGCACAGAGTGCCCAGGGTTCCGGATATCCATTGAGCTCCGGCAAAGTCCGCGAGGGCCCCGCTCCGATCAGCAGGGGTGGCCAGGTGTACCGCCTCGTCGAACAAGGGCTCGGTGTCGAGCGACGGATCATCTCGCCCCGGCAGGCAGTCGTAACGATGCAGCAGCGCCACGTCCAACCGGCCCGAGCGCAGTGCCTCGGGCGCGGTCGCCGGATCGATCTCGGTGACCCGCACCCGCAACTGCGGATGGTCGGCCGAGAGCCGGATCAGCGCAGGGGTGATGACGGTGCGCATCGCCGACGGATAGGCCCCGATCCGCAGCTCGCCGGTCACCTGACCGCCGAGGGCATCGAGGTCGGCGCGCGCCTGCTCCAACCGGGCGAGGACGGCATCGGCGTGCACGACCAGTAGCCGGCCGGCCTCGGTGAGCCGCACGCTGCGGCCGGTGCGCTCGAGCAAGGGCCGACCGGCCTCCCGCTCGAGAGTGGTGAGCTGCTGCGATACAGCCGAAGGCGTGTAGTCGAGGGCGTGCGCGACGGCCGCGATCGTGCCGCGCAGCGAGAGTTCGCGGAGCAGGCGCAGCCGGTGCACATCGAGCATCAGTTCAGCTTACGCTCATCACCTGTTTTCCGCGCTGGTGCTGAGGCTCGGATCGCGCGACGGTAGCACTATGCAGCTCACCGGTCTCCACGTCCCGCTCATCACCCCGTTCGCCGCCGATGGCACCGTCGACCTCCCGGCGCTCGAACGCCTCGCTCACGATCACCTCGACGACGGCGCCGACGGCCTCGTCGCTCTCGGCACCACCGGTGAGCCCGCCACCCTCAGCGACGCTGAGCGCGCGGTGATCATCGATCGGATCGCCGGCGTCGCCGCCGACCGCGGGGCCGTCCTCACGGTGGGCGCGGGCTCGAACGCCACGGCGGGCTGCGCCGAGGCACTCCGGACTCTGCATCCCCGCGCCGATTACGCGCTGGTCGCCGTGCCGCACTACACCCGTCCGTCCGAAGCCGGCGTGGTCGAGCACTACCGTCACATTGCCGCCGCGAGCCGGGTGCCCGTGGTGGTCTACGACATCCCGCAGCGCACCGGCCGGACCCTGGGCCTGGAATCACTGCTGGAGATCGCCGCCATCGACGGCGTCGCCGGGTTCAAGCACGCCGTCGGCGGGGTCACCGAGACCACCGTGCGCCTCCTCGCCGAGGTACCGGTGGGCGTCTCCGTGCTCGCAGGTGACGATCCGTTCGCGAGCGCGATCCTCGCGCTCGGCGGGCACGGGGTGATCTCCGCTAGTGCGAACGTCGCGGCGGGGGAATTCGCTGCGCTGGTCGATGCCTGGCGGGGACGTCGCATCGAGGAGGCGCGCCTGATCGGGGGTGGTCTCGCCGCCCTGGCGTCGGCATTGTTCTCCGAGCCCAACCCGACGGTCATCAAAGGCGTGCTCGCTGCTCATGGCCGGATTGCGACCGCCGATGTACGACTGCCACTCCTGCCTGCGTCGGACACCGCGGTCGCCGGCGCGCTCCGTGCCACCGGTCGGGTTCTGGTCAGCGTCGACTGATCCGCAGGGTTCGCACCTCGAAGGGCCGCAGGTCCAGGTCGCCACCGACCCGCGGATCGTCGATCTCGTCTTCGATCAGGCTCACCTCCCGGATCCCTCCGTGCGAGAACCCTACGGACAGCGAGCCTCTGGCGCGCCGGCCTAGAGCCTCGTACAGGCGCACGATCACATCGCCGGAGCGGTCGTCGGCGAGTTTGATCGCGGAGATGACGATGCCTTCTCCGTCGAGGGTGACCAGCGGCGCCACCGGCCCCGCGCCGCGGACCACCGTCTCAGGCGCATTGAGCCGCTGCCCCTCGGTCGTGGCGATCGCGGGATCTGCGCCGACCACCAGTCCGACGGTGATCTCGTGCACCCCGTGGTCGGTATCCGGGTCGGGGAACCGCGGCGCGCGCAGCAGGGAGACCCGGACGGTGGTCGTGATCGCCCCTTGCGCGTCATCGCGGGCGGTGTCGTAGCCGTACACCGAATCGTTGACCACGGCGACACCGAAGCCGTCCTCCTCGGCGAGGACGAATCGATGCATCGAGGTTTCGAACTTCGCCGCCTCCCAACTGGTGTTGACATGCGTGGCCCGGCGCTGGAATCCGAACTGCGTCTCGGCGGCGGTCTCCCGGGCGAAGACATCGAGCGGGAAGGCGAGCTTGAGCAGCTTCTCCGTCTCGTGCCAATCGATCCGATTGCGCAGCATCACGGTGCGCGACCCAGGGGCGAGTGTAATCGTCTGCTGTAGTGATGATTCCGAGAACGTCCGCGTGACGACGACCTCCGCGACACCATCGGTGAGATCTCCGGTGATGGACGTAGCGGCGGTGAGATCGTCGACCCGGTTGCGGTAGTACCGATCGATGTCCCAGGCATCCCAGGCGTTCGGGAAGTCCTGATGCAGTTGGAAGAGGTTGGCGGGCCGCCCGTCCGGGATCGCTTCCCGGCCGGTGGCGAGGTCGATCGCCGAGGTGATGGTCCCGTTCTTCGAGACGGTGACCGAGATCAGTTCGTTGGTCAGGCGGTATCCGCCGGCCCGCGGGGTCAGGGTCACCGCGCCGGACGGTGGTGCGGCGGGTGCGGCGCCGAGCGCGCCGGCCGCGTCGACCGGGGTGTGTACCGGTCGGAAGACGAGGTCGACTCCACCGTCACCCGCGAGCGCGCGGCGCGCGTCGGCGGCGAGGCCGCGGGCCCGGGCGAGAACGTCGGTGAGCACGGCCACCGCCTCCCGGTGCACCCACGCGATCGAAGTCCCCGGCAGGATGTCGTGGAACTGGTGCAGGAGTACCTGCTCCCACAGGGCGTCGAGGTCGCCGTACGGGTACGCGAGGCCCTGCTGTACCGCCGCGGTCGCGGCCCACAACTCGGCCTCCAGCAATGCCTGCTCGCACCGCCGGTGCGTGGCCTTGGTGGCGTGCTGACTGGTGAGGGTGCCCCGGTGCAGCTCAAGGTACAGCTCGCCGACCCAGACCGCGGGATCGGGCAGTTCGGCCTTCGCTGCGTCGAAGAACTCGTCCGGGTGCACCCAGTGGACTCGCGCACTGCCCTCCAGATTCGCGAGACGTTCGGCCTTGCCGATCATTTCGCGGGTGGTACCGCCACCACCGTCGCCGTAACCGACCGGGGCGATCGACCGGGTCGCGACCCGACTCTCCTTGAACTGCCGCGCGGCCCGCGCCACCTCCGCGCCGGAGAGCGACGAGCAATAGGTATCCATCGGCGGGAAATGGGTGAAGACCCGTGTGCCGTCGATCCCCTCCCAATCGAACGTATGGTGCGGAAACACGTTTCGCTGGTTCCAGGAGATCTTCTGAGTGAAGAACCAGTCGAAGCCGGCGCGGCGCATGAGTTGCGGCAGCGCGGGGGAGTATCCGAAGCTGTCGGGCAGCCACACTCCACGGCTGCGGATCCCGAACTCGCGCTCGAAGAACCGCTGTCCGTACGAGAACTGGCGCGCCAGCGATTCACCGGTGGGCATCACCGTATCCGCCTCCACCCACATTCCGCCGAGCGGAAGGAAGCGCCCGTCCGCCACCGCCGCGCGGATCCGCTCCCACACTTCGGGGCGGTGTTCTTTCACCCACGCGTACTGCTGCGCACTCGACATGCCGTAGCTGTACTGTGGCTGCTCATCGAGCAATGTGGTCATCGAGGCGGTGGTGCGGGCGACCTTGCGTATGGTCTCCCGCAATGGCCACAGCCACGCGGAGTCGATGTGAGAGTGTCCGATCGCGGCGATCCGATGCGCGCTCGCATCCGCGGGCGCCGCCAGAACCTGCACCAGTGCGGCGCGGGCCGCGGGCGCGGTCTCGACGATCCGCTGAAGGTCGAGCACGTCGAGGGCGTCGTCGAGCGCCTGGAGGATGCGCATCCGCCGCGGCTGCGTCTCGGGGAGTTCGGCCTGGAGTTCCAACAGCACCTCGACGTCGAGAGCGAGCGCGAACACCTCGGGCTCGAACACGGCCAGATCCATGGCGCGGACCCGGTACAGGGGCTCCGGGGAGGAGGTGAGCACGTCTCCCTGCCGGGTGGGCAGAAACGGGTGGTAATCGAGGATCACGGGGTTCGCCGCCGCCTCGACGAACAGCTCCACCTGCTCGCCGCCGGTGGCCCGGTCGGCCACCGCCACCGCCTGGTTTCGCGGGTTGATGCCCTTCACGGGCACCGGCGCACCGTCGAGCCCGCACCGGTAGGCGAGTCCCTCGCACTGGAATCCGGTCTGGTTCACGTCGAAACCGAGGTCGATCAGTGCCTCGACCTGCTTGCCCGCCCACTCCGCGGGAACATCGCCGCGGAGCCGGAACCAGGTGGTGCCCCACGCCGGACCCCAGCGCCGGTCATCGGCGAACGGGGAGTAGTCGAGCCGGAGGCCCGCGGCGGGTGGGATCGGCTCTCCGGGGAGATGGTTGGCGGCGACGTCGAGCGGGATCCGGGCGGAGTGGATCGCCGGCCGGATGCGCTCACCGAGTACCCGATTGACGCGGCCGATGGTCAGTGAGGTCTCGTCGTGCACGGTGCGGGCTCCTTCGCGGCGAACACTGATGGCCCGAGTCTATGGGTGCACGGGCCTGTAGCAGGGGTGTTCGAGGGTCGGCTGGATCCGCGACGGCGGGATACCGGAGTCCGGCGCCTACACTCGTCGACATGACCGTGATCCTCATCCGCCACGGCCGCTCGACCGCCAACACCTCCGGCGTGCTCGCCGGGCGCACCGAGGGCGTCGCACTCGACGACACCGGCCGCGCACAAGCGGCGGATCTGGTGGGCCGGCTCGCCGAGGTCGAGCTGGTCGAGGCGGTTCGCTCGCCGCTGCTGCGCTGCGAACAGACCCTCGCTCCACTGCTCGCAGCACACGATCTGCGCACCACCGTCGACGAGCGGCTCATCGAGGTCGACTACGGCAGCTGGACCGGCCGCGCCATCTCGGATCTGCTGGCGGAGCCGCTGTGGAAGGTGGTGCAGCAACAGCCCTCGGCCGCAGTCTTTCCCGGCGGCGAGGGCCTCGCCGAGGTGCAGTCCCGTGCAGTCGCGGCCATCCGCGAGCATGACCGGCGAATCACCGACGAACACGGCCCCGGGGCGGTCTGGGTGGCATGCAGCCACGGCGACGTCATCAAGTCGGTCGTCGCCGATGCGCTCGGCACGCACCTCGACCAGTTCCAACGCATCTTCGTCTCACCGGCATCGGTGACGATCGTGGGCTACGGCCCGGCCCGCCCCGCGGTGCACTGCGTGAACTCGACGGGTACCGTCCGGCTTCCGAAACAGCCCCCGAAAGAGGCGACGGTGGGAGGCGAGAGCGGCGCATGAGCTCGTCCGAGAGATACTGGATGACGATGATGATCGACTCGCGACGAACCGGGGAGGTGGCATGAGCCGTTCCGTGCACGTCTTCCGCACGCCCGATCGCCTCGTGGCGGGCACCGTGGGCCAGCCCGGCGATCGCACCTTCTACCTTCAGGCCGTGCACGAGGCCCGTGTGGTGTCGGTGTTGCTGGAGAAGCAGCAGGTACAGGTTCTCGCCGAACGGATCGGTGCCCTGCTCGACGAGGTGGCGCGCCGGTTCGGCACCGAGATGCCACCTGCGGACGCCCCGGTCAGCGACCTGCAACCGCTGGTGATGCCCGTCGACGCCGAGTTCCGGGTGGGGACCATGGGCCTGGGTTGGGATGCGGAGGCCGCCGCCGTGGTCATCGAGTTGCTCGCCATCACCGAGCAGGAACTCGATGAATCCGTGGTCCTGGCCGATGACGCCGACGAGGGGCCCGACGCGGTTCGGGTCTTCCTCTCGCCCGTCGCAGCTCGTGAGTTCGCCGCACGGTCGGACCGGGTGATCGGCGCCGGCCGTCCCGCCTGCCCACTGTGCGGAGCACCGCTCGACCCCGACGGCCACATGTGCGTACGGCTCAACGGCTACCGTCGCGGTGAGATCTTCGGCTCGGAAGCCACCTAGGTGGACCTCGCCACGGCAGATCTCACCATCCTCGGGCGGATCACCAGCGCATCCAATGCCACGCTGCTGTGCGAGCTCGGTGACCACTCCGCACGGGATGCGGGGGAGCGGGCGGTCTACAAGCCGGTACGCGGCGAGGCACCGCTGTGGGACTTCCCGGACGGCACCCTTGCCGGTCGCGAGCGCGCCTCGTACCTGATTTCCGAGGCCCTCGGCTGGTCCCTGATCCCCGAGACGGTGCTGCGTGACGGTCCCCTGGGTCCGGGGATGGTGCAGCGCTGGATCGATGAGCCGGACCTCGGTGACGACGACGCCGTCGATCCGGTGGACATCTTCGCCGAGGACGCGGTGCCCGAGGGCTATCTGCCCGTGTTCTCGGGGTACGTCGAGTATTCCGACGCCGAGGACGGCGTACGCGAGGTTGCGCTTGCGCACGCCGACGATCCCCGACTGCGGCGGCTGGCGGTACTCGACGTGATTCTGAACAACGCCGACCGCAAGGGCGGCCATATCCTGACCGGTCCCGACGGGCGGCTCTTCGGTGTGGATCATGGCATCTGCCTGCATGCGCAGCCGAAGTTGCGAACTGTGCTCTGGGGCTGGGCGGGCCGTCCCGTTTCCGACGAGATGCTTACCGACATAGCAGCATTCGCTGATACGCCACCCGACCTCACCGGGTTGATCACGACGACGGAACGCGAGGCGCTGGTCGACCGGGCGCGGCTGCTGGTCGAACTGGGAACGATGCCGTTACCGGCCTCGCAGCGACCGATCCCGTGGCCGCCCTTCTGATGCGGACCCCGGCCGGTGCGCGCTGCGGCCGACCGGCCCGGAGAACCTGCGCGCCGCGCGACGCATAGGGTAGGGGACATGCGTTCTTGGCCGTCTCCCGCCGTCCCCACCCTCTCCGGTCCGTCGGTACCGCTACGGCTGTACGACACCTCGGATCAGGCGGTCCGCTCGGTGAACCCCGGCGCCGTGTCCGGAATGTACGTCTGCGGCATCACCCCGTACGACGCCACTCACCTCGGCCACGCCGCCACCTACCTCACGTTCGACCTGATCAATCGGGTGCTGCGCGCCAATGGTCACGAAGTGCACTACGTACAGAACGTGACCGACGTGGACGATCCGCTGTTCGAGCGCGCTGCGCGTGACGGCATCGATTGGCGTGACCTGGGAGCCCGCGAGACCGACCTGTTCTGCGAGGACATGCAGGCCCTTCGGGTGCTGGCGCCGCAGGACTACATCGGCGCCGTGGAGTCGATCGACGAGGTGATCGCGTTGGTCGGTCGGCTGCTGGAGAACGGAGCCGCGTACATCGTCGACGATCCGGAGTTCCCCGACGTCTACTACCGAACCGACGCCACCGAGCAGTTCGGATACGAATCGGGCTACGACCGGGCCACCATGGAGCGCTTCTTCGCCGAACGCGGCGGCGACCCCGACCGTCCCGGCAAACGCGACCCGCTCGATGCCCTGCTGTGGCGCGCCGCCCGGCCGGGTGAACCGTCCTGGCCGTCGCCACAGGGACCAGGGCGCCCCGGCTGGCACATCGAGTGCGCCGCGATCGCCCAGAATCGCCTCGGAGTGGGCTTCGATATCCAGGGCGGCGGCAGCGACCTGATCTTCCCGCACCACGAGTTCTCCGCCGCGCACGTCGAGGCGGACACCGGCGAGCGGCGGTTCGCCCGGCACTACGTGCATGCCGCGATGATCGGACTGGACGGAGAGAAGATGTCCAAGAGCCGCGGCAACCTCGTGTTCGTCTCGACTCTGCGCCGCGCGGGCGTCGATCCCGCTGCGATCCGGCTCGGCCTGTTCGAAGGTCACTACCGCACCGACCGCGCATGGTCCGATGAGGTCCTGGCGCGCGCACAGGCCCGTCTGGACCTGTGGCGCAACGCTTTCGCCGCGGCGTCGAGCCCGGACGGTGCCGAGCTCGTGGGTCGGTTGCGGCGTTACCTGGCCGATGATCTGGACACCCCGAAGGCCCTCTCCGCACTCGATGCCTGGGCGCATCGGGCAGTCACCTCCGGGGGTCCCGACCCCGACGGACCGTCCACCGTGGCCACCGCAGTCGACGCCCTCCTCGGCGTTGCGGTATCGGCGTAGCGGCTCGTCGCGCTATATTTCGCCTGTGAGGACCGTCAGCGAGCTGGCCCCGGATCTGACCGAGGGCGTGTGGACCGTGCAGACCCGCACGTCGACCTATGTGCTGGACCTGGGGGAGATGACGCTGATGCGTGCGCCCGGGATAGGGGGGACGTCGGAGGACGAGCAATGGAGCATCAGCTCGCTGCGCCGTGATTCCGAAGACATCCCGCTGCTGGGCATCAAGAGCTGCCGCGTCGGGGAGTCGGCGCAGTTCTGGGTTCGCGCCGCCGACGATCCCGATGTTCGTACCTGGCGTATCACCACACCGGTGGTATCGATCGAACGCATCGGCTGACCCCGATGGGACAGGTGGTCCCACAGTACGGGTCGGCCTCGCTCGCCGATGTCGTACCGTCGGCCGCCGCCGCGCTCGGCGTTCGCGGTTTCGTGAACCAGCTCGGTTTCCGCCCGACGCGACGGGTCTGCCTGCTGCTCGTGGACGGCCTCGGACATCTTCTCCTGGAACGGTACGCCGCACAGGCGCCGTTCCTCTCCGAGCTCACCGCCACCCGCATCTGCGCGGGCTTCCCGTCGACCACGGCCACCAGCATCTCCTCGATCGGCACCGGACTGCCCCCGGGGGAGCACGGCATCGTCGGCCTGTCCTTCGCCGTCTGCGGTGACGGTATCGCCACGGGGACCACCATCAACGCTCTCGGCTGGAATTCCTACGGGGTCCGGCATGCGCGGGACCTCCGCGAGTCGGTGGTCCCGGAGCGGGTGCAGCCGGAGCGCACACTGTTCGAGGCGATGGCGGCCGACGGCGTCGCCGTGACCACGGTGACGCCGAAGGATCACGTGGGAAGCGGTCTGAGCCGCGCCGTCCTGCGGGGCGCGGATCCGGTAGCGGCGACCGCGCTGGGTGACATCGTCGGTCGCGTGGCGGCCGCCACCGCCACGGGGACGGGCGAACGCGCCTTCTGCTACGCCTACCACGGCGACCTCGACATGCTGGGCCACGTCTACGGTCCCGGTTCGCTGCCGTGGCTGATGCAGTTGCGGCAGGTCGACACCCTGGCCGAGTCACTGGCGATGGCGCTGCCCCCGGACTGTCTGCTCGTGATCACGGCCGATCACGGCATGATCGAGGCTCCGGAGCAGTCCCGCATCGACTTCGACGCGGAGCCCGCGCTTCGGGCCGGCGTCCGGCAACTGGCGGGAGAGCCGCGGGTCCGGCACGTGTACACCGCCGACGGTGCCGTTACCGACGTCCGCGCGGCATGGTCGGCAGTGCTCGGAGAACGAGCGTGGATCCATACCCGGGACGAGGCCGCCGAGGCCGGCTGGTTCGGTCCGCGGGTGCTCGACCGCACCCGGGAGCGGATCGGAGACCTGGTCGTGGCGATGCGCGGTGCGCACACCGTGGCCGTCCCGTCCGCGGAGCCGGTCGTGTCGAACCTGCTCGGCCAACACGGCTCACTCACCGAAGACGAGCAGCTCGTCCCGGTCCTGGTGCGCTAGGGACCGGTTCCCGGGTCGCGGCGGCGCAAGTACTTCTCGAACTCCTCGGCGAGGGCATCGCCGTCGATGTGACGCTCCACGTCTTCGCGTTTGGCTTCCTCGTCGCCGCGCTCCTCCAGGCCGCGTACGTACGCCGCCACGTCCTCGTCGTCCGAGGTCATATCGGTGACCGAGTTCTCCCACTCCTCGGCCCGTTCCGGCAGATCACCCAACGGAACGGCCAGGTCGAGGACGTGTTCGACGCGCTGCAACAGGGCCGCGGTGGCCTTGGGGTTCGGCGGCTGCGACACGTAGTGCGGCACCGCCGCCCAGAACGAGACAGCCGGGAATCCCGAGCGCACGCACGCGTCCTGAAGCACACCGGTGATCCCCGTCGGGCCTTCGTACCGGTTCTCCTCAAGTCCGTACCGGCGCGCGGAATCGGAGTCGTAGCCGGTGCCGGTGACCGGAACGGGCCTCGTGTGCGGGGTGTCGGCGAGCAGGGCTCCGAGGATCACGACGGTATCGATCTTGAGCTCGGTGAACACCGCGAGCAACTGATCGCAGAAGGCGCGCCACCGGAAGTTCGGCTCGATACCCCGTAGCAGCACCACGTCCCGGTCCGCCTTCGGAGGCCGGCACACCGACAGCGTGGTCATCGGCCATTCCACCGCACGCGTCACACCGTCGATCTGTTTGATCGTGGGCCGGTTCACCTGGAAGTCGTAGAAATCATCCGAATCCAGCTCGGTCAGGGGCTGGGCATCCCAGATCAGTTCCAGGTGCTCGACGGCGCCCGATGCCGCATCGCCGGCATCGTTCCACCCTTCGAACGCCGCGATGAGCACCGGCCGTTCGAGCTTCGGCATCTCCGTCACCTGAAGAAGCCTAGCGCCGGAGCCAACCGGTTTGCTCGCACCCACCGCCGCGAGGCGGCCGATGTCCGGGGAACCGGGGGATGCGTCGACGGGGTTCTCGTGACGCGATCGCCTCGCTCCTACATGGGCTCAGTCCTCCGGGTTGTAGCCGAGGTTGGGGCTGAGCCAGCGCTCGGCTTCCTGCAGAGTCCAGCCCTTGCGCTTCGCGTAGTCTGCTACCTGGTCCTGCGCCAACCGGCCGACCACGAAGTACTGCGACTGCGGATGCGAGAAGTACCAGCCGCTGACGGCGGCACCGGGCCACATCGCCATCGACTCGGTCAGCTCGATGCCGGTCCGCTCGTGGACGTTCATCAACTCCCAGAGTGTCGCCTTCTCGGTGTGTTCCGGGCAGGCCGGGTAACCGGGAGCAGGGCGGATTCCCACATATTTCTCATCGATGAGCGCCTCGTTGTCGAGATCCTCGTCAGGCTGGAATCCCCAGAACTCCGTACGGACCCGTTGATGCATCCGTTCTGCGAAGGCCTCAGCCAATCGGTCGGCGAGCGACTCCAGCAGGATTGCGTTGTAGTCGTCGTTAGCAGCCTTGAACTCGACGATCTTGGCGGCGCTGCCGAGGCCCGTGGTGACGGCGAAGGCACCGACGTAATCGGCCAGACCGGTGTCCTTCGGCGCAACGAAGTCGCCGAGGCTCCGGTTCGGGATGCCGTCGCGGTGTTCGCCCTGCTGGCGCAGGTTGTGCAATCTGGTCAGCACGTCGGTACGGGTCTCGTCGGTGTAGACCTCGATATCGTCGCCGACGGCGTTCGCGGGGAAGAACCCGATCACGCCGTTGGCGGTGAGCCACTTCTCCTTGATCAGGGTGTCGAGCATCGTCTGGGCATCGTCGTACAGCTTGCGGGCGGTCTCGCCCGAGACCGGATTGTTGAGGATGTCAGGGAACCGGCCCTTCATTTCCCACGCGTTGAAGAACGGCTGCCAGTCGATGTACTCGCGCAGCTCAGCGAGGTCGTAATCCAAGAACTCACGGACGCCGAGCCCCTGGGCGGGCACCGGCGGCGTATAGGCGGCCCACTCGATCGGCGTCCGGTTGGCGCGAGCCTTCTCCAGCGTCAGCATCGGCCGTTCACTCTTCTGGGCGTGCCGTTCGCGCAGCGCGGCGTAATCGGCCTCGGTGGCCTCCAGTAGGGCCGGACGCTGCCTGTCGTCGAGCAGCGCGGCCGCCACCGGCACCGAACGCGAGGCGTCCTTGACCCAGACGACCGGACCGCTGCGGCGTGGCGACACCTTCACGGCCGTGTGCGCGCGGGACGTCGTCGCGCCACCGATCAGGAGCGGGATGTCCAACCCTTCGCGTTCCATCGCGACGGCGAAGTTGACCATCTCGTCCAGAGACGGGGTGATCAGGCCGGACAGACCGATGATGTCAGCGTCGTACTCCTTGGCGGCGGCCAGGATCTTCTCGGCGGGCACCATCACGCCGAGGTCGATCACCTCGTAGTTGTTGCACTGAAGGACGACCCCGACGATGTTCTTGCCGATGTCGTGAACATCGCCCTTCACCGTCGCCATGATGATGGTGCCGTTGGTGTCCTTACTCGCGGCGCCCGACTCGTCCTTCTCCGCCTCGATGTACGGCAGCAGGTAGGCCACGGCCTTCTTCATCACCCGCGCCGACTTCACGACCTGGGGGAGGAACATCTTGCCTGCACCGAAGAGGTCACCGACAACGTTCATACCGTCCATCAGCGGCCCCTCGATCACCTCGATCGGCCGCCCTCCCGCAGCGGCGATCTCGGCGCGCAACTCCTCGGTGTCGGTCTCGACATCGGCGTCGATGCCCTTGACCAGGGCGTGCGTGATCCGCTCGCGCACCGGGAGGCCGCGCCACTCGGCGGCCTTGGGATCCTCGGCCTTCTCGGACTTGTTGAACTGCTCGGCGATCTCCAAGAGCCGTTCGGCCGCGTCCTCGCGACGGTTGAGCACCACGTCCTCGATGCGGTCCCGCAGCTCGGGGTCGATCGCGTCGTACGGCACCAGGGCTCCGGCGTTGACGATGCCCATGTCCAATCCGGCCTTGATGGCGTGGAACAGGAACACCGCGTGGATGGCCTCGCGCACGGGGTTGTTGCCACGGAAGGAGAACGACACGTTCGAGATGCCACCGGAGATGTGCACCCCGGGGAGGTTCTCCTTGATCCAGGCACAGGCCTCGATGAAGTCGATGCCGTAGGTCGCGTGCTCCTCGATACCGGTCGCCAATGCGAAGCAGTTCGGGTCGAAGATGATGTCCTCGGCCGGGAAGCCGACCTCTTCGGTCAGGATCCGGTAGGCGCGCCCGCAGATCTCCTTACGACGTTCCAGGTTATCGGCCTGCCCCTGTTCGTCGAAGGCCATCACAACGACGGCGGCGCCGTACTTGCGGCACAGCCGCGCCTCGCGGATGAACTTCTCCTCGCCCTCCTTCAACGAGATCGAGTTGACGATCGGCTTGCCCTGCACGTTCTTCAGGCCGGCTTCGATGACCTCCCACTTGGAGGAGTCGATCATCACCGGGACACGACTGATATCCGGTTCGGCCGCGATCAGCTTGGTGAACCGGTCCATCGCGGCGACACCGTCGATCATTCCCTCGTCCATGTTGATGTCGATGACCTGGGCACCGACCTCGACCTGTTGCAGGGCGACTGACAGGGCGGTGTCGTAGTCCTCCGCCTTGATCAGGTTGCGGAACCGTGCCGAGCCGGTGATATTGGTGCGTTCGCCGATGTTCACGAACAGGGAGTCGGCGGTGATGTTGAGCGGTTCCAGACCCGACAGCCTGGTGGCCACCGAGAGTTGCGGAATCTCACGCGGCGGCGTGCCCTCGACGACCCTGGCGATCTCGGCGATGTGCGCCGGCGCCGTACCGCAGCAGCCGCCCACCAGGTTGACCAGACCGGCCTCGGCGAATTCGGCCAGGTAGGCGGCCTGGTGCTCCGGAGACTCGTCGTACTCGCCGAAGGCGTTCGGCAGGCCCGCGTTCGGATAGCAGGAGACGAACGTGTCCGAGATCCGCGCCATCTCGGCGATGTAGGGCCTCATCTCCGGCGCACCCAGGGCGCAATTGAGACCCACCGCTATCGGCTTCGCGTGCCTGATCGCGTTCCAGAATGCTTCCGTGACCTGACCGGATAACGTCCGCCCAGAACCATCAGTGATCGTCCCCGAGATGATCACCGGCCAGCGGCGCCCGCGATCCTCGAACAGCGTCTCGACCGCGAACACCGCCGCCTTGGCGTTGAGCGAATCGAAGATCGTCTCGATGAGGATCACATCTGAACCACCGTCGACAAGGCCGTTGACAGCTTCGAGGTAGGCGGCGACCAGTTGATCGTAGGAGACGTTGCGGGCCCCCGGATCGTTGACTTCCGGCGAGATCGACGCGGTCCGCGTCGTCGGCCCGAGGGCGCCGGCGACGTAGCGGGGCTTGTCCGCGGTGCTGAACTCGTCACATACCTTGCGAGCCAGGGCGGCACCGACGAAGTTCAGCTCGTAACTCAGCTCGCCCATGTCGTAGTCGGAGAGCGAGATCGCGTTCGCGTTGAACGTGTTCGTCTCCAGGATGTCTGCGCCCGCCTCGAGATATTCGCGGTGGATCCCCTCGATGATCTGCGGCTGCGTCAGATTGAGCAGGTCATTGTTGCCCTGAAGAGCCGTCGGCCACTCCGTGAACCGCTCGCCGCGGTATCCATCCTCATCCGGCCGGTCCCGCTGGATCGCCGTGCCCATCGCGCCGTCGATCACCATGATCCGCCGGCGCAGAGTAGCCGCCAGCTCGTCGGTGCAGTCGGGGCGGATGTTCGGCTCAAAGGAGCTCACGTACGTTCCTTCCGTAGCGGAAGGCGTCCTTGGCTCGCCGAGCGTGGCGGATACCGGGGCCCGGAACCGTTGCAACGCCTCTCGACCAGAAAAGTCTACGTCGTCACCGACAGCGTCGCGAACTCGCCAACCGGTGGGTCGTCAACAACCTCTTTGCGGCGTATCCCGCAGAGGCCGCTTCGGCCGCGATGGCGCCATCGCGCCCGCTCCGCGAGCGGCGGCCTGCCAGCGATTACTGCTTCGTGATCCGGCTGGTGGGGGTTCGCAGGTTCTCCGTGGCCTGCAAGTACTTCTCCAGAGCATCGAGGTCGATTCCGCCCACCGTGAGATCCGTGCTTCGGGTGAACACGCTGAATCCGTCGCCGCCCGCGGCCAGGAAGTTGTTGGTGGTCACGCGGTACACCGCTACCGGATTGAGCGGCTGATCGCCCACCTTCACGCTGTCGCGCAGCACCTTCCGGTTCGACGCGCCATTCGGATCGTAGGTGTAGCTGATGCCCGATGGTGCCAGGATCGTGGTCTTGTCGGGGTTCTGCCACTGCTGTTCGAGCAGGTCGATGATCTGTTGTCCGGTGAGCGAGACGGTGACCACCTGGTTGCCGAACGGCTGCACGGTGTACGCGGCACCGTAGGTCACATCGCCGGCCTTGAGGTCGGCACGGACGCCGCCGGGGTTCATGAACGCGATCACGCCCGCCGCCGGGTTCGGGGCGCGGGTGGTGAACAGCATGGCGTCGGCGATCACATCGCCGAGCGCCGAGTCTCCGCCGGGGAAGGGCGCCCGGTTGAGGTCTGCGGGGATGGTGCCGATCACCCGGTCGGCGCGCGGCTTGGCCTCCTGCTCGTAGAACTCCACGAGTCGCTGCGTCGCGGCGTCCGGCGGGAGATCGCGCCCCACGAGACGGTTCACGGCCTTCGAGGTCACCCGGTCTGCGCCGAAGTCGAGCGTGATGTCGGTGATCAGTCGTCCGTACGAGGCGGCCTGGGTCACGGTGCGGCCGCCGATCGTGCACACGTACGCCTGGTGGGAGTGGCCGGTGACCAGGGCGGTGACGGCGGGGTCGACTTTGGCAGCCAGGTCCGGCGTGGGCGCGGAGACGTTGTTGCAGGCATTGGGATCGGCTTCGCCGGAGCCCTTCTGGGCGCCGCCGTCGTGCATCGTCGCGACGATGGCCTGCGCACCGGCCGCCTTCATCTCCGGCACGTATCGGTTGATCGCCTCGGCCTCATCGCCGAAGGTATAGCCGCGCACCCCCTCCGGGGCCACGATCGTCGCGGTCTCAGGGGTGACCGTGCCGATCACGGCGATCTTGCGTCCGGACACCTCGAACATCTTCCACGGCACGGTGCCCGGAGGGAGTTGACCGGCCTCGTTGGTGACGTTGGCGGCCAGGTACTGGTAGGCGGCTCCGGTGAAGGGCTCGCCGGGTTCACATCCGTCGGGGGCACAGCCACCCTTCTGCAGGCGTTCGAGTTCGATGGTGCCGTGGTCGAATTCGTGATTGCCCACCGACGATGCCTGCACACCGGCGGAGTTGAGGAACTTCACCGTGGGTTCATCTCGGAACAACGCGGAGACCAGGGGACTGGCGCTCACTAGGTCGCCCGCGGCCACGGTGAGGTTGTTCGGATAGGCCTGCTTGAGTCGCTGTAGCGCGGTGGCGAAGTACACGGCACCTCCTGCCTCTGTGCCGCCGATCTTGCCGGTCGAGCCGGTGGGTGGCTGCAGGTTGCCGTGGAAGTCGTTGAACGCGAACAGGTGCACCTGGTCCGGGTTCGCAGGGGGCAGGTCTCCCACGCCGGGCACCGTGAAGCCGGCCCGGGCGCTCGACGATGCGGGACTGGTCGACGGTGCCGCCCCGTCGCCGGCGGTGCCGCAACTCGCTAGCACGGCGGCCGAAGCGGTCAGGGCCAGCGCGGTGATCAGCCGATGATGACGCATGGATCGACCCAAACACAGCGATAGGTCGTGTGGGTGACGAATCAGTTAACAACCGCCGGGCGACATCGGCTCGGACACGCGTGAACGGGTCCGGGGCGTGCGTCAGGTCGCCGCCACCGGGCGGACCCGCCTGACATAGCCTGGAGCTATGAGTCTTCCCTCCGCGGTCCTGTTCGACATGGACGGAACCCTCCTGGATTCTGAGAAGCTGTGGGACATAGCGGTTGCCGAATTCACCCGCACGCTGGGCACTGAGATCACCGCCGAGGCGCGGGAGGCGACCCTCGGTAACGCCACAGCGGATTCGCTGCGCACGATCTTCGACTTCGCGGAGGTGCCGGAGCCCGAGCGCGACTACATCGCCGCCGAGAAGTGGGTGTCCGACCGGGTGGTGCAGCTCTTCGACGGCGGCATCCCCTGGCAGCCCGGGGCCCGGGACACCCTCGACCTGCTCGCCGAGGCAGGGGTTCCACTGGTACTGGTCACCAACACGATCCGCGAGATCACCGAACACGCGCTCGGCACCTTGGGGCGTGAGCGCTTCGTCGGAACCGTATGCGGCGACGAGATCCCGAACCCCAAACCCGCCGCCGACCCGTACCTGCGGGGGGCCGAATTGGCCGGTGTCCCGGCGTCGGAGTGCATCGCCGTCGAAGATTCCCCCACGGGGGCACGCTCGGCACTCGCTGCGGGCTGCGCCGTTTTCACCGTGGGCCCGAACCCCGTGGCCGACGGCGCGCACCACCTCGGCACCCTCGCGGGCGCAGGGCTGCAGACCTTCAGCCGCTAACCGACCGTGAAGGCGTTCTCCCCGTTCGAGCAGGTAGCGACGGCGTCGGTGACGCGGGCGGCGCAGCGCCAGCCTGCGCTCTCGACCGTGACCGCCTGGCCTTGGGCGTTCGAGGCCGCGGCGGCGTAGGCCTTGCCCACGCGAAGCGCGTCGACGCAGTTGGCGTGGCCGGACTTCACCACGACGCTCGCGGGACCGTTCGCGGTGTTCACGGAGCCGCACACGGTTCCGGGGGAAGCGACCGGCACGTCACCGGCGCCGCCGGTGGCGGCGCTGCGGGCCGGAGCGCCCGCGGAGCCGGAGGCGGCCTGAGCGACGGGGCTGAAACTGATGCCACTCGCCGTCGAATCATCTCCCGACGTGGCGCATCCCGAGAGGGCGAGCAGCCCGACCGAACCCGCCGCCACGGCAGCACCGGCGCGAGTAGTCACCCAACGAAGGTTCATGATCGGGACGGTAGCGCTCCCGCTCGGTACTCGCCCGGCAGCAACGCCGGAAGGTGGCGAGACTCACGTGCGCGCAGTGGTACGTCTCACTTCTCGGCACCGTCGATCGCAGCGCTGGCCATGACGGCCATGCGTACCCGCTCGGTATCCGCGGGCGTCCAACCGGGCGGCGGCATGACCGCGGCGAAGGCGTCGACGACCGCGGTGCCGTAATTGTGGCCGTGGCCGTCCGGGACGCCGGCGGCGTTCGCGAGGTCGGCCGAAACCTGCCAGAAGGTGACGAACGGATACCAGGCCATCGCCGAACTGCGGTCGCGCCCCGCCGGCTCGCGCAACCAATCCGGTTGCCGGAAAATCAGATCGGTCGACCACCAGACCACCGGATCGGACGGATGTTGCACGTACACGATGTGCGGCGCCAACCATTCGGCGCCGCCGTTCTCCGACAGTGGGACCACACCGTCGGTGAACCGGACGATGAGTCCGTCGGTGTACGAAGGCAGCACTTCGGGGGTTCCGAGATCGCGCCGCTGGGTGACCGCGGAGTGAATCGGGTTGGCCCGGGGCGGACCGAGCCACACCACACCGTCGACCTTGTCCCGGATGTCGGTGAGCGAATCGAAGGCGCCCTCGCCGGCGCGGGTGCCCAGGCTCTCGCCCATCACCAGCACCTTCGGCCTGGTCTCCACGGGCCGGGCGCGAACGTCCCCGACAACGGCATCGATCAGGCGCTGACCGGACCGCAGGGAGGCCTCGCCATCGGTGAGGAAGGAGATCCAGCTGGGCAGGTACGAGTACTGCATGGCGATCAGTGCCACATCGCCGCCGTACATGAGTTCGACCGCGCGGGCGGCAGTCGGGTTGACCCAGCCCGATCCCGTGGTCGGGATGACCACGACGTACTTGCGGTCGAGTGCACGCGTGCGGTCCAGTTCCCGGTGCAATAGCGCGATCCGGCTCTCGGGTGTCTTCGCGTTCTCCAACCCGACGTAGACGCGCACCGGCTCGGTGACGGGCGCCGTGGTGAACCGGGCGAGGTCGGCGGCGTCCAGCCCGCCGGCCACGAACTTGCGCCCCTCCTTGCCGAGGCCCTTCCACTCGGCATGCGAGCGGGGCGATCCCGATCGCTCCGGCTCGACGGGTTGCGGGAATCCGGACGCCTCTTCGTCGTTCGATGCCGATGCCAGCCTGTTCGCCCCCGCGGTGAATCCGCGCACGCCCACATCGTTGACGGCGATGACGACCAGGATCACCACCACCGCGAACCCCAGGACCTGCGCGGCGGGTTGAGGAATACGCAGATATCGGTTGGCACGGCGCGCGAGATACAGGCCGAGGTCGCGGAGCACACGGACCAGCGAGATCAAGACAGCCGACACCACGAAGGCGACGATCGGAGTGAGGACGTACCAGAGGTTCGATCCCGGAGGCATCCCCATGAGTGCGCGCACGTCGTCCTGCCAGCGCTTGGACACCACCAGCATGGTGAGGCCGCCGATCAGCACACCGAGCACGATGAGTGCCCGCCACACCGGGACGAGCCGGGCACGTTTCGGGTCATCCCTGATCGGGTGCGCGCGCACCAGCAGGTCCACGACGATCCATTTGAGCAGCACCCCGATGCCGTAGCCGATCACCGCATTGATGCCCGCCACGATGCCCTGGAAGAACCACGAGCGCGGCACGAGAGAGACCGTGAAACTGCTCATCAGGAACAGCCCGCCCACGAACAGCCCGGCGAAATCGAGGTGCAGCAGACCCCACGCCCAGGCGAGGAGCGGATGCCGGGCGGCGAAGTCGTCGAAGTTCTCCCGCAGGAACCGGTCCGGGTCGCGGGTCGCACGGACCACCCGGAGCCGGGCCCGGATCAGTGCTCGGGCGAAGCGGTACTGCGCGGCGCCCTTGGTCGGGGTGTTGGGGGCGGGAACGTCGCTCGCGGCCGACGGCGCCGCATCGTCGGTCATCGCGCCCTTCACGCTGAACACTCTAGGCCCCGCCCACCTGCGGCCCTGCGGGCGTGGGACAATCGATCACCGTGAAGACCATGGAGACGCTGTTCGCTGAGTTGGCCGAGAAGGCCCGGACGCGGCCCGCCGGGAGCGGGACCGTCGAAGCACTGGACAACGGCATCCATTTCCTGGGCAAGAAGGTGCTGGAGGAGGCCGGCGAGGTGTGGATCGCGGCGGAGCATCAGGGCGATGCCGAGCTCGCCGAGGAGGCCTCGCAACTGCTGTACTGGCTGCAGGTGTTGCTGATCAAACGGGGCCTGACGCTCGACGACGTGTACTCGTACCTCTGATCCTCCGAAGGAATCTCACTCACATGTTGCGGGTCGCCGTACCGAACAAGGGCGCGCTCTCCGAAGCCGCCGCCGCCATCCTGAGCGAGGCGGGTTACCGCCGGCGCTCGGACGCCAAGGACCTCACGGTCATCGATAACGCCAACGAGGTGGAGTTCTTCTTCCTCCGCCCGAAGGACATCGCCCTCTACGTGGGCTCGGGTGAACTCGATATGGGCATCACGGGCCGCGACCTCGCGCTCGACTCCGGCGCCGAGTTCACCGAACGCCTCGCGCTCGGTTTCGGCCGCTCCACCTTCCGCTACGCGGGGCCCGCCGGCATCGAATGGTCGGTCGACGACCTCGACGGTAAGCGGGTGGCCACCTCGTACCCCAACCTGGTGCGCCGCGATCTCGCGCAGCGCGGTATCGCCGCCGACGTCATCCGCCTCGACGGAGCCGTGGAGATCTCGATCCAGCTGGGCGTCGCCGATCTGATCGCCGACGTCGTCGAATCGGGGCGTTCACTACGCCAGAACAACCTGGTCGCCTTCGGCGAGTCCCTGTGCGATTCGGAGGGCGTGCTGATCGAACGCGTGGGCGCAGAATCGGATCGCGCGCGGGACCAGCTCACGGCGCGACTCAAGGGCGTGGTCTTCGGCCGGCAGTACGTGATGCTCGACTACGACTGCCCGCGCACGCTGCTCGACGGTGCCATCGCCGTGACGCCGGGCCTGGAATCGCCCACCGTGGCGCCGATGGCCGACGAGAAGTGGGTCGCAGTGCGCGCCATGGTACTTCGCAAGGACGCGAACGGCGTGATGGATGATCTGGCCGAGCTCGGCGCCAAAGCGATCCTGATGACGGATATCCGCAGCTGCCGGTTCTGACCCGGCGGGACTACCGCGCGGCGACGAGGAGGGTCTGCGCGCCGAGCGCGAATGCTCCGTCGGCGTCGTAGAGGCGTGAGGCAGTGGTGCCGATGCCCTCCCCGCCGACCAACTGATCGCCGATCACGCCGATCCAGCCGTCGGTGGGCCGAGGTGATCGATGAAAGTGCACCGTCATGTCCATGTTCATCCAGGTGACCGCGGTGGGATCGAGGTAGGCCGAGATCCCGTTCGCGGCGTCGATCACCGAGAACACCTGGACCAGCGGCGACGGGTTCTCGCCGGCCACGAGCGGTATCCGGGCGCGGATCCAGCACTGTTTGACGCCGTCCGGGCCATCGGGATGGTCCACGAACTTCCAGTCGCAGGCCGCCAGGAATCCCTGATCCTTCAGGTGCGAGAAGAAGCCGGGCATCACCCCCTGCTCTGATCCCGCAGGCGGCAGAACGGGGGACAGGTCGCGCGCGATCGCGGCGGTGTCGGACGCGGCCAGTGCCCAGGCCTGGGCGCGGGCGACGGTGCGGTACTCACCGTTCGCATCGATGCAGTCCATCTCGGCAGCGAGCAGTGAGATCGTGCGCCCCGGCCGAACCACCCAGGCGCGCACACGACTCCGAGTGATCGGCACCACGCCGAGCAGGTCGATGCTCACGCGGGAGATCCGCGCATTGTCGGCCACGAGCTGTTCCATGGCGCGCACCATGATCGCGGCGGGCGGTGCGCCGTGCTGCATCGTGTCGGCCCAGACACTGGCCGTCGACGGGGTCGGGTCGAACACCTCGTATTCACGGCCGTCCACGGCGAGGTCACCGGCGGGATGGAAGAAAGCATCGTCTGCCATGCATCAGTCCTACCGATACATCGGATCGCGCCGACCGGCGGGGTGCCCTTCGCGGAGTCCGCGGTCCGGGGCGAATTCGCTCGACGACCGGGGGAGCTGGGAGAATCCTCGACCATGGCAAACAGTGGGCCCTTCCAGGTGGGCGATCGCGTACAGCTGACCGACGCCAAAGGGCGCAAGTTCACGGTGCACCTGGAAGCGGGCAAGGAGTTTCACACGCACAAGGGTGGAATCCGGCACGACGAGCTGATCGGCGCCCCCGAGGGCAGCGTGGTCAAGGCGGTCAACGGCACTCCCTACCTGGCCCTGCGGCCCCTTCTCACCGATTACGTGTTGTCGATGCCCCGCGGCGCTCAGGTGATCTACCCGAAGGACGCCGCGCAGATCGTGGCCGAGGGCGATATCTTCCCCGGCGCGCGAGTCCTGGAGGCCGGTGCCGGCTCGGGCGCTCTGACCTGCTCGCTGCTGCGCGCGGTGGGGCCCGAAGGATCGGTCACCTCGTGGGAGGTCCGCGAGGATCACGCCGAGTACGCGGCCAAGAACGTCGAGGAGTTCTTCGGTGGCCGCCCCGACAACTGGAACCTCCGGCTCGGAGACCTCGCGGAGTACGACGGCCCGCAGGTGGACCGCGTGGTGCTCGACATGCTCGCACCCTGGGACGTCTTGGACGCGGTGAGCACTGCGCTCGTCCCGGGCGGTGTATTGACCGTCTATGTGGCAACCGTCACACAGTTGTCGAAGGTGGTCGAGGCGATCCGCGAACAGGCGGTCTGGACCGAGCCGCGCTCGTGGGAGGCGCTGGTCAGGGAGTGGCACGTGGTCGGCCTCGCGGTGCGCCCCTCTCACCGGATGCAGGGCCACACCGCATTCCTGATCACCTGCCGCCGGTTGGCGGACGGCACGGTCGCGCCGCGTCCGCAGCGACGGTCGAACAAGGGGTAGCGTAGATATACCCGCTCGAAGGGAGCATTCGTGACCGAATCCGATTCGACTCGTCCGACGACCCCGGCGTCGTCCTCCCCGTCCGCCGGTTCCGAGGCGGCCCTGCGCGAACGCGTGGACGCACTCACCACCCGGAATGAGAAGCTGCTCGACACGCTGCGTGACGCCCGGACCCAATTGCTCACGCTCCGCGAGGAGGTGGAGCGACTCGGTCAGCCTCCGTCGGGGTACGGCGTCCTCCTGGGAACCTTCGAGGACGACACGGTCGATGTCTTCACCTCTGGCCGCAAAATGCGACTGACCTGTTCGCCCAATCTGGACGTATCCGCGTTCGAGGTGGGACAGACGCTCCGCCTGAACGAGGCGCTCACCGTGGTCGAGGCGACCGACTTCGAGGCTGTCGGGGAGATCTGCACCCTGCGCGAGATCCTGGACGACGGTGCCCGCGCCCTCGTGGTCGGCCACGCCGACGAGGAGCGCGTGGTCCGGCTGGCCGCCCCACTCGCGGCGCAGGCCGGCGAGCAGACCGGTGAAGACGAGTTCGGAGTCCCCAATCGCAAACTCCGCGTTGGCGATTCATTGCTGGTGGACACCAAGGCGGGATACGCCTTCGAGCGGATCCCCAAGGCCGAGGTCGAGGACCTGGTCCTGGAGGAGGTGCCCGACGTCGACTACTCCGACATCGGAGGCCTGGGCCGGCAGATCGAACTGATCCGTGACGCCGTGGAACTTCCCTTCCTGCACAAGGACTTGTTCCGCGATTACGCACTGCGGCCGCCCAAGGGTGTGCTTCTGTACGGTCCGCCCGGCAATGGCAAGACGCTGATCGCCAAGGCGGTCGCGAACTCGCTCGCCAAGAAGATCGCCGAGGTCCGAGGCGAGGACTCCCGCGAGGTGAAGTCCTACTTCCTCAACATCAAGGGTCCGGAGCTGCTCAACAAGTTCGTGGGCGAGACCGAGAGGCACATCCGGCTGATCTTCCAGCGCGCCCGCGAGAAGGCCTCTGAGGGCACACCCGTGATCGTCTTCTTCGACGAGATGGACTCGATCTTCCGTACCCGCGGTTCGGGTGTCAGCTCCGACGTGGAGACCACCGTGGTCCCGCAGCTGCTGTCGGAGATCGACGGTGTCGAGGGCCTGGAGAACGTGATCGTGATCGGCGCGTCGAACCGCGAGGACATGATCGACCCGGCCATCCTGCGGCCCGGCCGGCTCGATGTGAAGATCAAGATCGAACGTCCCGACGCGGAGGGTGCGATCGACATCTTCTCCAAGTACCTCACGCCCGAACTGCCGATCCACGAGGAGGATCTCGCCGAGTTCGGCGGCGATCGCGAAGCCTGTGTCAAGGCGATGATCGAGCGGGTCGTCGAGCGGATGTACGCCGAGACCGACGACAACCGATTCCTGGAGGTGACCTACGCCAACGGCGACAAGGAGGTCATGTACTTCAAGGATTTCAATTCCGGCGCGATGATTCAGAACGTCGTGGACCGGTCGAAGAAGCACGCCATCAAGGCCTTCCTCGACACCGGCCAGCCCGGCCTCCGGATCACCCATCTACTGGAGTCGATCGTCGACGAGTTCGCGGAGAACGAAGATCTCCCGAACACCACCAACCCGGACGATTGGGCGCGGATCTCCGGTAAGAAGGGCGAGCGGATCGTCTACATCCGCACCCTGGTGACGGGAAAGAACGCCAGTGCATCGCGAGCGATCGACACCGAGAGCAGCACCGGCCAGTACTTGTAAGCACAACAAGCGTCACGTAAGCGCCGGACAAGTCGGGCGTCTTTATAGTGATGCGTGATGAGTACTGATACGGGCGTGCTGACCGTCACCGTCGACGGCCAGACCCTCACCTTCGCGCCGGGCAAGACGGTCACCTTCGGGCGCACCCTGGAATCGGATGTGACGATCAACCATCCGCTGGTGTCGCGCACGCACGCCGTCGCGTCCGCGACCCCCACCGGGTGGGTGCTGACCGATCGCAGTACGAACGGGGTTTTCGTCGCTGGGGTCCGGCGCCCGACGGTCGCGCTCAACGGGACGCAGACGCTGATGTTCGGGGATCCGCGGACGGGTGCCGCGGTTTCCGTCGCCGCCCCCGGGATGCTCCCGAATCCGTCCGGTGGTTCGGTGCCGTCGGCACCACCCGCGCAGCCGCGCACCCCGGCGGGACCGCACACCGCACCGCCCTCGGGCAGCGCGGCGCAGCGCGTACCGTCGGCACCGAAGCCCCTCCCGCCACGGCAGCAACAGCCACCGTCGAATCCCGGTCGGCCCGCCGCTGCGTCCGCACCGATCGCGCGCCCGACCTCCGCTCCCGTCGCAGCACCGGGCGAACTCGCGCCGCACCTGCGAGCCATGGCCGGCAACACCGGTCTGTTCCAGGTGGCACCGGTCTCGGCACCGCAGGCCGCCGGTGGCCAGGTCACCATCGGCCGCACCCCGGACAACGACCTCGTGATTCCCGACATGCTGGTCTCCCGTCGTCACGCGCGGCTGCTCACGGGACCACAGGGCCTCGTCGTCGAGGATCTGCACTCGGCCAACGGCACCCAGGTCAACGGCCGCCGGATCACCGCCCCCACCCTGTTGCGCAACGGCGACCTGGTGACGGTCGGCAACTCCGACCTCGTGGTCGACAACGGCCGGCTCACCCGGCCGCGACCGCAGGAGTTCGCCGGCGCAGGCCTTGCAGTGCAGGGCATCACGCTCACTGTCGAGGGCAACAAGACCCTGCTCAACGGGGTCGACTTCCGCGCCGCGCCGGGCACGCTGACGGCGGTGATCGGGCCCTCGGGTGCCGGCAAGTCGACGGTCTCGCGTGTCGTCTCGGGCGCAGTGACGCCGACCGCCGGCCGTGTCGAATTCGAGGGTCGTGATGTGCACCGCGATTACGACGCCATGCGCTCGCGCATCGGGATGGTGCCGCAGGACGATGTGCTGCACCGGCAACTCACCCTGCAGCAGGCGCTCGGTTACGCGGCGGAATTGCGACTGCCGCCCGATATGTCGAAGGCGGACCGTGAACAGGTGATCGACGGCGTGCTCGCCGAACTACAGCTCACCGAGCACAAGAAGACCCGGGTCGACCGACTCTCCGGCGGCCAGCGCAAGCGGGCCTCGGTAGCGATGGAACTGCTCACCGGCCCATCGCTGCTGATCCTCGACGAGCCCACCTCGGGACTCGACCCGGCTCTGGACCGGCAGGTGATGCAGACGTTGCGGCGTCTCGCCGATGCCGGCCGCGTGGTGATCGTGGTGACTCACTCGCTGACCCACATCGACATGTGCGACCAGGTGCTGCTGCTCGCCCCCGGCGGCAAGACGGCCTACTGCGGTTCGCCGAAGGGCGTCCAGGCGGCGATGGGCACATCCGATTGGGCCGAGATCTTCGACTTCGTCGCGAAGCAGCCCGATGTGGCCTGGCAGCGGTACCGGTCGGCGCACCCCGCGCCACCGCCGCCCGCGCCCACCGGGGCGCCGCCGACCCCGACGAAGGCACCGAAGACCTCGACGCGCAAACAGCTCTCGGTGGTCGCGCGCCGGCAGGTGCGGCTGATCCTGGCCGACCGTGGCTATCTCGTGTTCCTGCTCCTCATGCCGATCGCACTCGGTGGCATCACCCTGCTGGTGCCCGCCGAACGCGGTCTCGCCGGAATGGGACCGGGCGAGACCACGGGCGGACCCGCCATGATCCTGGTGCTGCTGGTGGTGGGCGCCTGCTTCATGGGAGCCGCACTGACCTCGCGCGATCTGGTGGGGGAACGGCCGATCTACCAGCGCGAACGTGCCGTCGGATTGCGGCCCGCGGCGTATCTGTCGGCGAAGACCGTGGTCTACTTCCTCGCTGCCACGATCCAGGCAGCGATCATGATGGGCATCGTGCTGTTCGGCGTCGAGCGTCCGTCCACACAGGGCGCGGTGCTCAAGAACGCCTCGATCGAATTGATCGTCGACATCGCGGTGCTCGCCTGCGTGTCCACTCTGGTCGGCCTCCTGATCTCCGCTCTTGCCAAGTCGAGCGAGCAAGTGATGCCGATGCTCGTCGTGGTGATCATGGTGCAGTTGGTGATGAGCGGCGGTCTGTTCGGGCTGCACGGTCGCGCCGGGCTGGAGCAGATCTCCTGGCTGTTCCCATCGCGGTGGGGTTTCGCAGCGAGCGCGTCGACGATCGATCTGCAGAAGGTGAGTTCGATCCCCGATCCGACGAATCCAGCGCTGCTCAAGCCGACGTCCGTTGATCCGCTGTGGGATCCCTCTCCGGCGAACTGGGCTCTGGCGATCGGTGCGCTCGTCGTGATGGCCGCCGCGTTCTGGGCGGCGACCTGGTTCCGGATCTCGCGGAAGTCGTCCTGACCTCGTCCCGATAGGCTGGACCGTATGCAACGCATCATCGGTACCGAGGTCGAGTACGGCATCTCCGCTCCGAAGGATCCCGGGGCGAACCCCATCCTCACCTCGACCCAGGCGGTGCTCGCGTATGCAGCGGCCGCCGCCGTCCCGCGGGCCAAGCGGACCCGGTGGGACTACGACCTCGAGTCGCCGCTGCGCGATGCCCGCGGTTTCGACCTGGGCCGCAATGCCGGACCGGCGCCGATCATCGATGCCGATGAGATCGGCGCCGCGAACATGATCCTCACCAACGGCGCGCGGCTCTATGTGGACCACGCGCATCCGGAGTACTCGGCCCCCGAGGTCACCGATCCGTTGGACGCGGTGATCTGGGACAAGGCGGGGGAGCGGGTGATGGAGGCCGCCGCGCGGTACGCGTCGACGGTGCCCGGCGCGGCGGCTTTGCAGTTGTACAAGAACAACATCGACGGCAAGGGCGCCTCGTACGGCACCCACGAGAACTACCTGATGCGCCGCGATACCCCGTTCCCGGCGATCGTCACGGGATTGACGCCGTTCTTCGTGACGCGGCAGATCTTCTGCGGCAGTGGCCGTGTCGGGATCGGCGCGCTCGGCGACGAGCCGGGCTTCCAGCTCTCCCAACGAGCCGACTACATCGAGGTCGAGGTGGGGCTGGAAACCACCCTCAAACGCGGCATCATCAACACTCGTGATGAGCCGCATGCCGATCCGGACAAGTATCGCCGGCTGCACGTGATCATCGGGGATGCGAATCTCGCGGAGACCTCGACGTACCTCAAGGTGGGAACCTCGTCACTGGTGCTGGACCTGATCGAAGCCGGTGTGGATCTCTCGGATCTCGCGCTCGCGACGCCGGTGTCGGCGGTGCACCAGGTCTCTCGGGACCTGTCCCTGGCGGCGACGCTGGAACTCGCCGACGGTCGGCAGATGACGGCGCTCGACGTGCAGCGCGAGTACGCCGACCGGGTCGGGAAGTTCCTGGACGGATCCGACGATGCGCGCGCCCTCGATGTGCACGCCACGTGGGTGCGGGTGCTCGATACCCTCGCCGACGACCCGATGCGGCTCGCTGACGAGCTCGACTGGCCGGCGAAACTGCGCCTGCTCGAAGGGATCCGGCAGCGCGAGGGCCTGGGCTGGGCGGCATCGAAGCTGGCACTGGTCGACCTGCAGTACTCCGATGTGCGGCTCGACAAGGGGCTGTACAACCGGCTCGTGGCCCGTGGTTCGATGAAGCGTCTCGTCACCGAGCAACAGGTGGCGGACGCGGTGTTCACGCCGCCCGAGTCGACCCGGGCCTACTTCCGCGGCGAGTGCATGCGCCGCTTCGGCACCGACGTCGCCGCGGCCAGCTGGGATTCGGTGATCTTCGATATCGGCGCGGATTCGCTGGTCCGTATTCCCACGTTGGAACCGCTGCGCGGTACCAAGGAACACGTCGGGGCGCTGCTCGACGGTGCCGCCACCGCCCGCGAACTCGTCGATTCTCTGAAGGGCTGATCATGGACATCGGACGGGAACTGTCGAAGGCCTACGCCAAGGCCTTTCCGAAGGTGCTGGAGGCGCACGGCGAGCTGTACGTACGCTCGGGCGGCCGGATCGGGCACAAGCTGCTGTTCGGTGTTCCGAGCCTGATCATCCGCACCGTCGGCGCGAAGTCGGGGGAACCTCGTACCACCGTGCTGACCTACGTCAAGGACGGCGACGACTACATCGTGGTCGCGTCGATGGGTGGCGCGCCGCGCAATCCCGCGGGGTACCACAACATCATCAAAGCGGGCACCGTCGACGTTCAGGTGGGTACGGAGTCGTTCCCGGCCGAGGTCACGGCACTGCTTCCCGGTGACGGCGACTATCAGCGACTCTGGGATCTTGCCGATTCCAACAACGGCGGTCGTTACGCCGCGTACCAGCGCAAGACCTCACGACCGATCCCGGTGATCCGGCTGCGCCCCACACCTGATCAGTAGCCGGCGCTGAGGCCGCGGGCGTAGTTGACGCGGTTGAACGTGTCCTGGACCGCGGCGTAGGACTGCACCGCAATCGCCGTGGTGTACGAGCTCCCGTCCGGCCCCAAGGCTGTGACCTGCACGAAACCCTGCGTCTGATCCTCTTTCACCAGGAGGAAGAACAGACCGAGGAGACACGTCCCCAGCGCCACGACGATCGCCACGATCACTGCCCAGGTAGGTGTGACGCGGGTGGTCATGGTCTGGTCGGACACCGCCCACTGCACGCTATCGATCGGGAAACGCCCGGCAGGAGTGATCACCTCACTGCGAGTGCAGTGGATATCGCCGATACTCACCAGCACCGGTTCCGGCACTCCCACAGGCACGTACGGATCCACCGGTTCAGCGTACCGATCGGCGGCGTGTATCGGCGCGGTTGCGGGGGCTGACGGTAGGGTTGGATCATCGGGCCGAGCAGTCCGGATGGTCGCTAAGGAGGCAGCGAGATGGCGCAGGAGCAGGTCAAGCGTGGTGGCGGCGGCGACGAGGACGACGCCACAGGTGCACCCTCGGGTGCCGGCCAGGAGCGCATGGAGAAGCTGACCGACGAGACCGACGATCTGCTCGACGAGATCGACGACGTGCTCGAGGAGAACGCCGAGGACTTCGTGCGCGCCTACGTGCAGAAGGGCGGCGAGTGACCCCGCCGCGGCGCGGCGATTCGATGCAGGTTCTGCACGGCGGCTCGTCGTTCGTCGAGCACCTCGCTGCGGTGGCGCCCGAGGCGCTGCCCGGCCGGGTCGCCGGGTTCGACGGTGCGCCGGACGTCCCGCACGGCACGACGATCGTCGCGATCAAGTTCGACGGTGGCGTGCTGATCGCGGGCGACCGCCGCGCCACGATGGGCCACCTGATCGCGCAGCGCGACATCACCAAGACCTTCGTCACCGACGATCTGACCGCCGTCGGCATCGCCGGCACGGCGGGCATCGCCAAGCAGATCGTGAAGCTGTTCACGGTGGAGCTGGAGCACTACGAGAAGATCGAGGGCGTCCCGCTCACGTTCGACGGCAAGGCCAATCGCCTCGGCGGCATGGTGCGCAGCAACTTCGGTGCCGCGCTGCAGGGCCTAGTCGCGGTCCCGCTGCTGGTCGGATTCGACGACGCCGATGCCCGCGGTCGGATCGTGTCCTACGACGTGACGGGTGACTGGCACGACGAGGTGGACTACCACTCGATCGGATCGGGTTCGGCCTGGGCGAAGTCCTCGATCAAGAAGCGTTTCCGGCACGGACTCGATGCCGACGGCGCGCTCGATGTCGCGGCTGAGGCTCTGTTCGATGCGGCCGATGACGACACCGCGACCGGCGGACCGGATGTACTGCGCAACCTGTACCCGACCGCCATCGCGATCACTTCCGACGGCGCGGTCGAGGTGGCCGAGGCGTCCGTGTCCGCGGCCACCGAGCGCGTGATCGCCCGGCGATCCGAGGCGAACGGCGGGGGAGGTGCGCGATGACCTTCCCGTACTACGCATCCGCCGAACAGATCATGCGCGATCGCTCGGAGCTCGCGCGCAAGGGCATCGCCCGCGGGCGCAGCGTCGTGGTTCTGAAGTACGCCGACGGCGTGCTGTTCGTGGCCGACAATCCGAGCTCGCTCAACAAGGTCAGTGAGATCTACGACCGCATCGGGTTCGCCGCTGTGGGCAAGTACAACGAATTCGAGTCGCTGCGCCGCGCCGGCATCCAGTTCGCCGATACTCGCGGTTATCAGTACTCGCGACGCGATGTGACCGGGTGGTCGCTCGCGAACGCCTACGCGTCGACGCTCGGCACGGGTTTCACCGAGCAGGCCAAGCCGTTCGAAGTGGAGCTGTGCGTGGCCGAGGTTGCGGGACCGGAGACCTCAGGGCCCGGCTCAGCGCGGCTGTACCGCGTGGGCTATGACGGGTCGATCGGCGACGAGAAGGCCTTCATCGTGATGGGTGGCCAGACCGAGGCGATCAGCCCGGTGCTCACCGAGGGCTACGAGAACGATCTGGAGCTGGGCGCGGCGCTGTCGTTGGCGGCGAAGGCGCTCGGTGCGCCCGCACCGTCGAACGGCTCGTCATCCTCGTCGACACCGGCTGAGGCGAAGACCTTCGCCGCCGGTGAGTTGGAAGTGGCGATCCTCGACCGCACCCGCCCGCGACGCGCCTTCAAACGGCTCACCGACGACAGGGTCGCCGAACTGCTGGGGTAGAGCCCGCACGTGAAGGCGAAGGGGCGGTGGTACCTGACGGCGTTCCGGCCCACCTCCAGGCCGTCGCGTTCGGACCGCTCGTGATGGTGGTGTTGGCTCCGGCCTACTTCGGCGAGGAGTTCGGTTGGACCGCGTACTTACAGGGTGCGCTCGCCGACATCTCATTCCTGCGCGACCGTCCCACTACCGCCTCCGCGGGCAACGGGGCGGTCTGGGGTGGCCTGGCACTGGACGCTGGCCTCGGTCGGCTATTGCGGCTTCCAACCGCCGTTGCGCGACCTTCTGTTGTTGATCCCACTGCGGATCATGATGTCGGTGCTAGTTGAAATCGTCTGGAGTGCTTTGTGGTACGGATCCAGAAGCATCTGGCCGACGTCGGTGGCCCACGCGGGGTTTCACTCTGGTGTTCGCGGCCACGTTGGCGGAGTTCAGTCCGCAGTGTGCGGTGGTTGCCGGATTCGTCCTTCCCAGTGCGACTTTGGCGCCGCTGGCGGCGATCGCGTACCTCGTGGACCGGAGACGACGCACCGATTTGCGTGAATCTTCCGATTCTGGGCCGATTCTCGATACGGTCGGGGGAACGATGTCGCCGAACTGATCTTGAGGAGGGGCCGGTGTGACGGCAGAGGTGGAAGACCGTCCACGCGAACAGTGGGGCACGCGTGCAGGTTTCCTGCTCGCCGCCATCGGCTCGGCCGTGGGCCTGGGCAATATCTGGCGGTTCCCGAAGGAGGCGTACGACAACGGCGGCGGCGCGTTCATGGTGCCCTATCTGATTGCGCTGTTGTCCGCGGGAATCCCGCTACTGATCTTCGAGTACGCGGTCGGCCACCGGCACCGGGCCTCTGCGCCACGGTCCATGCGGCGCCTGGGGAGACCCGCCGCGTTCATCGGCTGGTGGCAGGTGGGCATCTGCTTCTTCATCGCCACGTACTACGCGGTGATCCTCGCATGGTCGGTGCGCTACATCGGCTTCTCCACCTCGAAGGCGTGGGGTGATGATCCGGCGGCCTTCTTCCAGAACGACTTCCTGCACACCGCGGACGCCCCCGCACTGCTCGGAGCCTTCGTGCCGGGCGTTCTCGTCCCGCTCATCGGCGTCTGGATCGCCACGCTGCTCGTCCTCGCGCTCGGTGTCAAGCGTGGCATCGAGAAGGCCAACAAGATCTTCATCCCGCTGCTGGTGGTCCTCTTCTCGATCCTCGTGGTGCGAGCCCTGTTCCTGCCGGGCGCCGGCGACGGCCTCAACGCCCTGTTCACTCCCGACTGGTCGGCGATCACCGATGGCAGTGTGTGGCAGGCGGCCTACGGACAGATCTTCTTCTCCTTGTCCGTCGGATTCGGCATCATGGTGACCTACTCGTCGTATCTCAAGCGCAAGGCCGATCTGACCGGTTCGGCACTGGTGGCGGGGTTCGCCAACAGCGCCTTCGAGATCCTCGCCGGCATAGGCGTGTTCGCGACTCTGGGCTTCATGGCCCTGCAGGCGCAGGTGCCGGTCGGCGAGGTGGTGCAGGGCGGCACGGGACTGGCGTTCATCGCCTTCCCTCAGGTCATCTCGGAACTCAGCGGCGGTTCAGCGCTGTTCGGTGTGCTCTTCTTCGGATCACTGCTGATCGCCGGCATCACGTCATTGATGAGCATCGTCGAGGTGATCGTCTCCGCCATCGAGGACCGCACCGGCCTCGGACGCGTCCCCGCCGTGCTGGCCGTGGGCGGACTGACCGCCATGGTCTCCATCGCCTTCTACCCCACGGAAAACGGCCTGTACATCCTGGACACCGTCGACCACTTCATCAATTCGTACGGCATCGTCCTCGCCGCTCTGGTCGCGATCCTGGTCGCCGCCGTGGTCCTCAGGAAGCTCCCCGTACTGCAGCGGCACGTGGATGCGATCTCCAGCGTCCGGGTAGGAACCCTCTGGCAGGTACTCCTCGGGGTGGTGGCCCCGATCATGCTGGTGTGGATGAGTGTGGACAGCCTGATCAAGGAATTCTCGGAGAACTACGGTGGCTACAGCACGTCGTTCCTGTTGGCCGCGGGCTGGGGCGTCGCGGGTCTGGCCCTGTTCTTCGGCATCGGCATGTCGTTGGTGCCGGATCGGAACGCGGACGGATTCACCCCCGGAGATCCCGGCGATCACGGGGCTCGCGAGGAGGTGAACGCATGAATGCCAGCGCCATCGCGATGTTGGCGGTCTCGATCGTCGTGGTGTGGGGCGGTCTGGTGGCGGCCGTCATCAACTTCCGTCGCCACCCCGAACTAGACGGCGACGACTGATCGTCAGCTCATCGCGTCGACCACGGCCTCGTGGTGCGCCCGGTCGGCGACCAGGCGCCACACCGTCTCGGCCAGATCGTCCGGCTGCAGGGTGATCGGAGCGAGCTCCTCAGCGGGGGTGCTCGCCGCCATCGCGTTGGCGATGTCGCCGCCCGCGATCATGCCTCCCACCGTCAGAATGCCCACGTAGACCCCCTCGGAGGCCAGGGCGGCGTGCAGGTTGCGCGCGTACGAGCGGTACGCGGCCGCGACCAGGGACAAACCGCCGGCGTCGGGCATCGGCAGCACGGCACTGAGCCCTCCGACGAAGACGAGTCCGCCGGAGTGCGCCCGCAGCTCGGGGAGCACCGCCTGGGCGAACTCTACAGCCGGCGTCACTGTGCCCATCGCCTCGGCAGCGCCCTGTGGGTCCAGTTCCGCGATCGGGCCCATCGCCACGGGCGCCGCAGCACCGTAGTACGCCACGTCGATGCGACCGAACCGCTCACGCACGGCGCTCACTGCCGCTGCGATCGATCCGCTGCGGAGGACATCCACCTCGAATGCGGCCGCATCGACGCCGAGCTCGCGTAACTCGCCCAGGTAACCGCGGTGGCGGTCCGTCGAGCGCGACCCCAGGGCGATCCGGTAACCCCGATGCGCGAAGGCACGGGCCACGGACATACCGAGGCCGGGACCGACACCGAGGACGAACAGGACGGGGGTCGCCGTAGTTGAGGTCATACTCAACTTGATACCAGAAGTTGAGATGACCCTCAATATCGCTATGCTCGGACCATGTCACCCCGTGCGGATGCGGTCAGGAACCGGCAGAAGCTGCTCGACGCGGCGATGCGGCTGTTCGCCGAACACGGCATCGACGTGCCCCTGGACCGGATCGCCAGAGAGGCGGGCGTCAGCATCGGCACGCTCTACAACAACTTTCCGGACCGTGGCGCGCTCCTGGACGAACTTCTCCCGGAGCGACTCGCGGAATTGGAGCGGCTCGCGCGCGCGAGCGCGGATGCAGCCGACCCGTGGACCGGATTCTCCGGCTTCTTCGAGGCGATGTTCGCAGGCCAGGCTCATGACCGCGCCGCGAACGAGGCGATGTCACGAGGGCCGATCGGCGACGTGGATCTGATGGCCGAATGCGGTCGGTCCGGTAGCGCCGTGCGCGGCGTCCTCGACCGAGCGCACGATGCGGGAGTGGTCCGCAAGGACTTCGACCATCTCGACCTTGCGGCTCTCATGGTGGCGGTCGCCTCGGTCATCCGCGCCACCCCCGGTGACGACGCCCGCTGGCGCCGTCATCTGCGTTTCCACTTCGACGGCATCCGGGCAGGACGGGGCTCCGACGTCTGAGTCCGTACGCGGGGTATGTTCGTGACGTGCAGCGGCGAATCATGGGAATCGAGACCGAGTTCGGTGTCACGTGCACCTTCCACGGCCACCGTCGACTCAGCCCCGACGAGATCGCGCGATATCTGTTCCGGCGGGTGGTCTCCTGGGGCCGCAGCTCGAACGTCTTCCTGCAGAACGGCTCGCGCCTCTACCTCGACGTCGGCAGCCACCCGGAATACGCGACCGCGGAGTGCGATTCGGTGCTCCAGCTGGTGACCCACGATAAGGCCGGAGAACGCGTCCTCGAGGATCTGCTACTCGACGCCGAACAACGCCTCCAGGACGAAGGAATCGGCGGCGACATCTACCTGTTCAAGAACAACACCGACTCGGCCGGCAACTCCTACGGCTGCCACGAGAACTTCCTCGTCGGCCGCGTGGGTGAATTCTCCCGCATCGCCGATGTGCTGCTGCCGTTCCTGGTGACCCGTCAGTTGATCTGCGGCGCAGGCAAGGTGCTGCTCACCCCCAAGACCGCCACGTACTGCCTGAGCCAGCGCGCCGAACACATCTGGGAGGGCGTCTCCAGCGCCACCACCCGCAGTCGGCCCATCATCAATACCCGCGACGAGCCGCACGCGGACGCCGAGAAGTACCGACGGCTGCACGTGATCGTGGGCGACTCCAACATGTCTGAGACCACGACCATGCTCAAGGTGGGCACGGCCACGCTGGTGCTGGAGATGATCGAGGCGGGCGTGCAGTTCCGTGACTTCTCGCTGGACAACCCGATCCGGGCCATCCGCGAGGTCAGCCACGACACCACGGGACGGCATGAGGTCCGGCTCGCCGGCGGCAGGCAGGCCGGCGCGCTCGATATCCAGCGCGAGTACTACGCCAAGGCGGTCGAGTACCTCGCCACCCGCGAGCCCGACGAGCAGCTCGCGCGCGTCGTCGATCTGTGGGGCCGTACCCTCGACGCCGTCGAGACACAGGACTTCTCCGGTATCGACACCGAGATCGACTGGGTGATCAAGCGCAAGCTGTTCCAGCGCTACCAGGACAAGTACTCGATGGACCTCTCCGATCCGAAGATCGCCCAGCTCGACCTGGCGTACCACGACATCAAGCGCGGTCGCGGCGTCTTCGATCTGCTGCAGCGCCGCGGGCTGGCCACACGGATCACCACCGACGAAGCAGTCGACGAGGCGGTGAAGTCGCCGCCGCAGACCACCCGCGCGAAGCTCCGAGGCGACTTCATCACGGCCGCCCAGGCCGCGAACCGCGACTTCACCGTCGACTGGGTGCACCTCAAGCTGAACGACCAGGCCCAGCGCACCGTGCTGTGCAAGGACCCGTTCCGCAACGTCGACGAGCGGGTCGAACGACTCATCGCGTCGATGTAAGCGATTCGAACTCCTAGAACGTAAGATCGACACGTGGCGACTTCGCGTATCGAGCGCTTGACGAACCTGGTGATCTGCCTGCTGTCCACGCGGTTCCCGGTCGATCGGGACTACATCCGTGCCAACGTGGCCGGATACGACCGCGACTCCGACGACGACGCCTTCGAGCGGATGTTCGAGCGCGACAAGGCGGATCTGCGGGAGCTCGGTGTACCGATCGAAGTGGCGCCGATATCGCGGATCAACTCCACCCAGGGCTACCGGATCGCCTTCGACGACTACGCGCTCGGCGATATCGACCTCGATCCCGAGGAAGCCACGGCCGTCGCCGTCGCCGCCGCCATGTGGCAGTCCCCGGAGATGTCCTCGGCCGCCCAATCCGCGGTGCAGAAGCTCCGCGCCGGCGGGCTCGACGTCGACGGACCGGGCGCCGGGGTCGGCCCAGCACTGGCCCCCGACCGGGGCGCCGAGGCAGCGCTCATCGCCATGCTCGAGGGCATCGATCGGCGTCGCCAAGTGTCGTTCGCGCACCGCGCCAACCCGACGCAGCCCTTCATCGACCGCACCCTGCACCCGTGGGGCGTGGTCACCTTCCGGGGCAACGCCTACGCCGTCGGCCACGATGTGGACCGCGGCGCCGTCCGCACGTTCAAACTCTCGCGGGTCCGCGGGGGAGCAGTGTTGGACCGTCCAGCCACCATCCGGCCACCCGACGGTTTCGACTTGCACGCCCACGTCGTGGCCACCGTCGCCGAACGCGATCCGGTGGGCACGGCACGGCTCTGGGTGGCGCGCGGCCGCGGCGACGGCCTGCGCCGCCTCGCGTCCACACAGGTCGATGCAGAATTCCGCGGCCGCCCCGGCGCCGAACTCACCATCGAGGTGCGCTCCGTCGATGCACTCGCCCGCGAGGTCACCGGCCTCGGCCCCGATGCCGTCGTGTTCGAACCCGAGGGACTACGGGACGCGGTGACCGGCCGCCTGCGCGCGCTCGCAGGGGTGAGCCGATGACCCAGCCCAAACAGCCAAGCCGGCAGATGCAGCGCCTGGCCCGCTGGCTCAACGTGATCCCGTACTTCCGGACCCACCCGGATGCCGATCTGGACCGCGCCGCCGCCGACCTCGGGGTCACCGTCACACAACTCCGCAAAGACCTCACCGGGCTCACCATGTGTGGCCTACCGGGCATGTACCCGGGTGATCTGATCGAGATCGACTACGACGAGTCGGGTGTCGACATCGGCTTCAGCGCCCGTATCGATCGCCCACTCAAACTGACCGGGGCCGAGGCGGCGTCGCTGCTCCTGGCTCTGCGCGCGCTCGCGGACTCGCCCGGCGTGGCGGATCCCGCTGCGGTGCTCCGGGCGATCGCCAAGCTCGAGGCCGCGGTGGCCGGAGCGGGACGTGACACCGTGGCCTCGATCGATGGGACGCGCACCCGCGACGACCGCGATACCGAGATCGCGGCCGCCGTGCACGCCGCGCTCCGCGACGACCGCGCCTTGCATCTGCGCTATTACTCGGCCACCCGGGACACCACCACCGAGCGCGATGTGGACCCGATCGCCGTCGACACCTTCGACGGGCACACCTACCTCCAGGCCTGGTGCCGCCGCAGCGAGGGCCTGCGCATGTTCCGACTGGACCGGATCGACCAGGCGCGCGTGCTCGACGAACCGGCACGGGTGCCCGAGCACGTCGAGCCCGCGTCCGGGTTGTTCGACGGTGCCGCCGCGGACGATCTGACGACCGCCACGGTGGAGGTTGCGCCCGGTGCGGCATGGGCGCTGGAGTACCACCCCTTCACGGTGGTGGGGGACGGCGATCAGGGAACTGTCGTCGCGACCATGCCCTACGCGACCGAATCCTGGATGGTGCGCTTCGTCCTGAGCTTCGGCGGCGAACTCGCCGTCCGCGAGCCCGTGTCGCTGGCCCGAGCGGTGGCCGCACGAGCCGCGGAAGGGCTGGCGAACTATTCATGAAGTGGACACCTCGACCGCGTCGAACAGGGGCGGGAGACGGGCACCGGGTCCGGTAGTCTCGAATGAGAAATCTCGAACGAAGTGAGGCATCATCATGGGCATCACCCACTCTCCCTGGGCGTGGATCGTCATCGCCGTCGTCCTGCTCTTGCTGTTCGGCGGCAAGAAGTTGCCGGACGCCGCGCGCGGTCTCGGCCGTTCGATGCGCATCTTCAAGAGCGAGATGGACGAGATGAAGACCGAGGGCACCAAGACCGAGGCCGACAAGCCCGCGCCCCAGGTCACCGATAAGCCGATCGACGTGCAGACTGTCGATCCGCAGGAGGCCGACCGCAAGTCGGCCTAGCGGGGAGGAACCCCCCGGAAAGCACCCCGTGAAGATTCCGTTCGATCCACGGCGGCGCCGTGCCGTCGTCAACCCCGACGGCACGATGTCGATCGTGGAGCATCTCTTCGAGCTCCGCGCCCGGTTGTTGTGGTCGCTGGCGGCCATCGTCGTGACCTCGATCGTCGGGTTCTACTGGTATAGCCATGGTCCGTTCGGGCTTCCGTCCACCGGTCACCTGCTGACCGGGCCCTATTGCGATCTCCCCGCGACCTCGCGTGCCGAGATCACCCGCGGTGGCGAATGCCGCCTGCTCGCCACCGGCGTGTTCGATCAGTTCAACCTGCGTCTGAAAGTGGCCGTCGCGACCGGCATCGTGCTCGCCTGCCCGATGTGGCTGTATCAGATCTGGGCGTTCATCGTGCCGGCGCTGCACCGCAAGGAGAAGCGGTACACGGTGGCGTTCGTGGGGCTCGGCGGGACGCTGTTCATCAGCGGCGCCGTGCTCGGCTACCTGATGATCACGAGCGCCTTCAGCTTCTTCCTCACCGTGGGCAATGAGACCCAGGTGACCGCCCTCCAAGGGCCGCAGTACTTCAGCTTCGTCCTCACCGTCATGGCCATCTTCGGCGTGAGCTTCGAACTGCCACTGTTCATCATCGCCCTCAACCTGGTCGGCGTCCTGCCCTACACCAAGCTCAAGAAGTGGCGTCGCGGCCTGCTGCTGTCGATGTTCATCTTCTCCGCTGTCATCACCCCGTCGGGCGATCCATTCACGATGCTCGCGCTGGGTGCGGCGCTGGCCGTGTTGTTGGAGCTGTCGATCCAGTTCGCTCGGTTCCACGATCGGCTCAAGTCGAAGCGCAACCCAACCGACGGCTGGGAGGGCGATATCGACGACGAGACCGCCTCGCCGACACCTGCCGCGCCACAGCCCATCGGGGCCTCGGCGGCACCGTCGGGGAGCGACGTGGGCGGCGCCTCGACAATCGCCCCGCCCGAGACACTGATGCGCAACTCGATCCCGCGTTCGGGGCTCGATGACGTCCTCTGAACTGGAGCTGTTCGCCGAGCGCCTCGACTTCACCCTCGACCCGTTCCAGCGCGACGGCTGCGCCGCCCTCGAGAACGGGCACGGCGTACTGGTGTGCGCCCCCACCGGCGCCGGCAAGACGGTGGTGGGTGAGTTCGCGGTGCACTTGGCACTCGCCGGCGGCACGAAGTGCTTCTACACCACGCCGATCAAAGCACTCTCGAACCAGAAGCACGCGGAGCTCGTGGCCCGGTACGGTGCCGACAAGGTGGGCCTGCTCACCGGCGATACGTCGATCAACTCGCACGCTCCCGTGGTCGTGATGACGACCGAAGTGCTGCGCAACATGCTCTACGCGGATTCGCCCACGCTGGACGGACTGAGTCACGTGGTGATGGACGAGGTGCACTACCTCGCCGACCGGTTCCGTGGCGCCGTCTGGGAGGAGGTGATCCTGCACCTCCCTGCCGATGTTCGGCTGGTCAGCCTGTCCGCGACGGTCTCCAACGCCGAAGAGTTCGGCGCCTGGATCACCGAGGTCCGCGGCGATACGACCGTCATCGTCGACGAGAAGCGTCCCGTTCCGCTGTGGCAGCACATGCTGGTGGGACGCCGCCTGTTCGATCTGTTCGACACCAGGGCGCTGCGCGCCTCCCAGGAATCCGGCGGTAAGAACGCGCTGGTTCTCGACGCCGCTCTGGTGCGCTACGTCAAGCAACGCGAATCGCTCGACCGCAGCCGCGACCCCGGCATCGTCAGCCCCACGGGACGGCGTGCCGGACGCGGCAGGCCACAGGCCACCCGGCGCCCCATTCCGCGCCCCGAGGTGATCGCGCTCCTCGATGCCGAGGGGCTCCTACCCGCCATCACGTTCGTCTTCTCGCGCGCCGGCTGCGAGCAGGCGCTCACCCAGTGTCTGCGCTCCCCGGTCGTGCTCACCACGCAGGACCAGGCCGCGGAGATCGGCGCGATCATCGACAAGCACGTCGCCGAGTTCTCTCCCGCCGATCTGGAACTGCTCGGCTTCGAGGAGTGGCGCGCCGCGCTCACGCGGGGGTTCGCCGCTCACCACGCCGGGATGCTGCCGGCATTCCGGCACGCCGTCGAGGAACTCTTCGTCAAGGGCCTGGTGCGCGCCGTCTTCGCGACCGAGACCCTGGCGCTGGGGATCAACATGCCCGCCCGCACCGTGGTTCTCGAACGGCTCGTGAAGTTCAACGGGGAGACCCACAACGAACTCACACCGGGGGAGTACACCCAGCTCACCGGCCGCGCCGGCCGGCGCGGTATCGACGTTGAGGGCCACGCCGTGGTGCTCTGGCAGACCGGGGTCCGGCCGCAGGAGGTGGCCGGGCTCGCGGGCGCTCGCACCTTCCCTCTCGTCAGTTCGTTCACGCCCGGTTACAACATGTCGATCAACCTGGTCGATCGACTCGGACGGGCCGGGGCGGAACGGCTGCTCGAAGCGAGCTTCGCCCAATTCCAGGCCGATCGCTCGGTCGTGGGCCTCGCCAAGCGGGTGCAGCGCGGTGAGAAGGAACTCGATCAGCTGCGTGCGCAGATCACCGATGCGGCAGGCGGCGCCGACTACCTCGAATACGTCCGGCTGCGTGAAGCCGTGCGCAGCCGCGAGCGTTCGCTGCGGCGCCAGCACCTGTCCGATCGGCGTGACGGTGCCGCCACCGCGTTGGGCGAGCTGCGCCGGGGCGATGTGGTCGCGGTCACCGGCGGCAAACGCCGCGGATTGGCACTCGTCGTGGAGCCATCCGGAGATCGCCGCGATCCCAAGCCGGTCGTGGTCACCGAGAGCGGCTGGTCGGGCAGGGTCGGCGCATCGGACTTCGTCGGCGACCTCCCCGTGCTGGGCACGCTCCGGGTGCCGAAGAACGCCGACTACCGGTCGGGGCGCGGTAAGCGCGACTTGGCTTCGACACTGCGGAACAGCGGAATCTCCGCGCCACGGCAGCAGGCCAAGGCGGCCCGCCCGGCCGCGACGGACGGAGAGCTCGCAGACCTCCGTGCGCAAATGCGTGCGCATCCCGCACACACCGGACAGCGGGCAGCCGAACTCGACCGGCTCGCCGAGCGGTACGCGCGGCTCGAGCGCGAGACGACGGCCGCCGCCGCGACCGTCCGTGCCACCACCTCATCGCTCGCGGTCACCTTCGAGCGGATCGTTGCTCTGCTCGACGATCGCGGCTATCTGGAGACGGTCGACGGTGACGTGGTGCTCACCGAGGCGGGGCACCGGTTGGCCCGGGTGTACAGCGAATCCGATCTCCTGGTGTGCGAGTGCATCGAGGACGGAGTCTTCGACGGTCTCGCTCCGGCCGAGCTCGCGGCCGTGGTCTCGGCGATGGTGTTCGAGTCCCGGGGCGACCGCGGCGGCGCCATCCTGACCGGCGAGCGAGTTCCGGGCGGGGTGCGTTCGGCGGTCCGCGACATCGCCGATCGATGGACCGACATCGTCGCGGCCGAGGCGGCGCACCGGCTCGAACCCAGTCGCGAACCCGACGTCGGATTCGTCGCTCCGATGTATCAGTGGGCGGGCGGGGGCACCCTCGCCGCCACGCTCATCGCCGCCGGTGAACGGGGTCAACCGCTGCCTGCTGGTGACTTCGTCCGGTGGTGCCGGCAGGTGATCGACCTGCTCGACCAGATCCGCCAGACCTCACTGCAGACCCGGCCCGGTCTCGCCGCGGTCGCGACGGCTGCGATCGCCGGGATTCGGCGCGGCGTCGTCGCCGAATCCGGTGCCTGATCCGGTACGTTGAACCCACACGCGTAGTAGTCGGTAGGTGTCCTCGCCCGCCGACCGGGGAGGAGTGGACCGATGAGCAACCCGCAGGACCCGAACCAGTGGGCACAGCAGGGCTGGCAGCAACCGGGTCAGCCCGGCCAGCCCCCGCAGGGCTCCGATCAGACGCAGATCACTCCACAGTTCGGCGGCCAGCCGCCCGCCGGGCAGCCCTACGCCGCGCCGGGTGCAGACCAGACCCAGATCGCCCCCCAGTTCGGTGGACAGTGGCCGGGGGCACAGGGCCAGCCCGGCCAGTATCCGCAGGGCCAGCCCGGTCAGCCGCAGCCCGGTCAGCACTCCGGTCAGTTCGGATACCCGGGCCAGCCCGGTCAGCCCTACGGCCAGTTCGTCCCGCAGTACGCGGGCGCACCCGGGATGCCGGGCGCACCGAAGAAGTCGAAGAACGGACTGATCATCGGGATCGGCGCCGCGGTCGTCATCGCGATCGTGGTGATCGTGGTCCTCGTCGGCTATTTCACCGACGCCTTCTTCGGCAAGAAGTTCGACAACGGCGCGGTGAACGAGGGGGTCACCAAGGTGCTGAAGGAGAACTACAACGAGTCCGACACCAAGGACGTCAAGTGCAACACCGACGGCGTGAAGGTGAAGGAGGGGAGCACTTTCACCTGCGATGCCACGATCAGCGGTAAGCAGCGCACCGTGGACGTCAAGGTTCTCGACAGCGACGGCAAGTACCAGGTGGGCGCACCGAACTGACGCCGGCCCGGCTCAGTTCCGCAGCGCTGCCAGCAACCGCTCCACCTGCGCACCGATCCGCAGCTCCACGGCCAACTCGGCCAGGCGCTGCGGATCACGCGGTTCTGCGGGCACTGCGTCCGGCCCCGATACCGCGACGTCGGCCGCGCGCCGCACCCACACCACGTCCCACGCGGCATCGAGGTAGTCGGACGAGTTCACGATCGAGGCGGCGGCTCGGGCCGGCAACGGTGACGGCTGCTGGGCGGCGGCGTCCCGGATCGCGGCCAAGGATCCGTACTGCAACAACAGTTTCGAGGCCGTCTTCTCACCGATGCCGGGCACTCCTGGCAGTCCGTCGGAGGGGTCGCCCCGCAGCAACGCCAGCTCGGCGTAGGCCTCGCCCGCGCGGTCCGCAGGAAGCCCGTACTTCTCCGCCACCTCGGCAGGACCGAACATCTCCGCCTTGGCGATACCGCGGCCGATGTACAGACACTTCACCGGCGGCGGCGTGTCGTCCGCGACCTGCAGCAGGTCCCGGTCACCGGAGACCACGATCACCGGGTCCACCTGTTCCTGCGCCGCCAACGTCCCCAACACGTCGTCGGCTTCGAGCCCCTCGGCACCTGCGGTCGCGATGCCGACGGCGTCGAGCACCTCGAGAATCATGTCGACCTGCGGAGCCAGCGTATCGGGCACCTCCTCGGCGCCGTCCTCGGCGTCTTCGGCCACCCGGTGCGTCTTGTACGTGGGCAGCAGGTCCACGCGGAAGGCCGGCCGCCAGTCCAAATCCAGGCAGGCCACCAACCGACCGGGCCGATGCGTCGCGATCAACTGGGACGTCATATCGAGAAAGCCGCGCAGTGCGTTCACCGATCGCCCGTCGGCGGCTTTCACCTTGTCCGGGATCGCGTAGTAGGCGCGGAACCACAGGCCCGCCGAATCGAGCAGCATCAGCGGCCGAGCGGGGGCGGCATCGTTGGTCACGGGAGTCATCGTGACACACGGCCGACGCTCGCAGGTCCGCCACGGACGTCGCCCGGGCAGTGAGAGTATGGATCCATGACTTCCTTCCCCGCCTCCGTGTACGCGAACCGTCTCACTCGGGCTCAACAACTCGGCACCGCAGCGGGGACCCCGCTGGTGATCACACCCGGTCCCGATCTCGCCTATCTCACCGGCATCGTCAGCGAATCCTTCGAGCGACTGACCGCATTGGTGATCACCGCGGACGGATTCGCGCTGGTACTGCCGCGACTGGAGCTGGCGATCCTTACCGAGTCCGCGGTGCCGGGCCTCGCCGACGCCGGGGTCGAGCTGACAGTCACCGATTGGGTCGACGGGGCCGACCCGTACGCACTCGTCGTCGACCGGTTCGCCGGGGCGGAGCGGATCGCGGTGGGTGACGCAGTTCCGGCGCTGCACCTGGTGCCTCTGCTCGAACGCGGCGTCTCCGCCGAGTTGGCGACCGGTGTGCTGCGGCGGCTGCGAATGATCAAGGACCGAGCCGAAATCGACGAGCTGCGGGCCGCGGGCGCCGCGATCGACCGGGTGCATGCCCGCGTTCCCGACATCCTGAAGGTGGGGCGCACCGAGCGCGAGGTGGCCGACGACATCGCCGCCGCGATCGTCGAGGAGGGGCATACGGTAGCTGCCTTCGTCATCGTCGGTTCGGGCCCGCACGGTGCCGATCCGCATCACGAGGTCTCCGACCGCGTGATCGAGGCCGGTGATGTGGTCGTCGTCGATATCGGCGGACCTCTGCCCTCGGGCTACAACTCGGATTCGACACGCACCTACTCGATGGGCGAGCCCGCCGCCGATATCGCGCAGCAATACGCGGTCTTAGAACGCGCGCAGGCGGCGTCGGTCGCCGCGGTGCGGCCGGGAGTGAGTGCGGAGTCGATCGACGCGGCGGGCCGCGCGCTGCTCACCGACGCCGGACTCGGCGAGTACTTCGTCCATCGCACCGGCCACGGAATCGGCCTGTCAGTGCACGAAGAGCCGTACGTGGTCGCGGGAAACGAACTCCCGGTCGAGCCGGGCATGGCCTTCTCGATCGAACCGGGCATCTACTTCCGGGGTTCGTGGGGAGCGAGGATCGAAGATATCGTGATCGTCACCGAGGACGGATGCGAGCCGGTGAATACGCGCCCGCACGGCCTGACGGTGCTGTAGCCATGGGATATCCCGGGGCTCGAATCGACTTCTCACAGGAGGATCCCGCATGACCCACGGCGGCGGAGCCACGCCCGACGAACCGTCCATCTACGAGGAGGGCGACGGCAACAGCGGGCGGGTCATCCAGATCGCCGTGGTCGCGGCGATGGGCGGCTTGCTCTTCGGGTACGACAGCGCCGTCATCAACGGCGCCACGAAAGCCATCGAGGGCTACTTCGACATCCACGGCTACACACTCGGGTTCGCCGTAGCTTCTGCGCTATTGGGCGCTGCTGCGGGCGCCATGACAGCGGGCCGGATCGCCGATCGCATCGGCCGGCTGCGGGTGATGCAGATCGCGGCGATCCTGTTCCTGGCCAGCGCGGTGGGGTGTGCCTTCGCCTACGACCTGTGGGTGCTCATCGTCTTCCGGATCGTCGGCGGCATCGGCGTGGGCGTGGCCTCGGTGATCGCTCCGGCGTACATCGCGGAGGTCTCCCCGGCGCGGATCCGCGGCCGCCTCGGCTCCCTGCAGCAGATGGCGATCGTGCTCGGCATCTTCCTGTCGTTGTTGATCGACTGGTTGCTGGCCTCACTCGCGGGCGGTGCGTCGAACGAGCTCTGGCTGGGACTGGAGGCGTGGCGATGGATGTTCCTGGTGATGGCGATCCCCGCCATCGTGTACGGCGTCGCCTCGACGATGATCCCGGAATCGCCCCGGTATCTGGTGGCGCGTCATCGCATTCCGGAGGCCCGCCGGGTGTTGTCGATGCTCCTGGGCGAGAAGAACCTCGATATCACCGTGCATCGGATCGAGGAGAGCCTCGCCGGTGAACAGAAGCACTCCTGGCGCGATCTGATCAAGCCCGGCGGCGGTGTGTACCCGATCGTCTGGGTGGGCCTGCTGCTGTCGATCTTCCAGCAGGCCGTGGGGATCAACGTGATCTTCTACTACTCGAACATGCTGTGGCAGGCGGTGGGCTTCAAGGAATCCCAGTCGAACATCATCAGCGTCTTCACCTCGATCGTGAACGTCCTGGTGACCATCGTCGCGATTCTGCTGGTCGACCGGATCGGGCGGCGGCCGCTGCTGCTGATCGGTTCGATCGGCATGGCCGTCTCGCTGGCGACGATGGCGGTCTGCTTCAGTACCGCGACGATCGGCGCCGACGGCGCGCCGGCGCTCGGAGGCGCAGTCGGCGTGATCGCTCTCATCGCTGCGAATCTGTTCGTGATCTTCTTCGGTGTCAGCTGGGGTCCAGTGGTGTGGGTGCTCCTCGGCGAGATGTTCCCGAACCGGATCCGTGGCGCCGCACTGTCGCTCGCGGCGGCCGCGCAATGGGCGGCGAACTGGGCCATCACCGTCACCTTCCCGAAGATGGAGGGCAATCTGACGCTGGCCTACGGGCTGTACGCGCTGTTCGCCCTGCTGTCCCTGTTCTTCGTGTACCGGTTCGTGCCGGAGACGCGCGGCAAATCACTGGAGGACATGGACGGGAGCGTGCCCGCGCGCTAGCTACGCAGTCCAGGCGAACCCAGCACGCGGGTCACATCGATCTCGATGACCACACGCTGCGGATTCTCCCGCGGCACGCGATAGCGCAGGGCGTAACGGCGCTCCGCCTCGCGGACGTGCTCCCGATCGGTGTACACCCGGGCCGGACCTTCCAGGGTGATCCATTGGCCACCGTCGACCTGGGTGACGGCGGCATAGCCACCGCGTTCGGCGTTGCGCGCCTTCTGACTCCCGCCGGAGGTGATCACGCGCACCAGCCCCGCGTCGGCGTCGTAGGTGAAGGCGATGGCCACCGTGTGCGGAGTGCCGTCTGCGCGCAGCGTGCTCAATGTCGCGAGGTGGCGTTCGGTGACGAAGGTCAGGGCGTCCGCGTTGAGGTCTGTCACACCTGCCACGGTAGCCGGGGCCTAGTCTGGTGCGGTGACTCGGCAAGGAATGCCCGACGGTGCGGTGCTACTGCTCGGTGGGCGCAGCGAGGTGGGCCTGGAGGTCGCGCGACGGATCGCACCCGGCCGCGATGTGGTGTTGGCCGCGCGCCGGTCGAGCGACCTCGACGCGCAGATCGAGACGCTGCGAGCCGCGGGCGCCACCGGTGTCTTCCCGGTGGAGTTCGACGCGGACCGGACGGAGCAGCACGGGCTGTTCCTCGACGAGGTCGCCGACCGGTTCGGGCGGATCGGTGTGGCGATCGTTGCCTTCGGCATCCTCGGAGATCAGGCGCGGGCGGAGGCCGATCCCACGCACGCGGTGCAGATCGCGCAGACCGACTACGTGGCCCAGGTGTCGATCCTGTTGGGCCTGGCGAACCTGGTGCGCGAGCAGGACCAGCGCGCGGGTCGACGGGGCGCGATCATCGCGTTCAGTTCGGTGGCCGGGGTCCGGGTCCGGAAGGCGAACTACGTATACGGCAGCACGAAGGCAGGACTCGACGGGTTCGTCCAGGGATTCACGGATTCGTTGCACGGCTCCGGTATTCAGGTGCTGCTCGCTCGCCCAGGGTTCATCATCGGCGCGATGACCCGTGACCTCATGGCCTCCGGCGTCACACCCGCGCCGTTCAGCCGCACTGCACCGCAGGTGGCCGACGCGACCGTGAGGGCACTGCGCCGGGGACGGCGAGTGGTGTGGATTCCGCCGGTACTGCGCCCGCTGTACGCGGGATTGCGGTTCGTGCCCCAGGCGGTGTGGCGGCGGTTGCCACGATGACGGTCGTGGTGGTGGGCATCGGCGCCGACGGCTGGTCCGGCCTCACCGAGGGTTCTCGTCAGGAATTGCAGCGTGCCAGGGTGATCCATGGTGCACCTCGCCAATTGCAGTATCTCCCCGCGGACCTGGCCGCGGATCTGCGACCGTGGCCCTCGCCGATGATTCCGGGGTTGGCGTCGGTACGGCCCGGCGAGCACGTGCTGGCCAGTGGCGATCCGATGTTCTACGGAATCGGCGCGACCCTCACCAGGCACCGGCCCGACCTGGTGTTGCGCGTGCTGCCTCACCTGTCATCCTTCGCGCTCGCCTGCGCACGACTGGGGTGGCCCGCGCAGGACGTGGTGGTGGTGTCCGCCGTGGCCCGAGATCCCGCACCCCTGGTGCAAGCGGTGCGTGCCGGGCGGCGGGTGATCGCGCTCAGCGAGTCGGGGGCCACCCCGGACGCGCTCGCGGATCTGCTCGCCGAGGCGGCACTCGCCGCCGACCTGACGGTGCTCGAACAGCTCGGGGGTGAACGGGAGCGCGTTCGGCCTTGGCACCGCGGAGCCGGGGTCGACGATCTCAACGTGGTGGCCGTCGAACCGCGCGCGGGGGCTGTGCCCTTCGAATTCGAGCACGACGGGCAGATCACCAAATCCGACATCCGCGCAGTGACGGTGGCCGCATTGCGCCCCTCCTCGGGCTGGGTGTGGGACTTCGGCGCGGGCTCGGGGTCGGTCGGGATCAGCTGGGCCTTGGCCGCGGGCGGCTCCGTCGTGGCGGTAGAGCGGCGCGCCGACCGGGCGGATCGTGTGCGGCGCAATGCGGCTCGCGCGGGCGTCCGCAACGAGGTGGTGGTCGCCGATTCCGCGGATCTGTCCACCGACCTACCGCGGCCGGATGCGATCTTCATCGGCGGCGGTCTCACCGAGACGCTGGCCGCGGCGTGCGTCGGTATCCTGCCGCCGGGCGGGCGGCTCGTCGCGAATACCGTCACCGTCGAGGGCCAGACGCGGGCCGCTCTGCTCTGTGCCCGATTCGGTGGCGCACTGCGGTCTTACACCGTGGCCGATCAGCGCCCACTGGGGGCCGGGACCGCATGGGAGCCGCGGCGCCCCGTGGTGCAGTGGATCTACGTGAAAGAGGAAGTGTGACCGTCTACTTCATCGGCGCAGGTCCCGGGGCACCTGATCTACTGACACTGCGTGGCGCGGAACTGCTGGCCCGGTGCGCGGTGTGCCTCTACGCGGGTTCCCTCGTGCCCCAGGAGATGCTGGATCGCTGCCCGTCGAGCGCCCGGTTGGTGAATACGGCGCGGATGCCGCTGGACGACATCGTCTCCGAGATGGTGGCGGCGCATCATGCGGGTCACGATGTGGCACGGCTGCACTCGGGTGATATGTCCCTGTATTCGGCGTTCACGGAGCAGGCGGCCCGGTTGGATGCAGCGGGCGTGCCCTACCAGGTGATCCCGGGGGTGCCGGCGTTCGCGGCGGCGTCCGCAGCGCTGCACCGGGAGCTGACGGTGCCGGGTGTGGGGCAGTCGCTTCTGGTGACCCGGGTATCAACGCTCTCGACCGATATGCCCCCGGGGGAGGACCTCGCGTCGCTCGCGGCCACCGGTGTGACCCTGGCGCTCCACCTGGCCGCCCATCGCGGCCCCGAGCTGACGGCCGAACTGGTCCCGCATTACGGTGCCGACTGTCCGGTGGCGGTAGTGGCGTTCGCCAGCCGACCCGAGCAGCAGATCGTCCGGTGCCGTCTGGCCGACCTCCCGCAGCGGCTCACGGAAGCCGGGATCTCCAAGACCGCGGTCATCTTCGTCGGCCGTGTCCTCGATGCCGAGACCGTCGTGGACAGCTATCTGTACTCGGCCGCGCGACTCCGCGCGCCCGGGGCGAGCCATTGACGGGCCGGCCGATCCGGGTCCTGATACTCGGCGGCACCGCCGAGGCCCGGGAGTTGGCACAGCTGCTGGACGAGGACGACGACTTCGCGGTGCTCAGCTCGCTAGCGGGGCGGGTAGCGAATCCTCGGCTGCCGGTCGGGCAGACCCGGATCGGCGGATTCGGAGGTGTTGATGGGCTGACGGCATTCCTGTCCGGCATCGACGTGCTGGTCGATGCGACCCACCCCTTCGCGGCGACGATCTCCCGCCATGCCGCCGCGGCGGCGCAGCGCACGGGCACACCAGTGTTCGCCGTGGTCCGCCCGCAATGGTCGGCGGCACCGGGGGACCGGTGGACCCGCGTGCCCACGGTGGCCGCCGCCGCAACGGAACTGAGCGCGCGCCGGGGCGGGACGGCCTTCCTCACCACCGGGAGGCAGGATGTTCACGCATTCGCGGCGTTGGACGCGTGGCGGTTCCTGATCCGGGTGGTCGACACCCCGGCGGGCTCGCTGCCGAAGCGACACACCCTGATCCACGACCGGGGGCCGTACCTGATCGGCGCAGAGACGGCCCTGCTGCGCGAGAACGCGGTCGATGTACTGGTGACGAAGAACAGCGGCGGCGACCTGGTGTCCGCGAAACTCGAAGCGGCGCGGATGCTCGGCGTCGAGGTGGTGATGGTCGACCGCCCGCCGCGGCCCGGGGTGCCCACGGAGCCATCGGCGGCGTCGGCCCACGCGCGCCTGCGCGCCGACCTATGATGACCGCCTGACCGGTTGCAGACGCAATCCCCGAGTCCGGAGGTTCCGCAGTGCGCACAGTGATCATCGTTTCCCTCGGCATCGTCCTCGCTCTGGTGTTCCTCGCCGTCGGCCGCACAGTGCCCTCGATCGGGACCAGGAAGGCGGCGATCGCGTTCACCGCAGTGTGGACGGTGGCCATGGTGATCAACATGGCGGTCGGGATGAGTCACGGCTATTCGTTCGGTGAGGAGTTCCCGATCCTGCTGATGAACGTGGTACCCGGTGTAGCCGTGGCGTTCGGCGGCGATTACCTGCTCAGTCGGCGGCCGGCGAGCTGAGTAGCGCTCGCACTTCCCGGCGGCGCCGCGCGAGGTCGTCGAATTCGGCATCGATCCGGGCCAGGGTCGCGCGCATCGTGGCCTCGACCGCGGGGCACAGGTCGACGGCGCCGTCGTCCTCGCGTACACACGGCAGAACGACGGCGATGGCAGCCGAGTCGAATCCTGCATCCAGCAGCCCCCGGATGCGGCGCACCTGGGTCACGGCGTCGCGATCGTAGACCCGGTAGCCGGCCGCCGTCCGGCGCGACGCCAGCAGGCCCTTCTCCTCGTAGTACCGCAGTGACCGTGCGCTCGCCCCCGTGACCTGCGACAACTCGCCGATGAGCAACTCGCCCTTGACCTTCACACCGGCGTCAACCCCGACACTGCATGCATGTATTCCGAACAGGCAGTGCAGATCCTCACCGAGACCGGTGCACACGTGGTCGATCGGGGCACGGGCCCCGTCGTCGCGCTGGCGCACGGCGCGGGCGGGGGTGTGGTCGAGAACTTCGGCCCGCTCATGGACGCCATCGGCGGGTACCGGTTCGTGGGCCCGTACTGGCCCGGGGCCGGTGGTACCCCCAGGGCCGCGGATCGGCTGGAACTCGACCGGCTCGCGGACACCGTCGTCGCGGCGGCGGTAGCCCGTGGGGCCGCCCGGTTCCCGGTGATCGGCATGTCGTTGGGCGCGGCCGTCGCGGTGACGGCGGCGCGCAGGCATCCGGAGCACGTCTCGGCGCTGGTCCTCACCGTGGGGCTGGCCCGGGCCGACGTGCGGGTGCGCACGGCGAGCGATGCCTTCCGGGCGCTGGCCGCCGCCGGGGCACACGACGCTCTCGCGGGGGCGATCCTCTCGGCCGTCGCCTCCGATACCGCGCTCCGATCGCTCACCGCCGATGAGGAACGGGCCACCCGGACCGGGATCACCGCGACGATGCCGCCGGGGATGCCCGATCACATGGAACTGGTGGGACGGGTCGACGTGACCGAGCAACTGCCCGGAATCGACGTTCCGGCGCTCGTCGTGGTCAGTGGCGGCGACCGCCTGGTGCCCGCGGAGATCAGCCGCGAGTTCGGGGCGATCCGCGGTGCTCGCGTGGTCGAGTACCCCGGCGCGGGGCACGTCTTCACCGCCGACGAGGGCGCGCGGTGGGCGGGCGATGTACGGGACTTCCTGGCCGCGTTGTGAGGTACCGGGGCATGATCGAGGAATGACCGCCGCCATCCTCGCCCTGCATTGGCAGATCAACGTGATCGAACCGGAGGGCTTCTTCGGCTCGATGCTGGCGGGGCCGGTCGCGGAGTCCGGAGTAGTGGACCGGGCCGCGGCCTTCCACGACGCGGCACGCGAGGCGGGCGTTCCGGTGCTCTTCACCCGCTTCACCGTGCCTGAGGATGAGGGTGATCTCGTGCGGAACACCGCGTTCATGCGGGCCGTCGGCGACGCGCAGGAGGCGTTCCGACCCGATGCCGACGGTGCGCGCATCATCGCCGCGATGCGCGATCAACCGACTGCGGTCTACGACAACCAGCGACTGTCCGGACTCGCGGGCCCGGTGACCCAGTGGCTCGCGGCACACGGCGTCGACACCCTCTTCGTCACTGGAGTCGCGACCAATCTCACCGTGGAGCAAACCGCCCGGCACGGCACCGATTTGGGGCTGACGGTGCACGTGGTCGAGGACTGTGTGGCTGCCGCCGATCCGGCGGTGCACGCGGCGTCGATCGCGAATCTGGACCTGACGACGGCCGGGAACGTCACCGCCGCCGAAGCGCTGGCGCGTGTGAGTACCTGACTCGGGCGCGGTCAGCGCAGCTGGGCTCCGTGCGCGTGCGTGACCTGCGGAACGAGCAGCACCCGGCGATCGGCGACCATCACCTCGCGGTACTCCCGACAGTCTGGGTGCTCCCCGGCCCCACGGCGGTAGTAGTCGATGAGGGCGTCCACGTCCGGTCCATCCGGATCGGGGGACGGGCAGATCAGCGTGCCGGTGCCCTCGGCTGGCGGCGATCAGTCGAGTCGCGCGCGCTGACCACCGCGGCGGCGTTCCCCGGAAATGCTCGCGGCGGCGAGGAGGGCACCCGCCGCGCTGAGCGCGACGCCGATCCACACCGGTGACGTAGCCCCGCCGCCGGCGCTGATCCCCATGCCGCCGAGTTGGGCGCCCGCGGCGTTGCCGAGATTGAAGGCAGCGATGTTCGCGGACGAGGCGATGAGGGTGGCGGTCCCGGCGTTGCGAAGCACCCGGAGCTGGAGTGAGGGCACCGTCGCGAACCCGATGAGCCCCATGACGGCGAGCGCGCCCGCGACGAGCGGCTTCGATCCGGCGACCAACGCGACCGCCGCGATACCGAGCGGCAGCAGCGAGGCGAAGACGAGCAGCGCGCGGTCCGCGTCCCGGTCGGCGGCGCGGCCCCCGACGAGGTTTCCGGCGAACAGGCCCAGACCGAACAGCACGAGCAGCCAGGGGATCGCGGCGGCACCGAAGCCGGTCACGGACCGCAGCAGTGGCTCGATGTAGGTGAAGGCCCCGAATAGTCCGCCGAAGACCAGAGCCGTGACCCCGCAGGCGATCCAGACGGAGGGGCGCACCAGCACCGAGAGCTGGGTCCGCACCGAGGTCGTTTCGGCGGGCACGGTCGGCACCAGCGCGGCGATGGCGGTCATGGCTACGAGACCGATGACGGCGACCGCAACGAATGTGGCCCGCCATCCGAAGCGGTGGCCGAGAGCGGTGCCGGCGGGCACGCCGAGAACGTTGGCGACGGTGAGTCCGGCGAACATCAGCGCGATGGCCGACGCCTGGCGGTCGGGTGTGACCAGTCGGGCCGCGAGCACGGCACCGATTCCGAAGAAGCCACCGTGACACAGCGCGGCAAGGATCCGGCCCGCCATCACGAGCTCGTAGGTGGGGCCGGCTGCGGAGAGTGCGTTTCCGGCGACGAACAGGGCCAGCAGGATCAGGAGCGCGGTCTTCGGCGGCCGCGAGACGAGGGCGAGCGTCACGGTGAAGGCGCCGATCACGACGCCGAGCGCGTACCCCGTGACCAGCCCTCCGGCGACGGGAATACTCACGCCGAGATCGTTCGCGACATCGGAGAGCAGGCCGGTGATGGAGAACTCCGTGAGCCCGATCCCGAAGCCGCCCATGGCGAGAGCGAGCAGCCCGGGGTGCAGGCGGCGGTGCGTGGTGGTGGTCATCGTGCTCCGTTCAGGGTCGCGCGCAGCCAGGTGGCCAGGTCGCGCTGGAGCTCGCCTGCGGCATCGAGCACGGCGTCCATCCAGTAGAAGCCGTGGACGGTGCCGGGGTAGTCGCGGTATTCGACGGCGCCGCCTGCCGCGCGCAGGGAATCGGCGTACCGCCGGCCGTGCCCCCGCAATACGTCGTACTCCGCCGTGGCGACGAAGGCCTGCGGGAGCCCGGCGAAGTCGGTCGCGTCCAGGGGCGCGGCGCCCGCCGGCGCGGCGCCGTCGGGCAGGTACTGGCGCCAGAACCAGTCCATGTCGGCAGGTGACAGACCGACCTCGCTGGGCGCGAGATCGTCGTAGTCGCCGGGGCGCAGGGGCGGGTAGAGGACGGCGTGCGCTGTGATCCGTGGTCCGCCGCGGTCCCGAACACGTTGCACGAGAGCTGCGGTGAGCGTCCCTCCCGCGCTGTCGCCGACGACGGCGATCCGGTCGGCGTCGACATCGATCGCGCCGGAGGCGATCCAGTCCAGCGTCGCCGCGGCGTCGTCGAGGGCGGCGGGGTAGGGGTGTTCCGGAGATTTCCGGTAGTCGACGGTGACCACCGTCGCGCCGGTCGCGCGGGCGAGCAGCCTGGCGGGTTCGTCGCTGAGTTCGATGTCGGCGGCCACGAAGCCGCTGCCGTGGAGCATCAGGACGACCGCCCCGCCGGGCGGTCCGTCTCGGTAGATCCGCACGGGCAGTGACGATCCCGGTCCTACGACGTACGTGTGCCGCACGTGGGAGATCTCCACGGCGGGGCGCTGCAGATCGAGGTAGCCCCGCAGGGCGCGACGGACGTCGGGGACGGCCTGCGTGTGCAGCGGGGCGGCGCTCGCTGCCGCGGCGAGGTGGGCTGCGGACTGGGGGTGCAGGGGCATGACGGGATCCGTTCTACGGGTAGCGAGAATCGCCAGCGGTCGCGCCGGTTCGGCGACCCTGGTGGGAGGGAAGGAGTGGGGGCGGTAGGCCTCAGTCGGCGACGCGGTGCCGCAGCAGCGTCAGGGCATCGTCGTCCGAACTGCCGGGCGTGGCGCTGAACGCGATCATCCGCGCACCGTCGGACTCGGGGAGGTGGAGCATCTGGTAACCGAGGTCGAGCCGGCCCACCCACGGGTGGTGGAACCGCTTGACGCCGCTGGTGCACAGCTCGACGGCCTGCAGCGCCCACAGCCGGGCGAAGTCACGATCGAGTACCAATTCGCCGAGGAGCCCGCGCAACGCCGCGTCGTCCGGGAACTGGGCTGCGACCCAGCGGAGCGACGCGACGGCCAATTCCGCCTCCACCTCCCAATCGACGAACAGCGACCTGACCTCCGGATCGAGGAAGGTCTGGCGCACCTTGTTCGGCGGCGGATCGGCGTGTACGTCCTCGTAGGGGACGTGCGGGGCGAGAACGGCGTTACCGAGGCGGTTCCATGCCAGGATGTCCTGGTTGCGCGAGAGCACCACGGCGGGTGTGTCCATCGCCTCGACCAGCTGGCGCACACCGGTGAATCCGGCGCCGTGCCGATCGATCGGTGCCGCCCCCTGGCCCGACGGATGGGCCAGCTCCAGCAGGTGCAGGCGCTCGACCTCGCTCAGCTGCAGCGCCCGGGCGAGCGCGCTGAGGACCTCGTCGGAGGGATTGCCGGCGGCACCCTGTTCGAGCCGGGTCAGGTAATTGACCGACACGCCGGCGAGGTCCGCGAGCTCCTCGCGGCGCAAGCCCGGGACACGGCGGCGGCCGTAGCTGGGGAGGCCGAGGGCGCCGGCGTCCACCGCGGCCCGCCGGGAGCGGAGGAAGGAGCTCAGTGTCGGGGCGGTCTCATCGATCATGTCCTCGAGTCTGATGCACTGCGGGCAGCGGTGCCTGCCCCTGCCGGGGGCAGGCTTCGCGGCGGCCGGTCAGCGCGGGTCAGGCGCCTTCGCTGATCCGGATCTCGCGGACGGCACCGTCGCCAAGCGCGGCGAGGGCCTCCTGGTAGGCGGGGGAGTCGTGGGCTGCGACCGCTGCGTCGAGGCTGTCGAACTCGATGAGCGTGGTGCGCTCCTTGATACCCGCCTCGTAGGTCACCGACGGCAGACCGCGGGCGAGGAACCGGCCCCCGGCCTCAGTGATCGCAGGCCCTCCGAGAGCCGCATACGCGGCGACCTTCTCGGGGTCGCGGATCTCGGTGTAGAACGCCATCCAGTACGCCTTGGCCATGTCGGTCTCCTTCGTTCGTTCGGTGTTCAGTATCGCCGGGGCGTGTGCACGATGCGGCCCGCGGCACGGTCCGTCACCTCGGTACGCGAGGATCCGATGATGAGCAGGGTGCGCATGTCGACGGTGTCGGGATCGAACGCGCCGAGGGTGGTCACCGTCACCGTCTCGTCCGGGGCTCCGACGGCGCGCCCGAGGATCACCACCGTATCGGCATCGCGCTCCTCGAGCAGCACCTCGCGCATCCGCACCAGCTGCTCGCGGCGGGTCTTCGATGCCGGGTTGTACACCGCCAGTGCGAGATCGGCGCGGGAGACCGCACGCAGACGCTCCTCGATGACCTCCCACGGCTTGAGGTAGTCCGACAGCGACAGCACCGCGTAATCGTGGCCGAGCGGCGCGCCCACCCGGCTCGCGACGGCGTTCGCCGCCGTCATGCCGGGCAGAACGCGCACCGGAACGTCGTGGAAGGCGGGATCAACAGCGACCTCGGCGACGGCGGACGCCATCGCGAAGACGCCGGGATCGCCGGAACTGACGACGGCGACCCGTGCTCCGCCGGCGGCCAACGTGAGGGCGTGCCGGGCCCGGTCCGCCTCGACCCGATTGTCCGATGCGTGCACCCGTTGCCCCGGGCGGGGCCGTACTCGGTCGGTGTAGGTCTGGTAGCCGACGATATCGGTGGCCCCGGCGAGCACCCGGCGCACCTCAGGAGTGGTCCACTCGTCATCGCCGGGGCCCAACCCCACGACCACCACACCCGGTGTGGGCGTCACGGTCGGGGCGTTGATCCGGCCCGGCACCAGCACCGTGGAGAAGTAGGGCACGCTCTGCGGGTCGACGTCACCGACGGGGAGCACGCGTTGGTCCGTGCGGCTCGCACGCTCGACGTACTGGGCGGTCGCGGCCCGCTCGGAATCCGCGAGCGCGCCCACGACGGCGGGGAAGGTGCGGCCCAGTTTCATGATCGCGGCGGCATCGGTATCGGCGAGCCTGCGGCGCAGTTCGGGCTCGGGCAGTGTGCCCGGCAAAACCGTGAGTACCTCATCGGCCTCGACGAGCGGTACTCCGGTCGCAGCAGCAGCGGCACTGATCGAGGTCACGCCGGGCACGATGACGGACTCGAACCGGCCGGAGAGCCGCTTGTGCATGTGCATGTACGAGCTGTAGAACATCGGGTCGCCCTCGGCCAGCAACGCGACATCACGTCCGGCCGCCAGGTGCTCGGCGAGTTGCTCGGCGGCGTGCGTGTAGAAGTCGTCGAGTGCGCCACGGTATCCGCCGGGGTGATCGGTGGTCTCGGTGGTCACCGGGTACATCAGGCGCAGCTCGGTCTGGTCGCTGCGCAGATACGGTTCGGCACAGGCGCGCGCGTTCGAGCGGCCGTGGCGCGCACTGTGATAAGCGATCACATCGACGGATCCGATGATCCGCGCCGCCTTGACGGTCACCAGTTCCGGATCACCGGGTCCGACCCCGACGCCGTACAACATGCCGCTCACAGTTCCTCCTCTTGTGCGAGCGCGTTGAGGGCGGCCGCGGTGATCGCGCTGCCTCCCCGACGGCCCAGCACCGTGATGTATTCGACGCCGAGCGCGGCCGCGTCGGCGACGAGCGCGTCCTTGGACTCGGCGGCACCGATGAACCCCACCGGAATCCCCACGATCACCGCGGGTGTGGGTGCTCCCCGGTGCAGCAGGTTCAGCAGGTGGAACAGGGCGGTGGGCGCGTTGCCGACGGCCACGACAGCGCCTTCGAGCCGATCGCCCCACAGGTCGACGGCTGCGGCGCTGCGGGTGTTCCCGATCCGGGCCGCGAGTGCCGGTACGCGGTCGTCACGCAGGAGGCAGAGCACGTCGTTGTCGGCGGGGAGCCGAGTGCGGGTCACGCCGTGGGCCACCATGTTCGCGTCGGTGAGAATCGGTGCACCGGCCCGGAGCGCGGCGCGGCCCGCCGCGACCGCGCGGGCGGACACGCGGATGTCAGCCGCGAGGTCGGTCTGTCCGGCGGCGTGAATCATGCGTACCGCCACCGTCTCCGCGTCCGCCGCGAGGCCGGACAGGTCCGATTCGGCACGGATGGTAGCGAAGGAGCGCCGGTAGATCTCGGCGCCGTCGGTGAGGTACTCGTGCACCGGGGAAGTCTATTCGCCGTGGTGTGGGGGAGCGATCACCAGCCGGTGTTCGCCGGGCGGTGCGCCGCATCCTCGGCTGCACGCCACCACATGGATGCGCTCATCGGCGCCGAGTTCACCGGCCAACTCGGCGGCGTGCGCGAGGGCGTCCGCCTCGGCGCGGGCACAGCCGCGGTCACCGACGCACGCGCTCACCCGCAACCACGGGGAGCCGGCGTCGAAGATCAGGCCCATCGGCGCGAGCACGCGCACGACCGTCTCGGCGGCGTCCTCGTCGAGGTCGTGCACCAGCAGGGTGCGCCACGGAGTGATCGTGATCGGACGTTCGATCGCGGCGAGGAACAGGGCGGTGCGGGCCGGCAGCCGGCCGAGGCTAACCCCTGCGCCGAGCGCCACTGTGCCGTCCTCGCGGTCGAACCAGCCGACCGGCGGCGCGGGCACACCATCGGGCACCTCCCGGCCGGTGACCGTACCCCCGAGGGCCGCGGCCACCCGTGCGGCACCATCGGCGAGATCCCGGATCCGCCACTCGTCGGCGCGCAGGTCGAGGAAGGCCTGGGCGGCGTCGAGCATCATCTCGGTGGTGCCCGGGAGGTCGGTGCTGTGGCCGTCGAGATGGAGCACGCCGTCGCGGGATTCGACGTCGGCGATCAGCGAGGCGATATCGCCGCTGCCGTCGTCGAAGGCGAACAGGAACCGTCCGGGGAGCGCTGCGAGTGCTGCGCGGTCGATCAGGGCCGCATCGAGTTCCGCGGCGCGCGCCGCCTGCGGGTGGGCCAGCGGGGAGGCCACGATATTGCGGACCCGCTCGTGAGTGGAGGAGGGAAGCAAGCCCGCTGCCGACAGCGCGGCCCGCGCCGCGTCGAGGTCGCGGACGCCCCGCACCTGGACGTTACCGCGCGAGGTCAGCTCGATATCACCGCCGTCCGCGAGCTCTGCGAGCACCTCCAACTGGGCCGCTGTGAGGCGGCCTCCGGGCAGCCGGACGCGCACCAGCGCGCCATCGGCCGCGGCGTGCGGCCGGAGTACGCCGGGGCAGTTGTCGGGCTGCCGGTCGGAGATCAGTCCTCCTTGTAGACGGGCGGCAGGGTGATCACGTGACCGGCGTAGGCCAGACCCGAGCCGAAGGCCATCACCAGGGCGGTCTGCCCGGGCTTGGCCTTGCCGGTGCGCAGGAGTTCCTCGACGGCCAGCGGAATCGACGCTGCCGAGGTGTTGCCGGTGGTCACGATGTCTTCTGCGACGACGCAGTCCTCGCGCAGCTCCAGCGCCTTGATCAGGACCTGGGTGATCCGCAGGTTGGCCTGGTGCGGGACGAAGACGTCGATGTCCTTCGACGTGAGTCCGGCCAGTTTGAGAGCTTCCTGGCAGGCGGGAAGCAGGGCGGTCGCGGCCCAGCGGAACACCTTGCGGCCCTCCATCCGCAGGTAGGGACGCACCGGTGCCTCGACCGCGCCGGAGGTGTCGTCCCGGTAGGCGTGCACCTCGTCGAAGTAGGTGCCGAAATCCTTGTCCTGGTAGATCGCTCCGGTGTACTCACCGTCGGCACCCCACGAGACCTGCGAAATGCCCACCTCGTCCGACGGCCCGATCACGGCGGCTCCGGCACCGTCGGCGAAGATGAACGCGCACGTGCGATCGTCCTCGGCGATCAGATCGGACAACCGCTCGACGCCCACCACGACGACGTACTTCGCGGTGCCCGCGCGGATCAGGTCTGTGCCCACGGCGGCCGCGGTGGTGAATCCCGAGCAGCCGGCGGTGATATCGAAGGACGGGATGCCGATGCGGCCCAGCGCTTTGGCGATCTGCGGCGCCAGGGACGGACCGAGCTCCAGGCGGGTATTGGTGGCCGAGATGACGCAATCGACCAGCGCCGGGTCGATGCCCGCTGCCTTGATGGCCCGCTCGGCGGCCTTGACGGACATCTCCAGAATGGTCTCGTCGTCGTCGGCGAAGTTCCGCGACTCGATACCCGACCGGGTCTTGATCCACTCATCGCTCGAATCGATCTTGTCCACGATCTCGGAGTTCGGGACCACGCGCCGCGGCCGGTAGACGCCGATCCCGAGGTAGGCGGCGTGCGGCTGCTCGGCGGGAGCAGCGGGGGCGATCCGGGCGGGGGCGGTCATGCGTCGGTAACTCCATTCGGGGGACGGCGCGGTGAACCATTCGGTTCACCGACGCAGTATTGGTAACATGAACCGAGCGGTTCAAACAAGCACCGCCATGCGGCCGGTCCGGTTTCGCCCGGCCGCCGATCGTAGGTTTTCGAGGAGGATCGCGAGGAATGACGACCGCCCCTAAGCCACGCCCCCGCCCCCGGGCCCGGCTGGTCAACACGGCCCTCACCCTCGTCGGTCAGCACGGCTTCGCCGATGCCGGCCTCACCAAGCTGACCACGCACTCGCGGGCCTCGAAGAACTCTCTGTACCAGTACTTCCCCGGCGGCAAGGCCGAGCTGGTCGAAGCATCCACGGCGCTCGCGGGTCGGCGGCTGTTGCGCTACATCGACGCCGCCACCAGCAAGGGGGATCCGCACGACTGGATCGGCCGCTTCCTGGAACTGTGGAAGCGCGTACTGGTGCGCTCCGACTTCCGCGTCGGATGTCCGCTGCTGGCCGCCGCGCTGGCCGACGGCGAACCCCGCGTCCAAGAGGCCGCGACCGCCGCGTACACCGAATGCGCCCGGCGATTCGCCGTCGCGCTGGTCGATTCCGGTGTCGACGAGGAAGGCGCTCGCGTCTTCGCATCGGTGTTCATGAGCTCGGTGGAAGGCGCGGTGGCCCGCTCGCGCGCCGCCCGTGACATCTCACCGCTGACCGACGTGCATTCCAGCATGAAGGCTCTGCTCGACCTGACCATCGCACAATCCGCAGTGCGGGTACAGTCCGCCGAATGAACCGCGACGACTACGACGTCTGGCTCGAGGACACCTATGCGATCGATTCCGAAGGGGTGCGGTCGTACGCCCGGGCGACTCGCGCAACGCACGTGCCGTACGCGAGTAGCCGCACTGTGCCCCGCACTACCGCAGTGCCACCGCTGATCGTCGCGCAACCGGTCTTCAAGGTCGCGGCGCGGCTGATGTCCGAGGTGATCGACGACTTCAACGTGGGTCGGCTGCTGCACGTCTCGCAGACGGTCCGGCAGGTGGTTCCGGTCCGGATCGGTGACATCGCTTCGCTCGGCGCCCGGATCACCGATCGCGTGACCAAGGCGGGAATCGACCTGTTCACCGTGGACTGCGTGGTGACCGTGGCCGACGAGACGCGGATCGAGACATCCAGCGTCGTCGCATACGCGGGCGGCGAGGACGTCCCGGCCGAGCTGATCGACGAGGCATCGCGCGGCGTGGTGATGCACGGCGCCGTGCTCTGAGCGACCGCGCGGCACCACAGGATAGGGTCGCCTATGTGATCCTGCTGCTCTCGACCTCCGACACCGATCTCCTGAGCGCCAAGGCCAGCGGCGCGCCCTACCGCCTGGCCAACCCCGCCCGGATCAGCGTGGACCTGGACCTGCCCGGCCTCCTCGACGGAGCGGACATCGTCGTGGTGCGCATCCTCGGAGGACGCCGGTACTGGGAGGCCGGCCTCGACGCGCTCGCCGCGAGCGGCAAACCGGTGGTCGTGGTCTCCGGCGAGCAAGCCCCCGATGCCGATCTGATGGAGGCGTCGACCGTGGCGGCGGGCGTCGCCACCCAGGCCCACTCGTACCTCGCCGAGGGCGGTCCGGAGAATCTGGTTCAGCTGCACGGTTTCCTGTCGGACACGATCCTGCTGACCGGCAACGGATTCGCACCGCCGGTCGCCGCTCCGCAGTGGGGCGTGGTCGAACGGACACCGGCCGTCCCCGCAGACGCCCCGCGAATCGGTCTGCTGTACTACCGGGCACAGCATCTCGCAGGGAACACCGCGTACATCGACGCGCTCGCGTCCGCCATCGAGGACCGCGGCGGGCGAGCGGTGCCGATCTTCTGCGCCTCCCTGCGCGCCGCCGACGACGCACTCTTCGCCGAGCTCGGCACACTCGACACACTGGTGGTCACGGTGCTGGCGGCGGGCGGTGTGAACGCCGCGAGCGCCGCTGCCGGAGGCGACGACGAGGCGTGGGATGTGGGCCGGCTCGCGGCCCTGAACGTCCCCATCCTGCAGGCGCTTGCGCTCACCACCTCCCGCGAGCAGTGGCAGGGCAGCGATGACGGCCTGAGCCCGCTCGACGTGGCCACCCAGGTGGCGATCCCCGAGTTCGACGGCCGCATCATCACGGTGCCGTTCTCCTTCAAGGAGATCGGTGACGACGGACTGCCCGCCTACGTCGCCGATCCCGAACGCGCCTCCCGGGTCGCGGGCCTCGCGCTGCGTCATGCCCGGCTGCGCACCATCGCCAACGGCGACAAGAAGATCGCGCTCTTGCTGTCCGCGTATCCCACCAAACACGCCAGGATCGGCAACGCCGTCGGTCTCGATACCCCGAAGTCGGCGCTCGAATTGCTACGCCGGCTCCTGTCCGCCGGCTACGACTTCGGCGACCCCGACGCGATTCCCGGTCTCGCCGCGGACGATTCGGACGCATTCATTCACGCGCTCATCGAGCGCGGCGGCCAGGATCCCGACTGGCTCTCCGACGAACGACTCGAGGCCACCGAGGTCACGGTGCCCGCGGACACCTACCGCGCCTGGTTCGCGACACTGCCGCAGGGCTTGCGCGCGGCCGTGACCGAACACTGGGGTGAGGCCCCAGGCTCGCTGTTCACCACCGCGTCCGATGAGATCGCCATCGCCGCCCTGCGATTCGGGAATCTCGTGGTCATGGTGCAGCCGCCACGCGGCTTCGGCGAGAACCCCGTCGCCATCTATCACGATCCCGACCTGCCGCCGAGCCACCATTACCTCGCGAGCTACCGATGGCTCGCGGATCGGGAGAACGGCTTCGGCGCCGACGCCGTGGTGCATCTCGGCAAGCACGGCAACCTGGAATGGCTGCCGGGTAAGACGCTGGGCATGTCGGCCGAGTGCGGCACCGACGCCGCGCTGGGCGACCTGCCGCTGATCTATCCGTTCCTGGTCAACGACCCGGGGGAGGGGACGCAGGCGAAACGCCGGGCGCACGCGGTGCTCGTCGACCACTTGATTCCGCCGATGGCCCGCGCCGAGAGCTACGGCGATATCGCCCGCTTGGAACAGCACCTCGACGAGTACGCCAACGTTCAGAGCCTCGACCCGGCGAAACTGCCGATGATCCGGCAGCAGATCTGGACGCTCCTGCAAGCCGCGAAGCTCGACCACGACCTCGGCCTGGAGAACCAGCCCGACGAGGATGCCTTCGACGACATGCTGCTGCACGTCGATGGCTGGCTGTGCGAGATCAAGGATGTCCAGATCCGCGATGGCCTGCACATCCTGGGCCAGGCGCCGACCGGCGACGCGGAGTCCGATCTGGTGCTGGCGATGTTGCGCGCGAAGCAGATGTGGGCCGGTGCGGTGCATACACCGGGCTTGCGTGAGGCGCTCGGCCTGACCGAGGACGGGACGGCGTCGAAGGCGACGACGGACGAGTTCGAGGCCCGGGCGCGTGAGCTGGTTCTGGCCGCGGCGGCGACCGACTGGGCACCGTCGGCGGTGGCGGACCTGACCGACGATCCGGCGGTGGCGAGGATCCTCCACTTCGCTGCCACCGAGATCGTGCCCCGGCTGCGCCGCACCGGCGACGAGATCGAGCATGTCCTGCGCGCACTCGACGGCGGCTTCGTGCCGGCGGGCCCGTCGGGTTCGCCCTTGCGCGGCCTGATCAACGTGCTGCCCACGGGACGCAACTTCTACTCGGTGGATCCGAAGGCGGTGCCCTCGCGGCTCGCCTGGTCGACCGGACAGGAGCTGGCCGAATCACTGGTCCGCCGGTACCGGACCGAACACGGCGAATACCCGAGGTCGGTCGGGTTGTCCGTGTGGGGCACCTCCGCGATGCGCACCGCCGGCGACGACATCGCCGAGGTACTCGCGTTGCTGGGCGTGACGCCGGTGTGGGACGAGCAGTCCCGCCGCGTGAGCGGACTCGAGGTGATCGGGCTGGAGGAGCTGGGCCGGCCGCGCATCGATGTGACCGTGCGCATCTCCGGGTTCTTCCGCGATGCCTTCCCACACGTGGTCGCGATGCTCGACGATGCGGTGCAACTCGTCGCCCGGCTCGATGAACCCGATGAGCAGAACTTCGTCGCGGCGCACACCCGGGCGGCGCTGTCCGACCACGGCGACGATCGGCGGGCCACCACACGCGTCTTCGGCTCCAAACCGGGCACCTACGGCGCCGGCCTGCTCCAGCTGATCGACTCGAAGAACTGGCGCACCGACGCCGATCTCGCCGAGGTGTACACCGCGTGGGGCGGCTACGCCTACGGGCGCGGCCTCGACGGTGCGCCCGCCGCCGACGATATGCGCGCGGCGTACCGGCGGATCAACGTCGCGGCCAAGAACATCGACACCCGCGAGCACGACATCGCCGATTCCGACGACTACTTCCAGTACCACGGAGGGATGGTCGCCACCGTCCGTCACCTCACGGGATCGGACCCCGAGGCGTACGTCGGGGACTCCACACGTCCCGACAGCGTGCGCACGCGCACCCTCAACGAGGAGACCACACGCGTCTTCCGGGCCCGCGTGGTGAACCCGCGCTGGATGGCGGCGATGCGCCGGCACGGCTACAAGGGCGCCTTCGAGATGGCGGCCACGGTGGACTACCTGTTCGGTTTCGACGCCACCGCCGGGGTGATGGCCGACTGGATGTACGAGAAGCTCGCCGAGAACTACGTCCTCGATCCCGAGAACCGCACGTTCATGGAGGAATCGAATCCGTGGGCGCTGCACGGCATCGCCGAGCGCCTGCTGGAGGCCACCCAGCGCGAGCTGTGGAAGTCGCCGGACCCCGACCTGCTCGCCGCCCTGCAGCAGACCTACCTCGACACCGAGGGCGATCTCGAGGACCGCTGACCCCGCCTCCGATTGAACACTGTTACCGCGACACCGACCTGGGCGTTCACTCTCGGTAACAGTGTTCAATCGGGGCGGTGGGGGAACTTTCGGACATCGCGGTCCGTTGGACGGGTATGAAGCTCCTTGCGTTCCTGACCTACCTCGTCGTGGAGATCGCGGCGTTCGCCGGCCTCGTCGCGTGGCTCAGGTTCGGCTGGGCCCTGCTCACCGTGGTCGCTGCGACGGCCATCGGTGTGCTGATGCTGCGGCGTACCGCCGCGGACGTGCTGCGCGACCTCGGTGCCGCTCTCGACGGCCGCAAGTCCGCCGGCCCCGCGCTGATCGACACCGCGCTGCTCGGCTCGTCGGTGTTCCTGCTCGCCGTGCCCGGTGTGGTGAGCACCGCGCTCGGCCTGCTGCTTCTGGTCCGGCCGGTGCGCGCGGTGGTCCGTCCGGTCGCCGCCTATGTCGGCGCCAAGCGGATCAGCCGGTTCGTCGAGGAATCCGGCCTCGTGACAGTGCTCGCCGGACAGCCCCGTGGTTTCGGCACCGTGATCGACGGGTCGGTCGACGATCGCGCCACCGACGGTCGCGGGGCGCGATCCGAGCCAGTGGTCGACGGCGTCGTGATGGACGCGGGGGCGCCTGGCGGACCCCGTCCCGGATACCGGGAGCTGCCGCCGGCGTAACGCTTGGCAGACTCTACGGCGTGAGCACGGAACTCCTCGTCGGCGGCCGCATCTACACGCCCGCCTCCACCACGGCCACCGCGATCGCCGTTGAGAACGGCGTGATCAGTTGGATCGGCGAGGACCGGGCAGCCCGCGCGCTGCACCCGGATGCGCAGGTCACCGATCTCGACGGGGCATTCGTCGCACCGGCCTTCGTCGATACGCACGTGCACCTGAGCGCCACCGGGCTCGCGCTCACCGGCCTGGATCTATCGGGCCCGCGCGATGCGGTGGTCGCCACCCTTCAGGGCACCCTCGGTGACGCCGTTCTCGCCCGTGGCTGGGACGACACCACCTGGGAGGCGCCGCTGCTGCGCACCGACCTGCCGGCGGACCGCGTCATCTACGCCGCCCGCATCGACGAGCATTCGGCGCAGGCCAGTACCGCGCTGCGGGCCCTCGTTCCCGATCTCGCCGGACTGGCCGGATATTCGCCCGACGGTCCGCTGACCGCCGCCGCGCACCACGCCGTCCGGGCCGCCGCGATCGCCGCGCTCAGCGACAGCCAGATCACCGCGGCACAGACCGCCGCGCTCGAGGCCGCGGCCCGCTCCGGCATCGCTGCCGTGCACGAGAATTCCGGACCCGACATCGCCGGCGAACGGGACTTCGCTCTGCTCGCGGGGATCGAGCATCCCGTGCACGTGCGGCGATACTGGGGTGAGCCCGCCCGCGATGCCGATCACGCCCGCGAGATCCTGGCCCGGACCGGTGCCGACGGACTCGCCGGCGACTTGTTCGTCGACGGATCCCTCGGCAGCCACACCGCACTGCTGCACGAACCGTACGCCGATGCCGATACCCGCGGCGTCTCGTATCTCGACGACGAGACCGTCGCGAACCACATCGCCGCCTGCACCGAAGCCGGTATCCAGGCCGGATTCCACGCGATCGGCGACGCGGCGATGAGCCGGATCGTCGCCGGACTGGTCGCCGCCGCCGAACGGTTCGGCGGGCCTCGTGTCGCCTCCTGCACCCACCGCATCGAGCATGCCGAGATGGTCACCGCTGAGCAGGCCCGGCTGCTCGGCGACCTCGGCGTGAACGCCTCGATGCAGCCGCTGTTCGACGCGTTCTGGGGTGGTCCGGACGGCATGTACGCCCTGCGCCTCGGCACTGACCGCGCCGCGGCGCTCAACGACTTCGCCTTGCTCGCCCGCAACGCCGTCCCCCTCGCGTTGTCGTCGGATTCGCCCGTTACCCCGCTCGATCCGTGGGCCACGGTGCGGGCTGCCACGCAGCACCACACCCCCGGGAGCTCGATCTCGCCGCGGGCGGCCTTCGCGGCGGCCACCCGCGGGGCGTGGCGGGCCGGGGGAGTCCGCGATGGCGTCGCCGGCACCCTGGTTCCGGGCGCTCCCGCCACATTCGCCGTGTGGGATGCGGACGAGCTGGTGGTGCGGGCACCGTCGGACGCGGTGCAGCGCTGGTCCACCGATCCGCGCGCGGGAGTCGCTCCGCTGCCCGACCTGTCGCCCGGGGCCCGGCTGCCACGCTGCCTGCGCACCGTGATCGACGGGCGGACGGTGTTCGCGGCGTGACCGCCGTGCTGGTGCGCTCCGCCGCGAGCCTCGCTGCGGGTGTCGCCCTCTACTTCGCCTTCCCGCCGACCGGATTGTGGTGGCTCGCGCCGGTCGGCATCGGCGTGCTGTTCGCGGTGCTCGCGCTGCCCGACCGGATCCGACTGCGCGCAGGGTTCGGCTACGGCTTACTCACCGGTCTCGGCCAGTTCGTGCCGCTGCTCAAGTGGATCGACAGCATGGTCGGGGCGCTGCCGTGGATCGGTCTCGCGATCGCCTGTTCGGTCTTCTACGGAGCCTTCGGCCTGATGGCCACGCGACTGGTCCGGGCTCCCGGCGCCCCGGTGTGGACGGCGGCCGCGTTCACCGTGGCCGAGTGGGCGCGCTCATCCTTCCCCTTCGGGGGATTCCCGTGGGGGCGGCTCGCATTCAGCCAGGGCGACTCACCGCTGGTCTCGCTCGCCCGCTTCGTCGGAGCGCCCGGGCTGTCCTTCGCGGTAGCGCTCCTCGGTACGGCATTCGCCGCTGCGGCGATGACAGCGCGACGGCGCCGGTCGGCGCGCGGCCTGCTGGTGCCCGCAGCCGCGGCGGTGATCGTGGTCGCCGCGGCCGCGGCCGCCTGGCCCGCGGTCGGAGCACCGTCGGACGGCCGGACGGTCACGGTGGCCGCGATCCAGGGCAACGTGCCCGAGCAACGCTGGGACGTGGCCACCCAGCGCGAGGCAGTGCTGACGAACCACCTCACCGAGACCGCGCGCCTCGCCGCGGAGGTACGCGCGGGCCGACAGCCGCAGCCCGACGTGGTGGTGTGGCCGGAGAACTCCTCGGACGTCTCACCTGAGCGTGACCCGGAGGTGGCCGCCCGGATGCGGGCGGCCGCCGCCGATGTGGGTGCGCCGATCCTGGTCGGCAGCGTGCACTACGACGACACCGGCCGCTACTACAACAGCATGATCCTGATGACGCCGGACGGACCGATCGAACGGCACGATAAGGCGATCCTGCAGCCCTTCGGCGAGACCATGCCGATGCGGGAGTTCTTCCGACTGTTCTCCAGCTACGTCGACCTCGCGAACGACTTCACGCCCGGCACCGGGGACGGGGTGGTGCGGCCCTCCCGCAACGGGGGTCCACCTGTCTTCCTCGGTGTCGCGACCTGCTACGAGGTGGCCTTCGACCGCTCGCTCCGTATGTCCGTCGACAACGGCGCGCAATTGCTGACCGTGCCCACCAACAACGCCACCTTCGGCCGGACCGGGATGACGTGGCAACAACTCGGGATGTCGCAGGTGCGGGCCGTGGAGCTCGACCGTGACGTGATGGTCGCCGCCACCACCGGTGTCAGCGCCTTCGTCCGGCCGGACGGAACGATCGCGCAGAACACCAGTATCTGGACGAGCGACCATCTGGTCGAGACCGTCGCCTTGCGGAACGGCCGGACCCCGGCGGCCCGTCTCGGCGAATGGGGGAACATCGCGCTGCTGGTACTCACCCTGTGCGGGATCGCGCTCGCCATAAGGCAGGATGGATGGCGTTTGAACCAGCCCGCATCAGACCGGCCCGAAGCAGACCGAGGAACCACATGACCGAGCAGCCGTCGTCTCCGTCGTCGAAGACGCTGGTGATCATCCCGACCTACAACGAGCTGGAGAACCTTCCGCTCATCGTGGGTCGCCTGCACCGTGCCCAGCCGCACGTCGACGTACTCGTCGTCGACGACAACAGCCCGGACGGCACGGGGGCCAAGGCCGACGAGATGGCGGCCGCCGACCCGCGGATCCACGTGTTGCACCGATCGGAGAAGAACGGCCTCGGCGGCGCGTACATCGCCGGCTTCAAGTGGGCCCTCGACCGCGACTACCGCGTGGTGGTCGAGATGGACGCCGACGGCTCGCACGCGCCGGAGCAGTTGTACCGGCACCTGGACGCCATTGACGCCGGCGCCGACCTGGTGATCGGATCGCGTTACGTGCCCGGCGGTAAGACCGTGAACTGGCCGCTCTCGCGTCAGATCATCTCGCGCGGTGGCAATGTGTACAGCCAGATCATGCTGGGGACCCGGATTCGCGATATCACCGGTGGATACAAGGCCTTCCGGCGGGAGACGCTGGAGGGGCTCGGTCTCGACGAGGTGCAGTCGCTCGGGTACAGCTTCCAGATCGACCTCACCTGGCGCGCGGTGCAGGCCGGTTACACCGTGGTCGAGGTTCCCATCACGTTCACCGAGCGCACCATCGGCGATTCGAAGATGAGTGGCTCGATCTTCAAGGAGGCGGCGACGCTGGTGCCCAAGTGGGGCTTCCAGGCGCGCAAACGCAAGTTCCAGAATCGGCGCCGCTGACGGCGACGACCAGACCGTACGACGAAGGGCCCCGGATTGCTCCGGGGCCCTTCGTTCGTCTCAGGTCACTTGCCGCGACGCGCCTTCAGCAGGTCGAGCCGCTCCTTGAGCAGCTCCTCCAGCTCGCCCTCGGACCGCCGCTCGAGCAGCATGTCCCAGTGGGTACGCGGGGGCTTGACCTTCTTCTCCTCGGGAGCCACACCGTCGATCAGCGTGCCCTCCAGGCCGTTCTTGCACAGCCAGGTGCCGGGGATCTCCGCGTCGTCCGCGAACGGGACGTCGAACTCCTCACCGTTATCGGTGCGGTACCGCGCGATCCGCCGCGGAGCGAGGTCGTGGTCCCGATCCGTCTCATAGCTCACCGCACCCAGGCGGCTGCCTCGTAGAACTCGATCTGCCATGCTTCTCCCAACGATCGCCGTACGCCGAACATTCCCAGTCTACCTGTCAGCAACCGAGAGGCCGACTCCCACCGCGAGCGGTCGCGCACGGCTCCCCGATACACCCGATAGAATCACCCGCCATGACCTCCGCACGCCGCCGCCGCTCGGCCGCGTGTGCATGGTGCGGCCGGGAAGTGGTGTCCGAGGGACCGGGCCGCACGCGCAAGTACTGTCGTCGCTCGTGCCGGCAGCGCGCCTACGAGGCGCGCGCAGCGCTCGACGGCTCGTCGCTCCCCACGGATTCGGTGGTGCTGACGGCGGCCGAGGCCGAGGCCGTGGCGGAGCGTATGTTCGAGGTACGGTGCGCAGCGGAGGACGTGCAGACCGCCGTCGCCGAAGGCGCAACGATCGACGAGCTGTCCGAGCTCGCGGACCGGCTGGTGGAAACCGCGCGCGCCGCGGAACGCCTGCGCTGATCGACGGCCCCGACCCGAGGAGAGAATCCGATGACGCCCGCCCGCCTACGGATCGGCGCCCTGATCGCGGCCATCGTGCTCGCGGTGTCCGCGTGCTCGTCGAACGATCCCACTCCGCAGGCAACGTCCGTTCCACCGGCACCGCCGGCGCCCGCCGCGATTCCGGCGGGTTGGACCGAGTCGACGGTTCCGGTGCCCGGCAGCGAGGTGGCGGGCACCTACACGGCGCCGCAGACCCCGCCCGACCGGATGCGGGCAGCCCTGGTACTCGGCGGCGATGACCGTGGCAGTGACGTGGCCACCAAGCAGATCGCGGTCATGCTTGCCCATCAGGGCGTCGCGACGCTCCGCTACACCGGTGTGGTGACCGGTCGACCCGACTACGCGCAGGCGCTCGACCGCGCGGGCCGCGCCCTCGGTGCGCTGGCCGATATCGCGAAGGTCGACGATGCGCGGCTGCTCGCCGTGGGCCACGGGGTGGCAGCACCGCTCGTGGTGGCGATCGGTGCCGGGCAGGCGCAACGTCCGCCCAGGCCGATCGCGCTGATCGAGCCGGTGGTCGCGAATCCGTTGCCGAACGCCCCGGACATCTACCAGAACACCCTGGCGCTCACCGACGCACAGAACAAGTACCTGGACAAGCGCAAGCACAATCTGGTCACCTGTTCCGACTCCGATATCGCGGTCGATTGTTCCGCGGTGCAGGGCGTGGTCGACATGATGACCGGCACGCACGCGAACTTCGTCCGCCTGCGCGGCGTGAGTTACGCCTTGCAAGAAGATGATTCCCGCGATCCGGCGCGCTACGGCGCGAACGACCTGCCGTTCTCGGCGAGCCTGAATCGGACGGTGGGCACCTGGGTCTCGATGCAGTGACGGACCGGAACGCGCTCGGCGGGGCGGCACTGGCCTCCGGTGCCGCCATCGCCTGGTCGAACGCCGTACTTCCGAGACTGACCCGACGTTTCGGCTTGGGCCGCGAGGCCCGGGCGGCGGTCACCGCCGGATTCTGCGCGGCCGACGCCGCCCTGGCTCGTGTCCCGGTCCCGGCGGCGCTCGGTGTCGGCGTGGGCGGGGCCCTGGCGGCAGCGGGTCTGCTCCGGTCTCGGCCGGTGCCGCGCGAGGATCCACCGCAGCTGGCGCGATGGATAGCGCTGGACATCCCGTTCGGCACCGTCGTCCCGGAGGAATTGCTCTTCCGCGGTTCCCTCACACCGCAGTGGGAGGCGGCGCTGGGCCGTCCCGTGGGCTCCGTCGCCGGGGCGCTCACGTTCGGCCTGTGGCATGTGGGTGCCGCTCAGGCGGCCCACGACCCCGTATTTCCGACAATCGTCGTTACGTCGGTCGCGGGAGCCGCGTTCGACGCCCTGGTCGGGCGAACCCGCAGGTTGTGGCCCGCGATGGCCGCTCATTGGGCCCTTAACAGTGCTGGTGCGGTTCTCAGCTCGGGTTCAGTGTTTTCGAGGTTTGTCGGTACCGACACGTAGGATTGTGCGCAATGCTTGATACCGCCAGGAGGAATGACGATGACTGACCGCCACACCGGCGCCACCGCACTGACCCGCCGGGGCTTCGCTCGTCTCGGTGCGAGTGCCGCGGCAGCGCTCGTCGCGGCCACCGCCACCGTCGGGATCGCCACGGCGGCCCCGGCCGTGCCGCCCACGCCGACGCCCACGGACGAGCCCGCTCCCACGCAGGAGGCGCCTCCGGTCGCCACGAAGACCGGCTGGGTCGCGCTGGCGGACGATGCCACCAAGCAGATCACCATCTGGCACAACGGTGAGGTGGTGCGGAAGATGCCGACGTCGATGGGCAGCGATAAGCACCCGACGCCGAACGGCACGTACTACACCATGGAGAAGAAGCGCGACATGTACATGGATTCGTCCACGTACGGGGTGCCGGTCAATTCCCCCGAGGGATACCGGACCTATGTCGAGTACGCCACGCGCATGTCGTGGAGCGGCATCTTCGTGCACGCCGCCCCGTGGTCGGTGAACCAGCAGGGTGTGTCGAACGTCAGCCACGGCTGCCTCAACGTGAGCACCGAGAACGGGAAGTTCATCTACGACAACTTCCCGATCGGCACCCCGATCGTGGTGCGCGGCACCGTCGGCGGCACCTACACGCCCGGCTCCTAGCGCCCCTGAACGACAAGACCCGCCCCGGTTTTCGCCGGGGCGGGTCTTGCTTCGTCTCGGACCGTCAGACGCCGGCCTTCTCGGGTGCGACGGTGCCGAACTTCAGCTCCGGTGCGTCGACCCGCGAGCGAGCGAAGTCGAGGGAGTCGAGCACGAAGTTGTGCCGGATCATCCACGGCTGCTCGGTCGCGGCCTTGGGCATCGCATCGGGGGAGCGCTGCACGTAGCCGGAGGTGAGGTCGAGCGCGGGATGCTCGGTCAGCACCTGCGCGCCGACCTCGGGCTCGACGTGGGTGTAGCCCTTCGTCGTCATGTAGCTGAGCAGGCGTGCGATCGCGCGCGCGGAGATGTCGGCGCGCAGCGTCCACGAATTGTTGGTGTAGCCGATGATGAACGCGAAATTCGGGACGCCCTCGAGCATGTAGCCCTGGTAGGCGAAGCGGTCGTTGGGCTTGACCGGCGCACCGTCGACCTGCACATCGACGCCGCCGAAGGCGAGCAGTTGCAGGCCGGTCGCGGTGATCACGATGTCGGCCTCGAGCTCGCGACCCGAGCCCAGCAGGATGCCCTTCTCGGTGAAGCGGTCGATGGTGTCGGTGACCACGTCGGCCTTGCCGTCCTTGATGGTCTTGAACAGGTCACCGTTGGGGACGACGCACAGGCGCTGGTCCCAGGGCTCGTACTTGGGCTTGAAGTGCACATCCACCTCGTAGCCTGCGGGCAGCATGCTCTGGTTGAGCTTGCGCAGGAACTTGCGCGAGGTCTTCGGGAACGAGCGTGCGAGAACGTACTGGCCCACGTTGATCACGGCGTTGATGTTGCGGGTCAGGCTGTGCGCCACCCGCGGCGGCAGCACCTTCGCCCCGAACAGGGTGAGCGGGTCGGCGTTCGGCACGGGCAGCACGTACGTGGGGGAGCGCTGCAGCATGGTGATATGCGAGGTGTCGTCGGCCATCGATGGGATCAGGGTGATCGCGGTGGCGCCCGAGCCGATCACGACCACCTTCTTGCCGGCGTAGTCGAGGTCCTCGGGCCAGTGCTGCGGGTGCACCACCTGGCCCTGGTACTCGTCGATCCCGGGGAAGGGCGGCTCGTAGCCCGCGTCGTAGTTGTAGTAGCCGGTGCAGGCGACGAGGAACTTCGACTGATAGAGCACCTGCTCACCGTCACGCTCCGCGGTCACGGTCCACAGATCGGTGCGGGAGTCGTAGTCGACGGTGCCGACCTTGGTGTTGAACCGGATGTTCTTGTCGATCCCGAACGTGGCGGCGGCTTCTTCGATGTAGGCCTTGATCTCCGGGCCGCTGGCGAGCCGGTTGGTTCCCTTCCACGGGAGGAAGGGGTAGCTCAGGCTGAAGATGTCCGAGTCCGACCGGATGCCGGGGTACTTGAACAGGTCCCAGGTGCCGCCCATCTCGGCGCGTTGTTCCAGGATGGTGTAGCTGAGCTGGGGGACGGTGCTGGAAACGCGATAGGCGGTGTCGATGCCGGCGAGGCCGGCGCCCACGATCAGCACGTCCGTCTGGATAGCCTCGGGATTGGCCACGAAGAACTCCTCGGTCGCTGGCGGTCCCGGTAAGCCTCGGGGCTGCTTACTGAGACCGATTCAATAACTGGGGTCATGGTACATCTCGGAGCTCGACGGGGTCCAGATCCTCCCGTCGCCGGATCACCCGACGACCAGGGTGTCCCCGTCCAGGCGGACCGTGACGGCCGTGAGCGGATCGGTCGCCGGTCCCTTGGTGGCCGCGCCGGTCGCACCGTCGAACGTGCTCCCGTGCGCCGGGCACTCCAGTTCCAGCCCGTCCGACGCCGCGACGGTGGTGCCCTTATGGGTGCACGCAGCGTTGAAGGCCACGTAGGTGCCCACGGCGGGTTGCGCGACCACGTACGGGGTGGGGCCCGCGATGACCACGGCGCTGCCGACGGGGACCTGTGCGGCCGCGACCGTCGCCGCACCCGCACCGGGACCGCGGGTGCCGCCTCCCGCCGGTGTGGCGGTGCCGTCACCCCCGCCCTCGCCGCCGCCACAGGCTGCGAGCACCGGGACCAAGGCGATTCCAGGCAAGGCGGACAGGACCGCGCGACGGCTCGGGCAGAGCAGCGTCGATTCGTGGGCCGGGACTGGCTGAGTCGTCTGCGTCACCCCTCCCACTCTGCCAGCATTGGTACGTGCTCACCGAGATCGCGGGAATTCCGGCTCACCCGCTGTTCGTCCACGGCGCGGTGGTTCTGCCACCGATCGCCGCACTGCTGCTCGTCGCCGCGGCGTGGTGGCCGGCCGCCCGCGCTCGCCTGGGTGCGGGGACCCCGGTACTGGCTCTGGTCGCCACTGTCGGATTGTTCCTCGCCACACAGTCCGGCGAACGGCTCGCGCAACGACCGTCGATGGCGCGTATGCAGGACCGGATCTCCGAGCACGAGACCCAGGGCGACGCCACGTTGTACTGGTCGCTCGCAGTGCTGGTCCTGGCCGTCCTGGTGTGGGCGGGGTCGAATGCGGCTGTGCGGGAACGGATCCCCGGTGTCGAGGTGCTGTCCAGACGGTCCGCCGCGATCACCCTCGGAGTGCTCGCGACCCTGTCCGCCGCCGCGGTGATCGCGGGTGTGATCGCCGCCGGGCACTCCGGCGCGACCATGGTGTGGTCGGGGATCTGACTCGTCAGGCCGGCGCGGTCTCAGTGCCGTGGGCCCGCGTGAGCTCGACGTAGACGGCGGCGTTGGCAGTGACCCCGGCACGCTCGGCCTCGGTCAACTCGCGGCGCACCTTGGCCGGGACACCGGCGACCATCGAGCCGGGCGGGATCTGCATTCCCTGCGGCACCAGCGCGTTGGCGGCGATCAGGCTCCCCGCACCGATCACCGCGCCGTTGAGCACGGTGGCCCCCATGCCCACGAGCACGTCATCGCCCACCGTGCAGCCGTGCAGGACGGCGTTGTGCCCGATGGAGACCCGCGCACCGACGGAGAGCGGCACTCCCGGATCGGCGTGCAGCACCACACCGTCCTGCACGTTGCTGCGCTCGCCGACGGTGATGGTGGCCATGTCGCCGCGGATCACCGCACCGTAGAAGACGCCGACCGCGTCGCCGAGCTCGACATCGCCGATCACGGTGGCGTTCTCGGCCACCCAAGCGGTGTCCGCGATGCGGGGCACGACCTGCCCGAAGCGTGCGATCATGCGTTCCTCCTGCGAGTGATCTAGGCGATGCCCGTGGTGCCGAGAAGCTTACCGACGGCGTAGGTGATGGCCATCGCGAGCAGCCCGCCCACCACGACCCGCACGGTAGCGCGCCTGGGATCCGAGCCACCGAGCACGGCCGAGGTGTAGCCGGTGATGCCGAGCCCGACCACCACGGACAGTACGATCCAGAGGATCCGGTTCGTGTCGATGAGTGACGCCAGGATCGGAATGGCCGCGCCCGCGCTGAACGAGATCGCGGACGAGACCGCGGCCGCGGTCGGACTGGTGAGCGTCTGCTCGTCGATGCCGAGCTCGGCATCGAGGTGTGCCTGCAGGGGGTCGTGCGCGGTCAGCTCGATCGCGACTTGCCTCGCGGTCTCGGGAGTCAGCCCCTTGGCGACGTACAACGCTTCCAGCTCCGCGAACTCGGCGTCCGGCTCTTCGGTGAGCTCGGTCCGTTCCTTCGCGATGAGCGCCTTTTCGCTATCGCGCTGGGTACTGACCGAGACGTACTCGCCCAATGCCATCGACACGGCGCCGGCGACGAGGCCGGCTATTCCGGCGGTAAGGATCGCCGACGAGTCACCGGTCGCGGCGGCCACGCCGATCACGATGCCGGCCGTCGAGATGAGACCGTCGTTCGCGCCGAGCACGCCTGCGCGCAGCCAGTTGAGGCGACCGCCGACGGCGTCGTGGTGCGGTTCGTAGTGAAAGTCATCCGGTGCGGTGTCGCGATCCCCGCCGATCCCCTCTGCCATGGTCGTGAGTCTAGGTAGGTTCGGGGCATGACGGCAGCACAGATCGGACTTCCGCGTCGGCTCGTGGTCGGGGGAGGTGCGAGTGCCGATGTCGGACGTGTGGTCCGGGAACTGGGATTCGCTCGCCCGCTGGTGGTGACGGACGCCTTCCTGGTCGCCCAGGGAACCGCCGCGCGGGTGGTGTCGGCGCTGGAGGAAGCCGGTTGTGTTCCTGCGGTCTTCGATGGAACAGTTCCCGACCCCACCACCGAATCGCTGGTACCGGGGCTGGAGGCGGTGCGTGCGCACGCTGCGGACTGCGTGATCGGACTCGGGGGCGGCAGCCCGCTCGATACCGCGAAGGCGCTCGCCGTGCTCGCGGTGGGCGGCGGATCCATGCGGGATTACAAGGCACCCACCGTGACCCCCGGTCCCGCACTCGCGGTGATCGCGATCCCCACGACCGCGGGCAGCGGCAGCGAGGCCACGCAGTTCAGCATCATCACCGACAGCGCCAGCGACGAGAAGATGCTGTGCCCGGGGCCCGCGTTCCTCCCGGTGGCGGCCGTTGTGGACTACGAGCTGACGCTGTCGATGCCCGCTCGCCTCACCGCCGATACCGGGGTGGACGCCCTCACCCACGCGATCGAGGCGTACGTCAGCCGCAGGGCGAACCCGTTCGCGGACGGGTTCGCGCTCAGCGCGATCAGCACCATCGCGAAGAACATCCGGAGAGTGTACGCGGACGGCCATGATCGCCCCGCACGGGAGTCGATGATGCTGGCCGCGACACAGGCGGGAATCGCCTTCTCGAACAGCTCTGTGGCGTTGGTGCATGGGATGAGCCGCCCGATCGGTGCCCATTTCCATGTGGCGCATGGTCTCTCGAACGCCATGTTGCTACCCGCGGTGATGCGCTTCTCCGTCGGTGCCGCGGTATCGCGCTACGCCGATTGCGCGCGCGCCTTCGGGATCGCCGGTGATACCGATGCGGCACTGGCGCAGTCGCTGGTCACGGCGATCGAGGAGCTGTGCGCCGACCTCGAAGTGCCCACGCCGCGGGAGTACGGCATCGAGCGTTCCCGCTGGGACCAGCTCGCACCGCTGATGGCGGAGCAGGCACTGGCCTCGGGATCGCCGGGCAACAATCCTCGGGTTCCCGATGCCGCGCAGATCGTAAGTCTGTACGACGAGATGTACGGCTAGGCGACGTCGCCGCCGCCCGGCGCTGCGGATCCGACCGACTCGGCGGTCGGCGCCGGCTCGACGGGCTCTGCGCGGTCGGACCGCGTTGGGGCGGTGCCGGCGGTCTCGGGTACGTCACCAACGCTCGGCTCAGCTTGGCGTACCGACTCGGACTGCGCTGCGGTCGGCGGCGGGGTGGTTTCGGGTTCCGGGTCGGAAGCTTTCACCGGTATCGACTTCCCGGCGGGTCCGTCGACACCGCCCGCGGTCGTGTCCGCGGCGGCGGGGGCTCGCTCCACCGGGTGCGGCGGCGATACCGGGGCGACCGACCCGCTCTGGTCGTCAGTGGCGTTCGTCGGCGGGTTCGACGGTCGAGTATTCCCGGCGCCGGGCGTGCTCTCACCGGCCTGCGGAACGGGGACGAGGGCGTTCAGCACTCGGTCGAACACCGTGGGCACCGGCACTCCTGCCGCACGGACCATCCACATCCACGGGTTTTCGCCGGTGTCGATTCCCACCCATGTGACGTTGTCCTCGAACCAGGTTCGCTTGACCGCGCCGTCGGCGTAGACCGCTTCAACGACCTCGCGACCGCCCCGGACGACGGTGGTCGTCGACACCGGAGCTTCGCCGACGGAGCCCGGCGTGAAGGGCTCGCCGCCGGGGGAGGAGAACCGCCCGATGTACCGAGAGTTGTAGGCGGTCCCGTGGATCACCAGCCCGGGCAGTGCGTAGAAGGCGGTGGCGAACGGGTTCCCTGCGGCACAGACTCCATCGCCGGCGATGCAGACCGCCACCACGCGAGCGCCGGCGGCGCCTGCGGTGCGGATGAGTCCGGTACTCACCCCGGGGATTCCCGGGGGAATGACGTTCCACGCGCCCGTGCGGATGAAGCTCGGCCCGCCCTGGAGGACGACGGTGAGATTCGCCGGTCCGTCGATCGTCGCCGGATGTGTACGGGCGTACCTGAGTAATCCCGCGGCGGCGACATCGGTGCCTTGGGAGAGCGCGTAAACGACGACGCCGTCACCGTTCGACGCCCGCCGGGCGTCGTCGATCGCCCTGGCCGTCGCGTCCGCGCCGATATCGACGGTCTGGTCGTACGTGGTCCTACCGTCACCGCCGATCGTGAAGCCGGGGAATCCGGCCGAGATCTGCGCCGGATGCCGGACCAGGATCGGCGGTGCGCCGGCGTAGTCGGCGCCGATTCGCCGCCACTGCGCCTCAGAGGTCGGATCGCCCGCACCGCCGACGACGACCAGTGTCTTGGCCGCGAGTACCGGAGGGAGGCTGCTCGGTACCGCGACCGCCGCGATAACGAACAGGGCGGCACCGGCCGCGATCGCTACCCCATGATGCCTCGCAGTCTTGGTGTGCCTCAACACCGTCGTCCTCGCCTCGTCGCCGCCGCGCCAGTGAACCATCGCTCACTTTAACAGTTGCAAACGCCTGGCGGACCGGGCGGCGAATCGCGCGGGGACGCGGCCCGGTCCGCACCCCGGAGCTCGGCGTCAGGCTGCGACTGCCGTCGTCGGGCTCGCATCGGACTGTAGCGCCGGAGAATCGGCGGTGTCGGTGCCGTCGCTGCGGTCCGGCGTCACCTGGTCCGAACCTCCGCCATCGCCGACGGAAGAGGCATCGGAATCCGCGCCGTCGGCCCCACGTGCGTACTCCTCCGACACGTCACGCGCGGCGACCGCGCTGTCGGTGTCCGTCACCGGGTCCGCCCGAGGAGGTTCAGCTGCCGGTCGTTCCGCCCCGCCTGCGTTCGACCTGCGAAGGAGATCGGCAACAGGGAGGGCGTCGCTGCGGTCCATACCGTGGCGCAGGGTGGAAGGGACGTGCTGCGCTGCTGCGGGGACGGCTCGCACCGGCTCTTCGGGGGGCAGCCAGGGATTGACTGCACCGGGCTCGGGCACCGGGATCACACGGTTGAGGACCGCGTCGAGTGACGTCGGGACCGGCGTACCGGTCGAGCGCAGCAATCGCATCCAGGGGTTCTCTCCGGTATCGATCACCACCCATGTGGTGCCGTCCTCGGTCCAGCTCCGCTTCGACGAGCCATCGGCGTAGATCGATTCGGTGACTGTGCGCCCGTCCCGCCGCACGGTCTCGACCCGTACCGGAACCTCTCCCTGGGAACCCGGGGTGTAGGGCTCGCCGCCATGGACGGGGGAGTACCTGCCGATGTATTCGGCGGTGTACCCGGAACCGTGCAGCATGAACCCCGGGAATGCGTAGAACACGGATGAGACAGGATTTCCTACACCACAGGCGATATCACCCTTGATGCAGATTCCAACGACAGTCGCGCCGGACGCACCGTCGTTGCGGATCGGGCCGGTGTGCAGCCCCGGGACCCCTGCCGGGATCACGTTCCACATGCCGGTGCGAATGAAGCTGGGACCGCCCTGTTCGACGAAGGTGAGTCTCGGACCACCGCCGCCCGACGGCGCGGGATGGTCCTTGCCGTAACGGATCACGGCGAGCCCGACCACGTCGGCGCCCTGCGAGATCGTGTACACGACGACCTCGTCGTCGTGGGCCGCAGCGGCCTCGACGGCCTTGACGGTGGCGTTCGCACCCTCGTCGACGGACTGCGCGTAGGTCGTCCGCCGGTCTTGACTGAGCGCCAGTCCGGGCCAACCGATACCGAATTGAGCCGAGTAGGGCACGAACACCGGTGGCGTGCCGGAATGATCGCGACCGATGCGGGCCCACTGGTCCTTGCCGGTGGGGTCGTTGGCACCGCCCACCACCACGATGGTCTTCGCGGCCGCCTGGGCCAGGAGGCCTGAGGCGGGTCCGGCGAGGAGGAAGGCTCCGACGAGTCCCGCGCCGGCCGCGGCGACGCAGGTGCAGGCACCGGGAGTACGGGCGGCGGGACGACGGTGGCTGGACGACATGGGCGTTCTCTTTCGTCACGGCTGCGCGGGACGGGCTCCCACGAGCCCGATGATTATGCGCAGCCGAACACCGTGCGCGAGGCCGAATCCACCCTTCCTCAATCGTCGCTTTCAGCCCTTTTTGTACCCGTGCGAATGAGCACTCGACGGGCTCGCTCCACCACCGGAAAGCAGTGGGGCGGCGCGCCCCGAGGACGCCGCCCCACTGCGTCGAATCAGCCGAGCAGCTTCTGCATCCGGCCGATTTCGGCCTGTTGTCCCGCCTTGATCGCGGAGGCGATCCGGCGAGCCTCCTCATTGACCCCGGATGCGAGTTCGGTATCGGCCATGGCGATCGCGCCGCGATGGTGCTCGATCATCATCGTCAGCCATTCCCGATCGAACTCAGCGCCACGCAATGTATTCAGGCGTTGCATCTGGTCGGGCGTCATCATGCCGTCCATCGCATGTGCCATCGTCGCTGAAGGGGCGGGCTTGCCCCACGACGCGAGTAGGCGCGTGAACGCGTCCATTTCGGGTTGCTGGGCGCCTTTGATCTCGGCGGCGAGACCGACGACGTCGGTACTCGCGTTCTTACCGTCGACCATGTTCGCCATGTCCACGGCCTGGGCGTGGTGCGGGTACATCATGGTCGCGAAGGTCACGTCGGTGTCGTTGAACGCCGCTGTGACCGCGGCGGAGGAAGCGGCCGAGGACGCCGCGTGGCCGCCGTGTCCGCCGTCGGGAGTGGATCGGGCGGCCGTAGCCCCCTGATCTGCCGACGAACAGGCCGACAGGATCGATGTTGCCGCGGCGAATGCGGTCAGGGCTGTGGCCATACGGGTACGAGAGATGGTCATGGTTGTCGGTTCCTCACTCGGAGTCTGCTGGTTGTGGATAGCTGCGAGCGCGCCGCGGCGGGGCCGCGCGCGGGCGTCGATCAGATCCGTAGGAGGCAGAGGTCGGTGAGGGAGAGGACGGTCCAGGGCGGGGGGCCGCGGGCGAGGGCTGCACGGGCGCGAGGTTCCTGGCCCACGCCGGCGTCGAGGTAGGGAAGAACGGCGACCAGCGCGGGGGAGCCGATCGACGAGTGTGTGACGACGGGGCCCGCGCAGTCATGCGCCTGGTGATCGTGAACGGCATCGAGGGACGGCTTACCCGCGTGCGTCTCGTGCTGAAGGCCGGCCGCCGTGGCGGTGGGCGGCGCATCATGCCCGGCGGTGGGCATCTGGTGCCCGGCCGGCGTGAGCCCGGTGTGCATGAGAATCACCGCGAGCCCGAGGACGACGGCGAACCCGAAGGCCACCGCTCTCGTTCGCACCGCTCGCACGCCGAAAGGATACCCCACTGGGGTATCTGAGGTCAGCGGCGACGCAGCCGAACCTCGTTGAGCAGATGCTGCGCCGCATCCCGCGCACCCTGGGCGTCGCCGGCGATCACCGCCTCGACGAGCGTGATGTGACCCGATTCGTACGAGGTTGCGGCACCGACGGGGAACTCCTCCAGCTGCTCCTGCAGAACCGGCACGAGGGAGTCGTAGAACTCGAGGTAAACGGTGTTGTGACTGGCGGCGACGATGCCGCGGTGCATGGCGAGGTCGGCCCGCACCGCCTCCTCCTCACTGCCCGCGGCCACCCGCTCCGGCGACCACAATTCGTTGCGGCGAGCGAGCAGGCGGCGAAGCTCGATGATGTCGTCCTCGTCGCGGCGGAGCGCGGCGAGGCCCGCGGCGGTCACGTCGAGCGCCTCGCGCAGTTCCAGAAGGTCGGTGTCGCGTGCTGCGGAGAAGTAGTCGCCCAGCGCCGAGGAGGCGCATGCCGACAGCACGTAGGTTCCCGACCCCTGGCGGCGCTCCAGCATTCCGGCATGGACGAGCGCCTGCACGGCCTCACGGACGGTGTTGCGCGCGGTACCGGTGAGCTCGCGCAGCTCGGTCTCGGTGGGGATCCGGCTGCCCACAGGCCAACGGCCACCTGCGATCTCGGCGCGGAGTTGCTCGGTGACCTGCGCGATCAAGGTCTGTCGTCGTACGGGCTGCATCACATTCATCCTATCCGCGCGTTATCACCTTGCCACTATACGTCCATTCATCCTATGATTTGCCTCGACCGTAAGGAGGCCGAATGACCAGCACCGCGACCGATCCGGAGACGTCGGAGGGCAGTACCGTCGTGCGATCGATGATGCAGGGCCGCGCACTGGTCCTTGTGGCGATCCTGCTGTTCGCCTTGACGCTGCGCGCCGCCGTGACCTCGCTGACGCCGCTGCTCACTGAGATCAGTCACGAGGTCGGTTTCGGCGCCACGGTGATCGGCGTCTTCGGCATGCTTCCGACCGCGATGTTCGCCGCCGCGGGCATCGTGACCCCGATACTGACCGGCCGGTTCGGCCTCGAACGCACCACCCTGATGGCGGTGGCCGCCACGGCGATCGGCGTGGCGGTGCGCGCGACCATGTCCGGCACCGGAGGTCTGCTGGCCTTCTCGTGCCTGGCGCTGCTCGGCATGGGCATCGGAAACGTGGTGATCCCGCCGTTGGTCAAGCGCTACTTCTCGGAGCGCGTCGCGTTCCTCAGCACGGCGTACCTCACGTGCGTCCAATTGGGCACGATGGTGCCCGCACTGACCGCGGTCCCGGTGGCCGACGCCCTGGGTTGGCGCTTCTCGCTCGGCATGTGGGCGATCATCCCGATCGCCGCCTTCCTTCCGTGGCTCGGCATCGTCCTGGCCCGCCGTGGCCACGACGTCGCCGATGTCTCCGCGGAGGAGATCGCCGAGCCCAAGGGCCAGGTGTGGCGCTCTCCGCTCGCGTGGGGCGCGGCCGCCATGTTCGGCATGACCTCGCTGTGCACGTACTCGATGTTCACCTGGATCCCGACGATCCTCTCGGACTCGGGTGGCAGTGCAGCCCTGGGCGGCAATATGGTCGCCCTCTTCTCCGGCGTCGGCTTCGTGGCCACCTTGGTGATCCCGGGAATCTGCGTGCGGATGCGTAACCCGTTCCCGCTGGTCCTGGTCTTCCTGATGTTCTTCGTGATCGGTTTCCTCGGCCTGCTGCTCGCGCCGATGACCAACACCTGGTTGTGGGTGATCGCGGCCGGCCTCGGACCGACCACATTCCCGATGGCGCTCACCCTCGTCAACCTGCGCACCCGTACCGGCGCCGGGTCGGCCGCCCTGTCGGGTTTCATGCAGGGAGTGGGCTACCTCGCCGCATGCGCCGGCCCGCTGGGCTTCGGCCTGCTGCACGAGATGACCGGTGGATGGACCGCACCCTTCATGATGCTGTTCGTGTGCCTGGTGATCCTGGGTGTCGGCGCCTACCAGGCATGCCGGCCGCGCATGCTCGAGGACACCTGGAACTGAGCGAGTCGCTAGAACTTGCTGCTCCAGTAGTCCCAGAAGGCGGTCGCGATCAGCGTGATGACCACGATGTACCAGACCAGGACGAGTGCGGCCAAGCCCTGCTTGACCTGCAGGGTGGCCCGCTCGCCGAGCGCGCCGGCGGTCGCTACCGCGGTCACCACGGGCTGCACGGTCCACACCAGCATGCACCACAGGCACAGTGCCCTGATGTCGTAGAGGCTGGCGTGGATCAGATACATCAGGAGCACCAGGCCCGCCGCCGATCCGACCGCCAGGCCGGTCCAGTACCACCGGGGGAGCGGCACACCACCAGCGGTGAGTACGCCGGTCACGATCACAACGGTGAACGCCACCAGGCCGAGCAGGGGGTTGGGGAATCCGAACACAGCACCCTGCGCCGACTCCATGATCGACCCGCACGACAGCACACCGTCGATGCTGCATCCCGGTCGGAACGAGGGATCCTGGAGGAGCTTGATCCGGTCGATGGTCAGCATCGCAGACGCAAGGAGTCCCAGCGCGCCGGTGACGATCAGCACCGCTCCGGACGGGCGACGATTTTCAACAGTGGCCACGCCGCGATAGTAGGCGAGTCTCCTGTGCAGTCGCTGTCAGCGCGCCGTCAGTCCCGGATGTAGGTGGCCAGGTGCTCTGCGGTCAGGGACGTTCGTCCCGCGACCAGATCGGCGGGGGTGCCCTCGAACACGATCCGGCCGCCATCGTGGCCGGCTCCGGGTCCGATATCGATGATCCAGTCGCCGTGGGCCATCACCGCCTGGTGGTGCTCGATCACGATCACCGACTTGCCGGAATCGACCAGTCGGTCCAGCAACGCGAGTAGTTGCTCCACATCGGCGAGGTGCAGACCGGTGGTGGGCTCGTCGAGCACCAGGACGCCGCCCTTGTCACCCATGTGCGTGGCGAGCTTGAGTCGCTGACGCTCGCCGCCCGAGAGAGTGGTCAGCGGTTGCCCCAGCCCGACGTAGCCCAGGCCCACGTCGTCGAGGTGGCCGAGGATCTTGTGGGCGGCGGGGATCTTCGCCTCACCCGTACCGAAGAACTCGAGCGCCTCGGCGACCGGTAGTGCAAGCACTTCGCTGATGTCCTTACCGCCGAAGTGGTAGTCGAGAACCGATGCTTGGAACCGTTTGCCCTCGCACTCTTCACAGGTGGTGGAGACGCCCGCCATGATGCCGAGGTCGGTGTAGATGACGCCGGCGCCGTTGCACGCGGGGCAGGCTCCCTCGGAATTGGCGCTGAACAGGCCCGGTTTGACGCCATTGACTTTGGCGAAGGCCTTGCGGATGTGATCGAGCAGGCCGGTGTAGGTCGCGGGATTGCTACGCCGGCTGCCCTTGATCGGGGTCTGGTCGACGGTGACGACGCCCTCGCGCGGGCTCACGGAGCCGTGGATCAGCGAACTCTTCCCGGAACCTGCGACACCGGTGACCACGACGAGCACACCGAGGGGGATATCGACGTCGACGTCCTGGAGGTTGTGCTCGGTCGCGCCCCGTACTTCGAGGTGACCCGACGGAGTGCGAACCTCTTCCTTCAGTCGAGCCCGATCGTCGAGGTGACGCCCGGTGAGAGTGTCCGCCGCCCGTAGGTCTTCGACGGTGCCTTCGAAGACGATCTCTCCGCCCGCGGTACCGGCCCGGGGCCCGAGGTCGACGACGTGGTCGGCGATCGCGATCGCCTCTGGCTTGTGTTCGACGACGAGCACGGTGTTGCCCTTGTCGCGCAGCCGCAACAGCAGATCGTTCATCCGGGCGATGTCGTGCGGGTGCAGGCCGATCGTGGGCTCGTCGAACACGTAGGTGATGTCGGTGAGCGAGCTGTTCAGGTGCCGGATCATCTTGGTGCGCTGCGCCTCGCCGCCCGACAGTGTGCCTGCGGGCCGGTCGAGCGAGAGGTAGCCCAGCCCGATCTCGACGAACGAGTCCAGGGTCTGCTGGAGGTTCTCCAGCAGAGGAGCAACGGACGGATCGTCGACGGTGCGGATCCAGTCGGCGAGCTCGTTGATCTGCATCGCGCAGCAGTCGGCGATGGACGTGCCGTTGATCGTCGACGACCGGGCGAGTTCCGAGAGCCGGGTGCCATCGCACTCCGGGCACACGCTGAACGCGACGGCGCGCTCGACGAACGCGCGAACGTGCGGCTGCATCGCGTCGACGTCCTTCGATAGGAAGGATTTCTGAATCTTGGGGATGATTCCCTCGTAGGTGAGATTGATCCCCTCCACCTTGATCTTGGTGGGCTCCTTGTAGAGCAGGTCGTTCAGCTCACGCTTGGTGTATTTCGCGATCGGTTTGGCCGGATCGAAGAAGCCGCTACCACGATAGATCCGGCCCTGCCAGCCATCCATGCTGTAGCCGGGGATGGTGAACGGATTCTCGTCGAGTGACTTGCTGTCGTCGTAGAGCGCCGTCAGATCGATGTCGTTGACCGAACCGCGGCCCTCGCAGCGCGGGCACATGCCGCCGGTGATGCTGAAGCTGACCCGCTCTGTGACTTCGCGTCCGCCCTTACCGTGTTTGACCGCGCCGGCACCGCTGACCGAGGCGACGTTGAACGAGTACGCCTGGGGCGAACCGATATGCGGGGTGGCCAAGCGGCTGAACAAGATCCGGAGCATGGCGTTCGCGTCGGTCGCCGTGCCGACGGTCGACCGCGGGTCGGACCCGATCCGTTCTTGACCGACGATGATCGCGGTGGTGAGTCCGTCGAGGACGTCGACGTCGGGTCGCGCAAGGGTGGGCATGAAGCCCTGCACGAAGGCGCTGTAGGTCTCATTGATCAGTCGCTGCGACTCGGCCGCGATGGTCCCGAACACCAGCGAGCTCTTGCCGGACCCGGATACGCCGGTGAACACGGTGAGCCGTCGTTTCGGCAGCTCGATGCTCACATTCTTGAGGTTGTTCTCGCGCGCACCGTGCACGCGGATCATCTCGTGAGTGTCGGCGATGTGCACGGCGGGCACAGACATGAACGCTCCTGGTGTCGTCGAGGCGGCAACCGGATCAGGCTACCGTCACTCCGCGACGATCACGCGTTGTACTGGGAGAACTTCGCCTCACCCCACTTGTACCGGCCACCCATCGAATCGAGCGTCGACCGCCCGAAGGACTCGAGATCGTCGAACCCGCTCCAATTGTCGGCGCCGCAGGTGAGTCCGAACTCGTACACGTCGGTGCCGAGCAGGTGCTTCACACCAACGGCATAGCCCTCGATATCAGTGACCAACATGGGCATCCGGTGCATGTCCACCATGAGGTCGTTGTCGACCGGGTTGAATGAGATGAGCTTCTCGCCGGACTCCGAAAGCCGCCATTTCAGCACCGGGGCCGGCTTATCTTTCGCCGAGATCTCAAGCACCTCGGAGAGGCGCTGTGAGCAATCCTTGCTGTAGGTCGCGATCATGGCGGCCACCTGGCGCACCTTGCCCTCGCGTTCGACTCGTTGGGCGCGGGCCTGCTCATCGTGACTCTTGACCAATTCCTGGGCACGACGCAGGATCGACAGCTCTTCATTCGCCATGATTTCACGATAACAGTGTGGGCCCATCCTGCATTGGTTTTCGCCCCGAGAAGAACCGCAGCGCAAAGGGTTTCGACACATCCGAAAACCCTTTCTGAATCACCACTGCGATTAAGCAAAGGGACTTAGTGCATCCCTCAGCCACTATTCGTGATCGCATACTCAGGGCGAGGCGTGCACACGTAGACATCGGTCCACACTCCGCCGCACAGCCGCGTCGTCCAACTCACCACCGACGACCACGCAGAAGTACAACGGCGCTGCCAATGTCTCGATCACGTCGCGTTCGTCCACACCGGAATCCAGTTCACCGCGTGCGATCGCCCTACGGACGACGGGGGCAATCATGCCGATTCGCGCATCGAAGAATTCCTGCCGCGACGCGGCGACGTGCGGATCGGCCGCCATCGCGAGCACGGTGCCGATCAGCCCGGGGATGCCCGGCATGGAGAGGAGCCCCGCAATCTGCTCAGCAACTCGAGTGAGGTCGGTGCGGACGTCGCCGAGATCAGGGGCCGGATTCCCGCTCGCAGCCAGGTCGGAGACGGCGTCCGCCACGAGCGCGGTGCGCGTTGGCCAGCGGCGATAGACGGTCGTCTCGGCCACCCCTGCGTGACTGGCGACCTCGGCGATTGAGAGTCCGTCGAGGCCGCGTTCCCCGAGCTGGGCGATCGTTGCCTCCAGCACGGCGCGACGAACCCGGGCCGAGCGGCCGCCAGTGCGCCGACGCGGCTGCGGAGCTTCTTCCCTAGCGATCATGGTGCATTTGTACGCCATGCACATCGGCCCCGCGAGATCCGCGAGGGTCGCAGGCGGTGCGCTTTATCGCTATACTTGATAGCGATAAAGGAGTGGGTGTGACACCTCGGATCACTACGTCGATCAACAACACGGTCATCGAGCAGGGCGACATCGACGCCTGGGAATCTCGGCGCGCACGGGCGGTCGTGCGCAAACTGGCCCGACACCTCGGACAACGAGGATTCCGCGAGGCCACCGGCGACAACCCAGCGAACCTCGTCGCGTTGCCGGCGGACGACCTCCGCGCGGCACTCACTGCTGCAAAACTCGCCCTCGGTCCGGTCGGTACGTACGCAATGCTCAAACGTGAGCTCGCCGCATCGGAGAGGGTTGCGCGAGTCGGGGCCCGACAGCGCCGGTTCGCGTTCGCCCACACGTCTATTCGCGTCGAGGACGTCTCCGCCGATGGGTTCGCCCGATGGTTCACCTCCCTGGTCGACGAGGACCGCCGTGTCCAGATGCTCAGCGCCTGCCCGGACCACTACTTGCTGCGCCGCACGCCATCTGGTCACCAAGAGGTCGTGGAAACCACGGGCGGCGCTCCCGCGGCGTCCCGCTTCGTCGTGGACTACACCGCAACCACCGGTGTTGCGATCCCCTCCGACTCGACCTTCCCGCTTCAGATCGCTGGGGAGGCGCGCCTCGATGACGGACCAGTCATCGGCGGCGTGCGCCACCAGCTCCGCGATCGAGGTGGCGCAATGGAGGCGTCGCTGTCCGTGCAATTTCCCGCACTAACCCCGCGCCGCCTGCTCCGCGCGCACGAGTGGCACCTTGCCTGCGAGTTCGGAAACTGGGCACGAGCCTACGCAGCCGAGCAGCCGTAGCCGCATTATGCGATTGCATATCGCCAATCATGTTTCCAGGTAAGCCTAGATCAGACAATACGTTCGCAATTCCGAGAAGAGTGCGCGCACACCGCTGTCGGTGGCAGTACTCTCGGATTTACGCGAAGCGAATTGATTCGAAGTGCAACGCATTTCAGTGGCGCCGCACGTCGCACGTCTTCGCCGCACATCACACTTCATTGTGAAAGCGGGGCCACGAGGTGGAGACGTCGAGCGAACTCGCGGCGCGCCTGTTGTCGAATCTCGCGGCACCGCGAACACAGGCAGACGTTCCGGTGCGCGGTCACCTTGATCAGGTCCTCGCGATGTGTGGCGCTGAAGTGGCGGATATCGGTGGAGACCTGAGCTTTTCGGGCGCCGACCCCATCATCGCCAGCCGCCTTCCATTCGGGACGATGTCGGCGGTCGGCCTCGCCGCGAAAGCGGCTCTGATCGCCAAAGCCTGGCGCGTGCGCACCGGTATCGGACAGGATATCCACGTCGACGTGCCGCTCGCCCTCCGCCGGTTTTCGCCGTTCGCCGAGGGGAAGTGGGAATTGGTCAACGGGTTCCCCGGTAAGGCCGACCCGTATAACCCCTTCGGTTCTCCCAACCCGTTGTTCCATCGCACCCGCGACGGCCAGTGGATCATGATGCTCAACATCTATCCCGCCATTCGTGAGCGGGCAGTGCGGCTTCTCGGCGCCGGCGGATCCGGGGATGCGATCGCCGATGCAGTCGCCCGCTGGGACGGTGCGGAGCTCGAACGCGCCGCTGCCGACGCCGGCGTGGTCGGGGCGTTGGCTCGGCCCGTCTCCGACATCGTCACACATCCGGCCTTCACGGAGTCCGTGGGCGCGATGCCGCTGATCAGCGTCGATAAGGTAGCCGACGGTGAGCCGGTGCCGTTCACCACGAATCCGCGCTCGCCGCTCGACGGGATCCGGGCGCTGGGCACCGCACACGTGATCGCCGGGCCGTCGATCGGGAGGGGATTGGCACTGCACGGCGCCGACGTCCTCAACGTGTGGCGTCCTTCGGATGTCGAGCAGGAGCTCTTCCACTACACCTCGCACGTCGGCACCCGGTCGACGCGCCTGGAGCTCTCAGACCCGGCGCAGCGCGAGACCTTCCTCGGCCTCGCGGCCACCGCGGACGTCTACTACTCGAACCGTCGGCCGGGGTGGCGCGAGCGGTTCGGCATCGGACCGGACGAACTGCAGGCCGCCAATCCGAACCTGGTCGACGTCCAAGTGCTCTACGCGGGGGAGACGGGGCCGTGGTCCGACCGCGTCGGCTTCGACATCAGCGCGGGCGCGGCCTGGGGGCTCAACAACATCGAGGGCACCGACGAGGTGCCGGCGCACCCTCCGATTTACGTGATCTGCGACTACGTCGTGGGCTGGCTCGCCGCTGCGGGTGCGGTGGCGGCCCTGATCCGTCGCGCGACCGAGGGCGGCTCGTACCGGGTGCGGGTATCGCTGTCCCGGTGCGCGCTGTGGCTGCCGGAAATGACCGTCTTCGACCGCGACTTCGCCCACTCCATTGCCGGTTCCGGCCCCGGCCATGTGTACCCGGATCCCGAACAGTTCACCGTCGAGACGCCACTCGGTACCTACACGGGGGTCAGCGAGACGGTCCGGATGTCGGCTACTCCCGGCTCGTACACCTACCCGCTCACGCCACTCGGCTCGTGGAAGCCGTCCTGGCTCTAGCCCGAAGACAAGGGGATCCCATGACCGATGCCAAGCTGTACGTCCTCCAGATCCGTCCGCGTGCCGAGATCATCGAACTGGCACCCGACGGGTCGGGCGTACGTACCGTCGCCGATGTCACCGGGTACTTTCCCGACGGCATCGTGGTCGACGAATCCACCTCGTCGATCCTGTGGACACATATGGGCACCCCGACCGACGTTCCCAAGGGCGAGTTCTTCGAGATGGACGGCGCGATATTTCGCACGTCCGCGCAGGGGAGTACCGAGCCGCTCATCGGATGGGGCCAGATCGTGACGCCGAAGCAGCTGACGGGCGACTTCGAGCGCGGTCATCTGTACTGGGGCGATCGCGAGGGCATGCGCCTGATGCGGTCGGGGCTCGACGGTGCGAACGTGACAGTGCTCGTGCGCACCGGTGTCTTTCCCAGGGACTCCGCGGATGCGGCTCTGCATTGCGTCGGCGTCACCGTCGATCACCGCAACGACCGGGTCTTCTGGACGCAGAAGGGCGCGCCGGACAGCGGCACGGGACGCATCTTCACCGCCGGTATCGACCTGCCCACCGGTGCGACACCTGACGATCGCGGAGACATCACCGTCGTGGCTGCGGACCTACCCGAGCCGATCGACCTCGAGTACGACGACGCCGAGAACGCTCTCTACTGGACCGACCGAGGTGACCTCCCGGAAGGAAATTCGCTGAATCGCATCCGGTTCGACGGAGCCACGGCCGGACCGAAAGAGGTACTCGCGACGGGACTTCAGGAAGGGATCGGCCTAGCGCTCGACCGGGAGGGGCGGCGAGCCTTCGTCAGCGATTTGGCAGGCAACATCCTCGCGGTGAATCTCGACGGTGCACACGATGCCCGGGTGATCGCGAAGCTCGGGATGCTCACCGGCATCGCTTACGCCGCAGCGGTGCGATAACCGGACTCAACCAATCGGACGACAGTGGGAGTGGAACCATGGCAACGGATATCAGGAAGATCGGCATCGTCGGCACCGGAACCATCGGTGCCAGCTGGGCGGCGTTCTACCTCTCGCGGGGACTCGACGTGGCCGCGACTGACCCGGCCGACGGGGCCGAAGGCAGGCTCCGCGCATACGTCGACACCGCTCTCGCGGAGATCAGCGAGCACGGGTTGCTCCAGCCTGGTTCCGAATCAGCGCAATTGACATTCGACTCCGACCTCGGATCCGGCTTGGCCGGAGTCGATTTCGTTCAGGAGAACGGCCCGGAGCGGATCGACATCAAGCACTCACTTCTGCAGTCCATCGAAACCGCCGTGGGGCCGGACGTGATCATCGCGAGCAGCTCGTCCGGCCTGAAGGTCTCCGATATGCAGGAGGCCATGTCGGCGCCCGAACGCATGATCCTGGGACACCCGTTCAATCCACCGCATGTGGTTCCTCTGGTCGAGGTCGCGGGCGGCACGAAGACGAGCGAAGACGTGGTCGCGCGCACCCTGAGTTTCTACCAGGCGCAGGGCAAGGTGCCGGTGCATCTGCGTAAGGAGATGAAGGGCCACATCGCCAATCGGATCCAGGCCGCCGTGGTGCGCGAGGTCTTCTATCTGGTGCAGGAGGGGGTGGCCTCGGTCGAAGACATCGACAAGGCGCTGTCGCAGGGGCCCGGTCTACGGTGGGCGGTGCTCGGACAGTTCGTCAACTCGAGCCTCGGCGGCGGGCCCGGCGGGTTCAAGGCGATGATGTCGAAGTTCGCACCCGCGCTGGAAGCGTGGTGGGCCGACCTCGGCACCATCACCACGGCGTCCGACGAACTGGTGACGAACATCAGCGATCAGTTGGACGCGATCTTCGCCGAGCACTCCAGCGACAAGATCGCCGCGGCGCGCGATCAAGTGGTCTTCTCGACGATCAAGGCCAAGCTCGCGGAGCCCGATCTACCGTACTGATCCTGATTCTGCTGAGAGCGATCACGCATCGACACACCCTCACCTGCGGTGTAATCATGTAATCATCACATCGTTCAAGGAGGTCGTGATGATGACAGGACGAGGACCGGGGCGCCAGCGCGGTACAACACCCGGCGCCGACGATGCAGGTGATTGGTTCTCCGGCCGGCTCCCGGAGGCCTGGTTCGACGGTCCGCCCACGGTGACCGTCGATCGCGACGAGATCGTCGTGGTAGGCGACCTACCCGTGGCCGCCGACGAATCCGCGGCCCAGTTTGAGGGTCGCGCCGCGCGATTCCGCGAGGATACCCGTGAGCAGCGGATGCAGATCGCCGACGAGGCACAGGGCCGGTATCAGCGACGCGTGTCGTGGGGCGTCCGCGGCGCTGGTGCGACAATTCTGTACACGCATCAGGCGGTTCCGGTGATGACGCGACTGCGGCAGCCCGAACGGCTCGTCCTGGACACTCTGGTCGACAGCGGCGTAGCGCGGTCTCGGGCCGACGCCCTGGCATGGTGCGTCCGGCTCGTCGGCGAGCACACCGATGAATGGCTGGCGCAATTGCGTGAGGCGATGAAGAACGTCGACGATGTCCGCGAGCGCGGACCCGAGCTGTAAACGGAGTACCGCCCGAGGGGAAAACCCCACGACAAATACGTCACAGTGACAGAATTGCAGGATGAGGGCCCGGCGGCACTCAACCAGAGAGGTCGGGGCCGGCAACGCCTGCATGTATCGAACGTAGACCCAGACGGGACTCACGGCCGCGCGGGGCAAGCCGATGACTGCGTTACCAATCCGAGAATCGCGCACCGGAGTTGAGCGAGACCGGCGGATGCGCCAACTCGACTGAGGGTGCGTCACAAACAGTGATGACAGCCAGCGGCAACGCGGACTGCTGCATACGGACATGGAATGGACCGGCGCGCATGGTGACCCAGGGTCCCACATCCACGGTTCACCGATAATCTACATTATGACATTGAGAGCTAGCGATGTTCACAAGTATCAGCGTCTTTGTGTCGCGATCAGATCGGTCATAGATCTGCACGGCCGCCGGTTGAAACAGGCTCGGACTGGGGAACGATGGCCTGAGACGTTGTGAACGGTGAGCAAGGTCGGGTGGTCTACTTCACTGATTGCCCCGCAGCCGGTCGGCGAGTGATGGAGCGGGGTCTCATTCAGGCGCTGTGTGCGAATTGGAGTTGCAATCCTTTCGGTCGCGTGGTGACAGCCTCGGACATGTGCAGGGTGTAGTCCGGGTCGCCGTGAACGTCGAAGTCACGCAGTAGCACGGCGAGGGCGAGCGTGAGCTCATGCAGCGCGAAGGCTCGTCCGATACATTGCCGTGGTCCGTGGCCGAACGGCTTGAACAGCGAAGCGACACGGGCTTTCCCGGTCTCGGGATGGAGGAACCGGTCGGGGTCGAAGTCGTCGGCGCGCGGCCCCCATGAGGTGTCGCGTTGCGCGGCGAGCAGAACCACGAACACCCATTCCCCGGCCGCAATAGCGTGACCACCGAGCTGGGTGTCGTACTTGGCCTGTCGGAACACGCCAGATGTCGGCGGCCACAGGCGCAGCGTCTCATGGACAACGGCACGCGTATACCGCAGCCGCGCGACGTCGGCGTACTCGCGCGGGTCAACGCTCGCGGCTTCTACTCGGACGCGGTCCGCAACGTCGGGATGCGTGGCCAGAAAGTGCAGGGCGGTCGCCATCGACGATGCCGTTGTCTCGTGTCCTGCGAGTAGGAACACCACCGCGTGGTCGCGCACCTCTTCGGGTCGCAGCTCAACGCCCGCCGGGGGGTTGAGTAGGTGGTGCAGGATATCCCGGTGTGTGGCGCCGTCGGCGGTTCTCTTTCGTGCCGCGCGGTCAACGATCTCGTGCAGCATCGCGACATCGCGATCGAAGGCACGCCAGGTCCGCGGCCGGCGGCGGCGATCCCATCGCGGCGCGATCATCGACGTGCTAGTGATCGCCCGCAGAGTCCTGGTGAGAGCAGTGCTTACGGGCGATGGCTCGCCACCGATCACGACGTCGGACTCTCCGAAGGTGGTCATGCAGGCGATATGGAGGGTGAGGGCGCTGGTGAATTCGAACGTGTCGACGGCTCCGTCGGCGCACCGCAAGTATTCGGCGGCACGATCGAGGGACTCGACGATGACGTGGTGGTAGCCCTCCATCGGTCCGCGAGCGAACGCCGGTGCGGCGGCAGCGTGCCCGCGCGCCCAGTCGGCACCGTCGGGCTGGATGAGCATGCCTTGTCCCGCGAGCGGGCGCAATGCGCGCAGGGGCGGGCCGACGTACTTGCGCCAATTCTCGTCGTCGAATACCGCGTCGGCGAGCTCAGCCGAGCCGACCGCGACGAAGTCGTGGCCGGCAAAGGTGCGCTTGAGGATCGGTCCCCATTCGCGGAATTGAGCGGTGGCCTGTTGCATCGGGTGCGCTCGGTCGATGCCGAGCACGTCGCCGAGGAACGGGACGCGCCAGGGCGGGTGCGGGATGCTGTCGGCGGCCATCAGACGCCTTTCCGCATCGCGAGTTCCGCACGGACGGTGTCTGTGTCGGCGCCCGCGGCCGGTGCCGGGCCGGATAGTCGATAGTCCTGCCCGTTTACCCGTGCGGGAGGCGCGAGGTAGGTGAAGTCCCCGTACAGCGGGGAGGTCTCGTCGACGAACGCGCCGCGCTCAGTCAGAGCCGGATCGGTACGCGCCTCCCCCGCATCGCGGTAGGCGGGTGCTAGGGCCAGACGGTGCGTTCTGCCCAGCTCGAGCCATTCGGCGAGCGTCTTCGAAGCGAACAGTTCCGGTAGGCCGCCGGGGTCCGTCGCGCCAGTGGCGGTGCAGAACCGCTGCCATTGACGGGGTTCCACACCGGCGAAGGCGACAGCACCGTCGCCCTTGGTGCGATGGACGGCGTACCTGGGCCCGCGGAGCACCGCCTCGGCCGCTGCGGCGTCGACGCCCTCACGGCCGGCGTTCGTTTCGTATGTCACCCGCATGACGTCGGCAGCGAGCATCGCCTCGGCCCCTGAAACATCGAGGGAGCAGCCCTGTCCGGTGCTGGCGCGTCGCACCAGAGCCGCAGTGACGTGTTCCACCGCGGCGTGCGCGACCGCAACGGCCGCGGTGCCGTCGCCGGATACACCGCCCGCGTCCGCTCCCCCGCACGTGGCCCCCGCGACGGCCGCCATGGTGAGGCCGTGGGCGGGCTGATCGCGGTAGACGGTGTCAGCGCCGAATCCGGTGATCCTGCAGTAGATCAAATGTGGGGCGTTGAGGTAACCCTCGTCGAGGCCCCACCGCGCGACGGCGGAGGGCGGATATCCGAGGACCAGAACGTCGGCGTCGCGGGCCAGCTCGGCGACGAACGTCCGGTCGTCCTCGGCATCCATATCCGCGGTGACGCTGCGTTTCCCGCGGTTCAGCTGTACGAACGGCGGGCTGAACCCGGGCGCGAGGGCGCCGAAGACGTGGCGAAGCAGGTCGCCTCCGGGCGGCTCCACCTTGATTACGTCGGCGCCGAGGTCCGCGAGGGTCATGCCGGCGAGCGCGCCGCTGAGCAGCGGTGCAAGCTCGACTACACGGACACCGTCCAGGAGGTTCGTCATTGCTGCTCCATCAGGGTGAGGCCGCGGCGCGCGGCGGTGTCGGCCATGGCGGCGAATCCCGCTCGCATGGCTTCGTTTCCACGCCGGGCACTGGCGGCGACTCGCCCCTCGAGCGCGGTGGCGAGGCGGAGCATCGCCAGGCCCTGGTAGCGCGGGAGGTCGGTGAGGTCGCGTCCGGTGGCGGCGGCGTACCGGCCGGCGAGCGCGGTCCATTGTGGCAACAGGGCGTGCGCAGCCGGGTCGCCGCCGCCGAGTGTGAACGCCGCCATCAGCGGATCCTCCTCGGGCGTGACCCACCGCGCCGTGAGGTACGCAAGGTCCACCAGGGGGTCGCCAGCGGCAGCCGTCTCCCAGTCCAGCACAGCCGCGACGCGCGGCGGACCGTCGACCGTGCCCATGATGTTGAGCGGACAGTAGTCGCCGTGGATGAGGCCCCTTCGCTCGTGCGCGGGCGGGGCCCCGGTCACGGCCTCGGCCAACTCGTCGATGAGCGGGGTGTCCCGGGTGCGGAACCGTGCACGCATTTCGCGGCCCTTACGGTCCTGCGATTCCCAGAACGTCCCGCGCAAAGGCCGGACGGGCACCGTCGTCACGTCGATCGCGGCGATCCGGACGAGGACGTCGACGATGTCCTCGGCGAGTGCCGCACCGTCGGCGGTGGTCCGACAGTTGGGCGGCGGCGCACCGTGCAGGGTACGCCCGTCGATCCGATCGAGGACGACAAAGTCTCGCCTGGTCGGGCGGTCGTCTCCTGCCGCGAAAACCACGGCTGCGTGCGGAACACCCGATCCCGCGAGGGATTCGATGATCGTCGCCTCGCGGGTGAGGTCGAACGCGCCTCTGAAATAGGCCTGGGCGTGAGCGGGCGCGACCCGCAGGATCCAATGGTGATAGTCGCGGTCGAGGGTGTAAATGCTGTGACTGTTCCCCGCCGTTTGGTCCAACGGCGCGGCGACTAGTGGACCGTCACCCGGGAGGCGCTCCGCGAGATATGCTGTGATCAGGCCGAGTTCGTTGACGGACGGTGCGGCGGCGCCGGACCCGCGGGGGCTCTCGGTGGTAGTCATCGCAGGCCTCCGTCGACAGGGATGGTGGTGCCGGTGATCCACGCGGCGGCGGGCGAGAGCAGAAAGGCGATGATCCCGACCACGTCGTCCGGGGTGCCATTGCGCCCCACCGCGGTGCGAGCGGCGATCAGGTCGAGCATCTCAGGGGGCGTCGTGCGGCGCGAAAGCGCGTTGTCGACGACGCCGAGCTCCACCGTGTTGCAGGTGACCCCCCGCCGCCCGAGTTCCGCGGCGGCGACACCGGTCAACGCATCCGCGGCCGCCTTCGACGCGGTGTACGCCGCGCTGCCGGGCAGGCCGAAACGCACGTTCGCGGAAGAGATCGTGATCACCCGCCCGCCCTCGGTCATCCGCCGCCCTCCGTGGTGCAGGTACTCGTAGAGCGCGTCCACATTGACGGCAAACGCCTTCCGCCACGTCTCGCGCGAGAGGCGATGCAGCTTGTCCGACTCCGCGTGAGCGGCGTTGTGCACCAGGGCGTCGAGCCGGCCGTGCGCGCCGAGCACACCGTCAATCAGACCCGCCGCGGTATCCGAGTCCTCCAGGTCCGCAATATGTTCAGTGACTTTCGCCCCCGCCTCCCGGCAGTCGGCGGAACAAACGGCCAGCCGCGCACCGTCGGACCCTCCGTGCAGCGCGAGGTCGTACTCCGGCGCCAGTCGCCGTGCCAACGCAGCCCCGATCGACCCGGACGCCCCTGTGATCAGCGCGACCCGCCGCATCAATACCACCGCAGAACGATGACGGCGCCGTTGACTCCGGCCCCACCTGTCGCGAAAAGTATCAGATCGCCGCGCTGGAAGCCGATCTCTTCTTCGGCCTTGACGCTAGTGAGCGGGAGCGACGCCGAGGTGGTGTTGCCGATCCTCCTGCCGACGGTGCTGATCCGTCGCGGGTCCACGCCGAGGGCGTCCCCCATCGATGCCAGCATGCGGACATTCGCCTGGTGCAGTATGAAGTGCTCGACATCCTGCAGGGTCATCGAAAGCTCGCCGAGCACCTTGTTCATCATCTGTGGCAGGAAAGTCGCGAAGACCTGCGTGAGGGTGTGGCCGTCCATGTCCATCAGGTCCTCGCCGAGCGGGACGGTGCCCGGATACGGGGCGTGCAGCGCCTCGACGTACGTGGACTCGGTGAGCAGCAACTCGCCCAGGATGCCGTACCCCTCGGGCACCGGCCCCATCACAAACGCACCGGCACCGTCGCCGAAGAGCGGCGCGACACGGCGATCCGTCATGTCAACCGAACCCTCCACCCGGTGCGACCCTACGATTAGAGCCTCGCTCGCCATGCCCGCACGGTAGTAGGCGTGCGCGGTGACCATCCCCTGCGCGAAACCCGCGCACGCCGCGTCCAGGTTGAGCGCGGGAATGTGCCCCAGCTCAAGCCGGCTGTGGACGTCGAAGGCGTGCGCCGGGAGTCTACGGTCCGGGTTGGAACAGGCCGTGACCAGCAGTTCCGGATGCGCCCGTCCACCCGTCCGGCCGACAGTGTCCGCCATCGCCGCCCGACACGCGGCCGCAGCCATGTCGGCGACCCGCTCCCCAGAACGGGCCCGCCGACGGCTATGCACGCCCGTGCGCTCCTCGATCCACTCCACGGTGGTGTTCGCACCCCGGGCGATCTCCTCGTTGTCAACCACCTCGCTGGGCAGGTACCCACCCATCCCGAGAATGCCGAAGCCTGAACCAATCGACGCGGAGCGCATAGCGCTTACTTCCCTGTTCGGAGTCCTATTGGCAGACCATTAGATACCCACAGCAATTCGAGCGCACACGCACAGCCACGCCAAGTTGCGGAGATCACAGCGCCGAACGACCGGCGACCAAATGGGCGATCGCCACCTTCTCCGAAGGGACACTTTGGCCGCGCGCGGACGAGCCGCCCGGCGAGCACGTCGCAGTGGAGCACGCTCAGATTGCCGTGCAGCCGAACAACTCCCCCCCCCCGAATTTTTCTACGCCCCCCGCATGAGGCGACAGATGCGTGCCAGCACACGCTGATGCTCCCAGGAGTTCGTCAGCCGCACCCTCTTCAAGACCGGGGCAGCTCCCGGCGACGCCGGGCAGGGGGAGCTGACGCAGGCTTCGCAATTGCCTGCCGCTGCGACGAAGACGCTGGAGTCGCAGCTGGGCGGGATCGTGCGCGCGCAGCAGGAGGGAGGAGGTTCAACGACCGTAACCATTCGCCCCTGGTCACAGGTACCGTGCGAGCACTTCCTGCACAGCACATTCAGCGTCGCAAGGCTTCTTTATGTGGTCTAACCTTGCAATCACTATCCGCGGATACATGATGTTGCGTTGCAACATAATTGCCGATCTATCTACGTTACGCAGGTCAGTGGACGAGCACCGACTGTGCTGGTCACTCCCCGGCGAGCTCGGCAGCCAAGGCGCTGACACGTCTGGCGATGTCGTCACGCACAAGACGCATCCGATCGATTCCGTTGATACCTCGCGCTGAGGGCTCGTCGGTATCCCAGTTGATCAGGCGTACGCCAACGGGCGGGTCGATGACTGCTTCGCGACCGAGCGTGACAACGAGATCCACGCGCACGAGCAGCTCCGGATCGATCGACTTCGGCGCCTCGCCGGTGATGTCGATGCCGATCTCCGCAAGAGATGCGGCCGACAGGCTGTTGATCGCAGCGCCGGGCTTGGTGCCGGCGGAGTGCACTTCGACCGCGCCCCCGGCGGCCTGCCGCATCAGGCCGGCAGCCATCTGCGACTTCCCACCGTTCTTCACGCAGACGAACAGCACACGCGGCCTGGCTTTTCCGGCCGACTTCGATGCTTCCGCCATTAGTGTGCCCCCTTCACACCGGTCTCCGCGACCGGCGAGGCGATCGTGAATCTCCGTCGTAACGCCAGCGAGACGTACACCAGGCCTACGAGCACCGGAACCTCGATCAGGGGACCGACGACTCCCGCCAGCGCCTGCCCCGAGGTGGCACCGTACGTTGCGATCGCGACGGCGATCGCCAACTCGAAGTTGTTGCCCGCAGCAGTGAATGCCACTGTGGTCGTGCGTTCGTAGCCCAAGCCCATCGCAGCGCCGAGCAGATAGCCACCACCCCACATGATGCCGAAGTACACCAGCAGCGGAATCGCGATCCTCGCGACATCCCAAGGACGCGAAGTGATCTGATCGCCCTGCAAGGCGAACAACACGACGATGGTGAACAGCAGCCCGTACAGCGCCCACGGGCCGACGATGGGCAGGTACACCGATTCGTACCAATCTCGCCCTTTGCGCTTTTCCCCGATCCGGCGGGAGAGATAGCCCGCCGCCAACGGGATACCGAGGAAGACGATCACCGACGCGGCGATCTGCCACATCGACGCATCGATCGCCGCCTGCTCCAGCCCGAGCCAGCCGGGCAGCACAGTGAGATAGAACCATCCGAGCACCGCGAACATGACCACTTGGAACACTGAGTTCAGCGCGACGAGAACGGCGGCAGCCTCGCGGTCGCCGCAGGCGAGGTCGTTCCAGATGATCACCATGGCGATGCACCGCGCCAGGCCCACGATGATGAGGCCGGTGCGGTACTCAGGAAGGTCCGGTAGGAATAGCCACGCGAGCGCGAACATGAGCGCCGGCCCGATGATCCAATTCAGCACCAGGGAGGCGAGGAGCAGTGTGCGGTCGCAGGTGACGGTGCCGAGCCGGTCGTAACGAACCTTCGCGAGCACCGGGTACATCATGACCAACAACCCTAGGGCGATCGGTAAAGAGACACCGTCGAGCTGGATCCGCTCCAGTGCGGAGTTCAGCCCCGGGATCATCCTGCCGAGCAGCAGGCCCGTGAGCATGGCGGCGCCGATCCAGAGGGGCAGAAACCGATCCAGGGGCGACAACTTCCCCACGACCCGGGGTCCTGCGGCGGGCGATGTCACAGCGCGCCGCAGTCGCACGCCGCGGTCGCGGCGACCTGCGTTCCGCCGCCGAAGGTCTCGGCATCGGCGAGAACGGTGTAGACCTCCCACCGCTCCCCTCCCGGGCCCGACACCCACACCTTGTCCTGCGTAGCGAAACAGCAGGTGGTACCGATCTCCTCCTCGGTGAACAAACCTGCCTCCGTCAAGCGCGCGATTTCCGCATGAACGGTGTTACTGGATTCGACCTCGATGCCGAGGTGATTCAGAGTGCCGCCCTGGCCCGGGTTCTCGATGAGAACCAGCTTGAGCGCGGGATCGGCGATCGAGAAGTTCGCGTAGCCTGGTTTGACCTTCGTCGGACCGGTGCCGAACAGCTTGGCATAGAAGGCGATCGACGCTTCGAGATCGTCGACGTTGAGCGCTAGTTGAGCGCGGGACATGGCGGGAACCCCCTAGCTATGCGACGTATGTCAAATTAATTCCAGTCCCTGTTCTACGCCACCTCTTCGACATATGTCAATATGGTCCGGTAGTGTCGAGCTATGCCCAAGGCCCTGCCCGTGATCGACATGACCGACCCGGTGTGCTGCGCACCCGTCGCCGCATCGCCCGCCGACGATGCGGCCGCCCTTGACGTCGCATTGCGCCTCAAAGCCCTGGCCGATCCCGTTCGAGTGAAGCTGCTGTCGCTACTGTTCACGTGCGGCGAGCCCTGCACGACCGGCTCGCTCGCCGCCGCCGTCGACCTCACGGAATCCACTGTGAGCCACCACCTCAGCCAGCTCCGCACTGCCGGCTTCATCTCGTCGCAGCGGCATGGGATGAGTATGCATCACTCCCCTCGCCGAGAGTCGCTGGCCGCCCTGTGCAAGGTTCTCGATCCGAATTGTTGTTGATCAGAATCAGTTCGGGCGAGATGCGAGACCCGTAGTTCCAGCCCGCTAATTGATGATCTCGGCACGGTCATCCGCTTGAATCGCGGCAAGCCGGTCGCGCCAGACCTGCAGGGCTTCAGGCGTCAGCCGCGTCCAATCCCTGACTTCGCGGACGATGCGCAGCGGTGCGGCACTGCGGTAGGAGCGCGTGGGGTTCCCCGGGAACTTCTTATCGGTGACGTTCGGATCGTCTTCGAAGTCCCCCGTCGGCTCCACCTCGTACACCCTCGGTTCCCCCGACCCCGCGGCGAGTTCGGCTGCCAGACCGGCACCGTCGGGCAGGGCGGTGAAGTAGATGTGGTTCATCACCACCTCAGGTCGATAGTTGGACCGGAAGCCAGCAGTCAGTAGGTCTCCTACCGTGAGATCCGCCTTCGTGCCGTGGAAGAACGGCCCCGATTCGCTCGTCACGTCCATCCCGGCAGCGTACCGCCGTTCGACTACTGAAGGGTCTCGTCGTAGTCCGGGAGTTTGAAGGCCTTCTCGTAGTTCCCACCGGTGAAGTCACCCGGCCGGTTCCCCACGTTCGCGGTGATGGTGTAGCCCTCGCCGGTGTACTTCTCCCGGCATGCCTGCTTGCTGTCAGTGGCGTGCTTCGCGGTCTGCGGGGTGCGCGGGCACATCGCGTCCACGGGGTATCCGACCGAGGTCACCGCGGCGGTCGCACTCTCGGCACTCTTCCGATACGAGGCGAACAGGACGGCGAAGCCGATCTGCTTGGCGTGCTGAGCGAACTCGAGAACCTCCGGGGTGGCCTGGCCCGGCCGGTAGTCGGTCTGCAGGGCGGTGTTGTCGATGTCGAGGACGATCGCGAGACGCTCGCCGCCCTGCTGCTTGCGCTGATCCAGCCAGTTCGTTCCGCCGGCCATCGCAGCGCGCACGTCGGCGCGCCAGGTGTCGTAATTCGGCGGTGCCGCATTGACAGTGGCTGGAGCGAGAGTGCCGATACTGGCGGCAGCAAGAACCACGGTGGCGATCCGGGCGGCGGCTCGGCTGCGGAAAGAGAGCGTCATAGTCAGCACTAGAACCGCCGGATCCCACCAGGCGATCAACGCGGCGGACCAGCACGGTGAACACTGGCGGAACAATCGCCCGCTCCCAGACGGGAGCGATCGCACCCGTCACCGCTCCCCGACGAGCTCACCCGCGGCCCCGACGGTGGCCGCATACGCCGGTGACTCCGGAGCCGGGAGCACGGCGTCGGGTTCCCGATCGTGCGGTCGATTGGCCATCATCCAGTTCACCGCCACACCGGCGCCGACCACGAGCACCATTCCAACGATCGCGGCCGCGTCGAGGTGCTGATGCAGGAAGATCGCCCCCACTGCGGCTCCGATCGCCGGATCGAGCCCGAACAACAGCGCGATCATCGTTGCGGACGCACGGGCGGCGGCGATCGCATCGCAGGTGTATGAGACGACCACACCGAAGAACGCGGCGGCGAGAAGCAGGAGCGTGGTCCGTAGAGTGAGATGCCCGATCGCCCGCAGCGACCAGGGCGCGGTCGTCGCGGCAGCGATGGTCACCGCCAGCGCCAGTCGGGACAGCGGCTGACTCTGCCGACCGACGCGTTCGGCTAGTAGCGCATAGCCCGCGAAGCACAATCCTGCTCCGAGCCCGAAGGCGATGCCGACCAGGTTGATCCCGCTCCCCTGCCCGGCGATCAGCACGACTCCCAGCAGCGCGATCGGTGCACAGCAGCGTTCTCGCCACCGTTTGGCCATCACGAATGCGAGGCCACACGGGCCGAGGAAGTCCAACGTCACAGCGACGCCGAGCGGAAGTCGGTCGATCGCTTGATAGAGGCACAGGTTCATCGCGGCCATCACCACACCGAAGGCGACGATCGCGCTCCATTCCCGCGTAGTGACCCGCCGCAGGTTGGGCCGCGTCAGCGCACACATCATGACCGCCGCGCCTGCCATGCGCAGCCCCGACGCCGGGACGGGTCCGGCGCGCGAGAAGGTCTGCAGCGAGAGCGCCGAGGAGGTCTGCGTGCTGAGCGCACTGACGAGCATGGTGGACGACGATTCCAGCTGATTGCGCACGCGCATGACGACGACACCTCCCTGATGTGATTGCCGCCGGACTGTCTCGCCCGACACAGTCGAGAGTATCGTTACTTAGACGAAACAGTGTTGTGACATGTTCCACACATCGGGATTCGCGTCAGGACAGCGGGGGCAGCTCCGGCCTCGCCCCGAATCGTGGCGGCGGCCCGGCGGCGTATGCGGCATCGAGGAATCGGTCGACCTCCGCGGGGTCGAGCCCCCGCACCAGAACGCCGAGCAGGCTCATCAGATCCCCGATCAAATCATCCGGCCGGGCCGCGCTCTGGATGAGACGCAGCGCCGCCCGCTGCCTTCCGTCGCGCAGCTCGGAGAAGAGGCCGATCGCTTCGACCCACGCCCCCTCGCGCATCGCACCTCGTTCCTCCGGCACAGCGATCACCTCCTGTTTTCGGGTACCCTAACTCTATATATCGATTCCACGAATTCCTAGGTCCGGGCGGATCCCGGATAGACTGCACCGCATGAAACCGTGGCTGCTTCGAGGTATCGCGCTGGCCGTTCTCATGGTGGCGGTCCGCTGTGTACTCGGCTGGGGCATCACGACTTTCCCCACTGTGGGCACACCACAGAGATTCGCCGCCGTGGCCGTCGTGATCGCCGTCGCTATGGTCTTCGGCGGCTACGACGGGCTGATCGACGCACGCCGCTACCCCGACGCCGACAAGGGCGTGGACCTGACATCACGGTGGTTCAAATCCGCCTTGTTCGCCGGCGTCGTCTCCGGCGCGGTGTGCTGGGCCGTTGGTACCTGGCTGCTACCCGGGATCGGCCAGGGCTCGCTGCCGTTCGAACTCGTGATCGGGGCGTGCTTCACCACTCTGCTGATCGTGATCCCGGCATCGATCGGCACCGTGACCGGCCGACGATTGGCGACCCGCAACGCCGTCCCGGCAGGGTGATCTGGACGCGGTGATCACAGCTCGGTGATCGACGAGACCTTCCACGCGCCGTCGAACCGGTCGAGCACGAACTTGACCGGCGCCTGCCCCGTCATCCCGGGAACACCCCGCTCAGTCACCTGGCGCACCACGTTGAGCAGTACTTCTGCCCGGTTCGGCGCGGCGAAGGCAACACCCGCCGTCAACCCGGTGTCCTCGACCGTGATCGTCACGTCCTGAAGCTGCCCCGCGGCCTGAGTGATGCCCTGTCGCATCTTCTTCGCCTCGTCGACCATGCCGGGGGTGAGCAGCGCATTCATCCGCTGCTCCCATTGCCCCACGTTGTTCATGTCGATCGAATAGATGTCCTTGGCCGCCTGCTTCGCGATCGACGCCACCTGCGTGGTGAGCGCGGTGTTCACGTACGCCTCATTGGACACTCGGCCCGCGAAGGGCCGCGCGAACGCAACAGTGAGCGCCGCGGCCAGGATGACGACCGCGGCAGCGATCAGTGCATAGTTCACCCAGCCACCGGCACTCGAGTCCGCATCGCCAGAAACGACCTCCCCGGACTCCGGGTCCGGCTCCGCAGCCCCGGACGCTTCCGGCTCGGCGGTCGGCTCGGCGGTCGGCTCGGTGGTCGTCGGAACGCCGGCGCGAGTCTCGTCCGGCGTCGCACCCGGGCGCCGCAGCGACGTGCCCCGCGCCACCGGGCGTTTGCGGGGCGGCTGCGGGGCGTGCACGTCGCTCGCTCCCTCATCCTCGGCACCCGTCGCAGCACCCCGCACCGGCTCGTCGTGCGTGTCTTCGTGATCGGTCACGGCGTCCCTCCCGCGGTAGTGGGCGCTGGTGTGGGAGCGGGCGCATCGGCGGTGGGAACGACGGCTGTGGCCGGTGTGTTCGGATCGTTGGAACCGGTGGCCCCGCGCTGCTGCAGCGGAACCATCTCCGATGCCTTCCAGCCCTGATCGGTCTTCGACACCGACACCACATAGGTCCACCGGTAGGCGTCGGCGGCGAGCTTGCCGCTCTCCACGGACTTCACCACGGAGTACACGAGCACCTTCGCAGTCCCGGCGTCGTAGTCGTACTCGGTGGGTGCCGCAGCGACGATCACGGGGTCGGTCTTCAGATCGGTTCCGGCGCGTTCCTTGAGACGATCTGCGGTGTACGCACGCTGCGACTTCTGCCAGCTGTCGAGCAGATCCCCCGTCATCGCACCCTCCATCCGCCGGAGCGTGCCCTCGGGATCCTTGGTGTCGAAGGTCTGGAAGTCCACCAGGGCCTGGCGTGCGCCGTCCACAGCGGCGTCGCGGTCGGCGGCGCGGCGATGCTCCGAGAACCAGCCCCACCACAGGACCCCCACCACGACGGCGGCCACCAGGGCCACGGCCAGCAGCGCCACCGCGAGCACCCGCCGGCGGTCGGTACCGGTCTTGGGCTCGTGCACTTCGTCGGTCATTTCGGGTGCCCTCCGAGCATGACGGCGGCGGCCTGCGCCAGAGGGCCTAGGTCGATGCGGTCGGGGGCGAGGACCTTCGGCTTCGAATCCCAGGGCTGCGACACCCGCGGGTCGGCGTACCGAGCGCGGTCGGCGCTTCGGACACCGGTCGGGTTTCCCTGGGGCACATCACAACTGACTTCGGTATTGAACGGGAAGGGATCCCGGTTCACATCGAAATCAGGGTTGGACTTCTTGATCTCGTCGATCATCTTCTGCGTCGATTCATAGCCGACGGTGCACGCCGGCGGGTTGTTCACTTCGAGGACCACACCGTAGTGCAACAGCCCGTCCCCGGGCGATGTGGAGAACGCACCGGAGGCGATCTTCGGGAACAGGATGAGCACCTGCTTGAGATTGGGTGCCACCTTGTCCACGGCGGTGAGCTGGGAGGCCAGATCGTGGACCACCTTCGTCACATCACCACCGGCCTGCTGCACGAGCGCGCTCAGCTGCGTGGCCGAGAGGTTGCCGGTCTGCAGTAGACGCCGCACATCGGGATCGCTGTTGGCGAGTGTCTCGGTGACCACCTTCAGGCTGTCCGCCCACTGCCGGATGGCGGACGACTGCTCGGCCTGCGTCCCGAGCGCCGTTGTGCTGTTCGTGATGAGCGAGAGCGTCGCATCGAGGTTGTCGGTGCCGGTCTTTCCGAGCCGCGACAGCGACTCGATCAAGGCCCGCAGATTCTGGCCGTTGCCGCCGAGCGCCACGGACAACTCGGTGACCACCGTCTTCAGCTTGGCCGGATCGACCGACTCACTGAGCACGGTGACGTGCTTGAGGAAGTCTTCGATCGGCTCCTGGGTCTTCACATCGCGGATCACCGAACCGTCCACGAGCACGGCGTCGGTCGGGCGCACCCCCTCGGCGACCTTCTTGGGCACCAGGTCCATGTACTGCTCGCCGATGGAACTGCGCTCGGCGACGGTGGCCTGCACGTCGGCGGGAACGCTGGGTCGGCTGGTATCCAACTGCAGATCGACTTGCACGCCCTCGGGCACGAGGTGCAGCTGCCCGACCCTCCCGACCGGGGTGCCGCGGTAGGTGACCTCGGCATTGGTGAAGATGCCGCCGGAATCCTTGAGCATCACCTTCACGGTGTACACACCGAAACCGAGCATCTTGTCGATCCGTGCGTACTGGGCCCCGACGAAGGCAATGCCCACGATGGCGAGCACGGCGAACACGAGCAACTGCCGGCGCTGGAGCTTGGGAATCATCGGTTGCCTCCCCGTCCCGAACCCGGACCGTACTTCGGCGGGACGTAGGTCGGTGCGGGTTTGCCCGCACCGAGTGCCTCGAGCTGGTTGATCAGACGGGTGTCGAGCGAGATGAACAGGTTCATCGAGTCGCCCTTGATCGCGTCGACGCCCGCGTCCGGGAACGGGAACGTGGCGACGAAGGGCAGCGCGGTGACGATGTCATCAGCAGCACCGGCGAGGGCGCGCAGCGTGGGACGAAGCGCGAGCAGGTTCTCGATCGTCTCCTGCTGCGACCGGCTGAGCACGTCCGTGCCCACCGTGCCGAGCCGATCGAGTTGCTTGATCATCTCGATGATCTCGGGACGCTGCTGATTGAGTACCGCTGTACCGCGGGGCAGTTCGGCGAGTATCCGGCTGATCTGCGTGGTCTGCGATTGTGCTCGTCGCGACAACGCGGCCAACCCGTCGATGGCGCGAGTGATATCGCCCCGCTGCTCGTTGAGCCCCTTGATCAGTTCGTCGGTCTGGGTGATCAACGAGCGCACCTGCCGCGGATTGCTCATGGCGGTGTTGAGTTCATCCACGATCGGTTTCAGCTGACCGACTCCCCCGTCGTTGAGGACGAGGGACAGCACCCCGAGCACCTCCTCGATACCGGCGGTGGTCTTGTTCTGGGTGGCGGGGATGGTGGCGCCGCTGGGCAGGGACCGGCCGTCCGATCCGCCGGCCGAGACGAGGGTGATGTACTTCTCGCCCAGGAGATTCGACTGTTCGATCTGGGCCCGGGCATCCGCGGGCACCGTGACCCCGTCGCGAACCTTGACGGTGACCTCGGCGGTCCAGCCATCCGCCGCGATCCCGATGGACTCGACCTTGCCGACGGTGGCACCGCCGATCCGGACCGACGATTCGGGCACCAGGTCCAGCACGTTCGAGAACTGAAGGTGCAGGGTCGTGGGGCGGGCACCGAGCGCGGGACCGCCGGGGAGCGGCAGCGAGTAGATGCCCTGGCTGCCGCACGCGGTGAGGACCACGGCGGCGGTCGCCAACGCTCCGCCCGCGAAGATCCGGCGTCGCAGGCTCATCGGGCACCTCCGGTGGTCGCGGTGGACGACGCCGGCGCCGTGGAAGCCGAGGACGAGGGCTTCGGTGTGCTCGGCGCGGACGCGGGTGCCGGGGAGCTCGACGGGGCCGGCCGGGTGCCCGCGGGGGTCTTGGGGAGCACGCCGTCGACCGACGGGGAGGTGCGCCCCGGGACCGTGCCGGGCACGGGCCCCTGCTGCAGGTTCAGGCCGGAGAGGATTCCGAACGGCAGGTTGAGCTGCGGCACGCGGACACCATCGGTGATCTGCTTGGCCAAACCGGTGCACTGGCTCAGCAACGGCCCCAGGGTCTTCGACAGTTGCTCGAATTGCGGATTGCCGGGCATCAGCTTGCCGAGATCGGCCATCTTGCAGACCGCTCCGAACGGATCTTGCAGATCGGGAAGGTTCGGGCGCAGCGTGAGCGTCCCGGTGTCACCGTCGTAGGCCTGCTGCAGGTTACTGGCCGCGATCGGAAGGTACGACAGGATCTGTGCCTGTGCGGTCCGGGTGTCGTTGAGGATCTTGGTGATCTCGGTCAGGCCGTTGACGTTGGAGGTCAACGCGTCCCGGTTGTCGCGGACGAAGGCGCCGACATCGCCGAGAGCCGAGGCGAGCAGGTTGAGCGCCTTGGTGAAGTCGTCCCGCTCTCCGGCCAGGTAGCCGGTCAGATCCGCGAGCTGGGTGTTGAACACCCTGACCTGCTTGTCATTCTCCGCGAGCATCGTGACGAAGGTGTTGAGCCCCTTGACGGTTGCGGCGATGTTGTCGCGCGAATCGGAGAGTGTGGTGGCGGCCTTCGACAGTCCGGCAATGGCATCGGCCATTGCCTGGCCGTTGCCGGCGAGATTCTGCGAGGACACATCGAGCACCTCGGTGAGCGCTCCGCGCTTGTTCGCGCCCTCGGGACCGAGCGCTTGCGCGAGGGTACTGACGGAGGCGTAGACCTGGTCGATCTCGACCGGCGTCATCGTGTGATCCTCGGCGACCACGGCACCGGACTGGGCGGTGGGACCGTCGGAGTACACCGGAAGCAGCTGGACGTAGCGGTCCGAGATCACCGACGGCGTGACCTGCGCGGCCCACAGGTCTTGTGGCAACTGCACTCCACGATCGACGTGCAATTGGACCCGCACCCGGTCGCGCTCGGGGCTGACTTCGTCGATCTCGCCGACCTTGACCCCGAGGATCCGCACATCGGAGCCGGCGTAGATGCCGACGCCGCGGTCGAAGTAGGCGGTGATGCGGGTGGCACCGGCACTGCGGACCAGCCACCAGCCAGCTCCGGCCAGGACCACCACGGCCACCAGCATCACGACGAGGATCGCAACGCGGGTGGGGTTGAGGCCCATGATCTTCCGGGAGAGCGGAATACGGTCCGTCACTTCTGCCCCCCGTTCGTCAACAGGTCCTTGCGCACGGGTTCGCGGGAACCGGGGATCACCGGTAGCCCGGGCGGCGTGAGGTTGGTGACCACCGACTCCTGCCAGCGACCGTTACCGAAGACGTTGGCATACACCTTGTAGAACGGCGCGAGCAGCGTGATGGTGCTCTCGAGCCCCTTCTTGTTGTCCTGCAGGAGCTGCACCACCTGGCGCAACGAGGCGAGCGCGGGCCCGATCTGCTGCTCGTTGTCGCGCACGATTCCCGTGAGTGTGGTGGACAACGACTGCGTGGTGCGCAGCAGCCTGGTGATGTCGTCCTGCCGCTGATTCAATGTGGTGAGCAGCAGTCCGGCGTCGGTGATCAACGTGCGGAAGGTCTCGGTCCGGTCGGCGAGGATCTTCGAGGTCTTACCCGCCTGGTCCAGCAGCCGCTGCAGCTCCTCGTCGCGCTTGTTGATCGTCTCGGACAACCGCGTGATCCCGGTGAGTGATTCCCGCACATTGGGCGGCGTCTCGCGGAAGGCGTCCGCCAGCGTGCGCATGCTCGCCGCCAACTTCGTGGTGTCGGTCTTGTCGATCGATGCGCTGGCGTCGGAGAACGCTGCGACCACGTCGTACGGCGACGTGGTGTCGGTGATCGGCCGTTGGGGATCGAGACGGTTCGCGCCGCGCGGCTCCAGCGCCACGTACTTCTGCCCGAGCACCGTCTTGATCTGAATGCTGGCGGAGGTGTTCTCGCCCAGCCAGACGTCTTTCGCCCGGAACGTGACTTTGGCCTTGGCGGCCTTCGTATCGAGTTCGACGGCCTGCACGGTCCCCACCTTGACGCCGGCCACCCGGACCTCGTTGCTCGGCAACAGCCCCGCGGCCTCGCTGAACAACGCGGTGTAGGTGGTGCCGGCGCCGATGAGCGGCAGGCGGTCGATGAAGAAGGCGGAAGCGGTGGCCATCAACAGCACCACAATGCCCATGGCACCGACCGTGACCGGCGACCGGCGCGCGCCACGCCGGCGCTCGGGGAACCGCTGTGCGGTGTCGTCGTCGGTCATCGCGGGTTCCCGTCCCGGTAGCAGCGAGTGGCAGTGTTGGTGTACACGGGCTGGTTCACCGACGGCACGTCGATCGCGAGCGCGATGTTGTCGCCCTTGCCTGTGCCGGCGACGATGTCGGCGCCGCAGAGGTAGAACTGGAACCACCCGCCGAAGGACGCGAGTCGGCCCACGGCCTGGATCTTCTCCGGAAGGAAGTTCAGGGTGTGCGCCACGTCGGTGCTGCGGCCGTTGAGCTTGTCGGTGAGAGCACGCAGGGCAGCCACATCGTCCTTAATCGCGCCACGCGTGGGCGTGAGGATCGAATCCGTGACCGCAGTCAGTTGCGATACCGAGCCGAGGGCGGATCCGATCGCGCCACGATCTTCAGACAACCCGGTCACCAATTGCTGGGTGGTGTCGAGCAGGTCGGTGAACTGCTTGTCGCGCTCGTTGATCGTGCCCAGCACCTTCGTGAGGTTGGTGATGAGCTCGCCGATCACAGCGTCCTTGTCGGCGATGGTGTTGGTCAGCGACGCGGTATTGACCACGAGGTCGTTCACAGTGCCGCCCTGCCCCTGGAAGACCGTGATGATCTGGCTCGCCAGCTTGTTCACATCGTCGGCAGTGAGCTGCTTGAACAGTGGCTTGAACCCGTTGAACAGGTCGGTCAGATTCACCGCGGGCCGGGTGCGCTCGATCGGGATGGTATCGCCCGGTCGGTACGGGGTGGCCCGGGATTCGCCACGCACCGGATCGTTGTCCGTTGGGGCCTGCATGAGTTCGAGGTAGCGCTGTCCCACGAGGTTCCGCAGCCGCAACGCCGCGGTGGCCGACCCCGGGATGGAGTCGCGATCGCTGAGATTGAATGCGACATCGGCCTGGCCGCGGTCGTGAATCGCCACGCCGGTGATCTGGCCGACACGCACCCCGGCGATCCGGACCTCATCGCCCTTCTGCACCATCGTCGCGTCGGAGAAGATCGCATGGTAGTCACGGCCGAAGCTGAAGTTGAGCTGCGCGATCGACGCGCCGAGAATGCCTGTCGCGGTCGCGGTGACGACTGCGAAGACGATCAACTTGAGCAGCGGCCCGGTGAGCGGCTTCATCGGATCTGCACCTCCTTGCCCACCATGGCCGGCACGAAGACACCGGTGAGCCATTCCGGCACGTCACCGGGGTCGACGCCGGAAGCCACAGCGAACGAGGCCCGGGCGGCACGCGAGTTCTGGCCCGCGACAGCGGCGGTCGGCATCGGCGACGGGGCCCTCACCGACGGTTCCGGCAACTGGTAGCGGGAGTCCTGGACTCCCGGGTTGCGCGCCGGAGTCGGGAACGCACCGCCGGCGTACGGGCCGCCGGGGTACATCGGCGCCGGATGCGTCTTGATCGCGTTGTAGCAGGCGGGACCGCGATCGTCGAACCACCGCGGCTCGTCCTGATTGGGCAGATACCGCCCGCGGGAGTTGGTGACGATCATCGAGATTCGCGCGCCCGGCTGATTGGTGCCCTGTCCGACGATCCGGTTGGCCTCGGGCAGGAGGGTCGCGAATCGTTCAAAGGTACAACCGAACTCGGGAGAATACCGGGCCAAGATGGTGAGCGTGGTATTCGACTTGTTCATCACCGTCACCAGTTGCTCGCGGTTGCCCTCGAGCAACCCGGCGGTCCGTCCGGCGCCGTCGGCGACCGAGGTCCAGAAGGCGTGAAACGCCTGCTGCCCGGATACGACGGTGCTGTTGGTGGTGCGGAAGGTGTCGAGCGCGGTGATCAGATCGGGCAGAGCCTGCGAGTAGGTGGCGGAGACGGTGGCCAGCGACCGCAGCGAGGATTGCAGATCGGGCATCACGGCGTTCACCTGGGAGAAGATGTTCGTGAACCGGCCGATCGTGGTCTGCAGGTTCTGGCCGTTGCCGGACAGCGCATTCGACAGAGCACCCAGGGTGGCGTTGAGATCCTGGGGCGGCACCGCACGGAGCAGCGGCAGCAGCTTGTCGAACAGCTCGTTGAGCTCGGTGGCGTTGCCGGAACTGTCGGTGTGGATGGTGGCGCCGTCGGCGAGTGCTGCTCCACCGGGAGTGCCGGGGCCGCCCTGTCCCTCCGGCACCTGCAATGCCACGTAGCGCTGGCCGAACAAGGTCTTCGGGAGGATGCGGGCGGTGACCGCCCCGGGGATCTGCCGCGCTTCGTCGGGCTTGAGTCCCATCCGGATCACGGCCTTACCGTCCCGCACGGACACATCGCGCACGGTTCCCACTTCGACGCCGCGGGCACGCACCTCCGAGTTCACCGGGAGGGAGGCGCCGGCAGTATCGGTGACGAGCTCGACCCAGGTGAAGGTCTCGAACCGTTGCTGGTACTTGCCGATCGTCGCCACGAGGAAGAGCGCGCAGACCCCGAAGAAGGCGAGACCGAGCAGACGCCGCCGCACCGTCCGCATCATGCGATCTTCACCGTGGTGGTGGTGCCCCAGATGGCGAGGCTGAGGAAGAAGTCGAGCAGGGCGATGGCCACCAGCGAGGTGCGCACGGCCCGGCCGACCGCGACGCCGACACCGGCGGGGCCGCCGGATGCGTTGTAACCGTAGTAGCAGTGCACCAGCACCAGCACGAAGGCGAACACGAGGACCTTGCCGAAAGACCACAGCACATCGTCGGGTGACAGGAACAGGTTGAAGTAGTGGTCGTACGTGCCCGTCGATTGCCCTAGAAGCGTGGTGTTGACGAACCTCGTCATCACGTAGGACGCGAGCAGGCCCACGATGTACAGCGGGATCACGGCCACGAAGCCGGCGATCACGCGGGTGGCGGTGAGGAAGGAAATCGAGGGGATGGCCATCGCCTCGAGCGCGTCGATCTCCTCGGAGATCCGCATGGCGCCGAGCTGGGCGGTGAAGCCACACCCGACGGTGGCGGACATGGCCAGGGCCGCCACGAGCGGGGTGAGCTCGCGTGTGTTGACGTATGCCGAGAGGAATCCGGTCATGACCGAGGCACCGAGCTGCTGCAGCGCCGCATTGCCCTGCAAACCGACGACGATGCCTGTGAAACCGCAGAGCATGAGGACCACGCCGACGGTGCCGGCGATGACGGCCAAGGCGCCGCTGCCGAAGGCCACTTCGGCGAGAACGCGGCCGACCTCCTTCGGGTACCGCGCGATCGACTGCGGGATGAATCCGATCGAGCGTCCGTAGAAGGACATCTGCTCGCCCGCGCCATCGAGCACCTTGAGCGGTGCACCGGCGGCCTTGCGCGCCTTGTCAGTGAAGCTGCGCGACATCTACGACCCCTTCGCCGGGACGACCTGCAGGTACACCGCCGTGAGAATGATGTTCGCGAAGAACAGCAACAGGAAGGTGATCACCACCGACTGGTTGACGGCATCGCCCACGCCCTTCGGTCCCCCACCCGGGTGCAGGCCCTTGTACGCGGCCACAACACCCGCGATCAGCCCGAAGACGAGTGCCTTGAACTCGCCGACCAGCAGGTCCGGCAGCTGCGCGAGTGCGGAGAAGGATGCGAGGTAGGCGCCCGGGGTGCCGTGCTGCAGAACGACGTTGAAGAAGTAGCCGCCCACCACGCCGACCACGGACACCAGGCCGTTGAGGAACATGCTCACCAGCATCATGCCCAGTACACGCGGAACCACGAGACGTTGTACCGGATTGATGCCCAAGACCTCCATGGCGGCGATCTCCTCGCGCACCGTACGAGCGCCGAGGTCGGCGCAGACGGCGCTACCTGCGGCACCGGCCACGAGCAGGGCGGTCACCACGGGAGCGCCCTGCTGGACCACTGCGAGCACGCTGGCCGCGCCGGTGAAGCTCTCGGCTCCGAGCTGGCCGATCAGCGAACCCGTCTGCAACGAGACGATCGCGCCGAACGGAACGGCTACGAGTGCGGTGGGGAGGATGGTGACGCTGGCGATGAACCAGGACTGCTCGATGAACTCGCGGTACTGGAAGGGACGGCGGAAGGTGTTGCGCACGATGTCGGCGAACAGCTGGAAGATCATTCCCGCCTGGGTCAGCGCGGACGTGCCACCCTGCGCGGCCTTGGCAACGCTGCGTTGAACGATCGACACGGGACCCTCACACTGCTACTAGCTTCCATCGGCCCCCACTTCCGAGGGGCACGCCACGTCCGCCGGTACTTCGGACGCCAACGCAGACTAGCGGTATCGGATAGGCGGACCCCAGACGATCCGCACGTTGCAATACCGAACCACCACGACGTACTCCGGTTCGATCGGCCGGCGTCGCCTCCGACGAACCCTTCGGTGATGCAGATTCTCGGGCGGCTACCAGACCGTCATCAGGCGTGTGAGCTGGCACAGCGACGCGCGTCACTCCCGCATCCCGGATGACACGGGGCCGCCGAACCCCTCGTCGCGGCGCACGATCGCACGACATTCATCGATGTGTGCCGGAATACATTCGGAGATCCATGTGACGAACACCTCACGCCCGTCGAAGGACGATCGAGATGAGCGCGCTCAGTCCGGGTCACTCAGCGCCGCGGAGATCACCATGCGGTATCCGCGCTCCAGAGCGGCATCCGAGCGCAGCGTGCCGCTCTGATAGCCGATCAGCAGATACATCGCGATGCGCGCGAACGCATCGGCCCGCTCGGCGTCGTCGCGAAGCTCACGGTAAGTGTCACGAATGACGGCGTAGCGGGTGGCATCGACATCCGCCTGGAAAGCCTGCACCTGAGGGTCATGGGCAGCCCAGACCCGGATGGCGGCCTCGACATCCGAATGCAGGGTCAAGCCGATCTGCGTGAGGCGTTCGAGGCGTTCAGACGGGTCGGTGATCTCTTCCGCCTCGACGATCAGCCGGTGGCTCTGATCTTCGCGCCAGTAGGCGATCAGATCGGACCGGTACGCGTTCCAACTAGGAAAGGCGTGATAGAAGCTGCCCGTCGTCGCGCCGAGGTGATCGCACACCGATGCGAGCTTGAGGCCCGCATGCCCCTGTCGTGCCAGCACGTGCAGACCTGCGTCCAGGAGTCGTTCCCGCGCCCATCGAGTGGGCGCGGACTTGCTCTTCGGTTGCATTGACCACCCTCCGCTCGATGTGACCTCTTGCACAGTACCGTAACTCGACTTATGGTGAGATGCACGCACGAAGGAGGCCCAGATGGCGCGCACACCTCGCTCGGCGGACCTGGATCCGCAGGTCGACTACCACCGGATCTATCGGGACCTCACCACCCTCGAATTCCCTTGGGACTTCACCCAGGCGCTCGGCTTCGCCCTGTTCCGCACGTACGCCGTCCCGAGTATCGGTCAGTTACTGCACCGCACACGGGAATTCGAGGAGCGCACACAGAAGCGCTACGACGACACCGCGCTTCTCCTTGAAGTTCCCCTGCTCCATGGATTCGACGACGAGCGCGGGCGTGCCGCGGTGCGCCGGATCAACCAGATGCACAAGATGTACGACATCAGTAACGACGACATGCGATACGTTCTTGCGACGTTCGTCGTGGTACCGAAGCGGTGGATCGACGACTACGGATGGCGCCGCCTGACCGATGCCGAGGTGCAGGCGTCGGTGCTCTACTACCGGGACCTCGGCCGGCACATGGCGATTGCCGATATGCCCGAATCCTATGAGGGCTTCGCTCACCTGATGGACGAGTACGAATCCGAGCACTACGCCTACGACGACGGTGCGCGCAAGGTCGCCGACGCCACACTGGAACTCATGGCTTCGTTTCAGCCTGCCCTGGTGCGTCCCGCCGTCGACGTCTTCAGCCGCTCCGTCATGGATGACCGACTGTTGCGTGCCTTCCGCTACCGGCGACCGAACCCGATCGCCCGGATGCTGTCACGAGGAGGGCTCAAGGTCAGGGCGGCGATCGTGGCACGGATGGCGCCGCGCACGAACCGGGTCTACGTCCACGAGTCACCGCAGATCAAGAGTTACCCCAACGGATTCGCGGTCCGAGAGCTCGGTACCTTCGCGGGCGGATGCCCCGTCGACCACCGCAGGCTGCTCGCCGAACAATCGCACCGCGCCCGGTAGCGTCGGGGGATGTTCCGTCGTGCCGCACTCCTGTCGACGGTCGCACTTCTCGCTGCCGGCTGCGCGGCGGCGCCCCCATCAACGCCGGACCCGCCTCCCGACGAAACCGTGTGCGGCACCGACGCGGCCTCGCTCCGAACACTGGCGCAGCGGTCCGGAATCGACGTCGGGACCGCCTACAGATCCTCGTTCGCGCCCGGCGACACCTGCTACGAAGCCGTGGCGCGCGCCGCCTTCAGCTCGTTGACCACAGAGATCGGGACGATGACGAACACCGTCGCCCCCGAGGCAGGCCGTTTCGACTTCCGCGAGGCGGATGCGGTCGCCGAGACCGCCCGCCGCAGCGGGCAACGCTTCCAGATCCATTCACTGATCTGGGATCCGCTCGACCAACAGGCGTGGGGAATCGTGCCTGCGTACGCGCAGCGGATGAGCGATCCGGCGCGCCACGACTTCCTGCTCGAACTGGTCACCGCGGTGGTCCGGCGATACGCCGGGTCGGCCGACACCGTGACCGTGGTGAACGAGCCCTTCGACCAGCGCGGCAACCTGCAGCGCAACGCCTGGTGGCGGACCACGGGCGATGACCGGTACATCGTGGACGCCTTCCGCGCCGCCCGGCTGGCCGCACCGAAGATGAAGCTGTACCTCAACGAGCACAGTGCGGAGACCGTCAGCGACAAGTCGACTGCGCTGCTGACCTTGGCCCGGAAACTCAAGGCCATGAGCGTCGACGTGGAGAGCGACGGCACCCGCGTCCGCAAGCCACTGATCGACGGTGTCGGATTCCAGGCACACATGCTCGGCGGAGCCGATCAGCAACCATCCGTCGCCGATATGCGAACCAATCTCCGCAGGTTCATCGACGCCGGACTGGAGGTGCGGCTGACCGAACTCGACGTGCGGATCCCCACCGAAGACGGACAGTCCACCACGGCGGACCAGCGACGCCAGGGCGAGGTGTACCGCACCATGGTGTCGCTGTGTCGAGAACTGCGCCGCTGCACCGGCGCTACGGTCTGGGGCTTCACGGACAAGCGCTCCTGGATCACCGACTATCCCGCAACCTTCTCCGGATACGGCAACGCGAATCTGCTCGACGCGCACTACCGCCCGAAACCCGCCTGGGACGGCATTCGCGCCGCTCTGAGCTGACGCCGAGATACCGCGATGATGTCCGACACACTGCGCGGACAACCAGTCAATTCATACTCCGGACGTGAAGACTTCCCCACCGCACATAATGGGCTGGCGTCACTCTCTCCCGTTCTGCCTGAGAGGCCTGTCCCGCCGCCCAGGCAACACCATCAGAAGGGCGCGAGCGGGTTATCGAAACCGGGATTACTGCGGGGGTGATCGCCGGAATCGATGGGCACCGCCGCATTCGGCCCGGAATTGTTCGCGGTCCGGCTGTCATCGCTCACATTGCCCGGCTGCAGTGCATTACCGGGCACCACGATCGTGCCGTGCCCGGCGCCCTGCGGACCGATCCCCTGGTTCTGACCGGGGCTCACCACGTGATCCTCGTGATACCCGCTCGGACTACCCGGGACCGGGCTCGCCGCGGCGGACCCCACGCCGAAAATCGCACCCGCGGCGCCGAGGGCGAGGACGCCCGCGCCGATCTTCGTGATCACCGCGGAAGACGTCTTCGTATTCACGTTCACATTCATTTCTTGACCTCCATCGCGATTCTTTCAAATACCGGTCGGCTGAGTTCACTTTTTCTTTCTCGACCGGTCTACTTTCGAGTATCCACACCGGGCGACCGCGGTGCCAACGTCAAGCGAACAAATAGCGATCCGTTCACGAACTCTTCGTATTCGCGGCGGCGCGTTTCATGGAACCGTCACCGCGTCTTTCTTGGTTCTCGATATTCCTATGCCAGCCCGACTCGGTGCGACTGTCCGACGCCGCCGAAGAACCACCATCGAGGGCCTCGTAGTGTGAGGTCCGAACCTTCTCACGGACGGAACGGACGATCATGGTCATGGCAGATGTCGTGGGCCACCGTCGCCTCGCGCGAACAGGGAGCCCCTGAGCGGCGACGGGACGGCCACCTACCCCCGGGCCGCGGTCGCCGTGCTGTGCGCCGCCGGGATCGTGGTCGCCCTCATGCAGACCATCATCGTGCCGCTGATTCCGGAGTTGCCCGATATGCTCCATGCCTCCCCGAGCAATGCGTCGTGGACCCTGACCATCACCCTCCTGGTCGGTGCGGTCGGCACCCCGATCGCCGGGAGGCTCGGCGATATGTTCGGCAAGCGGCGCGTACTTCTCGGGACGATGACTGCTGTCGCTGTCGGCTCCACGGTCTGCGCGATGTCGCCCGCCTTCATTCCGTTCCTGCTCGGCCGCGGCCTGCAGGGTCTTGGTATCGGTGCGATCGCGGTCGGCATCAGCATCTTGCGCGACATCGTGCCCGCCGCCCGTCTCGGTTCCGCAGTGGGCACGATGAGCGCCTCGCTCGGCGTCGGTGGCGCACTCGGTCTGCCGATCGCCGCCGTGATCGCGCGGCACGTCAATTGGCACGCGCTCTTCTGGGTGTGCGCGATCGCCGCCGTGGCCTGCGGTGTCGCCATCTTCCGACTCGTGCCGACCGGCCCCGCCGATCCCGGCGGTAGCTTCGACGCAGTGGGCACCGCCGGCCTCACCGTGGTGCTCACCCTGATCCTGCTTCCGCTGTCCAAGGCGGCCGAGTGGGGCTGGACCTCCCCCGTCACGCTCACTCTGTTCGCCGCGTTCCTGCTGGCGGGTTCCCTGTGGTGGCGCTACGAACTGCGAACCCCGAACGCACTGATCGACGTTCGCACCCTGCTGCGTCGGCCGATCCTGCTCACCAACGCCGCCTCGGTGGCCACCGGCTTCGCCTTCTACGCGATGCAACTCATGCCGATCCAGATCCTGATGGCGCCGGACTCCGCACCCACCGGTCTCGGACTGGGCATGGTGAACGCGAGTCTGGTGCTGATGCCGAGCGGCCTCGTCATGTTCGCCTTCACCCGGGTCAGCGCCCGGATCACCGATCGCCACGGAGCCCGGCTCTCGCTGGCGCTCGGCGCCGTCGTGATCGCGGGCGGGTACCTGATCCTGTTGCTGGCGATCGTCGGACCCTGGCCCGTCGGGTGGTGGTGGATTCTCGCGTCCAGTGCGACCGTCGGAGCAGGCCTCGGCATCGCCTACTCGGCGATGCCCGCACTCATCATGGCCGTCGTTCCGGTGGAACAGACCGGTGAAGCCAACGGCGTCAACGCCCTCATGCGGTCGGTGGGCACGGCCACCGCCACTGCCGTCGTCGCGATGGTCCTCACTGGCGACGCCGTCAGCACCATGACCCTGGACGGCAACGTGGAGACCCCCTCGTCCGGCGCCTACACCGCCACCACCCTGCTCGGCCTCACGATCTGCCTCCTGGCGGCGATCTGCGCCCTCGCCATCCCCCGTCTCCGGCCCGGCTCGGCGATAGCGAGCCGGTGTTAAGTTGGCGTGGTGCCGATCACACCGTCCACCCTCTCCCGAACGGTACGTGAGCGCGTCGATGCCCTGATGCGAAGCCTCATCACACCAGACCCGGTCACTCCGATCGCGGAGCCCGACTGGTCGGGTATGGATGCCCGCCACTACGCGGGGCCGGTGCCCTCGGCCGGTACTCCGATCGACCGGGTCCCTCTCGCCGCCGGCCTGTGGGTGGACGCTGCGGCCGACGCACATCGGTTCCTCTACGCCACGACCAACCAGCACGGACCGGCCGTGAGCACCGCCGCGCTCTTCCTTCCGGACGGCGACCCTCCCACCGGCGGGTGGCCCGTGATCGCGTGGGCGCACGGCACCGTCGGACTGGGCGACGACGCGACTCCATCCGCGCAATCGCAGTCCGATCGCCAGCAGTTCTACCTGGGGCACTGGCTCGACCGGGGCTACGCGGTGGTCGCCAGCGACTACGCGGGGCTGGGCACTCCCGGCCTGATGAGCTACTTGAACGGGAAGGTCGAGGCGCACAACCTGATCGACTCGGTGCACGCCGCGCGCGGTTTCGACGTTCCGCTGTCAACCCGGTGGGCCCTGGTCGGGCAGTCGCAGGGTGCGGGCGCCGCGATGAACGGCGCCCGATACGCGAGGGAGTTCGGTGCCGGCTACGACCTCGACCTGCGCGGCGTCGTAGCCACTGGAACCCCGGCGAACATCGAGCGGATCACCCAGTTTCTCGGGCCTTCCTTCCCACCAGTACGGCTTCCACTCAACACCACCACCTACACCGCCTACATCCTCGCCGGGTTCCGGGACGCCCGGCCCGACCTCGAGGTGGACGGTCTACTCAGCGAGGAGGGCCGCCGGATCGTGGGGCTCGCCGAGACACTGAGCCTGTACGACCTGCGCGAAAAGGTCCGCGGCGCGGACCTGCGGACCTGGGTGACCCGGCCGCTGCGAAGCATTCCCGGAGTGTACGGCGCTCTCGCCGACCACATGTCGACGCCGGTGTCGGGGTACGACCGGCCCATCTTCCTCGGCCACGGCCTCACCGATATCGATGTGCCCGTAGCTTCCGGTCTGTCGCTGGCGGCGGCGTTGCGCCTGCACCGCCAGCCGGTGTCGGTGCACCTGTACCCCACCGATCACTTCGGAACCGTGTACGCCGCAGCCGACGATGCTGCGGACTTCGTGGCCCGCGTCATGCCCTGATCACACACCGAAAGGAGAACAACGTGAGGGACTTCCACGACAAGGTCGCGGTGATCACCGGCGCGGCGTCGGGTATGGGGCGCGAGCTCGCGCTCGAACTCGCGCGCCGGGGAGCGCGGCTGTCACTGTGCGACTACGATCCGGCGGGACTTGAGGAGACCGCGGAATCGGCTCGCGCGATCGGCGCCGAGGTACACGTCAAGGTGGTGAACGTCGGTGAGCGGGAACAGATCCTCGCCTATGCCGATGAGGTCGTCGAGCACTACGGCGTGGTCAACCTGTTGTTCAACAACGCCGGCGTCGCGCATCATGCGCCGGTAGAGCAGACGTCCTTCAAGGAATACGACCGGGTGATGGACATCGACTTCTGGGGCGTCGTGAACGGCACGAAGGCCTTTCTGCCACATCTGATCGCATCGGGCGATGCGCACATCGTGAACACCTCGTCGATCTTCGGCCTGTTCGCGGTGGGCGGTCAGAGCGCTTACAACGCAGCCAAGTTCGCCGTCCGTGGATTCACCGAGGCGCTCCGGATCGAGATGCTCTCGAGCGATCACGCCGTGGGTGTCAGCTGCGTGCACCCGGGTGGGATCAAAACCGCGATCTGTCGCAATGCCACCGTCGCGGAGGGGCAGAACCAGGCCGCGTTCGCGGCGTTCTTCGATCAGCACCTCGCTCGAACCGAGGCGGACGCCGCGGCACGCACCATCCTCGACGGTGTGCGGCACAACCGCGGCAAGATCCTGATCGGTGCCGATGCCCGGGTGAGCGACGCGCTGGTCCGGCTCACGGGCTCGGTGTACCAGCGGTTCAACGCGCTCGTCGATGGTCAGCTCGGTAGATTCCTCTAACGCCCGATCAGACCACGACGCCCTGCGCCGCCGCCTTCGAGCGGAGCGCGGCGAGGAGATCATCGCGCATCGAATCCCACGTCTGACCCGCCTCCCCCTGTAACCCGAGCGGCTGCAGCATGAGGAGGCCGCGCATCGCGGCCAGCACCGTCAGAACCCATTCGCCGAATCCGTCCACCCGAGCCAACCCGGGGAGCGCAGTCGCGGTCGATGACCGGGCGATGAGGTGCGCGATGGTCGAGTTCTCCGCCATCCGTTCCCGGATCTCCGGATCCGTCCGCGAGAGCGCCAGCATTTCGGAGATGACCCCCACGACGGGCTGGCGCCGGTGCATCTCCCAGAGCGAATCGAGGAGCTCCACGCAGCGGTCCCACTCCGACACCGAGGTGGACTCGGGGCGGCCCATCTGCACCGCCGGCCCGGACTCGGCGAGAGTCTGTGCGAACCGCTTCAACGCCGCATCGACGAGGGCCAGCTTGGTCCCGTAGTGGTGCTGCTGGGCTCCGTGGGTCAGGCCGGCGCGCGCGGCGACCGCCCGGGTGGTCGTCCCGGTGTACCCCACCTCGGCGAGGCTCTCGATGGTCGCATCGAGCAGCGCGGTGCGAGTCGTCTCGCGCCGCTGCTCCTGCGTCCGCCGCGGTGGGCGGGCCGATCCATCACTCACACCACTACAGTAAAGGCTCGCCCCCAGCGGATAGAATATTCGCTGCGGCGCGGCGCCCCGATCGAATCGCGCCGTCCATGTACCCGTTCCACCGATCCGCGGTCTCTGCGCCCGCCCAGTGAATACGGCCGACCGGTGCGGCGAGCGCCGCACCGAACTGCGTCCATACCCCGCTGCCGAGCCGTCCGCCATAGCAACCGCGGGTGAATTCCTCGTCCGCCCAATCGAGTTCGAGCACATCGAAGGGGTCGGCGGCCTCCTCGCCGAAGTACTTCACAAGCGATGCGATCACCTGCGCACGCCGCTGTTCGGCCGTGAGCGCCGCCGCCTCGCGCGCGTGCCTGCCCTCGAGGAAACCGGCCAATACGCCGCATCGACCGTCGGCGGGCGAATTGTCCAGAACCACATTGAAAGCGTCGTCGAGACTGATCACGAAGCCGCTGAGTCCGTGATCGCGCCAGAACGGTCTCGCGTACCCGACCTGGAATTTGATCACCGACCCGGCGGGGATCTGCTGGGTGAGACCGTCTCTGGCGCTGGGCAGCGGCGGCAGGTACCGGATCCGGCCGGCGAGCGTCGGGGGGATCGCCACGATCACGGAGTCCGCGCTGACCGTCGCACCGGGGCCGCCGTCCACCGCCTCGTAACTGACCGTGACGCCGGCATCGTCGTGGTTGATGGTGCGGACCACGGCCCCCAGCTGCACCGCGGCGCCGAGCTGCTCGGCCATCTTCTCGGAGATCAGGTGCGGGCCGCCAGCCACCCGCGCGTCCTGCGCTCCACCCCGGGTGGCGATGAGCGTGGCGAGATTCGTGCCCGATCGGATATAGGCGAGGAAGTGAAGGAGGGAAAGCTCGGCTGTCTCCGCGGAGAATACGGCGGGCACGATGATCCGGAAGAAGGAGCGGGCGAGCTCATCGTGGGTGTTCGCGGACAGCCAGGTGTCGACGTTGTGCCGGTCGAGATCCTCGGCACCGGCGGCCTCCCACGGCGCGGCGGGCGAGACGCCGGCCGCAAGGCCCTCCAGGTCTGTCCACAGGCGAGCGACTTCCGCGAGGGTCGTCGAGGGGAAGCCGAAGCTCTCGTCGCTGTAGCGCACGACGCGGCCGTCGATGACGGTGATGGCATCGCCCTCGTCGTACGTCGGATACAGCGCGAGTCCGAGCTCCGCGATGAGCTCACGCGCTGCGCTCTGGTCGGGACCGATCCACTGGCCGCCGAGTTCGACGGCGACGCCATTGCTCAGCTCGCCGCCGAGATTGCGGCCACCTACGCGCTCGCGCGCCTCCAGGACGCGCACGGTCTTTCCCGCGGCAACCAGCGCCCGCGCCGCGGATAGCCCCGCCAGTCCCGCACCCACCACGATCACATCAACATCAGGCATCGCCATCTCCTTAAACTCAGTCAGTCGTATGACTGTATCCAGGGTAGCCCGGATCACACTGCGGTGCCAAGGCCTCCGGCCTTGGCCGATGTGATTTGCTGGACCGCGAAGCGAACACCCGGAGGTGCTATGCCCTACGTCGACTCCGCCGTCCGCGCGCCACAGATCGTCGCAGCCGCACGGCGCGTGCTAATCCGCGACGGCGTGGCCCGCGCTAGCCTGCGCTCCGTGGCCGCCGAGGCCGGAATTCCACTCGGCACCCTGCAACACGTCTTTCCCAGCAAGCAGCTCCTGCTCCAGGCGGTGATCGAGCAGGTGGTGGACGATATCGCCGACGTGCTGCGGCGCTCGGCGGAGACCGACGGCGGCCTCGAACACGCGATCCGGCGCGGCCTGGCCAACTTCTGGTCCGAACTGGTCGAGGGCCGGCGAGAGCTCCAGGCCCTGCAATACGAGCTGACTACGCATGCGGTGCGAACCCCCGGCCTCGAGCACCTCGCGCGCGAGCAGTACGAGCGCTACGTCGACGCCGTACGGCACTGGTGCGTCGAGGCCGCTACCCGCTCCGGGGAGGTCAGTAGCGTCCCCTACGACCGCCTGGCCCGGCTGACCGTCGCCGCGATCGACGGTCTGATCCTTCAGCAGATCGCCGACCCCGACCCTGCCCGCTCGGCGAACGATCTCGCGTCGATCGCCGACATGATCGTCGGACTGGCAGCCCCGTCAGCCGCCTGATCGACGCTCGTCCCCAACGAGAAGCGGGCATCGCCGACCGAAGTCGACAATGCCCGCGCCCGTCGGAAGCTCAGGCGATCAGGACTGCACGGAGTCCAGATCGGCGTTGAAGGTCGCGCTCGGTCGCATCACCGTCGCCATCTTCTCGGGATCCGGGTAGTAGTAGCCGCCGATGTCGGCCGGCTCCCCCTGCACCGCGGCGAGCTCGGCCACGATGGTCTCCTCGTGCTCGGCGAGCGCAGCAGCCAACGGCGCGAACTTCTCCGCCAATTCCGGATCGTCGGTCTGCGCGGCCAACTCCTGCGCCCAGTACAGAGCGAGGTAGAACTGGCTGCCTCGGTTGTCGAGTTCGCCGGTGCTGCGCGACGGGGCCTTGTTGTTCTCCAGCAGCTTGCCGGTGGCGGCGTCGAGCGTCTTGGCCAAGGTGACCGCGTGCTTGTTGTCGTTCTTCAGGCCCGTCTCCTCGAGGCTCACCGCGAGCGCGAGGAACTCGCCGAGCGAATCCCAACGCAGGTGGTTCTCCTCGACGAGCTGCTTGACGTGCTTGGGCGCGGAACCGCCGGCGCCGGTTTCGTACATACCGCCGCCCGCCATCAGCGGAACGATCGAGAGCATCTTGGCCGACGTGCCGAGCTCGAGAATCGGGAACAGGTCGGTGAGGTAGTCACGCAGGATGTTTCCGGTGGCGGCGATCGTGTCGAGGCCGCGCATCGCGCGTTCGAGGGTGTACCGCATAGCGCGCACCTGGGACATGATCTGGATGTCCAGGCCTTCGGTGTCGTAGTTCTCCAGCTCCGCCTTGACCTTGGCGATCAGCTCGTTCTCGTGCGGACGGTACGGGTCGAGCCAGAACAACACGGGCGTACCGGAATTGCGGGCGCGGTTGACGGCGAGCTTGATCCAGTCGCGGATCGGGGCGTCCTTGACGGTGCACATGCGCCAGATGTCGCCCTCTTCGACCTCCTGGGAGAGCAGCACCTCGCCGGTGGCGTTGTCCACGATGTTCGCGGTGCCGGCCGCGGGCACCTCGAAGGTCTTGTCGTGGCTGCCGTACTCCTCGGCCTTCTGCGCCATCAGGCCCACGTTGGGAACAGTGCCCATGGTGCGCGGATCGAAGGCCCCGTTGGTCTTACAGAAGTTGATGATCTCCTGGTAGATGCGCGCGAAGGTGGATTCCGGCATCACGGCCTTGGTGTCCTTGGTGCGGCCGTCGGCGCCGTACATCTTGCCGCCGGCACGGATCATGGCGGGCATCGAGGCGTCGACGATCACATCGGACGGCGAGTGGAAATTCGAGATGCCCCGGGCGGAGTCGACCATCGCCAGCTCCGGACGATGCTCATGACAGGCGTGCAGATCCTTGACGATTTCCTCATGCTTCGATGCCGGCAGGGTCGCGATCTTGTCGTACAGGTCACCCAAGCCGTTGTTGACGTTGACCCCGAGCTCCTCGAACAGGTCGTGGTGCTTGGCGAAGGCCTCCTTGTAGAAGACGCGCACCGCGTGACCGAACACGATCGGGTGCGAGACCTTCATCATCGTCGCCTTCACGTGCAGCGAGAACATCACGCCCGTCTCGTAGGCGTCCTGCATCTGCTCCTCGTAGAAGTCGAGAAGGGCCTTCTTGCTCATGAACATCGAGTCCATGACATCGCCGGGGCCGAGCGTGACACTGGGCTTGAGCACGTTGGTGTTGCCGTCGGCGGTCACCAGCTCCATGCGGACGTCGCGGTCCTTGTCGATCGTCATCGACTTCTCGCCGTGGTAGAAGTCGCCGTGCTTCATGTGCGCCACGTGGCTGCGCGAGGCCATCGACCATTCGCCCATGCTGTGCGGATGCTTGCGGGCGTACTCCTTGACGGCCTTGGGTGCGCGCCGATCGGAGTTACCCTGGCGCAGTACCGGATTCACGGCACTGCCGAGGATCGTCGAATAGCGCGTGGCGATATCGCGCTCCTCGTCGGTCTTCGGCTCCGAGGGCAGATCGGGGATGTCGTACCCCTTCTCCTGTAGCTCGGTGATGGCCGCCAGCAGCTGGGGCACCGACGCGGAGATGTTCGGAAGCTTGATGATGTTGGCGGACGGGTCCTGGGTCAGCTCGCCGAGGGCGGCGAGGTTGTCGGTGACCCGCTGCTCCTCGGTCAACCGCTCCGGGAAGGCCGCCAGAATGCGCGCCGCGACCGAGATGTCGCTGGTCTGCACGTCGATGCCGGCGGGGCCGGCGAACGTGCGGATGATCGGCAGGAACGCTGCCGTGGCCAGTAGGGGCGCCTCGTCGGTCAGCGTGTAGATGATGGTCTGCTGCTGCGCACTCATATGCTTTTGCTTCTCTCCCGAATGTCTTGGTCGGTCGACTCTTGCGAACGCTTCTTCGTCTCCATGTAACGGTTCCCCCACTATCCTCCCCTACGCCGAGCGGCCTGTGGCCGCACTCCGTCAAACGTGCGAAAGCCCACTTCCCCACCGTGCCGGTTCCGCGACGAGACGCCGACCCGGCGGCGCGCCCGCGGCCGGGAGCGGTACCACCGTCCCGAACGCCACCGCGCCCGAGGCCGCATCCACCGTCGCGATCCGAGCGCGGTCGCCGGTCGCGTCCACACGGGCACGGGTGCGCCGCTACGCTGACGCCATGAGTGGAGGACTCGCGGCGCTGCTGGACGACATCGCCGCGCTCGCACGGCTGGCAGCCGCATCGGTGGACGACGTGGCCGGCGCGGCCGGACGAGCCAGCGCGAAGGCCGTGGGAGTGGTGGTCGACGACACGGCCGTCACCCCGCGCTATGTGCAGGGGATCAAGCCCGAACGCGAGCTGAGCATCATCAAGCGCATCGCGATCGGCTCGCTGCGCAACAAGCTCCTGATCATCCTGCCCGCAGCACTGATCCTCAGCCAGTTCGCGCCGTGGGCGCTCACGCCGATCCTGATGCTCGGCGGCACCTACCTCTGCTACGAGGGCGCGGAGAAGATCTGGGAGAAGGTCAGTGGCCACGGCGACGGCGGGGTCGAGGCACCGTCGTCCTCGACCGGCCCGGTCGACGAGGACAAGGTGGTCAGCGGCGCGGTCCGCACCGACTTCATCCTCTCCGCCGAGATCATGGTCATCGCGCTCAATGAAGTCGCCGGCGAGATCCTGTGGCAGCGCGCGGTCATCCTGATCGTCGTGGCGATCGCGATCACCGCGCTGGTCTACGGAGTGGTCGCACTCATCGTGAAGATGGACGACGTGGGCCTGGCTCTGTCGAAGAAGTCCTCGCCCACCGTCAGCCGCATTGGATACGGCCTGGTCAAGGCCATGCCCGGCGTGCTCAGCACGCTCGCCACCGTGGGCGTGGTCGCGATGTGCTGGGTGGGCGGGCACATCCTGCTGGTCGGTCTGGATGAGTTGGGCTGGCACACCCCCTACTCGGTGGTCCACTCCTTCGAGGTGTGGGTGCACGACCTGGTGCCCGCGATCGGCGCCGTGACGGGCTGGCTGGCCAACACCCTCGCCTCGGCCGTATTCGGTGTGATCGTCGGCGGCCTGGTGGTGCTGATCATGCACGCCATCCCCACGCGCACGAAGGGCACCCACGAGGCCGGCCCCGATTCCCTGGTCGCGGCCGAGACCGCGGCCGTCGAGGACGACCTCGCGGACGCACAGGCCGACGGCGCCGCCGAGGGCCCGGACGAGCCTCAGACGGGGCCTCAGACAGGGCCTCAGACGACGGGGACGTAGACCTTCGTCCGCAGCCGCTCCGGCGGCACCGCGCACGGGTCGTCGAGGTAGACGTTGAAGTGGTGCGTCGCCGGATCCCCGGTGGTACGGGTCAAGGTCAGCCCCTGCTCCGCCACCGCGGCACCGATGAGCTCATGCGCGCGTGGGATCGCCTCGTGGTACGGACCGACCACCGCGGCGACCACGGCGCGCCGCTCCGGAAGGTTGAGGATGCGGACCGGGGCGTGCGCGGTCGTCCCCGCGGGTACGTCGACGAAGACGGACTCGTCCACATCGTGCTCGCGGAACTCGTCGTCGTGCTCGATGCACCCGCCGAGCGCGCCGGGCACGATGCCCTGCTCCTGGAGGGCGGGAAACAATCGTTCCCACAGTGTTCCCTCTGCCGCGTAGTCGGCAACGGTGCCTCGCAGCGAAGCGACGGTGCGGGCGGGAACGGTCTCGACGGCGACGGTTTCGGTGGTCGTGCTGTCCATGGCGGTGTCCTTCTCGGTAAGCAACTGATCGAGGAGCCGGAGCCTGCCGATCGCCTCGTCGGCGGCCAGCGCGAGCACGACGCGGTGCGCCGCCAGCGCTGCGTCGTACCCGGGCGTGCCGCGCAGTGCGAGCATCGCTCCGATGGCGGACACCCCGAAGCCCACGTCCCGCAGCCGGCGGATCGCCGCGGCGTCCGCGAGTTGGGCCGGCGTGTAGCGCCGGTAGCCGGTGATCGGGTCCACATCGGCGGGCACCAGGACACCGTGGGCGTCGTAGTGGCGCAACATGCGGACACTGATCCGGCTCATCGAGGAGAACCTGCCGATGGGCATGAGATCCAGGGTGTCGGTCACGGAATCCAGCCTCCGTCCTGACACGGTGTAAGAGTCAAGCGGCCCCGGTTCGGGCCGCTCCCGCGCGCGCCGCACCCTCGGCGATGAGGAACTGCGCCCCGGTATAGGTCGCCATCACCGCGCCCTCGAGCCAGGCGGGCGGGTCGGTGAGAACGAATTTGCGCAACCCCAGAATCGAATCACTGAGCAGGAACAGTGCGGCGCCCGCCAGGGTCGCGCGCCGCGCTCCGCCAGGGAGGTCCGGATTGAGCACTGTGGCCGCCGCGGCGGTGCCGGCGAGCATCGCCGAGTACCCGGCCAGGACCGGGGCGAGCGCGGGTGCGGCGCGATACGCGCCGGCCACCGTGCGCGGCGCCCCCACGGCCCACAGGGCCCCGACCGCAGCCGGCCGCACGAGCGGGACCTCGGCGCCGCGCTGCCGCAGCAGCCCACGGGTGTACGCGGCGTGACCGGTGGCGAAGCTGCCCGCTCCGAGCGCGAAGTGCTTGGGCTCGTCGCCGAGCAGTGCCACATCGCCGGCCCAGCCCGCGGCCTGGCCGACGAGGGTGGACGAACGCAGTGGGGAGGTCCGAGCCCGCGGATCGGCCACGAGCGACGCAGCGAGAACGGGCATCAGAAGCGGCTTGGTGAACCGGCGGGCATGGTGTCGTTCAGGTTTCGCCGAAGCCGAGAGCGCCGTGTCGACCACGGCGATGGCGGCGTAGGCCAATTTGAGGGCGGCGCTGATGCTCACGACCGCCAATCTATCGGGTGGTTCCGGGCACCCAGGCCGCGGCGACCGTAGGGTGAATTCGTGAGCATCGAGACCGTGGCGGCCGCCGAGGGCCGCATCCGCGTTCCGCGTGATCTGGACGCGGTCACCGATATCGGCACCGAGGACCACTCCGGCGTCGACCCCCGGGCCGTCGAACGAGTGTGGCTGGCGGCGCGATCGTGGTACGCGGCCGGAATGCAGCCGGCGATCCAGGTATGCGTGCGGCAGCGCGGCGCTGTGGTGCTGAATCGGGCCATCGGCCACGCACGGGGCAACGGACCGGTGCTCGAATCGAACACCGACGACTCCGAACCGATCCCCGTCACCGTCGGGACGCCCTTCTGCACCTATTCCACAGCCAAGGGCGTGGCCGTGACCGTGCTGCACCGGCTCATCGAACGCGGCGATCTGGCGCTGGACGCGCACGTCTGCGATTACATGCCGGAGTTCACCAGCGACGGCAAGGACCGGATCACGGTGCGGCACGTGCTCACCCACAGCGCAGGCATCCCGATCAACACGGGGCCCCGGCCCGACCTGCGACGGTCGGAGGACAGCGACTACACGCGGGCCATGCTGGCCGCGATCAAGCCGGTGTACTCCCCCGGTCGCCTGCACTTCTACCACGCGCTGACCTGGGGCCCCCTCGTGCGCGAACTGGTGCTCGCGGCGACCGGCCGCACCATCCGGGAGATCGCCCGCACCGACATCCTCGAACCTCTGGGCTTCCGGTGGACCAACTTCGGTGTCGCGCCGGACGATGTGGCCGCGGTCGGCCTGAGTTACGCCACCGGCAAGCCCGCTCCGCCCGCTATCGAGGCCGCCTTCCGCAAGGTGGTCGGCGGCACCATGCAGCAGATCGTCCCGATGTCGAATTCGCCGCAGTTCCTCACCGGCATCGTGCCCTCGTCGAATCTGGTGTCCACGGCCGACGAGCTGTCCCGGTTCGCGGAGATTCTGCGGCGCGGTGGCGAACTCGACGGGGTGCGCGTGCTACGCCCCGAGACCCTGGCCGCGGCGACTCGGCAGGCCCGTCGGCTCCGCCCGGATTTCGCCACCGGTGGTGCACCGCTGCGCTGGGGCACCGGTTACATGCTCGGCTCCGAGCGGTTCGGTCCGTTCGGCAGGCACGCACCGAACGCGTTCGGCCACACCGGACTCACCGAGATCGCGATGTGGGCCGATCCGGATCGCGAACTCGCGGTCGGGGTGGTGAGCAGCGGCAAACCGGGATCGCACCCGGAATCCGGACGGCATACGGTGCTGCTCGACGCGATCACCCGGGAGCTCTGACCGCGCGGGCACGATCGGGGTGCGCGATCGCAAACGCTGCCTTACGCTGACGCAGTGACCGCAGCAACGGTGCGCCCTGCGAACCTGTTCCGCCTCGCCAGTGTCGTCGGTGCGCTCGGGATCGTCTTCGGCGATATCGGTACCAGCCCCCTGTACACGCTGCAGACCGTTTTCAGCCCGAGCGATCCGCACCCGGTGCCGGTGGAACCCCGCCAACGTCTACGGCGTGGTCTCGCTCATCTTCTGGTCGGCCACCTTCATCGTGACCATCACCTACGTACTGCTCGCGATGCGCGTGGACAACCAGGGCGAAGGCGGCATCATGGCACTGATCGCACTGCTGCGCCGTTGGGCTGTGACGGACCGCAGCCGCACCCTCGGCTTCCTGATCGGCCTGGGCGTGTTCGGCGCCGCGCTGTTCATCGGCGACAGCATGATCACCCCGGCGATATCCGTGCTGTCGGCCGTCGAGGGCCTGAAAGTGGTGGAGCCGTCGTTCGACGCGGCGATCGTGCCGATCGCCGTCGTGATCATCACCGGCTTGTTCCTGGCGCAGCGGTTCGGAACGGCGTCCGTGGGCCGCGTCTTCGGCCCGGTGATGATCATCTGGTTCACCGTGATCGGCGGGCTCGGCGTGTGGGGCATCAGCCGGGAACCCGGTGTTCTGCGGGCGATCTCGCCCACCTATGCACTTGAGTTCATGGCCGGCAACCTCGATGTCGCGTTCTTCGCGCTGGCCGCGATCGTGCTGTCGGTGACCGGCGCCGAGGCGCTCTACGCCGATATGGGGCACTTCGGGCGGCGTCCGATCTCGATCGGCTGGATCTTCGTGGTGTTCCCGGCCTGCGCCCTGAGCTACATGGGCCAGGGGGCGCTGATCCTGCAGGACCGGGCGAACATCTCGGCGCCCTTCTTCCTCCTCGCCCCCGAGTGGGGCCGGGTGCCCCTCGTGCTGCTCGCCACCGCGGCGACGGTGATCGCCTCGCAGGCGGTGATCACCGGCGCCTACTCGGTCGCCTCACAGGCGGCGCAGTTGGGCTATCTGCCGCGACTGCGGATCGTGCACACCTCGGCGAAGACGTACGGGCAGATCTACGTGCCGTGGATCAACTGGCTGCTGATGGTGTCGGTACTGGTCCTGATCCTGGCCTTCCGCAGTTCCACGGCGCTCGCCTACGCCTTCGGCATGGCGGTCACCGGCACGATCACGATCACCACCATCCTGTTCTTCTACGTAGCGCGGCGCCGCTGGTCGATCCCGGCCTGGGTGCTCGGGATCGCGGCCGCCGTCCTGCTCACCATCGACCTGCTGTTCCTCGCTGCGAACATCACGAAGATCCCCCACGGCGCGTGGCTGCCGCTGGTGATCGCGACCCTCGCCTTCACCGTGATGATGACCTGGCAGCGCGGACGGGAGCTGGTGTCGGCACGCCGCTCAGCACTGGAAGGACCGCTCCTCGGTTTCGTCCAGGATCTGCGCCGGCGGACTCCGCCGGTCGACCGGGTGCCGGGCACCGCGGTGTTCCTCAACCGCGGTGCCGACACCGCACCACTGGCGATGCGGGCGAACGTCGAGCGCAATCACATCCGGCACCGGTACACCGTGATCGCGTCGATCGAGACCGATACCCGGCCGCGACTGGAGGACGCGGAGCGTATCTCCGTCGACCACCTCGGCGACATGTACGACGGAATCGCGCACATCACGATCCGCTACGGCTACACGGAATCTCCCGATCTGCCGGCCGCTCTGGCCCTGCTGACCGATGAGGACACGGAGGGCCGGCTCGACCTGGCCGATGCGACCTACTTCCTGTCGAAGATGGACCTGCGCCTGAGCGATGAACCGGGGATGCCGATGTGGCGCAAGCGACTCTTCATCGCCACCTCGCACCTGACTGCCGACGCGGCCGATCACTTCAGTCTGCCCGGCGATCGCACCGTCCTGATGGGCGCTCGGATCAGCGTCTGACCATCCGCCCGTTTCGGGACATTCGCCCCGTCGATAGGCGGAGCCTTCCCGACCGATAGGCCCTTCTACCTCGGTTTTTCACTGAATCTTGAATAATTCCAGAAAATCTGGATTCTGTCGGCCGTCGGACGTATGGTGGATCTCAAGCGACCTCCTCAGCCCCGCGCTCAGCCGCCATCGGACGAGTGCGCAGGAGCGTTCGCTCGCACCGCTGTACAGCCGAAAACACTCACGTACCGAAAGGAACGCCGTGTCCGAGGAACAGACCCCCTTCCCCCAGTCCGAGTCCGGCGGTTGCCCCGTCGCGCACGGGTCGCTGCGGCCGCCGGTAGCCGGTGGCGACAACCGCGACTGGTGGCCTGACGAGATCAATCTCCGCGTCCTGGCGCACAACCCCGTCGAGGGCAATCCGATGGGCGCAGACTTCGATTATCCGGCCGAGGTCGCAACCCTGGACGTGGACGCCCTGCGCACCGATCTGGTGCAGCTCATGCGTACCTCGCAGGACTGGTGGCCCGCCGATTTCGGACACTATGGTCCGCTCTTCATCCGCATGTCCTGGCACTCCGCGGGCACCTACCGCACGGAGGACGGGCGCGGCGGCGGCGGAGCCGGCATGCAGCGGTTCGCACCACTGAACAGCTGGCCCGATAACGTGAGCCTGGACAAGGCGCGCCGGCTGCTGTGGCCGATCAAGCAGAAGTACGGCCGCAAGCTCTCCTGGGCGGACCTGCTGGTGTTCGCCGGCAACGTGGCACTGGAGGACATGGGGTTCACCACCGCCGGTTTCGCCTTCGGCCGCACCGACGAGTGGGAGCCGCAGGACGTGTACTGGGGCCCCGAGCACGAGTGGCTCGGCACCGACGGCCGCTACACCGGCAAGCGCGATCTGGAGCAACCCCTGGGCGCCAGCACGATGGGGCTGATCTACGTCAATCCTGAAGGCCCTGAGGGTGTTCCGGACTACCTCGCAGCCGCGGCCGACATCCGCGAAACCTTCGGCCGGATGGCGATGAACGATGTCGAGACCGCCGCGCTCATCGTGGGCGGACACACCTTCGGCAAGACGCACGGCGCCGGCCCCGTCGAGAACGGCCCCGAGCCCGAGGCCTCGCCGATCGAACAGCAGGGCCTCGGATGGAAGGGCGGCAACGGTACCGGCGTCGGACCGGACGCCGTGACCAGTGGCCTGGAGGTCATCTGGACGCACACGCCGACCAAGTGGGACAACAGCTTCCTGGAGATCCTGTACGGCAACGAGTGGGAGCTCACGAAGAGCCCCGCGGGCGCGAATCAATGGAAGCCCAAGGACAACGGCTGGGCCAACTCGGTTCCCGATGCCTTCGGCGACGGCAAGACCCACCCGTCGATGCTCACCACCGACCTCACGATGCGGTTCGACCCGATCTACGGCGCGATCACCAAGCGGTGGCTCGAGCATCCCGAGGAATTGGCCGAGGAGTTCGCCAAGGCCTGGTTCAAGCTGCTGCACCGCGACATGGGGCCCACCTCGCGCTACGTCGGGCCGCTGGTCCCGGCGAAGGAGGAGCTGTGGCAGGACCCGATCCCCGCGGTCGACCACCCGCTGATCGACGACGCGGACGCCGAAGCCATCAAGGGCCGCATTCTGGAGACGGGACTGTCTTCGTCGCGCCTGATCAAGACGGCGTGGGCGGCGTTCTCCTCGTACCGCGACTCGGACAAGCGCGGCGGAGCCAACGGTGGGCGCCTGCGCCTGCAGCCGCAAGCCGGCTGGGAAGTCAACGAACCCGACGAGCTCGCGCAGGCGATCCGCGCGATCGAAGGCGTGGCGCAGGCATTCACGGCCGACACCGGCAAACTCGTCTCCTTCGCCGACACTCTGGTGCTGGCCGGTAACGCGGGTATCGAGAAGGCCGCCAAGGACGGCGGAATCTCGGTCACGGTGCCGTTCACTCCGGGCCGCGGCGACGCCACCCAGGAACAGACCGACATCGAGTCCTTCGCCGTACTCGAGCCCAAGTGGGATGCCTTCCGCAATTTCGTCGCCAAGGGCGCGCCACTACCCGCGGAATACCTGCTGGTCGATAAGGCGCAGCAGCTGGGCCTCACCGCACCGGAGATGACGGTGCTGATCGGCGGCCTGCGTGTGGTGGGCAACAACGTCGGCGACAACACCGAAGGCGTCCTCACCGACCGCCCGGGAGCACTCACGAACGACTTCTTCGTGAACCTGCTCGACATGTCGACGAAGTGGGGTCCCGCATCGGACGACGACACCTCGTACGAGGGGGTCGACCGCGCGACGGGCGCCAAGAAGTGGACCGCGAGCCGGGTGGACCTGGTGTTCGGATCGAACTCGATCCTGCGCGCCCTGGCCGAGGTGTACGCCACCGACGACGCGAAGGAGAAGTTCGTCACCGACTTCGTCGCAGCATGGACCAAGGTCTCGAACGCAGACCGGTTCGACGTCAAGCGCTGACGCCGGCACGCGAAGCCCCGCCCGCCCCTGCGGCAGGCGGGGCTTCCGCATCTCCCGGCCTGAATCGAGTTATATGCGATTAACCCAGTGGAAGAAAGGTCGAGGTCGCAGGCGTATGCTCCCGACATGCCGTACTTCGAACGGGTCTCCGCGACGTCCTTTCGTCCTACCGAGCACGTCTCCGGCGGCTGGAACACCGCCGAACAACACATCGCCCCGCCGATGGGCCTGCTTGCCCACGCGATCGAGTCCGACCGGGACGCCCGCCGTGGCGATGACCTCCGGCTCGCACGGCTGTCCTACGACATCTTCGGCACGCTGCCGATGGACGTTGTGGACGTCTCGGTCGAGGTGATCCGTCCCGGCCGCACCATCGAGCTCGTCGAGGCCCGCCTGAGCCATGGCGGCCGTGTGGGACTGACACTGCGCGCCTGGCTGCTGGACCGCCGCGACACCGCCGCGCTCGCCGGATCCGCGCTGCCGCCGATCCCACCGTCCGCCGAGATGGCGCCGTGGGACCCGACCACGGTGTGGCCCGGCGGTTTCATCGCCTCGGCCGGCACGCGCCGGGTCCGCCTGGCTCCCGGCGACGGTGCGTACTGGGTGCAGAGCCCCGTCCACCTCCTCGACGGCGAGCCGGTGGGTCCGGTGGCCCGCGCCGCCCGCCTGCTCGATATCGCCAACGGCATGACCGGCCGCCTGCTCCCCCACGAGGTGGCGTTTCCCAACCTGGACCTCACGGCGCACCTGTTCCGCGATCCGGTTGGCGATCGCATAGGTTTCGATACCAAGGTCTCGACCGGTACCGACGGTAGCGGCCTCACGACATCGACGGTGCACGACGAATCGGGGCCGTTCGGCACGGTCAATCAGATACAAACCGTGCGACCGCGCTGACACAATTGCGACTCTGTGGTTACATTTTCTCGTTCAATCCACGCTATTGAAGGAGCAGAGATGAACTCGAAGACCACCCGGACGCTCGGTGCAGTCGTCGCCGCCGCCGCACTCACGGTCAGCCTCACCGCCTGCAACTCGTCGAAAGACGATTCCTCGGGCGACGCCGCGAGCAGCACCGCTGCCGCACCGAGCAGCGCCGCCGGGTCGGGCGGCACCGGGACCGGCGCCTCCGAGTCGGCTCCCGTGGTTCCGTCGACCTCCATCGCCGCCGCGGACGACGGCCAGCAGGTGACCATCACGGACGCGCCGATCATCGCGGAGTACGCGCAGTACGGCTACGAGAAGGGCCATCTCGGTGCCCCGCTCGGCCCCGTGGCGGAGCTGCCGGACGGTAAGGGCAAGTTCCTCACCCTCAAGGGCGGCACCATCTACTGGAGCGAAGCCAGTGGCGCACACGTGGTGCACGGTGTGATCGGCGATAAGTGGGGCGCGCAGGGCCACGAGAGCGGCAAGCTCGGCTACCCGACGAGCGACGAGAAGTCCGAGGACGGGGCCATCAAGCAGACGTTCCAGAACGGCACCATCACGTTCAAGGACGGCGTCGCGACGGTCTCCTGACGGCGAGGCCGGCCGAGGGCGCGCCCTCGGCCGGCGACCGAAGACCCGGTTCTCCTACTCTGCGATCCCCGTGTACACGGTTCGTGCAGCGAGCACGAAGACATCGTCGCGATGCAGGACGGAGGCCGGGTCTTCGGCATGGGTGAGCCGTTCGAGGGTCGCCGCGTCCTGCGGGCTGAGCCGCTCTCGCAACCGCAGGTAGCGGCTGAGCAACCGGGCGACGGTGCGCCGCGGACCGTCCTCGAGCGGCGCCGGGCGATCGACCAGGAAGGTGCGCGCCCGCACTCCGGATAGTCCCGCGGCGCGGAGCAAGGCCGGCCAATCCTCCGGCACGTCGACGGTGCCGTCCAGCTCGGCTCGCATCGCGGCGAAGCCCTCGGCCATCTGCGCCTCGAGCCGGTCCTGCAGGGCGGGGATCCCGATCCCGATATCGCGCGGCAGGAAACGGGTCGGCAATCCACCCTCGGCCACCGCGAGAACGCCCCCGTGCGCGAGCCGTCCCGCGAGCGCCGCGACGGCTGCGGCCTGGTCGCCGATGTGGTGCAAGGTCTGCGCCGACCAGATGAGGTCGGCGGTCGGCAGCGAGGCGAATCCCCCGGGCAGGTCGGTGCGCAGCGTTTCGATCGTCAGGCCCGCGCGTGCGGCACGGTCGCGAGCCAGTTCGAGAAGCTCGGGTGAGCCGTCGACGGCGATCACCTCGGCGTCCGGGTAGCGCCGCGCGAGCTCGGCGGTGAAGACGCCGGGTCCGGCGCCGACGTCGAGGATGCGCGACGGCGCCGGACCGCAACGCCGCGCGTCGAAATCATCGAGTGCGCCGATGACGTACGGAAGGTACGTATCGGCCTCGGATTCCAGCTCCGCGGCCATCGCCGCCCAATCGTGGATGCCGAGTTCGGTGTGCGCGTGGCTGTGATCGTGGGTCATATCATCCACTCTGACCAGCCCGCGAGTTTCTGGCAATCTTTGATGCTGTTTCAGCAAACGGATCAGCTCAGCGTCCCGCTCGCGTCGCGCGATCGGCGACATTACCGGCTCCACGGCGACAACCGGAGCTCGTGACCACGGGTATATTCATCCTGTTGACGTCGCGAAGGACGTCACGCCGGGAAGGGGGTGCATGAGCGGGAACGGACGGTCGGGCAATCGCGCTCGTCATCGCCGGCGTCACACCTGGCTGCTCGCCGTGCTGGACGCCGTCGTCGTGGCCGGATTCCTCGGCGCGACCTACGACCCCGGTAGCGATCCGGCGGCACACGTGACCAAGGTGCTCGCCGGGACCGCACTGACGATCGGGACCTTCTACCTGTTCGGGCTCTATCGCGCCCGAATCACGCTCAGCGCGCTGGACACCCTGCCGCAGTTGGTGATCGCGGCGTGGCTTCTCGCCCCGCTGGCGATGGCGATGCACTGGGACGACGACCACACATTCATCCCCCAGGTGCTGATGTGCTGGGTGGCACTACTGATGCTACGGGTGGTGTACTACGCGGTGGTGCGCCATCGCCGGGCCGCACATCCGGAGAACGGCGCCCGGACCCTGGTGATCGGTGGCGGCAAGGTCGCCGACGAGCTGGTGCGCGCGATGTCCCATTACCCGGTGTACGGCCTGCGTCCAGTGCTGGTGATGGATGACGATCCGCTCGACCCGACCCTCTTCCCCACGGAGGTGATCCCCCGCCGCCACGACCTGGCAGGTCTCATCGAGGAGCGCGATATCGAGACGGTGATCGTGGCCTTCTCCCGCGACCGGGATTCCACCCTGGTGGACCCGCTGCGCGAGTGCGACACCCTGGATTGCGAGATCTACGTCGTGCCGCGGCTGTACGAATTCGTGCATCAGGACCGCGATATGGACCGGATCCACACCATCCCGCTCGTCCTGGTGCGCCGCCTCGCCCTGCGCACCAGCCATTGGCGGGTCAAGCGGATCACCTCGCTGATCACCTCGAGTGTGGGATTGCTGCTGTTCTCTCCCCTGCTGGCCCTCGTCGCGGCCGCGATCAAACTGCAGGATCCGAGGGCGCCGGTATTGTTCCGTCAGACCCGGGTGGGCCAGGACGGTCACCTGTTCACGCTGTACAAGTTCCGCACCATGCGCCCGGTTCCCGATGAAGTGGCCGACGCCGACTGGTCGACCGACCGGACCACACGTCTTGGCTCCTTCCTGCGCCGGTACTCGATCGACGAGTTGCCGCAACTGTGGAACGTGGTGTGCGGCGACATGTCGATGGTGGGCCCGCGGCCCGAGCGCCCGCACTTCGTGGACCGGTTCCGCGCCGACATTCCCGCGTACAAGTCCCGGCACCGTGTGCACGCCGGCCTCACCGGCTGGGCGGCGATCCACGGCCTGCGCGGCGACACCGACATCCGCGACCGCGCGTCGTACGACAACTACTACATCGAGAACTGGAGCCTGTGGCTCGACACCAAGATTCTCCTGATGACCGCGGCTTCGGTCCTCCTCGGTCGCGGTCGCTGACGCGCCGCAGCGGTCCCCACCCCCGGGTACACCGTCACCAAGGCGGACGTGGCCATCACTTTGTCGGGAACCCGATGCCGAACCGATCTTCGATAGTGAGCATCACAGTGGCGAGAGGTTGTGACCCAGGCCTCACCGGGCACGGGTCGTCACCGAGGTCGGCGAACGAGATCACGGCTTGCCGTTCCCGCTGATGGGAGGCAAAATTGCTCAACGCGTTGTGCAGATTGGCCCCCTTGTCCGCCGCCCGATCGGCCGGCACCGGGGTCCGTGAATCGTTTGCATTCGCGACGTAGACGGCGCCACCGTACCTCTTGGCCTGCTAGCGTGAGTGGCGTTACAGTCACCGGCCTCGGAAGACGATCACCATGACCCTGACCGCGGCTCCCCGCCACACCGCAGACACTGCCGCCGACGACTCGTCCGGCGTCAGCCGGCTGGACGAGCAGCGCGAACAGTTTCGTACCTCGCTGTTCGAGGCAGGACATCTGATCCCCAGCGGCATCGACGGCGTGTACGGTCGCGGCGCCGAGTTCGAGAAGCTGGTCGCCGGCGTCGACGCGCTCGTCGCCGACGCGATCCACGAAGCGCACGGCGGCGCAACCACCGTGCTGGCATTCCCGCCGGTGATGCCCCGCGAGATCCTCGACCGCACGGACTACATCGCCTCCTTCCCGCACCTGTCCGCTGCGGTCGCCACCTACCCCGGTGGGAACGCCGAGCATCGGCTCTTGCTCGCCGGCCGTGCCGCCGGCCACGACTGGGGCGGACACCTTCGCTCCAGCGACCTGGCCCTGGTGCCCTCGGCCTGCCACCCCGTGTACCCCATGCTCACCGGCACCCTCCCCCGTGACGGCGCATGGGTCGACGTCGCCGGATACTGCTTCCGCGCCGAGCCGTCGAACGATCCCGCCCGCATGCAGAGCTTCCGGATGCACGAGATCGTGCGGGTCGGAACCGAGCGAGCCGCCGTCGCCCACCGCGACAGTTGGATCGCCCGTGCAGCCGATCTCCTCGGTGAACTGGGCCTGAAGGTCGAGCGCACCCCCGCTGTCGACCCGTTCTTCGGTGGGAGCGGCGGTGCGCAGGCCGCCGACCAGCGTTCCGGTGAGCTCAAGACCGAACTGATGGTGCGCATCTACGGTGCTCACCAGCCCGGCGTGGCGGTGGCGTCGAGCAACTACCACCGCGATCAGTTCGGCGCGCGGTTCGATATCACCACGGTGGACGGTGCGGTCGCGCACAGCGCCTGCTTCGGCTTCGGTATCGAGCGCGTGGCGCTAGCACTGCTCGCCGCACACGGCATGCAGCGTTCCGCATGGCCGGCAGCGGTGAACGCCAGGCTGTGACGGCCGGCCTCCGGGCCCGCACCACCGCTGTGTCGGCGATCGCCGCCGCACGATCGCGCCGGTCGCCACCCCGGCAGTGCGCGACGCCGCGACCGCGGCGATAATTCTCTCGTGCGAAGACCGGTGAGCACCCGCCCACGGCTGCGCCGCGTGGTCATCACTGTGGTACTGGCGGTGACGGTGCTGGTGGTAGCGATGATCGATCGCGCCTACATTCGTCCCCGCACGATCGACGAGTTGCGGCCGGCGGACGCGATCGTCGTGCTCGGCGGGAATCCGTACGACCGCTTCGAGTACGGGATCACCCTCGCCGAGCGCGGCCTCGCGCCGCAGGTGGTGCTGTCGAACTCGGTGGGCGCACAGGATTCCCGCATGCAGCAACTGTGCGATGAGCGGGTCCCCGATGTGCAGGTGACCTGCTTTCTGCCGGTGCCGTGGACCACCCGCGGCGAGGCGCAGGAACTACGGCGACTTGCGCAGGAGCGGCGCTGGGACGAGATCATCGTGGTCACCACCACGGCGCACGTCGAACGCGCGCGCTTCATCCTGGAGCGGTGCTCGCGGGCACAGCTGCAGATGACTGATTTCCCTGAGGAACGCACCCCCCTCGCCACCGTGTACGGCTGGGCCTACCAAAGCGCAGGCTGGCTCAAAGCCCTCACCCAATCGGGTTGCTGAGCCGATCCGTCACCGGTTCCGGGTGACGGCGAAGGAGAGCGCCCCGGCCGCGATCACCACGAGTCCGATCGACACCGCTGTCGCGGGCAAAGACAGCGCCACCAGCAGGCACCCGACAACACCGAGGGCGGGCACGGCCCGAGAAGACACCCGCGGGTCGAGCGTCCACGCCGCGGCGTTGGCGACGGCGTAGTAGACCAGCACCGCGAACGACGAGAAGCCGATCGCGGCACGCAGATCGGCGGTGGCAGCGGCCATCGCGACGACGACACCCACGGCGAGCTCGGCACGCACGGGCACGGCGCGGCGCTCGTCGACGACGGCCAATGCCCGCGGTAGGTGTCCGTCGCGGGCCATCGCCAGCGTGGTCCGCGAGACCCCGAGGATCAGCGCGAGGAGCGAGCCGATCGCCGCGATACAGGCGCTCACCCGGATCACCGGAGCGAGGGCGCCGAAGCCCGCGGCAGTAGCGGCGTCGGCGACGGGCGCCGCGGAACCGGCCACCCCATCCGGGCCAAGAACCGCGAGCAGTGCGAATCCGACCAGGGCGTAGATGCCGAGAGTGACCGCCAGCGCGAGGAAAACGGCCTTCGGCAGGGTGCGCTCGGGTTCGCGCACTTCTTCTGCGAGGGTCGCGATCCGGGCGTAGCCCGCGAACGCGAAGAACAGCAGACCGGCCGCCTGCAGCAGTCCGAAGGGCCCGCCGGCGGCACCGTCGAAGATCCGTGCCGGATCGGCGGCGTTCGAGGTGAGCGCGGCCACCGAGACGGCCGCGAGCACCCCGACCACCACGGCGACCACGACCCCAGCGACCCGGGCGGAGCGTTCGACACCGAACAGATTCAGCGTGGTGATCGCGGCGACGGTACCGACGGCGACGGCGTGCGCCTGCGCGGGCCAGGCGTAGGCACCCACGGTCAGCGCCATCGCCGCGCAGGACGCGGACTTGCCGACCACGAAGCACCACCCGGCGAGATGCCCCCAGAACGGCCCGAGCCGTTCCCTGCCGTAGACGTAGGTTCCGCCGGACTGCGGGTACACGATCGCGAGCCGTGCGGAGCTGCTCGCATTGCAATAGGCGAGGGCTGCGGCCAGCGCGAGACCGCCGAGTAGAGCTGATCCGGCTGCGGCGGCCGCCGGGGCGAAGGCCGCGAAGACACCGGCGCCGATCATCGCCGACAGGCCGACCGCGACAGCATCGCCGAGGCCGAGGCTGCGGCGGAGCTGATTCACCGCTGTTCGGCGACCGCCGCGAGGCGCTCGAGCGAGGAGGCGAGGCGGTCCGGTGTGGTGGCCCGGGCCCGCGGCAGCCGCTGTTCGTCGTGCAGATCGGTCCAGTCGTAGGTGTGGGTGACGCGAGTGCCGCCGTCGGCAAGAGGGACGAGTTCGTAGCGCCACAGGTGCCCGGGCGGTTGCTCGCCGACGGGCGAGGGCCGCCATGCTATGTCGCGCCCCTCGGAGAACTCGACGATGTGGTTGGCCCGGACCTGGCCATTCGTTAGTAGCGTCTCGAAGATATCGCCTACGGATCGGACCCGTTGGCCCGGAGCGGATTCGGCGAGGTTGTCATTGCCGTCCCAGTCCGGCTGACGGGCCGGGTCGGCGATGAGTTCGAAGATGACGTCCGCGGCGGCCGCGATATCGCGGGAGGCCGTGACGATGCGGTTTTCTTCCGATGCGCTCACCCGTCCATCGAACCAGGCGCGGCCCCGGACCGCCGAGGTTCTCGCTCACTGGGATCGGGATCGGGCGGCGAGGTCGCACCGATAGCGAGGCGGGGTGCTGCGGATACAGTGGGGCACATGAAAGCTGTCGTCTGTACCGATGGTCGGCTGACCGTCGAAGACCTGCCTGCCCCGAGTCCCGCCCGCGGGCAGCTGCTCCTCAATGTGACCCGCACCGGTATCTGCGGCTCCGATCTGCACGCCCGCCACCACGCCGACACCGTCGCGGAGTTGGCCGAGAAGGCCGGATACCCCGACTTCATGCGCATGAACCAGGGCGTCGTCCTGGGTCACGAGTTCGTGGGGACGGTCGCCGAATACGGCCCGGGATGCCGCAAGCGGTGGCCGGTGGGCACGCGGATCGTGGCGCTCCCGACCATCAAGGTGGGGAGCGAGCCGCAACTCGTCGGCCTGTCGGAGCGGGCGCCGGGGTCCTATGCCGAGCAGGTGCTGGTGCAGGAGTCCATGGCGATGGAAGTGCCGTCGACGCTATCCGACGAGGAGGCCGCGCTCACCGAGCCGATGGCCGTCGCGTGGCATGCGGTGCGCCGGGCGGAGGTCGGTCGCGGCCAGACTGCGATCGTGATCGGCTGCGGCCCCATCGGTCTCGCGGTGATCGCAATGCTCCGTGCCTCAGGGGTCAAGCGGATCGTGGCGAGCGACTTCTCCCCCGGCCGTCGCGAACTGGCGAAGAAGATGGGCGCTCATGTGGTGGTCGACCCGCGGGTCGAGCAGCCGTGGGACGCCTACAAGCCGGGCCGGAACGAGCTGCGTTCGGTCTCGGACCTGCTCGATCTGGGTGTCACGACGATGAACAAGTTGCGCCTGGTGCCCGGCCCGGTGCCGTGGTGGCACGTGTTCCGACTCGCGGAGAAGTTCGGGGAGACGCCGGCCGGCCCGGTGGTCTTCGAGTGCGTCGGGATTCCGGGGATGATCGACCAATTGGTCACGGCGGCACCTCTGCGTTCGCGGGTGGTCGTCGTGGGGGTGTGCATGGAGCCCGATACCTTCATGCCGGCGATGGCGGGCAACAAGGAGATCGACCTGCGCTTCGTGTTCGGTTACGACCCGGGCGAGTTCCACGACACCCTGCAGATGATGGCATCCGGGAAAGTGGACGTGAAACCGCTGATCACGGGAACCGTCGGCCTCGACGGAGTGTCCACCGCGTTCGATGCGCTCGGCGACCCGGAGATACACGCGAAGATCCTCATCGACCCGTCGAGCACCGTCACCGAGCCCTGAGCGCTACCGCACCGACGCTGACCGTCGCGACGTTCAACGTCAACGGGATCCGCGCGGCACGACGACGCGGCTTCGACTCCTGGCTCGCCGGCCGCGGGGCCGACATCGTCGCGCTGCAGGAATTGCGGTGCCCACCGGACGCGGTGGGCGACTTCGCGGGGTACCACGCGGCGATCGACTGCGGATCGATCCCAGGACGCAACGGCGTCGCCATCCTCACGCGGGAACCGGCTGCCGCGGTCCGGAGTTGGGCCGAACATCCACCGCGGGCCCGGGGCCTGCGCGAGTACGCGCACGAGGGCCGCTACATCGAGGCCGATCTCGCGGAGGCGCCACTCACCGTGGCCTGCCTGTACCTGCCGAAGGGCGGCCTACCCGCACACCTGCAGCGGCCGGGCACCCTGCGCGATGTTCCCGACGGCGGCGCCAAGTACCAGCGCAAGATGCGGTTCCTCGCGGCCTTCGCCCGGGAATTGGACCGCAATCGGCGAGCCGCGCATGCACGGGGCCGGGAATTCCTCCTGCTCGGCGACCTGAATCTGGCGCACCTGCCGCACGACGTCACGAACTGGCGACCCGCGCAGAAAATGGAGGGATTCCTCCCCGAAGAACGCGCATGGCTGGACGCGCGGCTCGGGCCCCGCACGCTGGTCGACGTGGTGCGGCGGCTGCACGGCGACCGGCCGGGCCCGTTGTCGTGGTGGAGTTGGGCCGGAGCATCGTTCACCAAGAACGTCGGCTGGCGCATCGACCACCACCTCGCCTCCCCTGGGCTGGCCGCGACCGCGGTGTCAGTGGTGGTCGACAAGGAGGCTCGTGCGGACGCGCGGCTCTCCGATCATGCGCCGGTGGTCGTCGACTACGCCTTCCCCGCGGGCCCCCACGGTCGGTAGTGTCGAGGACATGTCCCTGTTCTCCGGCCTGATCTCTCAGCTGACCTCCGCCCTCCGCGGCGCGGAGACGGCGTCGGAGAACCTGGTCCACGTCTTCGGTGGCAGCGCGACCGAGGCACGGCTGCGGGGATACGAATGGGCGGTGACCACGCTGCGCGATGCCGAGGTCTCTGCTGCGCAGACGCCGGTGCGCGCGGTTCGCGAACTACGCCGACACAATCGCGCGCTGTCGTTGCTCGGCGCCAAGACACTGGTCGACGAGGTCGTCGCGCGCGGTTGACCTGAAGGATTCGGAACGCGCTGATGCCAACGCTTCCGGAAATGCTGTGGCGGGGGAAGACTCGGGCGGTGTGAAACGCATCGCCGCCGTCGTGGCCGTCCTGCTCTGCGTGAGCACCGCCTGCTCCGCCACCGCCCCGGAGAACGAGATCAAGCTGGGCGTGGTCGATATCGGCAAACCGCATTGGAAGGTGTTCACCGACCTGGCCAAGGAGCGGGGCTTCGCGGTGAAGCTGGTCTCCTTCTCGGACTACAACGCGCCGAACCCCGCACTCGCCGATTCCTCGATCGACGTGAACCAGTTCCAGCACGTGCGGTATCTGGCGGCCTACAACACCAAGAACCGCACCAGGCTCACCCCGGTGGGCGCCACCCAGATCTACCCGTTGCAGTTGTACTCGAAGAAGTATCGCTCCATCGATGCGCTGCCCGCAGGCGCCAGCGTGGGGCTGTCCGACAATCCCGCGAACCAGATCCGGCCGCTGCTCAGCCTCAAGGCGGCAGGTCTGGTGACCTTCCGCGAGGGCGCCGGAAACTGGAAATCCACGCTCGCCGATGTCGACCGGGACACGTCGAAGGTGACTCTCGTGACTCTCGATCCGACGCAGATCGGACCCGCACTCGACAGCCTGGACGCCGGGTTCGTCGATGACACGTTCGCCACCAAACTGGGTCTGACGGAGAAGGATTCGATCTTCACCGACGACCCGAACCGACCCGATCTGGCGCAGTACGTGAACGTCTTCGCCGCGCGCGCCGGCGATCCCCGGATCGCCGACTACACCCGGCTGGCTGCGATCTACCACGACGACCGGGTGCACCGTGCGGTGATCGCGGACGCGGGCGGTGGCCGTGTTCAGGACGGAGTCGCCGGAGCAGCTCCAGGAGACGCTGGTGCGGACGGAGGCGGCCCTGACGAACCCGAAGTAGCTCGCCCGGCCGCGATCGCCGCTCCCGCGATGGTGATCAGTGCCCCCAGGATCAACGCCGATCCCTCCCCCGCGGCGAACAGGCCGAGTTGCTCACCTACCGTCACCGCAGCGACCGGAACCCCGATCTGCGCGGCGGCGAGCACGCCGAGCGGGATCGGCAGCCCGGCCAGTCGCATCGCGATATGTGCGGCGATCGCGCCGAGCCCGAGAGCGAGCCCCAGCAGGATGAATCTCGGGTGATCGACCAGGTCGCGCAGGTTCACCCGGGCACCGAGCCATACGAAGAACAGCGGCGCGAAGAAGCCCTCACCGATCGCGAACAACTGCGCCGCCATGCGGCGCGGTTCCCCCACCGCGGCTACCGCGAGGCCGAGTGCGAATCCGGCCAGCATCACCGACACGTGCATCGTGGTCGCGATCGCCGACAGCAGAAACAACGCCACCAGGCTGATCCTCAGCTGCAACGCGAACTCGCGCTCCTCGGAGACGGCCTCAAGGCGTGACCGCAGGCCGCTGTTCTCCGACCAACGCAGGATGAGGTACAGCCCGAACGCGGTCACGCCCACGGCCAGCGCACCGAGGGCCGCGCGAGGCGCGGTCGGCGGATCGATCACCAGCGGCAGCGCCACCACGCACACCGTGTCGGCGATCGCGACCTGCGCGGTGAGCGCCAGCACGGGCGCACCGATCAAGTGGTTCGAGTTGATGATCGGGAGCACCACGGCTGCTGACGAGGACGCCATCAGCACCGCGTACAGAGCGGCGTGCCCGGTGCCGAAGGCGGCCGCCAGCGCGGCCCCCAGAGCGGCGGCGATCACCCCGACCGCGGCCGCTCGGAGCGCTCCGGCACCGAGTGCCGCCCGGACCGCCGGATCACGCACCGGTACATGCGTTCCGGCGACGAACATGACGATCGCGAATCCGATGTCGGCGAGGAACGCGAACGTGGGTTCAGTGGCATCGAGTACCCGGAAACCAGTGGTGCCGAACACGACACCGGCCAGCATCGGCCCCAGGATCAGCGGGAGATGCCAGGATTTGCGGGCGGACAGTACCGGCCCCAGCAGTCCCAGCGCGGTGACCAGCGCCAGCGTCGAGAACGTCATTGCCAGGACGCTACCCCGAACGCGCCGCCCAGTACCCCCGAAGTTCCTGCTCCGAGGCCGATTGCGCCGCGAGCACCCCGTCCTCGTCGTCGAGCAGGCAGACGATTTCCCGGGGAAAGGCGCCCTCGGCGATCAGCTCCGTCTTCGCGCGACGCATCGCGGCCAGCAGCGCATGCCCGTACCGGTGGTGGGCGGCGTTCCACGCCGCCTCATCGAGGCCCTCGACGGCAGTGAGCAGTCGGTCCTGCCAGTCGTCGAGCGGCGCCCGCGCGCTCCAGGCACCGTCGCACCGGGCCCATGCGGGTGGGTGCCACAGGTCGCTCGGCGGTACGGATTCGACGGTGCCCAGCGCGGGGTGGGGAAGGGAGATCACGGCGCCCTGTTCGGCGTAGAACGTCGTCAGTGCGTACGCGTAGGGCAGTTCGCCGTCGGCCTGGTACACCAGCGCCCGCGCGACGGTCCGCAATTCCGCGCAGACCGCGTCCTCGAAGCCGAACCAGTCGAAGGCGCGGTCATCGCCGACCGCGCCGCGGGGCGCGCACCCGGCGTCGGTCACCGCTTGACGATGTGCAGGTCGGCGAGCGTGGTCAGGCAGTCCGCAGCCATCGTGAGATCGGCCTCGGCGAGCATCGAACGGACCACGTGCTCGACGCCCGCGGCGCCGCCGATCGTGAGGCCGTACACGTAGGGCCGGCCAATGCCCGCGAGGGTGGCGCCCAGGCCGACCACGCGGAGGATGTCGACGCCGTCGCGGATGCCGCTGTCGAAGGTGACCGGCAGCCCCGCATCCAGGACACCCTCGAGGTGGTCGATGGCGGGCAGTCCGCCATTGGCCTGCCGTCCGCCGTGGTTGGAGCAGGCGATCGCGTCCACGCCCTCGGCGGCCGCCCGGCGAGCGTCCTCGGTGTGGCAGATGCCCTTGAGGATGATCGGGAGCTCGGTCAGGCGGCGGATGCGGGCGATGTCGTCCCACGAGAAGGTGGGCTTGGAGAACAGGGACGACCACACGATCCCGGCGTGCAGCGGCGGCGGGTTGTCGACGCCGCACAGTTCGAGGAAGCGGGGGTCGCTGAGGTAGTTGGCCAGACCGCGTCCGCGGAGGAACGGGATGTACCCGTTGGCGAGATCGCGGGGCCGCCAACCGAGTGATCCGGTGTCCAGGGTGATGGTCAGCGCGTCGAAGCCCGCGGCGGCCGCGCGCCGGACCAGGCTGTCGGTGAGCACATCATCCTTCGTCGGGTACAGCTGGAACGCGGCGAAGGAATCCCCGCGTGCCTCCGCGACGTGCTCGAGCGGAGCCTCGGACAGGGTGGAGTACATGGCCGCGACGCCGAGCCGCGCGGCTGCGCGGGCGACTTCGAGGTCGCCGTCCTCGTGCACCATCCCGTTGACGCCGACCGGGCATAGCAGGACGGGTGCTTCGAGTTCATGGCCGAGGAAGGTGGTGGACAGATCGCGAACGCTACGGTCGCGCAGCATCCGCGGCACGAAGCCGTAGCGCCGGAGTTCGGTGACGTTGATGTCCTGCGTGTGCTCGTCGCCGGCACCGCCGCGCACGTAGTCGAAGGTCGCGGTGTCGAGCACCTGCCGCGCGCGTTCCTCCAGGTCGGTGAAGGTGTAGGGGAAGCGGCGGTGCTTCGCGAGCAGCCCCTCCGCGTAGATGCCGTCCTGAAAGCTGCCGAAGTCCGCCATGCACGGACGGTAACAGCTGCGGCGCCGCGGATTCCGGTCACGGCATGGTGAGGAAGTCCACGGTGTCGGCGGTGGCCTGCGGTTCCTGGAGGTGGTAGCCGTGCCGCAGTCCCGGGTAGGAGCGGAGCTGAGCGCCGGCGATGGCGTCGCGGAGTACCGCGGCGTTGGCGGCCGGGCAGAGCCGGTCGTCGGCGCCGGTGAGCACCAGGGTGGGCGCCGTGATCCGCCCGAGAGCGGCGGAACCGTCGTGGTCGGTGCTGGCGGCGAAGTGCGCGCGCTGGGCCGGGAGCGATCGGGGTCGCGCGGTGATCGCCTCGGCGGCTTCGGGGTGATCCGGCAGCCAATCCGGAGTGAAGAACAACTCCAACAACGCTTGCCGATCGGAGCGGACGAGAACCCGCAGCACGTCCTGGGGCCGGGGCACGCCGTGCTGGTCGCCCACGCTCGTGGCACCGAGGATCAGCCGGCGCACCTGGCCGGGATGATCGGCGGCGAGCCACTGGGCCGCCCGCCCGCCCATCGAGAAGCCGTACACGTCGATCCGGTCGCCGACGGCACCGTCGGCGCGGGCCGCATCGAGCACGGCGGAGGCGTCGGCGCCGCAGTCCCGGGTGCTCCAGCGGCGGGGGAAGACGTCGTCACTCTCGCCGACGCCGCGGTGGTCGAAGACGACCACGGGTCCGGCGGCGCGGAAGGCCTCGATGAGCGGGGACCAGGACGCAGCGCCGAGGGCCTGGCCTGCGATGAGGAGCAGGCCGGGGCCGGTCGCGCCCGGGGACGCGGCGTGCACGGTGTAGGCGAGTCGGGCCCTGTCGGGCGCCACGGCGAAGGGCATGCGGCCAGCCTAGAGCGGCACGGGGGCGGTGCCCCTGCTCGGTTCCGCGATTAGGGTGCCTTAAACTCTTCGGCATGTCTGTTCACATCTTCTACGGCTCGTCGACGGGAACCGCCGAGGGCGCCGCGAACGCCATGTACGACGTTTTCGCTGGCACCGGCTCCGTCGAGGTCCACGACATGATGGACGGCGAGATCGATGCGCTGGATCCCGCGGACTTCCACGTCTTCTCCTGCGCCACCTACGGCGATGGTGAGCTGCCGGCCGGAACGACCGAGTTCTTCGAGGATCTCGTCGATGCCGCCCCCGATCTCACCGGCCTGCGGTTCGCCGTCTTCGGCCTGGGTGACTCGATCTACGTCGACACCTACAACCAGGGCGGCAAGACCGTGGTCAAGCACCTGACCGATCTCGGCGCGGTCCAGGTGGGCGAGCGGTTCGAGCACGACAACTCCGGAACCGACGATGTCAACGAGAAGGCCCTGGAGTGGGCGAAGGGAATCGTCGGCCTCATCTGACCCGACCAGTGACGACGAATGCCCGCCGCGGATATCGCGGCGGGCATTCGTATCGGTCGGGGTCAGTGGGGCTGGGGCACGCTGAGCGTGGGTGCTGAGGTGTTCACTCCCGCGCAGGCCTCACACACCGAGGCGGGGATGACACCGCGGCGCTGGAGCCAGCCGAAGACGACGCAGCCGAGGCAGAGGCCGAGCGCGGATTCGAGGAGCGCGGCCACCACGAGCAGTCCGAGCACGATCTGCGCGGCGATGTGGTTACCGGTGAGGAACAGCACCAGTGCGACGGTCGAGAAGGCCAGGCCGATGGTCTGTGCGAACCGCTTCGGCGGGCCGGGCACCAGCTTCGCCGGTCCGATCCGGGGCGCGATGACGTGCACCGCGAGCCGACCGAACGGCGAGTAGCGGGGGCCACCGGCGACGCGGAGCGCGAATCCGATGGCCAAGGCGGCGTACAGCCACCACTGACCAGCCACGATGGTGATCACAGCGAGGGCGACGACGAGTCCGGCGGTGACCCGGGCCGCGTTGTCGTTGACCGGGTTGGGGAAAGAGAAGACACCACTCACCCGGACGACGATATCCACGCCGTGGTCCATCGGGCAGGGTTGCGCTCGCCCTGATTCCTACCCTGCGTCCGGCTCGGCCCGGGCGAGCCGCAGCAGCAGCGGCACCGCATCGCGGAGGTGAGCCGCCTCCTCGGCGGTGAGTTGCTCACTGCCGTGACCGGCGAGCCAGTGGTCACGTTCGCGCTCCTGGGCGTGCAGGGCCTCGTACCCCCGGTCGGTGGGCCGGACGGGACGCCGGCGGCCGTCGGCCTCGTCCCCCTCGCCGACGTGCTCGAGGTATCCCCGGCGTTCGAGATCCTTGATGGTGGCCGAGACGTTCGAGCGCCGCATACCGAGGCGGTCACCGATCGCGGTCGGGAAGGCGTCGGGGCCGAGGGTCTCGACAGTGGCCAGCACGAAGAGTTCGGCGCCGCGGAGGCCCGCGGCGGGCAGCCGGCGCAGTCGTTCCTCCAGCATGCCCACCGCGAGCCGCAGCGCCTCGGCGTCGCCGAGTCTCATCGGACCGGCGCTACTCGACGGTCTCGACGGGCGCGACATCGGCGACCGGCGCAGCTGCGCCGAGGATCTGCGCGAGGTCGATGCCCTGTGCCCGGAGCGAGGCCACCACGGAGGCGATGGACTGCCCCGACATCCCGAGCAGGCCGCCACTGGGGTCCCCCTGGCCGCCGCCGATGATGTTGATGCTGTCGATCGCGGCGGTGGCATCGGACTGGGCCCGGACCGCGGATTCGATCATGGCGAGCACCTGTGGTGCCAGCAGTAGGCGCGCCGCGTCGGCGCCGTACTCGTTGAACGCCTCTGCCTGGGCTCGCTTACCGGCCGCGTCGGCACGCAGTTCGGCTTCGAGGGCCGCGGCGGCGGACTTGCGCGCCTCGGCGGCCGACGCACCGTCGAGCCGGGTCGACTCGGCGCGGGCCTCGGCGGCGAGGATCGCGGATTGCCGCTCGCCCTCTGCGCGGGCGACGGAGGCCTGCTTCGCGGCCTCGGCGGGGGCGATGACGTCCGCCTGCAGCGCGGCCTCGGCCTGCGCCCGACGCTTGCGCTCCACCTCGGTGCGTGCCTCGACGCGAGCGGCCTCGGCTTCCTCGAGCGCGATGCCAACTGCCTTCTCCGCCTTCGCCTTCGCGAGCGGTCCGGCCTGATCGGCTTCGGCGTTCTGCGCCTCGGTCTGGGCGCGGAGCTGGGCGATGCGCACGTCACGCCCCTGCTGGGCCTCGGCGATCGCGGTCTCGGCCTCGGTCTGCGCGATCTCCCCGGCGCGGCGGGCATCGGCGGAGCGGATGAGCGAGTCGCGCTCCGCCTCGGCCTTGCCGATATCGGCGTCGCGCTTGACCTCGGCGATCCGCTTCTGACCGAGCGATTCGAGGTAGCCGTTGCGGTCCTCAATGCCGGCGATCTTGAGGATGTCGACCTCCATGCCGATGCGGGCCAGATCTCCCCCGGCCTCGTCGACCACACCACGTGCGAGGGCCTCGCGATTGCTGTTGAGCTGCTCGACGGTCATCGTCGCGGCGATACCGCGCAGGCTTCCGGAGAGGATCTCGTTGATCTGGTTCTCCAGCTCGGCCATGTTCGCGGTGAGGAAGCGTTGCGCCGCGGTGCGGGTCATCTCATCGGTGGTGCCGATGCGCACCAGGCCCACGGCCTGCAGTTCCACGGGCACGCCGTCGATGCTGCGGGCATTGCTCAGTGCGATGCGGATCTCGAAGGGGCGCAGGGGCATGTAGTCGACGCGCTCCAGGCCGGGGACCTTGAAGCGAGCGCCGCCACGGACGACTTTCATCTCGCCCCGACCGGTGAAGATGGCCACCTGATCGGGTGGGGACTTGATGTAGTTGTGGAAGAAGATCCACAGGGCGAGCAGGATCACGATCACCGCGGCACCGGCCGCGAGCAGGATCGATGCAGTCATTCGATTCCCTCCCTATCTTGTTAAAGGTCTGTATGCGCCCAGGCGGCGCGGTGGGTGCGTCAGGACTGGGCATTAAGCGGTTGCACCACGAGACGGTCGTCCTCGACGTCCACGATCAGCACCTGATCACCGGCCGCGGCAGCAGCATCCGGGTCGACCAGGATCGCGGTGGTGACGGACCGCACCGATTCCGAGTCGACGTAGCTCACCTGGCCCCAGCCACCGGCCGGGATGGCCATGCTGAGCTCGCCGATCGTGCCCACGGCCGCGGACAGGCCCACAACGGTGCCGGTCTGTGCGCGGCGCATGCTGCGCAATACCGCCATGAGCAGCCCGTAGGCTCCGATACCGGCCGCGGCGGCGATCCCCACGACGACGGGGACGTCCAGATCGGTCCCGACGCTGAGCGGCCAGCCGACCACGCCGAACACACCCACCGCGGCGGCGAGCGCAGGCGCGCTGAGCCACGGCAGGCCCGCGGCGTCCACATCGGCGCCGCCGAAATCCATGTCCCCCAAGACGAGTGACGCGATCAATACGAGAACACCGATCACCGCACAGAGTGCGAAAACGGTAACCACGGGCGCCTCCTCTGCGCTCGGATCTCCTGATTGCAGTATAGCAAAGAATACGTACGTACCGGTGGAAACACCCGGCGCAATCAGGTGTTCCTACTCATGCGTCGCACCCGGTCCGCGGGAGATCGTTGCGTCCATGACCACGACAACTCCGGCCGCCAAGCCGACCACCGCCTTCTTCGTCCAGTCCGCGATCGCCTTCGGCGTCTCCTCCGGCGCCCTTCTCATCGGCGCCTTCTATCTACCGATGGATGCCTGGCAACGAGGATTCATGATCGTCGGAACCCTGTTCCTGATCACCAGCTGCTTCAACCTCGCGAAGGTGGTGCGCGACCAGCAGGAGGCCAACCGCATTCGCGTCCGCGTCGATGAGGCGCGGCTGGACAAGCTGATGGCCGAGCACGATCCGCTGCGCAGCGTGGGCTGATCCCGGCGATTTGCCCCTAGTCTTTCTAGACCGCACGGTCTATATTTAGACCATGCGGTCTAGAGACACGTTCACCTCAGAGCAGCGCCGAGCGCAGCTGGTCGACGCAGCCATCGTCGTGATCGCCGAGAACGGCTACCCCGCGGCGTCGATCGCGAGGATCGCCGAGCACGTCGGCATCGCGAAGTCCGTCGCGCTCTATCACTTCCGCACCAAGGACGAACTGGTCGCGGCGGTCACGACGGCCGTCTTCGCCGCCGCCGCCGGTTACATCGTTCCAGCGATAGCCGCAGCGGGGTCCGCGACCGAGAAGCTCGCCGCGTACATCCGCAGCAACGCCGCGTTCCTGGCCGAACACCGCGAACAGACCATCGCCTTGCGAGAGATCGCCACCACCTACCGTTCGGCGGACGGCCGCCGGTTCGACGAGGTGGTCACCGACGACGCGACGAGGAACCCGCCGCAGGGCGAACTCGCACTGCTCGACCCGGCCGCGATCTTCGCCCTTGGTGTCGACAACGGCGAGTTCCGCGCCGATCTCGACCCGGTACGTACCGGCTCGGCGCTGCGTGGCGCGCTCGACGGTGCGGCCACCGACCACGCACGCCTACCCGACTACGACCCCATCGCGTACGGGGAGACGGTAGTCGACCTCTTCACCCGGGCGGTCATCGCATGACTCGCATCGCGATATCCGCCTTCGGCACCCGGGGCGACGTCGTTCCGCTCACCGGGCTCGCCCATCGCCTCCGGTCCGACGGTGCCGACGTGGTGATCGCCGCACAGGAAGCGTATCGGGACGAGATCGACGCCGCGGGAATCGCCTTCGCGCCACTGCCCCGCGATACGCGGGCAGAGACCATCGCCTCCCCGGAGGCGCAGGCCCTCATCGACGGAGCGTCGATGAGGCCGTCGAAGAAGACACTGGAGCAGATGCGCGACGGGTTGCGCGGTGTGGGCCAGGCCATGGCCCACGCGTCCGACGGTGCCGACTTGCTGCTCCTGGAGGGGCCCGTCGGCGCTCTCCTCGGGCGACACGTGGCCGCCGCGCTCGGCCTGCCCAGCGTGGGGGTCATTTTCCAGCCCGCCTCCCCCACCAGCGCCTTCATTCCGCCCGCACTCGGAACCCGGTCGTACGGCCCGCTCGGCAACCGGCTCGTCTGGTGGATGGGCGGTTTCACCGAGCGGGTCTATGCACCCGTGGTGGCGGAACTGCGCCGCGATCTCGGCCTCCCCGGGAAGCCGTCCGCCGCCGAGCGACGAGCACAGCGCGACCGGCCGGTGCTCTACCCGTTCAGCGAAGCCGTGCTCCCCCGCCCAAGCGACTGGCCCGATCACCTGTACGTGACCGGATACCTCACGCCGGAGGCCCCGGGCGGCGTGCCCCCGCACGTCGAGGCGTTCCTGGAGGACGGTCCGCCGCCGGTGGCGATCACCCTCGGCAGCACGGCGACCGCGCAGGGAGAGCGCCTCTCAGCGATCATCGCCCAGGCGACCGCGGCCGCCGGTGTGCGGGCCGTCGTGCAGCGCGGGTGGGCGGGCCTGGCGCCAGAGGGCGAACACCTCCTCGTGATCGACGACCTCCCACATGCGCAGCTGTTCCCCCGGTGCGCCGCGGTGGTCCATCACTGCGGCGCGGGCACCACCGCCGCCGCGATCCGGGCCGGCGTCCCGTCGATCCCGGTGCCCGGGATCATGGATCAGCCCTTCTGGGCTCGGCGACTGCACCTTCTCGGTGCCGGAACCGCGCCGCTGCCCCGACATTCGCTCAGCGTCGACGGTCTGACCGAGGCTCTGCGCTCCGCGCCGGACCACCTCGACCGCGCAACGAAACTCGGGGCCGTCCTGCGGTCCGAGGACGGCGCCGGCCGGGCCGTCCGGGTAATCGCCGACATGCTCGACCCACGTATCACCCCAGGCTAAGGAGACGATCATGGCCGATCAGAACCTCGTCAATGCAATCATCACTGCGGGCGCGCTCGGTGCCGGCGGAATGATCCTCGGCGGCGCGGCCGTCGGGACCGGTATCGGTAATGGCGTGGCCGGCGCCCGGCTCGTGGAAGGTGTCGCCCGGCAACCCTCCGCGGCGAACCGGCTGCTGCAACCCTTCTTCATCACGGTCAGCCTGGTGGAGGCCGTCTACTTCATCAACCTGGCGTTCATGGCGATGATCGTCTTCGCCACCCCTGTGTACACCGGATAAGACGAAGAGCTCGTCGGCACGGTTCTCCTCGACCACATTCGGGCGGGCCCACCGCGCCTCAGCTGCCATCCCGCGCGAGCCGACCTCATTCGAACGCCCGATGCCGGCGAGATCGTCGCCGCCGCGCGCAGAAGCGCCGTGCTCCGATCAAACCGCCAGTCGAGCGACACTGATGTGAAACCTGTTGCGCCCTTGCATAGATGGGACATGACTGACCTTGTTCGAGTACTGACACATACTCGAACACTCGGGTAGAATGAACGCACGGGGAGGAGGCTACGATGTCCGAGAACAGCAGCGGCGCAAGTGAATATCTTGACGTACTGACCTCCTTCGAGCGGGCCGCCGAACGTCTCGCCGCTGTCGATCCGGTGATGCTCACTTCGCGAGAAGTACTCGAGAGCCTGCACCGCCTCGAAACCGCAGCGCGAAAGGTCCCGTACGCCCAAAACTCTCTTGCCCGGATCGCATTCGAACAGGACCTGCCGGGGCAACTGAACTACACCGGGCTCAAAGAAGTGCTCGTTGATCAGCTGCGTCTCGCAGGTTCGGAGGCCCGCGACCGCATGCACGGCGCGGTCGAGCGGGCGCCGCGCCACGAACGCGGCGTCGCCCCCGAACCAAAGCGCGCGCTGATCGCAGCCGCCCAACGCGCGGGGCGGATCTCCGAACGGCACGCCACCGCGATCCAGCGGATCGTGAACAGCTGCCGCAGGCGCCTCACCACCACCGATGTCGAACACCTTGAAGACATCTTGGTCACCGCCGCCACCGACGTCACTCCCGACGACCTCACCAAGATCGGCAAGCGTGCCGTCGATCTCCTCGACCCCGATGGCGCCGAGCCCAAAGAGGACATCATCGCCCGCGCCCGCGGCGTCGAGATCGGAAGCCAGGACGACGATCTCATGACCGACTTCGGCGGCTCGCTCAGCCCGGAGGGCCGCGCCGTCATGAGCGCGATCTTGGAGAAGCTCGCCCGGCCCGGAGTAAACAACCCGGACGACGCCGACGCGCCGATCACCCCGGCCGATCGGGCCGCGATCGACCAAGCAGCCCAGCGGGACAAGCGCACGCAGGCCCAGCGTAATCACGACGCCCTTATCACCGCTCTCCGCATTGCGCTCGGCACCGGGGAACTCGGGCAACACCGCGGCCTGCCCTGCATTCCGATCATCACCCTGACGATCGACCAACTGGAGTCCGAGACCGGCATTGCCACCACCGCCACCGGCGGCCGGCTCCCCGTTCCCGACGCGCTCCGCATGATGGGCACCAACCCCAAGTACGCGCTCCTTCTCGACCTGGCGTCCCGCCCACTGTTCCTCGGCCGAGAGAAGCGCCTCGCCACCCGGGACCAACGCATCGCGCTCTACGGATCCGAGAAGGGCTGCACCGCACCCGGCTGTGACCAGCCCGCGACGCGCACCCAGGTCCACCACGTCACCGACTGGGCCGACGGCGGAGGCACCGACATCACCGCACTGACCCTGGCCTGCGATAAGCACCACGCGGCAGTGACCCCGGCGAGCGGCGATCGCTCGCACGGCCTCGAGACCATCACCATTGCGGATGGGCCGAACGCCGGCCGCACCGGCTGGCGCCGCACAGCCGACCCCACTCACCGGTACCGCGTCAACCACACCCACCACACCGACGAACTCCATCGCCACGCCCTCGAACACTGGCGGCGCCGGGCGAAGCAGTTCCGCGCGCGCTGGCTCGCCGAAGACCTCCGCGTGCAGTACAACGCCGTCATCGGCAGCACCTATCGCGATATCTCCGCGACCCTCGACGGACCGAACGGCCCGCCCCTGCTCGAACAACTCCTGGCAGAGCACGACGCCGACAACGCCTGGCGCCCTGCTCCACCCGGTGATGCCAGCCCGCCTCGCGCGGCTTGAGAACCCACGCGGCCGAGTTCCGCGACACCCGGAGCCACGATCAGTTGCGCCGCAATCCGCTGGCGCGAAGCACCTGGCGCTGCACTCCCGCGCGCAGCGCCTCCTCCGACCCGACCAACCGCACCCGCTGCCGGGCGCGGGTGATCGCGGTGTACAGCAGCTCCCGCGTCAGCAGCCGCGAGTCCGCCGGCGGGATCACCACCGACACCGCTTCGTATTGGCTCCCCTGGCTACGGTGGATTGTCATCGCGTACACGGTGCGCACGGCCACCAGCTGATTCGGATACAACAGGGCGAGTTCGCCGCCGCGCGAGAACGCCGCCCGCAGATCCGCCGGATCACCGCCGTGAGCGATCACCACACCCACATCGCCGTTGTAGACCTTGGTGTCGTAATCATTCGCCGTCACCAGCAGCGGCTGCCCGGCATACCAGCCGGACCCGCCGGGCCGCACTCCCGACCACTCCTCAGCCAGCTGAGCCCATCTGGTCACACCCGAGGGTCCCTCGGAGTGGGCACAGAGCACCCGGTGCAACTGCACCGCGCTCGCGGCCTCGACCGCCCGGCCGACACGAGCCGCGGCCCCGGTCGCAGCACTCGCCGCTTCGACATCGGCGCGCAGGCCCGCAAGGTCATCGGGCTCGCACCACTCGATCGCGCCGTCGCCGCCCGCGCGAGCCAGCTCGATCACTCGGTCCGCATCGCCGCGACGCACCGCATCGGCCAATTCGCCCAGGGCGCCCGAGAACCGCCGCCCGCGCCGCAACCGCACCACACCCCGGCGCGCCTCGGCCAGCTCCCCCTCGTCCAGCGCGTCCTCATCGCCGCCGGTCCGTGCGGCCTCATCGGCGAGGAACTCCTCCACCGCAGGTGCCGGCGCGCGCGTGACGCCCCGGTGCACCAGGTCACCAAGTACAGCGCCGGCGTCCACCGAGGCCAACTGATCGGGATCGCCCACCAGGATCAGCCGCGCATCGGGGCGAAGCGCCTCCAACAACCGACACATGATGGTCAGCGACACCATCGAGGTCTCGTCCACCACCACGACGTCGTACGGCAGGTGATTGAGCGCATCATGCCGGAATCGGCTGGCGCTCCCCGGTTTGAAGCCGAGCATCCGGTGGATGGTCTGCGCGGGGATGTGCCGCGGCAACCCCAGCGCCTCCCCTTGCTTGCGGACCTCACCGGCGAGCTGCGCCGCCGCGCGACCGGTGGGCGCCGCCAACCCGACCCGGAGCCCGGGACCGTGCTGGTCGAAGAGCAGGGCAAGAATCCGGGCCACCGTGTACGTCTTACCCGTGCCCGGACCACCCGCGAGTACGGTGGTGCGGCCGAGCACCGACGCAGCCGCAGCGAGCCGCTGCCGGTCCGGTCCCGGATCGGGGAAACGGGCCCGCAGTCCCACCCGCAGCCGCTCCACGTCGACGCCGGGCACGGCATCGGCGCGGGCATCGAGTACGGCACGGACCGTCTCCTCCTGCCGGTGGTAGCGATCGAGGTAGAGCAGCTCCCCATCCACCAACCGCAGCGGTGTGAGCGGCCCTGCCCCGGACCCGACGACCAGTGGACTACGGCGTAGGGCGGCGAGGACGACGCCGGATTCCGGCCAGGGCAACGCCTCCAGATCGACCGCATCGTCGCCGTCGACCGCCACGTCGCGCAACCGCGACAACTCCAGGCAGACCGATCCGAGACGCACCGCGCGAGTGGCGAGGGCCGCCGCGAGCAGCACGGTCTCGTCGCTCTCGCCGCCCAGCCGGCCGAGGGTGGAAGCCACGTGCACATCGGCGGGCCCGAGGACACCTGCCTCGGCGAAGGTCTGCAGCAGCGCGCTCATCAAGACCGCCCGGCGAGGGCATCGGACACGGCGACGATGAGCTCCGCGGGCGGGTACCACTCGAAGACACCGCATCCGGGTGGGGTCGCGGGCCCCACCATGCCGCGCACGAAGTGATACTGCACCACCCCCAGGTGCCGCTCCGGCTGGTAATCGGTCAGCTTCCAGGACAGGAACCGATGCAGCGCGACGGAATACAGCAGCGCCTGCAAGACGTAGTTCGAGCCCATCATCTCTCCCGCCATGCGGTCCGGGGTGTAGTCCGCCGTGCTCAGATCGCCTCGCGCGAACCGGTTGGTCTTGTAGTCGACGATCACGAACCGGTCCGCCGCACCGGTGCGCACGCGGAGCACGGAGTCGATGCTGCCGGTGAGGAATCCGCGCAGGGCCGCCCCGGGCACCTCGCGCAACCGACTGGCGTACGGAGCCAGTGGATCGCCGTCGGGCAGATGTCGCTCCAGGAGATCGGCGATCGTACCGAGTGTGGCCGATCCGGTATCTGCGAGCGGGAGTTCGAAATCCATTTCGGCGAGGTGATCGGCGGGCGCAACCTCGGCGAGGGTGAGCGTCGACAGCTCCCCCGTTCCGAGCGGGGTGTGCAGCACCGCAGTGAGGGCGGCCGCCACGTCGGCGGGATCGTCGGCGGTGGTGCCGAACTCCGCAGCCGCACGACACCGGGCAAGCACTTCCGCGGCGATATCCGGTGCGCCGGTATCGACGTGTTCGAGGATCTCGTGCACCAGGTTGCCGAAGACGGTGCCGCCGGACAAGCCGTTCATCAGCGACGGCGGTGCGTCCGGGGCCGTGGTCGCGGAATCGGCGGGTTCCTCGACCGGTTCGTCGGCACGGTCCTCGACATCCGGTTCGCTGCCCGTATCGGGAGCGGCGAGGGGGCCGTGTGCGGCATCGGCGACGAGCGCCGAATAGCTGGTGCGCCGCCAGCTGGGATCGATCCGCCGGGTCGCTCGTCCCAGTTCCAGCGACGGGAAGCCGGCGAATGGCGGACGCCACTGCTCGGGCGCCGGCGCGGCGGGGTCGACCGCCTCGATCGACACCGAAGACTCCACGGGCGCAGCCCATTCGCGCAGCCGGGCGCCGGCCTCGTCATCCCTCGGAATCGGCGCTTGTCCCGCCGGCACACGGCCGCCGCCGACCTCGGAGAACAGCAGGCGGTGCAACGGAGACCCCTTCGTGGTGGCGCTCGGCGCCCACCACAGCACGAGTCGTGACTGCGCGCGAGTCGCTCCCACATAGAGCAGGCGCAGTTCCTCCGCCGCATCCTCGTCCCGGGAGATGGCCAGGCGCGCCTCGTAGCCGTGGGCGTCCTTGCCACCCACATCCACGAGCCGCTCACCGTTCTCGTGGAAGATGAACGTGTCACGATCCCCGAAGCCGCCGAAGGAGTCCCACGCGAACGGCAGGTAGACGATGGGGAATTGCAGGCCCTTACTGGCGTGCACGGTCATCAGTTGAACGGCCTGAGTGTCGGTGGCGAGCCGGCGCGCGGGATCGGCCGTGCCACCGAGACCGGGGTCGGCGATGCGCTCGGCCAGCCACCGGGTGGCGGCTCCCAGCCCGAGCCCGAGGGTGACGGTGGCGTGCTGCACCAGTTCGGCGACGTGCCGCAGGTCGGTCAACGTGCGCTCACCACCGATGCGGCCGAGCAGCCGCGCGTCGAACCGCGATCCGGCTGCGAGCACGTCGAACATCGCGGCGAAGCCCGAGCGGGCGAAGACACCGGCCAGAGTGCGCAGCCGCCCGCTGATCTCGGAGACCAACTCGTCGCCGCGTTCGTCGAGGTCGCGGGCGGTGAACTCGAAGAGCGGGGTGAGCGCCGCCAGCCGCGCGCGGTCGGCTCGCCCCGCGTTCTCGAGGGCCTGCAGCAGCCGTAACCAGTCGGTGGCCGCGGCCGTGGTGAACACGCTGGCACCGCCCGCAGCGACGGCGGCCACTCCGAGGCCTTGCAGCAGTGACTGGAGCTCGGCGATGTGCTCGTTCTTGCGGACCAGTACCGCGATGTCGCGGGGTTCGACGGTGCGCGGCTCCCCGCCGTCATCGAGCTCCTCGCCCGCGTCCAGGGCACGGACGATGTCGGACGCCACATCGCGGAGCACGGCCTTGCGGACGCCGGGAACTCTCGGGATGCCGTACTGGGTCTTCGGGCCGACACCGTTCGAACCGAGGTACCGCAGTCGCAGGGGTCGTCCGGCCAGGCGCGGAGTCGTTCGCGCGGCACTCACCGGTCCCACCACGATCTGCGTATCCCCCAGGGCCACATCGCCGTACAGGTGCTGCAATGCGGTCACCAGTGGGCCGTCGGACCGGCGGTTGACATCGAGTGCCTGGTGCGTCGTCGCCGCCTTCGAGGCCTCCAGGTAGCTGTACACCTCCGCTCCTCGGAAGGCGTAGATCGCCTGCTTGGGATCGCCCACGAGCACCAGCGTGCGGTGTCCGTGGAAAGCGGCGTGCAGGATGTCCCACTGCACCGGATCGGTGTCCTGGAACTCGTCGACCAGGACCACCGAGTACAACTCTCGCAGGCGGGAGCACGCCGCCTCACCGTGCACCTCGTCGACGAGGGCCTCGCGCAACAGGCCCTGGAGGTCGTCGAAATCACGGAGCCGCCCCAGCCGCTTACGGCGCTCCACCTCGCGGCGCACCGCCTCCGCGTACCGGACTCGCGCCTGCACATCCGTCCCCGGCTCGCCGTCGCGCGGTGTCACGGCGGCGCGAGGATTCGCGACCACCGTGCGCGCATAGAGCAGGGCCGTGGCGAGCGGGAACGGTGGGTGCGGGCGGCCGGCGAACATCCCCAGATAGACGTCTTCGGCCACCTCCTGCACCAGGTCGCCGATGTCCTCGACGAACTGCACACCGGGCTCCAGATCGCCCGCCATCCCGAGAGCGTCGAGCATGCGCTGGCAGAAGCCGTGTGTGGTGGTGATCGTAGCGGCGTCGAAATCCGAGAGCGCCGCCACGAGCCGCCGGTGCCGCACCCTCACCTCCTCCGGTGACGCCGCGGCGAGGTGCCGGATGAGCTCGTCCCCGCACACCCGCGCCGTCTCGGGGTCGCGCAACGCGACCTCGGCCGCGACCAGCCGGGCGCGGGCGCGTTCCCGCAGTTCCTGCGTGGCGGCGCGAGAGAACGTGATCAGAAGCGTGGAGCCGAGGTCGGCGAGCCCCTCGGCCACGTACCGGGTGAGCAGGCCGACGATCGCGTAGGTCTTTCCGGTGCCGGCGCTCGCTTCGAGCACCGTGGTGGTGGCTCCTGCGGGCAGGGCGCCGGTGAGCTCGAACGGGGTCACCCCGAGCACGGATTCCCGGGCGGTCATCAGTTCATCTCCTCGTGGGTCAGCAGTGGCACCCACAGGCGGGCGGCGAGGGCGCCGAATCGGGTTCCCGCGCGGGAGAACTCCGCTTCGCTTCCGCGGGGCGGCCCCAGCGCGTCGTCGAAGGCCGACTCCCCCAATGCGTAGCGGATGGAGCGATCTTTGCCATCGCCGAAACCGCTCTCGAACTCGCCGCGCGCGGCATCGAGCGCCATCTGCTGGGAATCGCCAGCGATTCCGCGTTCGGCGTAGACGGCCGAGGCCGAAGGGAACAGGGGCAGCGGCTCGGTGAGCCCTCGGTCGCGCAAATCGACCAGGGCGCGCAGCTCCGCCACAGGATCTGCGGGCACCGTGAGCCGCGAGGTGAGCACGCCGCGGAATCGGCCGCGACCGATCGCGACCGCCGACCGCTCGGAATGTCCGCCCGCCGCCAGAGCGAGCAGTGACACCCACGCCGCAACCCGGTGCTTGGGCGCGAGCCTGCTGAACGACGAACGCACGATGCCGCCCGGGTACACCGACGGCACCGATCCGACCAACCTCCGTCCCGCGCCCAGGTCGACCGCGATGTCAACGGTGGTCGCCGGGCCCGTCAGATGGGGTGAGACCACTCGCGACAGTTCGGCGACAGTGCCGGCGATCGCGTCGAGGACCGCGCTACCGAGGGCGAACGGCGGCAGCGTGCCGCGGCGCATCTCGGCCGCTGCGAATCTGTCGGACTCCACCCCCGCCAATGCGGAAGCGAGCATGCGATCGCCGATATCCCAGCGCTGCAAGCCGTCCGGCGCGATCGTCAGCGCCTCGGCGAGCTCCTCGTCCTGGTCGGGAACGGTGAACCCGAGGCGTTGTCGTAGGAAGGCCTTGACCGGGTGTTCGCAGAATCGCAGCAGTGATTCGAGGTCCACGTCCTCGATGACCGCGGCGAGCGGACCATCGAGGAAGGGCGCCGGCGGTTCCGGTGTGCCGCCCGCCGCGACCGCACCCGCATAGGCGGCCGGATCGAAGGAGAAGGGCACGGTGAGCCCGAATCGATCCGGATCGAAGTTGTCGGAATCGAAGGGTTGCAGGGAATGCCGGAACTCCAGTCCGGTCGTGTCCGAGTCGGTCAGCAGGGCCCGGGTGGCATCTCGCAACTCGGCGACCGGTACGGCGGGCGGGCGCGGTGTTCCCTTCACCGGGTCGGCGCCGGTGTAGAAGACCAGCAGTCGGTCGGTCGCGCTGGTCACCGCGTCGAGAAAGAGCTGCCGGTCTTCAGCGCGCGGATCCCGTTCGCCCACACACGGGGTGCGGCCGAGCACATCGTCGCCGGAGTAGCGGGTGCTGCGCGGGAAGACCTCATCGTCCAGACCCAGGAGCACGACCACACGATGCGGGACCGATCGCATCGGAACCAGGGTGCACACGGTCAGTTCACCGGTGCGGAAGTTCGCCCGGGTGGGTTTGGCGGCCAGTCGCGAGGCCAGCATCGCCCGCACCTCGGGCAACGTGAGGTCACGGTCGCCGCCGCCGCGCAGCGCGGTCGCGATTTCGCGGCCCGCCTGGGTCACCTGCCAACCTTCACTCGGCGCGACGGCCGCCACGGCGAGCGCGAGGGCGTTGAGTGACTCGGCCCAGGCCTGCGCCGTGCGTCGGCCGCGGGAGTCCGCGGTGGCCCGGGTGAGTACGTCGAGGTAGTCGGCGAACCGCCCCACCAGGTCGATATCGGTGGAATCGACGTCGTCCAGCGGCAGACCGAGCCCGAGCCACTGGCTCTCCGTCTCGTCCGCGGCCACGCCGAGCACGATGCGGTCAAGCGCAGTCGCGAGGGTGTTCTGCGGAAAACCGCCGAGCCCGAAGCGTTCCCGCCCCGAGGCGTCGAGGCCCCAGCGGGCGCCCGACGGACCGGCCCATTCCCGGAGCCGCTCGATATCGGAGTCCGAGAACCGGAAACGCCGGCGCACGGGATCAGTGGCGGCGAGGTCGAGCACCTGCGCCACAGTGGCGCGGCCGTCGGCCAGCTCCAACACCGTGACCAGCGCGTCGAGAAGTGGATTGGCGAACCGCAGTGAACGGTCCGCCAGCCGCACCCGCAGCCGCTGCCCCGGATGGACCGGATCGCCGGATTCGACCGCCCCGGCACCGGAGACGGCCTGTCCGAATGCCGAACGAATCAGCGGCGCATAGCTTTCGATGTCCGGACAGGTCACCAATACCTCGCGCGGCTGTAATGTGGGATCGTCCTCGAACAGCCGCACCAGGCGCTCACGCAGTACCTCGATCATCCGCGCCGCGCCATGACAGGCGTGGAACTCGACGGTGCCGTCTGGCTCGGCGGTACCCGCCGGGAGCGGGGCGTCCCCGGCGACGGCCGCCTGCAGCCGTCCCAGTAGCGTGCCGGGACGCGCGGGCGCCGGGTGATGGACGTCGGCGCCGGCCACCGGACTCACCCGCTCCTGAAGCTCGCTCGCCTCGCGCCCGAGGCTCGCGAGGAGGGGGTTGGTCGCCGTCGCACCGGGCACCCGTGGAACGGCGGCCCCCACCGCTGCGCTCGGTCTTTCCCTGGATGCCGCCCACAATGCGGGACTGGGATGCGGCAACCACAGGTGCACGTCCCGGTGGGCGGCGAGCGCCGCGAACACCGTGGCCTGATCCGCCGGAAGACGGGTGGGTCCGTAGACCGAGAACCGCGATGGCAGCGCCACCAGGGCGGGTTCGTCGCGGAGCCGGGCGCAGGCCGCGTCGAGCCGCTCGGCGGGGCTGGGGACACCGGCCAGGTCGCGCACACGCCGGAACAGCTCTGCCTGCCACCGCAGATCAGCGGGCAACGCACCCCCGGTTCCGTCGGTCTCCCGCCCCGCCGTCCAGTCGACCAGCATGCCCGGGCGGTTCGCACCATAGGACCGGAGTAGTCCGGCCAGCATGTCGGCGGTGGGATAGCGGCGCCGCGGCCGGTGCCCGGGCTGCTCGGCCCAGCCACCCGGGCGGGTGACACCGAGGTGCCGGGCGAGGACCTCACCACCGGGTTCGAAGGCGAGTTCGTCCACCGCCGCCAGCACCAGCCAGACCAGGCGCTCACCGCGCCACGGATCGTCGTCGAGCGCGATACCCGAGGCTGCGGCCACCGCCGCGGCGACGAGCGCATCCGGCGTGGGGAAGTCGATGTTGGCGGCGATGCCCAGACGCGCGGCCAGACTCTGTGTGATCCACCGTTCCACTCCGCGGGCGGGCACCGCGACCACTTCTGCGGCGAACGGGTCCGCGCCGGGCGTGGCGAGGACCTCGGCGAGGGCGTCGACGAGGACGTCGCCCCGCTCGCTGCGGTGCACGGTGAGCATGGACCGGTTCTAACACGGGGGTCCGACGTGGCGGCGCACCGGCACCGTCAGATCGCGGTCGTCAGCTCGCCGGGCACCGCCGCCAGCGTCCGGATCGACGGTGCGCGCTCCTCGCCGCCGATACCGGCGCGGTCGAGCCAGAGGGCGCGGAGCCCCGCGTCCCGCGCGGCGGCCACATCGTTGCCGTAGTGATCGCCGATCGCGATGCACTGGTGCGGCTCGGCGCCGATCAGTTCGCAGGCGTGCCGGAACACCGAGGGATCGGGTTTGCCGACACCGAGGGTGTCGGTGGTGACCACGTGCGGGAACCGGTCGGAGATCCCGAGCACCTGGAGTTTCATCCGGGTGGCCGGGGTCGACGAATTGGTCAGCAGTACCACCGCGATCCCCCAGTCCTCGGCAGCCTCGACGGCCGGTAACGCATCGGGGTACAGCCGCTGTGCGGCCGCGAAGGCGGGATCGTAGGCGCCGCAGAACCGGCGATAGCGGCGCGGCTCCCACAGCAGCCCGAGGTCCGTCGCGGCCGCAGCGATCCGTTGCTTGCGCATCTCGTGGAAACGGAGGACGCCCTCGGTGTAACCGGCGAAATAGCCATGCGGATCAGTGTGGAAGTGCGCAGCGAATTTCTCCCGTGTCGCGGTCGTCGAATCCGGCCATATCTCGAGGGCGGCGGCCTGCGCGGCCGCCCGTATCGCGGATTCGGTGTCGATCAGGGTGTCGTCGATGTCGAGGATCAGCCCGTCGCAGGGCCGCGGACCGTCGAGCCCGGCGCGCCGGCGTAGCCGCCGGACCCGGCCCGTACCCCAATCCACGCCCTGCCGGATCGCGGACCCGACCAGATCCGTGACGTCCACGCGCGCCCCCTCGACCGCAGACCGATGCCTACTGCACGAACAACTTCTGGAACTGGGCGAGCGACTGTTCGATGTCACCCTTGAGCGCTCGCGCCACGGTGATCCCGACCGGCCCGAAGAACGGGGCGCCACCGAGGTCGGCGCGCAGCGACATCCTGGTGCCCGCACCGGAGGGCGCGACCGTCACGGTGAGCTTGTACTTGGTGCCGGCCATGCCCTTACCGTCGAGCACCAGCTTGCGTGGCGGATCGTAGGTGGAGATGGTCCAGTCGACGCGATTGCGCATGCCCTTGACCTTGACCACCGAGCTGATCTTCTGCCCCGCCTCGAGCTGGTCGGGCAGTGGACTGCGATAGCCGTCGTGCACCGTCACCCATTCGGGCAACACATCCAGGTCGGCGGCCTTCGCCCACGCCTCGTCAGGCGGCAGCGGTACCTCGACGGTGCTCTCGACCTTCGCCACTGTCACTCCTTCGCATGCGGTTGTTGCACCGAACATAGCGTGTCGCGCCGGATCGCTGCACGAGCGTAGGTTCTTCCCGTGTCCGCCACCGCGTTGTCGATCGTCTTGGCCCTCGTCGCCGCCTTCCTGTTCGCATGCGGTTCCGCGGCCCAGCAGGCCGAGGCGGCGAGCATCGAGGAGGGCACCCCCCTGCTCACGCAGTTGCTGCGCAGACCGCGGTGGTGGCTGGGCCTCGCCGGTGATCTGGGTGGTTACGGTTTCCAGGCGGCCGCACTGGTCTTCGGTCCGGTGCTGGTGGTGCAACCGCTGATCGTTGCGGCATTGCTGTTCGCGCTGCCGGTCTCGGCCGCGCTCAACCGGACCCGGGTCACGCGTCGCGAATGGGTGTACGCGGCAGTGCTGGCCGGGGCGCTGGCACTGTTCCTCATCGCGGGCCGGCCCACCGACGGGGTACCCGACGCGCCGGGCGCCAACTGGCTTCCGGCTCTCTCGGTGGTGGGTGTGCTGACACTGACTGCCACCGGCATCGGGCTGGTGCGGTCGCTCCCCGGAACGGCACGAGCCCTCGCCTTCGGTACCGCATCCGGCCTCCTGTTCGGCGTGGCCACCGTGTTGACCAAACCGGTGCTCACCTCCTACGAGCATGCCGACGTGATCGCGAACACGATCCGGCTGCTGTCCGACTGGCGGCTGTGGCTGCTGGCCGGGGCCGGACTCGGCGCGATGTACCTGCAGCAGAGGGCTTTCCAGCCGGCGCCGATCTCGGCCTCACTGCCGGCGATCACCCTCGCGGAGCCGCTGTGCGCCGCGGCGCTCGGCGCTGCGGTGCTCGGGGAATCGGTGACGATGACCGGATTCTCCGGCGTGATCGTGGTGGCGTCGGCGGTGACCGGTGCGTACGCCGCGGCCCGGCTGGCTCGACGCGAGGCGGGGTAGGTTCGGCGGGTATGACGGACTTCGCGGTATGGGAACGGGCTCCCTTCACCTATCCCGAGGTGGGAAGCACGCGGCCCGGGTCTGCGCCCCCTCCGGATGCGCACGCGATCCGGGCTCAGCGGGTGGTCGGGCACGGACCCGAGGACTTCGCCGCGGTCCGCGACGAGATCCTGCAGTACGGCATGCAGCGAGGCGCGGGGATGCGGGTACGCGCCAGCACACCTGCCGCACACGAGGGCACAGTCCTGTTGCTGAGTGCGACCTTCCTCGGTCCGATCACGATCCCCTGCCGGGTGATCTACGTGCTCGACGAGCCGCGTCGCGCCGGGTTCGCCTACGGCACGCTGCCCGGGCACCCGGAGAGCGGCGAAGAACTGTTCAGCGTGGAACTGCGGCCCGACGACGCGGTGGTCGCAGTGATCTCCGCGTTCTCCCGGCCCGGCCGGTGGTACACCCGTCTCGGTGCGCCGGCCGGGCGCCTGGTGCAGGCCGTGATGACCCGGCGGTACCTGTCCGCGGTCGAGCAGCGCTAGGCGGTGGCACCCTCGGTGCGGCGGCGTCGGAAGGGCACCGGCTCGCCCTGCAGCTCGGTGAGCACCGCACGCATCGCGTCGGGAATCGGAACGGGACGGCCGGAAGCGGCACCGTCGACCACCACCATGGATGTCTCGGCGTAGGCGGCCACCGCACCCTCCGGGGTGTAGACGGTGTAGCCGATATCGAAACCCGATCCGCCGATCCGGGTCACGCACATGGCGATCCTGGCCGGTTCGTGTGAGTAGAGCAGCGGCTGCGCGTAGTCGATCTCCTGGTGCGCGACGAACATCGTCGCCTTCTGCGTGCCCGCGCTCAGCGCCCGTTCGGTGAGGAAGCGGATTCGCGCCTCCTCCAGTACGCGCAGCATCGACACATTGTTCACATGCTGCAACGCATCCATATCGGACCAGCGCAGTGCGACCGTCACCTCATGATTCGCCATGAAGATATTGTCGTGCACGGACACCGACACCCCTCACACCGGGAGATGCGATGCGCACCACACGCCTGACCGCTGCCGTTCTGCTCATCGCCTCGGTGTCGGCGTGCTCGACGTCCGGCACCGGCGCCTCTCCCGATCCCGCCGACGGCGGCACCGTGACCGTGTACGCGGCGGCCAGCCTGCAAGCCACGTTCGAGAAGCTGGCGAAGGAATTCTCCGCGAGGTATCCGGGGAGCACGGTGAAATTCTCGTTCGGCGGCTCCTCCGGACTGCTGACCCAGCTCACCCAGGGCGCCCCCGCCGATGTCTTCGCCACGGCGGACACCCCCACGATGGACCGTGCGCGGGCGGCGTCGCTGATCGACGAGGCCCAGCCCTTCGCCACCAACGTGCTCACCATCGCCACCGCTGTCGGGAACCCGAAGGGCATCGGTTCGCTCACCGACCTGAGCCGCTCCGATCTGTCGGTGGTGGTGTGCGCCAAGCCTGTTCCGTGCGGCGCCGCGACCGCGAAGGTGACCGAGGCGGCGGGTGTCACGCTGCGGCCGGTGAGCGAGGAGGACGCCGTGTCGGGCGTGCTGTCGAAGGTGCGGCTCGGCCAGGCCGACGCCGGCCTCGTGTACCGCACCGATGTCAAGGGCGCGAGCGATTCGGTCGATTCAGTCGACTTTCCGCAGGCCGAGAGCGCGGTGAACGTGTACCCGATCGGCGTGCTGACCGGTGCGAAGAACCCGGCCGGGGCGAAGGACTTCGTGGGCTTCGTCCGCGGCCCCGAGGGGCGCGCGGCCCTGACCGCGGCGGGTTTCGGGACGCCGTGACCTCGGTCCCCCGGTGGGTGGCGGTACCGGCCGCGCTCGGTGCCGCGTTCGTCGTGATCCCCCTCATCGCCGTGGTGACGAAGGTGGACTGGCCACGGTTCGGTGCGCTGGTCACCTCGCCCGACGCGCGGCAGGCACTGTTGTTGTCGCTGCAGACCTCGCTCGCCGCGACGGCCCTGTGCCTCGTGCTGGGCGTGCCGCTCGGCGTGATCCTCGCCCGCGGCCGCTCCCGCCTGGTCGGAGCGCTGCGTCCGGTGGTGCTGCTGCCGCTGGTGCTGCCGCCGGTGGTAGGCGGCATCGCGTTGCTCTACGCCTTCGGGCGGCGTGGGCTGCTCGGGCAGATCGGTGGCATCGGCGGCCACATCGCGTTCACCACCGTGGCGGTGGTGCTGGCGCAGGCCTTCGTCGCACTCCCCTTCCTGGTGCTCGCCGTCGAAGGCGCACTGCGCACTCTGGGCACCGAGTACGAGCGCACGGCCGCGACGCTGGGTGCATCGCCGTCGATCGTGCTGCGCCGGGTGACATTGCCCTTGGTGCTGCCTGCAGTCGCCTCGGGCGTGGTTCTCACCTTCGCCCGAGCTCTCGGCGAGTTCGGGGCCACGCTCACCTTCGCGGGTTCACTGGCCGGGACCACGCGCACCCTGCCGCTGGAGATATACCTGCGCAATGAGACCGATCCGCAAGCCGCGGTAGCACTGTCACTGGTTCTGCTCGTGGTGGCCGCAGTGATCGTGGCCGGGGTGTACGGGGTGCGGGGGTGGCGCCGGTGAGCCTGCACGCCGAAGTCGTGGCGGGCGCGCGCGGCGTCGACGCCACGCTTGTGGTGGAGCGCGGGTGCACCGTCGCGCTGCTGGGCCCGAACGGGACCGGGAAGTCGACGATCGCCGATGCGATCGCCGGCCTGCTCCGGCCGGACGCGGGGCGGATCACCGTCGACGGGACCGAGTTGTTCGGACCCGGTCGATGGGTTCCGCCGCACCGGCGGCCGGTCGCACTGCTGGGCCAGTCGGCGCGGTTGTTCCCGCATCTGAGCGTGCGGGCGAACGTGGCGTTCGCACCGCGTAGTGCGGGCATGAGTCGACGGACGGCGAACGCGGCCGCGGACCGGTGGCTGGCGGCGGTGGGCGCCACCGCGTTCGCGGAGCGGCGGCCGGATGAGCTGAGCGGCGGACAGGCCCAGCGAGTGGCGCTGGCGCGGGCGCTCGCCGCCGAGCCGTCGGTACTACTCCTCGACGAGCCGCTCTCGGCCCTCGACGTCTCGGCGCGGTCCACCATGCGCACCCTGCTGCGGGAGGTGTTGGGCGATCTGACCTGCGTGCTGATCACCCATGACGCCACCGATGTCGTGGCACTCGCCGACGAAGCGGCGGTCCTCGACGGCGGACGGATCGTGGAGCGCAAGCCCGCAGCGGATCTGCTGCTCTCCCCCACCACACCGTTCGCGGCGCGCCTGGCCGGGATGAACCTGCTGCCGGAGGGCGACGGGGCGTGGGTCTTCGGTCCCGACGCCCTGTCCGTCTCCGGACCGCAGACCTCCACAGGCACCGGCGACGGTGCCGGACTGGCCGGCACCGTCATGGAGGTGACTGTGGTGGGTGGGCGGTGCCGGGTGACCAGCGCCGTGCGGGTGGACGGTGCAGGGGCACCGACCGTGTTGGTGGCGGAGCTTCCCGCGGACCGGCACCGCGAGCTGCACCCGGGCGACCGGGTACGACTGCGGCCGGATGCGGCGCGGGTCCGCCGGGTGGCTACGCCTGCTCCGGTACGTCCGTAGCGGACTCGCCGCCGGTCGTGGGCGGCGTCCGGTCCACGCCGGCGAGCAGCAGATAGATTTGCTTGATCGCGTCGCCGAGGATGGCGTCGACCGCGGCGATCTGCTCGCCGCCGCCGGTGCGTCCGACGCGCCGGGTGACCTCGTGCAGCTCGTGCAGGGTGTCGCGGAGATGACCGCGCTCCTCGGAGCCGCCGGCGAACCCGGCGAACGGATCGTTATCGGCGAGCGACTCGGTGACGTACTCACGGCCGGCATCGGTGAGGGTCGCGACCTTACGGCCGTTCTCCCGCTCGATGCTGATCAGGCCCTCGTCCTCGAGCTGGCTCAGGGTCGGGTAGATCGCGCCGGGGCTCGGCTTCCAGGCGCCCGCGGTCCGCTCCTCGATCGAGGAGACGATCTGGTAGCCGTGCATGGGTTCGGACTCCAGGAGCTTGAGGACGGCGATCCGGACATCGCCGCGCTGGACGCCGCGCCGGCCGCGACCCCGTCCTCGCCCTCGTCCGGGACCGCCGTGGCCGCCCGGACCGAAACCTTCGGGACCGAAGCCGGGTCCGCCCGGCCCACCGGGACCGAAACCACCCGGACCGAAGCCGCCGGGACCGAAGCCCCGGCCTCGGCCCGCACCGCGACCGTGACCCTCGCCCCGGCCGTGATCCGCACCGTCGGCGGGGAATTCGCCGTGCCGGAAACGGTTGCTGGAACGCTCATCGTGCATGTGCCTACGCATGGTGGCACTCCTTTCGGTAGGGGGTGGCACGAACGGCCACCCGATGCACTAACGATATATCGTGAGCGTTCTTATGGCAACCCCTCGGAACGCAGACATCCCCGCCCGGATGTCCGGACGGGGATGTCGTGCGATCAGTCTGCGCAGGTCAGGCCTTGACGGAATCGATCCTTTCGATCACCTTGCGGGCGAAGACGCCCACACCGTCGGCGACTCGGTCGAGGTGCAGATTCGACTGAACCACCTGCAGCTCGAGAATGACGGGGGTGTCGTCCGCGGTACGAATCAGGTCGACCCGCACGTACAGCGGCGGATTCGCCGGATCGATCGGCTTGAGCGCCGCATCGGCCAGTGCACGCTCGGCCGCCGTGGGCTCGGCATCGACGACGACCTCGATCGGTCGCCCATCGGCAGACTCGCCGGCGATCTCGGCGCTGAGGTCGCGCCCGAATGCATGGCTGAACTCCCCACCCAGGTACACGAGCGACACCCCCTCGGCGGAGCCGGTGTACGGCGAGACCATGACGGTATTGCCACCCGACTTGATCTCCTCGAGTTTGGCGCGACTGGCCTCGGCATCGCCGGGCCCGTACCGGAAGGCCTCATTGAGGCCACCGCTGATCGACGGCCGGACCAGGTGGTCGACACCGAGGTAGTCGTGGTCGAGGGTCGCGTCGTGGACCGTGATGAACTCGGTCGGAACGATGGGCAGGCCCTCGGACTCGTAGTCACGCAGGTACCGCTTATCCGCGTACCAGCGCACCAGCGGCTCGGGGTTGAGCACCAGCGACTGCGACGCGGCGCGCCACGCCCAGCCGAGGAAGTCGTCGTAGCGCTGGGCGTAATCCCAGACGTCCGTGAGGACGACCGCGTCGAACTGCTCCCAGTCGACGGCGGAATCGGTCCACACCGCGGCCTCGGCCTCGTGGCCCGCTGCCTTCAACGCGGCCTGGATCCCCTGACCGCTGGCATCGAGATCGGGCTGCGCGGCGGAAGTAGCAAGAGCGATTCGGTAGGTCACGCCGGACAGTATTGCAGCCGCCGGGGCCCGCGCGCCGCGACACCCGCCCGAAGTCCGGCACGTGCGGGCCGACCCGGGATAGGCTTGCCGTCTGCAAACCCCCACCCCGCGAGGCGTGTGGAGTCCGCCGCGCCACCGCGCCGTCGAGGAAGGTTCGTCAGCCACGTGAAGGCCCCGTTGGACGTGCACATCGAGACGGCTCGACTGCACCTGTCCCCCGCCTCCGACGGCCGGTTCCACATCGTCGACCGTCACTCGCGGCGCACGGTCGGGCGGATCGCGCTGCGCGCCTCCCGCCACAGCCGCGTCCGCGGACTCGAGCTGAGTTACTCGGTCGCGAGCGCGCACCGTCGACGGGGATTCTGCGGCGAGGCGGCCAGGGCCCTGGTGGACCACGCCTTCGCGCACGGCATCACACCCCGGATCTACGCCTCGACGGCGTGGTCCAACGTCGCCTCACGGCGCATTCTGGCGGCGCTCGGGATGCACCAGCGCGATATCGCGATGCTGGACTGGGAGTCGCTGGCCGGCGATGTCGATCCCCACGAGTCCGACCTCACGCCGTACGCGCGAGTCGAATACGAGATGCTGCACTGGGATTGGCACCAGCGGCGGCTCGACACCCGGCTCACCTCCTGAGCCGGTGCCCGGTCAGGACAGCGGGATCGAGGCGGCCGCGGCCGGCTCCAGAGGACCGATGTCCTGCGGCGCGCGCGTGCGCTCCCCCTGCTTGACCATGAGCACACCGACCACGATGGCGACGGCGCCCGCGATCTGCAGCGGAGTCAGCGATTCGCCCAGCATGAGCCACGCCACCACACCCGCACCGATCACCTCGGAGAATCCGAGGAACGAGGCGAGCGTCGGACCGACCATGTTGATCGCGATGATGCCGGCGACGTACGCCAGCCCGGTCGCGATCGCGCCGATCACGACGGCGGGTACCCACCAGGGCACCGTGCCGAGGTTGCCCAGCACCACCGGCACCGTGGTCATCCGCACGGGTGTGAGCCCCGCCAGGGACGTGAGCGAGAGCGTCACGGCGCCGACCACCAGACCGCCCACGGCGAGCGCCAATTGGTCGACGGTCTGCTTGTCGGTACCCGCGTCATCGGCTGCGGTGCCGTCCTCGGCCAGTAGGAAGTACGCCGCCAGCCCGATCAGCGACAGGATCGCCCAGGCCAGGCCGGTGGGGCTCACCATCGCACCACCCGACGCCGCGCCGACCACGGCCACCAGACCGACGACCGCGATCGCCGCCCCGATCGTGGTACGCAGCGACGGCCGCCTACCGAACCGGCCCCACAGATACAGCAGCACCAGCAGGGGCGCCGAGAACTCGATGAGCAATGCCACCGTCACCGACATGTGCGCGATCGCGTTGAAGTACGCCAGCTGTACGGCCACCACCGCGAGCAGCCCGTACGCGAGCACGGTGAACGGTGCGCGGCGCAGGGTGAGCAGCCGGTCGCGCCCGAAGAAGAGCATCGGGATGAGAGTGACCAGCGCGGCGATCCACAGGCGCACCAGGACGACGCCGGCCGGACTCCAGCCGGCGGCGAGCAGGGGTTTGCCGAAGGGACCCGACATGGCGAATGCGAATCCCGAAATCAGCGCGACAGCGATACCGCGGCCCATGGTGTCACCTCCGGTAAGTGCGATCCTGTAAGGAGTCAAATGAAGTACGATGATTACGTTAGCCGAGGTAGCTGTAAGGAGTCAAATGCAATTCGCACATGACACGGAGCCCTCGCTGGTCATGGCCGCCGACCTCGCCAACTCCGACTACGACGGGCACGACCGTCTCGGAACCGTCGCCGCGATCCGGGAGTACCTGCGCGCGCACGAGTTCACCGGATGGAGCGGCGCGGGCTCCGCCGATGTCGAACCGATCCACGCCCTGCGCGCCGATCTGGTCCGCGTCTGGGCGGCACACGACCCCGCCGACGTGGCGCACATCGTCAACGAGATGCTCGCGCAGTCCCCACAGCAGCCGCGGCTCACCAAACACGGGAGCTGGGACTGGCACCTGCACTTCACCCCGGACGATGCGCCGATCCCGGTGCGCATGCGCGCGGAGTTCGCGATGGCCCTGGTCGACCTGGTGCGCAGCGGCAACGTCGACCGACTCAAGGTCTGCGCCGCGGACGACTGTGATCGAGTCCTCGTCGACCTGTCCCGCAATCGCTCGCGCCGGTTCTGCAGCGAGGGGAACTGCGGCAATCGCACACACGTCGCCGCGTACCGCGAACGTCAGGCGTCGAGTTCTGGCGGGCGCCGCGACGAGCCGTGAGTGGAGGTCTACCGTAGGGGGTGCACAGGGCCGGAACCACCGGCATCTCATCCCCAGCGCAGGAGCGAGAAGAGTAATGAGCGAGGGAACGCACCGCCATAAGGTGGTCGTCATCGGTTCCGGTTTCGGTGGCCTGTTCGGCACCAAGGCCCTCAAGCGCGCGGACGTCGACGTGACCGTGATCGCGAAGACCCAGCACCACCTATTCCAGCCACTGCTCTACCAGGTGGCAACGGGAATCCTGTCCGAGGGCGAGATCGCTCCGGCCAGCCGGGTGGTGCTGCGCAAGCAGAAGAACGCCCAGGTCCTGCTGGGCGAGGTCACCGACATCGACCTGGAGAACCGCACCGTCACCAGTCACCTGCTGGACCGGGTCACCGTGACGCCGTTCGACAGCCTGATCGTGGCCGCCGGCGCCAATCAGTCCTACTTCGGCAACGACCGGTTCGCCGAGTTCGCTCCGGGTATGAAGACCATCGACGACGCCCTCGAACTCCGCGGCCGGATCCTCGGCGCGTTCGAGCAGGCGGAACTGTCGCACGATCACGACGAGCGCGAGCGGCTGCTCACCTTCGTCGTGATCGGAGCGGGGCCCACCGGCGTGGAGCTGGCCGGGCAGATCGCGGAGATGTCGGACAACACTCTCAAGGGCGCATTCCGCAATATCGATCCCACGGAAGCGCGGGTCATCCTGCTCGACGCCGCGCCGGCCGTACTGCCCCCGATGGGCGAGAAGCTGGGCAACGCCGCGGCCGATCGGCTGCGCAAGATGGGCGTCGAGATCCAGCTCAACGCGATGGTGGTCGACGTCGACGCCGACGGTCTGGTGGTGAAGGAGAAGGACGGCACCGAGCGCCGGATCGAGGCGCAGTGCAAGGTGTGGTCGGCCGGTGTCTCCGCCAGCCCGCTGGGCAAGATCATCGCCGAACAGTCGGGCGCCGAGGTCGACCGCGCGGGCCGCGTGAAGGTGCTCCCCGATCTCACGGTCCCCGGGAATCCGAACGTCTTCGTCGTCGGCGACATGATGGCGGTCGACGGTGTTCCCGGAATGGCGCAGGGCGCGATCCAGGGTTCGACCTACGCCGCCAAGGCGATCAAGGCCGGTCTGGCCGGACAGAGCCCCGCGGATCGCAAGCCCTTCAAATACTTCGACAAGGGCTCGATGGCCACGGTCTCGCGCGCCAGCGCGGTGGCGAAGGTCGGCAAGCTCGAGTTCAGCGGGTTCTTCGCCTGGCTGGGCTGGCTGGCACTGCACCTGTGGTACATCGTCGGATACCAGAACCGCGTGATCACCCTGACCTCGTGGGGCGTCACGTTCCTCACCAACAAGCGCGGTCAGATGACGATCACCGAGCAGCAGGTGTACGCGCGCACGGCGCTGGACGCGCTGCAGAACAGCGGCACCAAGGTGATCCCGCCGGTGCACACCAGCTCGCCCGCTGCGCTCTCGGCACCACAGGCCGCCGCCGCGGCCGCGCAACCGACCGCCCCGAAGCCCGAGGCCGAGAAGGCGGAGAAGGCCGGCTGACCGGTTGTCGCCGCCGACGGTGCGCGCTCACCCCTCGGGGCGGGCGCGCACCGTCGTCTTCGGAGCGGGTCAGCCCTCGATGTTCTGCAGGCGGACCTGTCCGCGGGCGATGAGCTTGCCGTCGTCTCCGCCGATCTCCACCAGCCACAGTTGCTGGCGACGGCCCCGATGGATCGGAGTGCTGCGGATCGAGAGGGTTCCGCTGGCCACGGCACGCAGGAAATCGGTGTTGTTGTTGACACCGACCACGTGTCCCGTGCCGCCCAGCCAGACCACACCCGAGACGCTGGCGACCGACTCGACGATCGAGCAGTAGACCCCGCCGTGAGTGATACCGAAGGGCTGGTGCAACTCCGGGCGCAGGGTGAGCGTCGCGGTGACACCGTCCGGGGTGACCGCGGTGTATTCGAGTCCCAGGATCGTGTCGAATCCGGCGGCTCCGCGCTCCAGGATGGAGTCGATGACCTGTTGCTGTCCTGCAGTGGGTTGCGTCATGGAGACACCCTATTCGCCGGCCGGCACAGCGAATGTCCGGGTGCGCGTCGGGGTAGACCCCGATGCGGGGAGCGTGCTCGGCGCGGCACTGTGGAGACATGACGCAGAACCTGAACTTCGACCCCACTCCCTACACCTCCCCGCAGGCACCCAAGCGGTTCGCGCGAGACCTGCAGAACAACTGGATCGGCGGTGTGTGCTCGGGCATCGCCCGCTACTTCGGCGTCCAACCCGCACTGGTGCGCGTGTTGTTCGTGGCGTCCTGCCTGTTGCCCGGCCCGCAGTTCCTGGTCTACCTGCTGCTGTGGCTCGTCATGCCGAAGGGCTGACGCGGCGAATGCGGGCACGCGACACGGCCCGGAGAGAGTGATCGGCGGGCCCCACGCTCAGCCTTCGTGGGACCCGCCGTCGCACAGACCGGGCGTGACAACTGCAGCCCTCAGTTCGCAACACGGTCTGATGTGGATCACTCGTCGCTCTCGGCGACATCCATCACTCTAGGGCAGGCTCGCCTAACTAAGCAAGCCCTAATGTCCGTGATGTGGGTTACGACACGCCGTCGTAGCGATCCAGGCCATCACGAGTAGAATCTGAACAATGGCGGCATTGGGAGATCTTGAGCGCGCGGTCATGGATCACCTCTGGGCATCCACCGAACCGCAGACCGTGCGACAGGTGCACGAGTCGCTCGCGGCCGACCGCGAACTCGCATACACCACGGTCATGACGGTGCTGCAGCGCCTCGCGAAGAAGAAGCTGGTCAGTCAACTCCGCACCGATCGCGCACACCGGTACGCCGCGACTTTCGGCCGCGAGGAACTCGTGGCCGACCTCATGTTCGACGCACTGGCGCAGGCCGACAGCTCACGGGAAGCGGCGCTCGTGCACTTCGTCGAGCGTGTCGGTGCCGACGAGGCACAGGCCCTGCGCCGCGCCCTCGCCAAGCTCGAGGCCGATCAAGCGGCCGACGGTCGCACCCACCCCTGACGAGCCGATAGGCTCGTGTGATGGCGGCGATCCTCTTCGGCTTGCTGGCCCTGTTACTCGCGGGGCCGGTGCCGCTGTGGCTCTCCAAGGCGAGCTGGCCGGTCCGGGCCCCCCGCGCTGCGCTGGTGCTCTGGCAGGCGATCGCTCTGGCCGCCGTCCTCTCCGCGTTCAGCGCCGGCCTCGCCATTGCGAGCCGCCTGCTCGTGCTGGGTCCCGACGGCCGCCCGACCACCAATCCGATCGATGAGATCCGGCAGCTCGGCATCGTGCCGTGGACGGTCTCGGTCATCGCCTTCGCGTTCACCCTGGTCATCGGCGCTCGACTGATCACCTCCACCGTCAAGCTCGCGATCCGCACCCGTCGGCGCCGGGCCAGGCACCGCACCGTCGTCGACATCCTCAGCCAGGCGGTCGACGGCGACCACCCCGTCTCGGCCGCCGACCTGCGCATCCTCGGCGTGGACGAGCCCCTCGCCTACTGTCTGCCCGGGCTGCGGCACCGCGTGGTGGTCAGCGAGGGAACGCTGAACCAGCTCAGCCACGACGAGCTCACCGCGGTGTTGGCGCACGAACGGGCCCACCTGCGCTCACGGCACGATCTCGTGCTGGAGGCCTTCACCGCCGTACACCATGCCTTCCCTCGCGGCGTGCGGTCTTCGGCCGCCCTGGACTCCGTGGAATTGTTGGTCGAGCTCCTCGCGGACGATAAAGCCGTGGCCGCGGCCGGTCCGCTCCCTCTCGCCAATGCCCTGGTCACGTGCGCCAAGAGCCCCGCACCGCGGGGTGCGCTCGCGGTCGGATCGACCGGCACGGTGGTCCGCGTGGAGCGACTGTCCGAACCGGCCGCCGGCGCCCTGTTCAACGCGGGGATCTATCTGACCGCCGGATTGGTCCTGGTGATCCCCACGGTCGCGGTCGCGGTGCCGTGGCTCACCGAGCTGTACCGCCTGTTCACCCACTGACGCGGGCCGCAGGTGGCAGGGACGGCCACTAGTTCGTGACGGGTCCCGGTGCGAACTCCGGCCGAGCGTCACGGGAACCGGTACGCTGAGCCGACATTCATCGGGGGATGAGGGGAACAGCGTGACCGATCCGTATTTCCATCAGCCGGGAGACCGACTGCCGCAGCTGCCGCAGGCATATCAGCCGGGATACGGCCCGGTACCCGGACCGCAGGGATACCTTCAACCTCATCCGGGGCTCCCGCCCTTTCCCGGCTACGGCCAGCTCTCCGCAGTTCCGGTTTCGGACAAGTCGAAGGTCGCGGCAGGCCTGCTCCAACTGTTCCTCGGTGGGTACGGCGCCGGACGGTTCTACATCGGGTCGGTGGCCATCGCCGTTGTTCAGCTGCTCTGCAACCTCGCCGGATGGTTCTTCTTCCTGGTCGGATTCGTCACGTTCGGCATCGGCAGCGTCGTCGCCTTCTTCATCTGGTTCGTGCTCGGCCTCTGGACGTTCATCGACGCCATCCTCATGTTCACGGGCAGCGTCAAGGACGGTCAGGGGCGTCCCCTGCGGTCGTGACGGGCACCACGCCGCGCGGGTAGAATGGCGACACGTGCACTTCCTCGCTGATGATCGCCCGCCGTACGACCTCACCTACGACGACGTCTTCCTGGTTCCCAACCGCTCCGATGTGACCTCTCGGTTCGATGTCGATCTCTCGTCGGTGGACGGCACCGGCACCACGATTCCCATCGTCGTCGCCAACATGACCGCGGTCGCGGGCCGGCGGATGGCGGAGACGGTGGCCCGTCGCGGCGGCATCGTCGTGCTCCCCCAGGACCTTCCGTTGGAGGCCGCGGCGGAGACCATCTCCTACGTCAAGAGCCGCGATCTGGTCGCCGATACACCGGTGACGCTCGGCCCCGACGATTCGGTGAGCGACGCGGTCGCCCTGTTGCCCAAGCGGGCCCACGGGGCGGTCGTGGTCCTCGATCACGCCGAACGGCCGCTGGGCCTGGTCACCACCGCCGCATGCGAGGGCGTCGACCGGTTCGCCCGCCTGCGCGATGTGATGACCGAGGTCTTCGTCACCGCGCCCGCGGGCACCGACCCGCGCACCGTCTTCGACCTGCTCGACGGCGCCCACACTGATCTCGCGGTCCTGGTCGAGACCGACGGTCGCCTGCACGGCGTGCTCACCCGCACCGGCACCGTCCGCGCCGGGATCTACACCCCCGCCGTCGACGCGAACGGCGGTTTGCGGATCGCCGCGGCCGTCGGGATCAACGGCGACGTGGCGGCCAAGGCCCGCGCCCTGGCGGAGGCCGGAGCCGATGTACTCGTCGTCGACACCGCCCATGGGCACCAGGCCAAGATGTTCGATGCCCTCGAGGCGGTCGCCGCCCTCGACCTGGGACTGCCGCTGGCCGCCGGGAACGTGGTCTCCGCCGCGGGCGCCCGCGACCTGGTCAACGCGGGCGCGACGATCGTCAAGGTGGGAGTCGGGCCCGGCGCCATGTGCACCACCCGAATGATGACCGGGGTGGGTCGCCCGCAGTTCAGCGCCGTCGAGGATTGCTCCGTGGCCGCCCGCGAACTCGGTGCCCATGTTTGGGCGGACGGCGGCGTGCGGCACCCCCGCGACGTGGCACTGGCGCTGGCCGCAGGCGCGTCGAACGTCATGATCGGCTCCTGGTTCGCCGGCACCTACGAGTCACCCGGTGATATGAAGTTCGCCACCGACGGCTCCGCCTACAAGGAGAGCTTCGGCATGGCCTCCAAGCGTGCCGTGGCCGCCCGCACCCAGGGTGAGAGCGCGTTCGACCGGGCCCGCAAGTCGCTGTTCGAGGAGGGCATCTCGAGTTCGCGGATCCATGTCGATCCCGAGGCGCCGAGCGTTGAGGATCTGTTGGACCGAATCACCTCGGGTGTGCGCAGCTCGTGCACCTATGCCGGTGCTCGCACGCTGCCGGAGCTGCACGAACGGGCCACCCTGGGCGTACAGAGCGCCGCCGGATTCGCCGAGGGTCGGCCACTGCCCGGCGGTTGGTGACGCAATCTGTTCGATCACCTCGGTAGACTGCTCGCAGCTGTGATCATCGATGGGGATGGAAAGGGACATTGAAGGTCCGAAGACCCGGCAGGCGCCGCCGACGACGAGCCGCCACGCCGATGCCGACGTGGCGAGCCCGCACCGCGACCATGACCCGAGGCGGCGATGTCTAGCACGCTGATCACGATCGCTGCGGTCGTCGGATTCCTCGCGCTCACGTTGGGCACCGCACTGTTCGTGGCGGCCGAGTTCTCACTGACCGCCCTCGAGAAGTCGACTATCGACGCCGATGTCCGCGACCGGGGTGACCGCCGGTCGAAACAGGTGCAGAGTGCGCACCGCACCCTGTCGTTCCAGCTGTCCGGCGCCCAGCTCGGCATCACCATCACCACGCTGGTGACCGGATACCTCGCCGAACCGGTGTTGTCGAAGTTCCTGCGCCCGGCGCTGGAATGGACCGGTATGCCCGGCGTCTGGTCGTCGGCCCTGACGCTGATCCTGGCGCTGGTGATCGCGACCTCGCTGTCGATGGTGCTCGGCGAGCTGGCGCCGAAGAACCTCGCCATCGCCCGGCCCCTGAACACCGCCCGCCTGACCGCCGGTGCGCAGGCGGCGTTCTCCACGGTCTTCCGCTGGGCGATCACCTTCCTCAATACGACGGCCAACCGATTGGTGCGCCGGCTTGGCATCGAACCCGCCGAGGAGCTGAGCTCGGCGCGGTCCGCACAGGAATTGAGCGCGCTGGTCCGCAATTCCGCGGCACAGGGCGCGATCGATGAGATGACGGCCGAACTGGTGGGCCGCTCGCTGGAGTTCGGTGAGCTCACCGCCGAGGAGCTGATGACCCCGCGACAGCGGGTGCACTCGGTGGGGGTCGACGACACGGTGGCGGATCTGGTGGCGCTGGCGATCGACTCGGGGCATTCGCGGTTCCCGGTGATCCGCGGCGACCTCGACGACACCGTGGGCTTCATTCACGTCAAGCAGGCCCTGACCGTGGCCGCGGACCGTCGCGCGTCCACCACCGTGGGCTCGATCGCCACGGCACCCCCGGTGGTCCCGGCGGCGCTGGACGGCGACGCACTGATGGAGCAGCTGCGGGCGAACGGCCTGCAAATGGCGCTGGTCGTGGACGAGTACGGCGGCTCCGCGGGGATCGTCACGGTGGAGGATCTGATCGAGGAGATCGTCGGCGACGTGCGCGACGAGCACGACGACAACGAGCCGGTCGACGTGCAGCGCACCGACACCGGCTACCTGTGCGCAGGCCTGCTCCGCATCGACGAACTCGAACGCGATACCGGGTACCGCGCACCGGAGGGCGACTACGACACTCTCGGTGGCCTGGTGATGTTCCTGCTGGGCCGGATCCCTGAGGTGGGTGATCAGACCGAGCTGCCGCCGCATCGTGTGGAGGACGACGAATCCGGTACCGATCGCAGCTGGATCGCGCGGGTGGCCCGGATGGACGGCCGCCGCGTCGACCTCGTCGAGTTGGTGGAGGTGACCGATGAATGACCTCCTGGCCGTCGGCCTCACCGTGCTGTTGCTCGCCGCCAATGCGTTCTTCGTGGCTGCCGAGTTCGCGCTCATCGCCGCCCGCCGCGACCGGCTCGAGGCGCTGGTCGACCAGGGGCGCGACAGCGCCCGAGCGGTGATCAAGGCCTCGGAGAACCTCTCGCTCATGCTGGCGGCCTGCCAGCTCGGCATCACCATCTGCTCGATCCTGCTGGGCAAGGTGGGTGAACCCGCCATCGCTCATCTGTTGGAGAAGCCGATGGAGTGGGCGAACGTGCCGGAGGCGCTGCTGCATCCGATCTCGTTCACCATCTCGCTCAGCCTGGTGGTGGTGCTGCACATCCTGCTCGGCGAGATGGTGCCGAAGAACATCGCACTGGCCGGCCCGGAGTCGGCGGCCATGTTGCTGGTTCCGCCGCTCGTCGCCTTCTCGAAGCTGATGCGCCCGGTGATCGCGGTGTACAACTGGCTCGCGACGCTGGTGCTGCGTGCATTGGGCGTGGAACCTCGCGACGAATTGGAGGGCACGATCTCGGCGGGCGAACTGTCCGAGCTCATCGCCGAATCGCACGACGAGGGCCTGATCGACGCGGAGGAACAGCTGCGACTTACCCGCGCGCTCCAGACCTCGCGACGCACCGTCGCCGATGTGGCGATCCCGCTCGCGCAGATCCGCGGGCTGCAGGCCGTTGCGGGGCCGGGTGGCACCTACGGACCCACCCTCGGCGATATCGAATCCGCTGTCGCCGAGACGGGCTTCTCGCGGTACCCGGTGCGCAGCCGAGGCGGCGCTTTCACGGGCTACCTGCACGTCAAGGATGTCTTGCCCGACATCATGGACGCCTCGGTCGGGCCGGACACCGTGATCGGCGCCGGCCGCATCCGACCGCTCCCGGTGGTCGACGGCGCGCTCTCGCTGGACCAGGCCACCTCGCATCTGCGTCGTCTCGGTGGGCATCTCGCCGCCGTCGCCGACGATCACGGTCGCACGATCGGCATCGTCGCCCTGGAGGACGTGGTCGAGGAGTTCGTGGGCACCGTGCGCGATGGAACGCACCGGGTGTGAGTTCCGCACCGAACCCCACAGTCCTCACCGATGCGCAGTGGCTCCCCCGGGCCGCCGCGCACCGCGATCGGCTCGGACCGTTCGTCCAGGCACATCGTGAGCGTGCGCGACGCGGCGAGAAGCATCCCGTGTGGGACTTCCTGTTCACCTATTACGGGCACCGTCCGGCGCAGCTGTTGCGCTGGCATCCGGGACTCGGGACGGCCCTGGAGGGTCAGGCCGCGGCGGAGCAGTTCGACGGATCGCGGGGCTACCGGGTCTCCGGGACGCGGGTGATGCTGGATCCGGCGGTGCTCGCCAAGCGTGCCGACACCGCCGCCTATGTGGCGCGCCTGCTGGCGGCCACCGCAGCGCGGCGCCCGGTGTTCGGTTGTTTCGGACTGCACGAGTGGGCGATGGTCTACCGCGAAGCGGACCAGGCAAGGCACCCCGTACCGCTGCGCCTCGGCCCGGAGGGCACCGACGAGGTGGTGCGGGCGGGGCAGCTCACCTGCACCCACTATGACGCGTTCCGGTTCTTCACCCCGGAGGCGGCGCCGCGCAACGCGACCGAGCTCACCCGCGAGGGGCAGATCGGCTCCGAGCAGCCCGGCTGCCTGCACGCCGGGATGGACTTGTACAAGTGGGCGTTCAAACTGGCGCCCGGCGTACCGTCGGACCTGGTGGCGGATGCCTTCGAGCTGGCACGGGACGCCCGCGAACTGGACATGATGGCGAGCCCGTACGACCTCGTCGCCTACGGCTTCGCGCCGATCGCGATCGAGACGGCCCCGGGTCGCCGGGAGTACGTGCGTCGGCAGGCCGAGTTGGCGCAGCGCGCAGCCCCGATCCGCGAACGCCTGCTCGCGGTCGTCCGCGCCTGGCCGGGTGCCGACACGTCCGCGTAGACCGAGCGTTGACTTCGCAGTGGTGACATACTCGCGCTGAACGTGAGCGTTGCTCACGGTCGGTTCCTTTCATGGACTCTCAGAGAGAAGACTCATGACAGATCGCCTCGAATCACCGGTACTACTGAGTCGACGACGGCTGCTCCTCGGTAGCGCGGTCGCCGCTGGCCTCGCCTCTGCCGGGGCCGCATTCACGCCGGCGGCGAACGCCGCGACCTACGTGCGTCCGATCCGCGATGCGGGTGCGCACCCGATCACCGCGCAATGGCGTCAGCCCGGCTCCTGGGCCGCCGGGTACCACACCGGCGTCGATATCGGCTGCCCCATCGGCACCCCGGTCTACGCCACCATCGGCGGTGATGTCCGCACCGGCCGGGCGAACTGGGGGTCCGCGTACGGGACGATGATCCTGATCAACGACAACGTCGACGGTTCGGACTGGGGTTACTGCCACTTGTCGCGGCGGGTGGTGAGCGATGGCCAGCGCGTCGCGACCAACCAGCTGATCGGCTACTCCGGCAATACCGGTAACACCACGGGCCCGCACCTGCACCTGGAACGCCGTCCTCGGTACGGCGGATACGGATCGGATCTGAACCCCAATCTGTGGCCGTGACCCCCGGTCGAGGCCGCCTGCGGGTCCCGGCGCGCCGTCAGCCGACCGGCCGCCGGGGAACCCCGGCGGCGCTCACGCCCGATAGCGCCGCCTAGACTGCCCGCAGCGATGGTCCGCGCGCGAGAGCGCGTGGCGCAAGAGGGAACCCGGTGCGAATCCGGGGCTGCCCCGCAACGGTGTACTACCAGCCCGATACCTGCCACCGCGACCGCCCGGAGTGGGCGGTCACTCACGACCCGAGGGGAGTCGCGGAGTGCGGGTGGTTCCGTCGCGCCGTATCGCAGTGCTGCTCGTCGTCCTGCTGCTGGCGTTGCTCGGCGTGATGTGGCTGGGTGTGCTGTTGGGCACGGTGCACATTCCGTGGCGCGATTCCACTCGCTACCTGTGGGGTTTCGCCTCCGGTGGGGTCGTCCCGGCGGACCAGGCCACCGCCTACCGGATCGTCGCCGATTCCCGGATTCCCCGCGTACTCACCGCGGCAGTAGTGGGCGCGGGACTGAGCGCGATCGGCGTGGCGGTACAGGCGATGGTGCGCAACGCCCTCGCCGACCCGTATGTCCTGGGCATCTCCTCGGGTGCATCGGTGGGTGCCACCTCGGTGGCTCTGTTCGGTGTCCTCGGCACACTCGGCCTCTACGCCCTCCCTACCGCTGCCTTCTTCGGTGCACTCGCGGCGACGGCGCTGGTGTACCTCATCGCCTACCGCGGCGGCGGCCTGTCCCCGCTGCGCCTGGTACTCACGGGTACCGCTCTGGCGTACGGCTTCTCGGCGGCCACCACGGTGCTGGTGTTCCTCGCACCGCGCGGTGATGCCGCCCGCACCGTGATGTTCTGGTTGTTCGGCAGCCTCTCGTCGGCCACCTGGCGGACGACCGCGATGGTGACGGTGACGGTCGCCATCGGGCTCGTGGTACTGCGCGCCAACGCACGCCGTCTCAATGCCCTGGCGTTGGGCGACGAGGTCGCGATCTCGATGGGCCTGTCCGCGTCGGGTTTCCGTACCGCATTGTTCGTGGTGACCGCGGCGATGACCGGCATCGTCGTCTCGGTGTGCGGCGCCATCGGATTCGTCGGGCTGGTGGTGCCCCACGTGGCCAGGCTGATGGTGGGCGCGGACCATCGCCGAGTGCTGCTCGTCGCGCCCGCACTGGGCGCTGTGTTCCTGGTGCTCGCGGATATCGTCGCGCGCACCGCGGTACCACCGCAGGAGCTGCCCCTGGGGGCGATCACCGCCGCTGTCGGGGTACCCGTATTCATCGCGCTGATGCGGCGCCGCACCGTCGGAGGTGCGTAGCGTGCGGGTCGAGTACCACGGGGTCGATGTCGCGGTCGGCGGCGCACGGATCATCGCGGGCGTGAGCCTCACCGCCGAGTCCGGAGAATTCATCGGCGTGGTGGGCCCCAACGGCAGCGGCAAGTCGACACTGCTGCGATGCGCGTATCGGGTCCTCACGCCGAACGCCGGGACCGTCACCGTCGACGATGCCGACGTGACCGCGGTGAGTCTCGCCGAGAACGCGCGCCAAGTGGCGGCGGTGATGCAGCACGCGCCCTTCGACATCGGATTCACCGGCCGCGAGATCGTGGACACCGGTCGGCTGCCGCACCGGCGCCGCGGCGTGCCGCCCGCCGTGCACGAGGCCGCAGTCGACCGGGCGCTCACCGCGGCGGGCGCGGCGGCATTCGCTGACCGGCAGTTCGGCACCCTGTCGGGCGGGGAGGCGCAGCGGGTACTGATCGCGCGGGCGTTCGCACAGGAGCCCCGCGTCCTGGTACTCGACGAGCCGACCAACCACCTGGATGTCCGTCACCAGTTCGCTGTTCTCAGCGCCGCTCGTGCGCTCGGCGTCACCGTGATAGCGGTGCTGCACGACCTCAATCTTGCGGCGCAGTACTGTGACCGCCTCTACGTACTCGATCACGGTGCCCTCGCGTGCTCCGGGACGCCCGACGAGATCCTCACTCCCCAGGTCATCGCGCGGCATTTCGGTATCGGGGTCCATGTGGTGCGGCATCCGCGCCTGCACGTCCCCCAGGTGATCTTCGACGAGACGTTCCACCCCGCTCCCCGAGGAAAGTAGGACAGATCCATGAACGGATTCCCCGTGCGGCCCGCCGCCGCGCTCGCCGCCGCGTTCCTTCTCGCCGGGTGCGGCGCGAAGGTCGAGGAGGCCGCGCCCCCGACGAGCGACGGGCCCGCCGCCACGGTCACCAACTGCGGTGCACCGCTGACGGTGTCGTCGCCGCCGAAGCGGGTGGTGGTCAACGACACCGGCAATGCCGAGCTGTTGTTCGCCCTGGGACTCACCGACCGGATCGCCGGCTACACCACGTACGACGGTAAGCACGTCGACTATCAGACCTCGCCGTGGAAGGCCGATTTCGATCGCGCCCCGAATCTGGGGACGGCGTTCACCCGCGAAGTGATTCAGGCGGCGAAGCCGGACCTGGTGTTCGGCGGGTGGAGTTACGGCTTCCAGGAGACCACCGGTGTGACACCGGACTGGATCCGGCAGATCGGTGCCGTGCCGTACCAGCTGACGGAGGCCTGCCGGCAACCCGGCGGCAAACAACGCGGGGTTATGCCGCCGCTGGACGCCCTGTTCACCGATCTGACCGACCTGAGCACGCTGTTCGGCGTACCCGAGCGCGGAGCGAAGCTGGTCGCCGACTATCGGGCGCGGATCGACGCGGCACGCGCCGCAGCTCCTACCGACCCGGCACGCCGGGCACGAGTCTTCGTCTTCGACAGCGGCTCCCAGGATCCGTTCACGTCAGGGCGCACCGGCACTCCGCAGGCGATCATCGAGTCGGCCGGGGCCGCGAACGTGTTCGGCGATCTCAACGATTCCTGGACCACGGCGTCGTGGGAGGCGGCCGCACAGCGCGATCCGCAGGTGATCATGATCGTCGATTACGGAACGGGGCCCGAGAACACACCGCAGGCGAAGGTCGAACAATTGCGGTCGCAGCCGCTGATGGCGGGAACCACCGCGGTACGGGAGGGCAACTTCATCACCCTCCCGTACGCAGCGCTGGTAGAGGGACCGCGCACCCCGGGCAGCGTGGAAACCCTCGCGAAGTACTTGCGTTCCAAGGGTTTCTGACCGCGGTCCGCGTTCGCTACGTCGCCGGCTTGGTGACCTCGACCTTCTTGCCGAAGTCGGTGAGGTTCAGGTCGATGGTGCCGTCCTTGAGGTTCACCTGGAACTTGGTGACATTCGGCTTCGGCTGCGGGTTCGCACCGGGATCGTCGACGATCCACAGTGTGATCGGCAGCGTGGTGCTGCCACCGCGGCGCGCGACCTCGGTGATCTGCGGCAGGATCGGGTCGAGCACCGTCGGGTCGACGGTGCCGGTGACCTTGACGGCCTTGAGCCCGTTGACACTCTCGCGTTTGTCGACCTTCGGGCTCTGCACCGACTCGACGACCTTGCCGAGGCCCTTGTCCATGTCGAGAATGACCGCGGGGTCGTACACACCCTTCTCTCCCGTCCGCCCCATCGACTGATACTTGGGTCCGCCGAGGTCGGCGTACAGCGTGCCGTCGATGACCACGAACTTGGTCTGCACGTAGTTCTCCTGGATGCGCACGTTCGCATCCCCCTTGGCGGCCACCTTCTTGGTGGCCTTGTCGGAGGTGATGTCTCCGTTGACGCTGGAGACCGGCAGGCCCTGGATGGCCTTGTCCACGGTGAGCACCAGGTGCTCGGAGTAGGTCTCGCGGGTGGCCTTAGCGGCTTCGGAGACGATGTCCGCCTGTGGCAGTCCATTCGCGTCGAGCGGTTTGGACGACGCTGATCCTGCCGCCGTGCTCGCCGTGGCGCTCCCCTCGCCACCTGCCTCGGACTTCTTGTCGGCACAACCGGTGAGTGCGACTGCACCGACCGCAAGCAGCGCGATCGCTGCACGAGACGTTTTCAGGCTCATGAGCCCCCCTTAGACATCGAATTTCAGGCGCCGTCATTCGACGCCCGGAGAAACATGGATTCCGGGTTTCCCTTGATCGAGTATGCATCATCGGTCGCAAAATCAAGAGTTCGATTCGATCGTCGAATCGGGAGGAATCGGACGTTAGAGGTGGGGCATTGGCCATCTTTTGGTGATCCATTAGTGGAAGGCGAAACAGTAACGAGTAACGCCAGGAAATCCGTCTGCCAGGAGGACGACGAGTGACAGAGAACCCCACCGTGCCGCCGCGGGAGGGCACACATGATCCGGGACCACGCGATCTCCAGCGCGCACGCCCGGCACCTCCGGCACACGCGAATGACCAGGACCAAAGGCGCGAAGTCCGGCCTGGACCGTCGCCCGGCGGCCCCGGCCCCGGCGGCGGACCACAGTTGTCCGATGTATGGGTTTACAAGGGGCGCGCGTACGACCTCTCGGAATGGATCACCAAGCATCCCGGCGGTGAATTCTTCATCGGCCGCTCCAAGAATCGGGATATCACGTCGATCATCGGGTCGTATCACAAGGACCCCGAGAAGATCGAGCGAATGCTGGAACGTTTCGCCTTGGACCGGGACGCACGAATCGAAGATGTGCATCCTAAGAACAATGCGCCGGCATTCTTGTTCAAAGACGATTTCGATAGCTGGCGCGATACGCCCCGATATCGCTTCGACGACCCGGACGATCTGCTGCATCGGGTCAAGAAGCGCCTGACCGATCCCGCGCTGGCCGCCCGTATCACCCGGATGGATCGCTGGTTCGACGCAGTCGCAGTCGCCCTCACCGTCGCCTATGTCGCGGTGATCGCCACCCGGCTGTCGCTGCCCGCGTGGATGCCCCTGCCGCTGTTCGTGATCGCCATGGTGGTCCTGCGCAGTTCGCTCGCCGGGTTCGGGCACTACGCCATTCACCGCGCACAGAAGGGCGCGAACAAGGTCCTGGTGAACGCCTTCGACATCAACTACGTGGCTCTGTCCTTCGTGACCGCCGACGGCCACGCGCTGCTCCATCATCCGCACACGCAGAGTGAAGTGGACATCAAGAAGAACGTGTTCACCATGATGATGGACATCCCCCGGTGGTACCGAGTGCCCATCCACACGCTCCACAAGTTCGGGCACACCGCGACCGGGATGACCGCCCGGCTGTTCGAGATCGTCAGGCTGACCCGCCAGGTGGGTGTGGCCGATATGTACGGTTCGCTGCGCGCCGCACTCCCGCACTTCGTCGGCGCCTTCGGCATGCGCGCACTGCTCATCGGCGAGTTCTTCCTGTTCCTGCTTCTCGGCGATGTCTGGGCGTGGGTCGCGCAGTTCGTCGCGGTGCTGTGGGTGAGCACCTTCCTGGTGGTCGCCAGTCACGACTTCGAGACCGACGTCGACCACCTGCCGGAGCCGGACACCGAGGACTGGGCGGTCAATCAGTTGCACCAGGCCTACGACCTCACGATCTCCGGTAACCGGTACGTCGACTGCTTCCTGTCGGCGGGACTGTCCAGCCACCGGGTGCACCACGTGCTGCCGTACCAGCGCAGCGGTTTCGCCAACATCGCCACCGAACAGGTGATGGCAGAGGAGGCGGCGACGTTCGGCGTGCACTGGCTGCCCGCACGCAGCTTCGTCTTCGACCGTCTGCCCGACCAGGTGCGCACGTTCCTGTTCTCGAAATCGCGCACGGCGCAGGCCGAGGGCTACGGGTTCTTCCGCGAGCACTTCTCACCGAAGGCCCTGCGCACCTCCGGTTCCTACGTCGTCGCAGGCTTCACCGGCATCGGCACCGTCTGATCGCCCTGCCCTCAGTCATTCCAAGGAGGACCCATGATCGCCCCGCAGATCCGCCTCGGCGAGCCGGATACGACCCCGCTGCCGGACCCGCTGTGGCACGGCGCTCCGCCGGCACCGCCGACCACCGTCGCGGTGATCGAATCGCTCGCGACCGGCTCGCCGGCTCAGGCCCACGGCCAGTCGGTCTCCGCCGAACGGGTCGCCGCGCGATTCGCCGATCCGATTCAGGCCGAACGTATCCGCCGCGTGTACGCCAACACTGCGGTCGCGACGAGGCATCTGGCGATCGACCCGCTCAGCGACGACTTCGCCGACTTCAGCGCCCGGCCGGACACGATCCGTCAGCGAATGGACCTGTACTTCGAACACGCCGCACCGCTGGCGATCGAGACGGCGCGCCGCGCGCTCGGCGCCGTCGACGCTACCGAAGTGGGGCAGCTGATCTTCGTCACCAGCACCGGATTCCTCGCTCCCGGTGTCGATGTCGCGGTGACCCGGTCCCTCGGCCTGCCCGCCTCGACCAGTAGGGTCGTGATCAACTTCATGGGCTGCGCCGCCGCGATGAACGCATTGCGGGTGGCGAGCGATTTCGTGCGCGCTCACCCGGACCGTAAGTCTCTGCTGGTGTGCTTGGAACTGAGTTCGGTGAACGCGGTGTTCGCGGGCGATCCGAACGACGTGGTGATCTCGTCGCTGTTCGCCGACGGCTGCGGCGCCGCGCTCATCGGTGCGAGCGAGGTGGGACACCCGCTGCCCGCCGGTCACATCGTGGTGCGGGACACCTTCGCACATCTCCTCGACGACGCCGAGGACGGGATCGTGCTGGGCGTCAACGCGAACGGCATCACGTGTGAGCTCGCGCACTCCCTGCCGCGGTATATCCTGGACGGCGTATCGCCGGTGATCGACGGGGTTCTCGCCCGCAACGGTCTCGGGCGGGAGGACGTCGCGCACTGGGCGATCCACCCCGGTGGCCCGAAGATCATCGAGTCGGCGAGCGCCGCGCTGGGCCTGCCGCGGTCGGCGTCGCAGACCAGCTGGGCGGTGCTCGCCGAGCACGGCAACATGCTCAGCGTCTCGCTGCTGTTCGTGCTCGAACGCCTGCTCGGCGCAAGGGCGGCCGGCGGCACCCAGGAGACCGGGCTCGCCTTCTCCTTCGCCCCCGGGGTAACGGTGGAGGGCTTCCTGTTCGACGTCGTGGGCGGTCCATCGTGAAGCTCCTGAGATTCCTGCTCTCCATCTCGCCGGCCGCGATCGCCGCGGCCGTGGTGGCGGGCCTGATCGCGGGCGGCGCGAACGCGTACCTCCTGACGTTGATCAACGGACTGGTCGCGCCGGGCCCGATGCCCACCGTGACGGGGACCGAGTTCGTGGTGACCGCCGCAGTCGTGGTCACCGCCGGGGTCGCCTCGCAGTTGGTTCTGCTCCATCTGGCGCAGGCGGCGGTGTTCCGGCTCCGCGTGCAGCTTTCGCAGCGAGTGCTCGCCGCGCCGCTGGAGCACATCGAACGGCTCGGCGACCACCGTCTGCTGGCAACACTCACCGAGGATGTGCGCTCATTGTCGATGGCGGTGTCCGGGATTCCCGGGTTGTGCATCGACGTGGCCACGATCATCGGTGCGCTCACGTACCTGGCGACGGTCTCGGGCGCGCTGTTCGCGGTGTCCGTGGCGGGCACGGTGATCGGGATCGCCTGTGTGGAGACGGTGCTGCGGAAGGTGCGTGAGCACTTCCGTCGAGCCCGGGAGCTCGACGACGCTCTGATCGGCTCGTTCCACGAGGTGACCCATGGCATCAAGGAACTCAAACTGCACCGCGACCGACGCGCCGACTTCCTGGACCGCCGCCTGGTGGGCACCGCATCGGCTCTGCGACGACGGCACGTGGCCGCGGGAACGCGCTTCGCCGGCGGGCAGGCGCTCGGACAGGTGGTGCAGCTGGGCACCATGGTGCTGATCCTGTTCGTCCTGGCCCGCGCGCTCGAACTTCCGCGGGAGACGATGATCGGCTACGTCCTGGTGACCACCTTCCTTTCGATGCCGATGCAGAGCTTGATGCACCGGATCCCGGACCTGGTGCGCGGCGATGTGGCTCTGGCGAAGATCCGCGGAATGGACCTGTCGCTGGAGGCGCCGCGCGATGAGTCGGCACTGCCGTACGACGGACGGCCGCCGGCCGCCGACGCCACCGTCGAGCTACGCGGTGTGGGCTACGAGTACCTGCCCGAGCCGCCCACGGGGCGGCCCGGCACACATCCTCCGCATCCCCCGACCTCGCCCGGTGGGCCGCCGCACCCCGGTCCGCCTCGGCACCCGGGCGGGCCCGCGGCTCCGCGCGGTTTCCGGCTCGGCCCGGTCGACCTGGCGCTGCGACCGGGCGAGGTGACCTTCGTGGTCGGCGGCAACGGGAGCGGTAAATCGACCCTGGCGAAGGTGATCGCGGGACTGTACCCGCCGCGCTCGGGCGATCTGCTGCTGGGCGGGGAGGCCATTGGTACGCGCAACACCGAGTGGTTCCGACAGCACACGGCAGCGGTCTTCTCCGATTTCCACCTGTTCGATGACTACCTGGGGCTCGCGGCCGACGATCTGGACGATCGGGTGCGCCTGCTGCTGCACGAACTGGAGTTGGCGCACGCGGTCTCCGTCGAGGGCGGGCGATTGTCGACCGTGGCCCTCTCGTCCGGGCAGCGCAAGCGACTTGCGCTGCTCACGGCGCTCCTGGAAGACCGGCCCGTGTATCTGTTCGACGAGTGGGCCGCTGATCAGGACCCGCGGTTCCGCGCCGTCTTCTACGATCGGATCATCCCCGATCTGCGAGCGCGCGGGAAGACCGTGGTCGTCATCACCCACGACGACCGGTACTTCGACAGGGCCGATCAGCTCGTCAAACTGGACTACGGCCAGGTGGTCACCGCGGAGCGGACGGGGAACCTGCGCGGAGTAACATGATGCGCGTACTGCTTACGACTGTGTATTGAGGGGTTTGATAGCCATGGCCGATACCGCCCGCACGTCCGTCGCCGGTCTCGATGTCGCGACGGTTCTCTACGACTTCATCAACAACGAGGCCCTTCCGGGCACGGGCGTAGACCAGGCCGCCTTCTGGACCGGTGCGGCGAAGCTGATCGGCGACCTCGTTCCGAAGAACAAGGCACTGCTCGCCAAGCGCGACGAGTTGCAGGCGAAGATCGACGACTTCCACGCGGCGGCCCCGGGACCCGTGGACTTCCCCGCCTACAAGCAGTTCCTCACCGACATCGGCTACCTCGTGCCCGCCACCGAGGACCGTGAGATCACCACCGACAAGGTCGACACCGAGATCACCTCGACCGCGGGCCCACAGCTGGTCGTGCCGATCCTCAACGCCCGCTTCGCGATCAACGCCTCGAATGCGCGCTGGGGCTCGCTCTACGACGCGCTCTACGGCACCGATGCCATCTCCGAGGCCGACGGCGCGGAGAAGGGCACGAGCTACAACAAGGTCCGCGGTGACAAGGTGATCGCCTTCGCCAAGGACTTCCTGGATCAGGCCGTGCCGCTCGAGTCGGGCTCGCACGCGGATGTCACCGAGTACCGCATCAACGGCACCGAGCTGCTCGCGACCGTCGCCGGGGCGTCGGGCGCCAGCGAGGACGCTTCGGTCGGCCTCGCCGACCCGTCGGCCTTCGTCGGCTACACCGGTGAGCGCGCCGCGCCGACCGGCATCCTGCTGCGTCACAACGGCCTGCACCTGGAGATCCAGATCGATCCGGCGTCCCCGATCGGCTCCACCGATCGCGCGGGCGTCAAGGACGTGCTCGTCGAGTCCGCGGTCACCACGATCATGGACTTCGAGGACTCGGTCGCGGCCGTCGACGCCGACGACAAGGTCGTGGGCTACCGGAACTGGCTGGGCCTGAACAAGGGCGACCTGGCCGAAGAGGTCACCAAGGGCGGCAAGACCTTCACCCGCACGCTGAACCCGGACCGGGTCTACACCGCGACCGACGGCTCGGAGCTGGTTCTGCACGGCCGCTCGCTGCTGTTCGTGCGCAATGTGGGCCACCTGATGACCACGGACGCGATCCTGCTGGACGGCGAAGAGATCGGCGAGGGCATCCTCGACGGCATCGTCACCTCGCTGATCGCGATCCACGGACTGTCGGGCGAGGTCAAGAACTCGCGCACCGGCTCGATCTACATCGTCAAGCCCAAGATGCACGGCCCCGAGGAGGTGGCGTTCGCCGCCGAGATCTTCGAACGCGTCGAGCAGATCCTGGGCCTGCCCGCCCTCACCCTGAAGATGGGCATCATGGATGAGGAGCGCCGCACCTCGGTGAACCTCAAGGCCGCGATCGCCGCCGCGAACGATCGCGTGGTGTTCATCAACACCGGCTTCCTCGATCGCACCGGCGACGAGATCCACACCTCGATGGTCGCCGGACCGATCGTCCGCAAGGGCGAGCTCAAGGCACAGACCTGGTACCCCGCCTACGAGGACTCCAACGTCGACATCGGCCTGCACGCCGGACTGCAGCACAAGGCGCAGATCGGTAAGGGCATGTGGGCCATGCCCGACCTGATGGCCGCGATGCTGGAGCAGAAGATCGCCCAGCCCAAGGCCGGCGCTACGACCGCATGGGTTCCTTCGCCCACGGCCGCGACGCTGCACGCGCTGCACTACCACCTGGTGGACGTGTTCGAGACCCAGAACGAGATCGCCAAGCGGGATCCGGCTTCGGTCGACGACATCCTCACCATCCCCTTGGCTCCGAAGACCGATTGGTCCGACGCCGAGAAGCGCGAGGAGCTCGACAACAACAGCCAGTCGATCCTCGGTTACGTGGTGCGGTGGATCGACCAGGGCGTGGGTTGCTCGAAGGTGCCCGACATCCACGACGTCGCGCTCATGGAGGATCGCGCCACGCTGCGCATCAGCTCGCAGCTGCTGGCGAACTGGCTGCGGCACGGCATCGTGACCGAGGATGAGATCGTGGAGTCGCTCAAGCGGATGGCGCCGGTGGTCGACCAGCAGAACGCGGGCGACCCCGAGTACCGGCCGCTGGCACCCGATTTCGACTCGAACATCGCCTTCCAGGCCGCGAAGGACCTGATCCTGCTGGGCGGCGAGCAGCCGAGCGGCTACACCGAGCCGATCCTGCATGCGCGTCGGCGCGAGTTCAAGGCCGCGAACAGCTGACCGAGGACGGCCAGACCGGGCCGGTCACGATCGACAACGATCGTGACCGGCCCGGCGCGTTCACGGTGTTCCTGGACGGAACTCCGCAGAGCTACGTCGACCTCGATGATCCGACGAATCTCGTCTTCGAGTACGTCCGCCGGATCGGGCACGTTGTCGATCTCGTGCGCCCGCCGGGCGAGCCGATCACCGCCGTGCACCTCGGCGGCGGCGGATTCACCCTGCCCCGCTACGTGGCGGCGACCCGGCCGGGATCACGGCAGCAGGTGATCGAATCGGACCGTGCACTGATCGACGCCGTGCGGGCGGCCATGCCGCTGCCCAAGCGAGAGCAGATCAAGGTGCGCTGCGGTGACGCGGCCGAGGCGGCGGCGTTGCTTCCCGGGGGCCTGCAGGGCAACGTCGACCTGCTCGTGCTCGACGTGTTCGCCGGGGCCCGCACCCCGGCCGCGCTCACCACGCGGGAATTCTTCGCCTCGTTGATCCCGTTGCTCGCGCCCGGCGCGGCGGTCGCGCTCAACATCGGCGACGGTCCCCCGCTCGCCTTCGCTCGCGCGATGGCCGCGACGGTCGCGGAGGCGTTCGGGACGGTGGTGATCGCCGCGGAGCCCGCGATCGTCAAGGGGCGACGGTTCGGGAACCTGGTCCTGGTGGCCGGAACGGTGCCCGATGGCCTCCCCCGCCGACTGGCCGGGGATCCGTTCCCGGGCACGCTGCTCGACGGTGCCGAACTGACCCGGTTCATCGGTGGCGCGAAGCCCATCACCAGGGCGAACGCGCAAGACTCGCCTCCCCCACCTCGCGGCGTCTTCGGGTAGGTTGCTCTCGATGGGTACGCATAGATCAGGATCCGGTTCTCGCGGCCTCGCACGCTGGGTGATCGCGGCGATCGCGGCGGTCCTGGTGGTGATCGCGGTGGCCGGGGCGATGCTCTGGTTGCTGGGCCGTTCCGAGCAGGAGGGCCGCGATGCCGCCGCGACCTGCGTCGAGGGCGATCTCCAGCTGAAGGTGGCCGCCGCGCCCGCGCTGGTCGAATCCCTGCGCCGCGTTGCCGACGGATTCAACTCGTCGGGAACGGTCTCGAACGACTACTGCCCGCGGGCGGAGGTCACGGGTGTCGACTCCCCCGTCGCACTGTCCGCGCTGGCGGGGACGTGGGATCCGAAACTCGGTCCGGCACCGGCGGTGTGGATCCCGGAGAGCAGCATCTGGACGGCACGCCTGGCCGCCGCGAAGCCGGCCGAACTGTCGGGGCAGCCCACGTCCATCGCATCATCGCCGGGTGTCCTGGCGGTGCGTGGTTCAGCACGGCAGGCCTTCGACGGAGTCCGCTGGGTCGACGTGCCCGCACGCCAAGCCGATCTCGGGATCTCGTTGCCCACCGCCGGTTCCGGCGCCGACGGCACCTATCTGGCGGCCCAGTCCGTGGCTGCCGCTGTTGCCCGCACGGGTGGCGCCGCGATCGACGAGGAGGCCGCGCGCGGCCCGCTGGTGACCGGCACGTTGAACCGCTGGGCGAGCGCGGCACCGAAGACGGCGAACGCCACCGCGGCGCTGGAGGGCCTGATGGTGCCGTCGGATTCGCTGCGCGCCGTCCCGGTCACCGAGCAGCAGTTGTACGCCTTCGCCCGCGGTCGGGGCGAGACCGCTCCCGTGGCGGTGTATCCGGCGGGGCCGACCGCCGCAGCCACCTATCCGGCCGCCGTGCTCGATCGCGAGGGCGTCACGGAGGCGCAGCGTCGCGCTGCGTCCGACTTCGTCGCCTACATCGGCAAGGGCGAGAACGCGAAGCCGCTCGCGGAGGCCGGTTTCCGGGTCGCGGGTCAACCCACGCCGGACAAGACCTCGTCGGTGTCCTTCGGCACCGTCCAGCCACTCGCACCCGCGGCGAACCCAGCGGTCATGGCGATCGCCGACGCGATCACCCCCAAGTGACCCGTCTCGTCGCATCGCTCGGGTGGTCCGGGTAGCTACCGATTCTGCTCGTCGTGCACCCGCAGAGCCGCAAAGACCCGCGGTGAACTGGTGAGCACGCCGAAGGGGACGTAACTCGGGAACGGCGACTCGCCCCAGCCCACCCAGCGTGTGAACGCGATCGCGGCAGCCATCGTCCCCGCGCCGGTGACACCTTTCGGTGGATTTCTGCGGTATGAGCGCGGTTTCGGCCGCAGAAAGGCACCGAAAATCGCTAGTAGCGGCCGTTGAGGTAGGCGATGAGGGTGTGGCGGGTGTCCCGGATCTGATCGTCGATATCGTCACCGGCCGCGGTATGCGCCCAGAGCAACGCCGTCAGAGCCGGGTCGACGGCGCCCTCGAAATACACGTCGTCGCGCATGCTCAGTTCCCAGAGCCGCCGGGCCTCGTCACTCACACTCGACTCGACCACGGCGCGGTAGGCTGCAGCCTCGTACAGGTCGCGCTCGGCCTCCGCGGGTGTCCGGCAATAGCCGATCTCGTCGGCGGCGCGGTCGAGGATCGGTTCGATGTCCGACCGCGCACTGGTGGGCGGCGCCATCGCCAGTTCCGTCCACGCTTCCCCTGCACCGGGCAGGTCGGCGATAAGCTCGGCGGCACGCTGCGGGACATCCCCCGATGGCGTGGCGTGGAACCGGTAGGCCGCGATCAGGGCGTGGGCGCGCACCGTCGGATCGGCGAAATGGGTGTGGACGGTCTCGGTCAGTTGCGGCCCGTACCTGGCGTCGAAGTAGTCGATGAGGCCTTCCCTCAGCCTTTCCCGGCGATGGATGCGCATCCACTCGGGCTCGTCCCGCGCCCTCGTGCTCACGTCCACCGTCGGTTCCAGTGCGACAAGCGCCTCCCGGTGCCGGCGAGCATCGCCGGTGCGGAGGGCGTAGTAGATGAGCTGCTCGGCGACATCCGCGTCGGCTTGCTCCTGGGTCCGGTCGTAGCCGATCTCCGATAGGTCGCCGAGGCCGGCCGCAGCATGAGGCAGGTCCGTGTCGGAGATCAGTCCACGCCGGTGCGCTGCGATCACATATCGCGCGCGGACCATCGGATCAGCGAAGTGCGCTTCCACATCCGCGCCGAAACCTGCGACAGGAAGATCGATTCTGCGATTTCGTTCGGGTTTCGCCCCCGGAGCGGATATTTCCGCAGGCTCGGTGTCCCGACGGTGCCGGATCGTGTACGCGACATCGGGGAGGAAGGCGATGGGGACGACGGCGATTCCGAATACGACGCCGTCGAGGAATCGCGGCCTTTCCGGCCACAGGATGCTCGCCACGGTCGTGAACACGACCGTCCACAGCAGCGACCAGGAGTAGTCGACGATCCAGTCCTTCGGCCGCCGCTTCCGATCGTGCGACCCGATCACCATCCCGATGGGAACTGCCACCAGCAACATCACCGCGATCGACCCGACGATCACCCCGCCGAGATAGCTCATGCCGCCACCGGGGTTCCGAAGCGGGTGGTGAGCAGTGCGATTGCGGTGCGACGGAATGCACGGTCGACCTCGGGAACCCATTCGTCGCCGCTGCGCAGGAACGGCGCGGTAAGCACTGGAACTGCCTCGATGAGCGTCGGCGACGACAGACGCCAGCCGCGCAGCGCCGTCGTGTAGTGAACGGTCCGCGAGAAGTCCACGTAGTCGCCGCTGTCGAGGGCGGCGAAGATCCAGTAGGCAACCAGGTCGGTCGCGGCCTCTGGGGTAGGAGGCCGCGCCGACGTGAGTGCAGCCCCCGCGCGCGACGGGAAGTCGCAGGCACGGAAGTACTCGCGCGCTGCCGGCGGGATCTGTGCCCGCGCGGCTTCAGCGTCCTGCGCCGCGCGACTGCGCCGCCGGCGCGTTCGTACAAGGGCAAGCGTCAGGGCGAGCGGGTACCCGATCAGCAGCGGACCGGAGGCCGCCACACCCGACGTGAACGGCAGCTGCGGGCGCACGACAGCGCTGATCACCAGAGTCACCGCGAAACCCACCCCGAAGCCGACGAGGATGTCGGAGCCCGAGAGCCGAATGTTCTGGCCACGGTTCTTCCACGCGAAGATCGCCAGCACGATCAGGAGCGTCCCCGCGGGCGCGAGCACGCCCCAGAAGGAGCTCGACATCGCCGCCCACCGATCCATAATCGGCAGTTTACTTCAGCGGAGAAGGGTTGCCCGCTTCCGCATCGTCGGCCTACTCGGCGAATGCCTCGATCGGCGGGCAGGAGCAGACCAGGTTGCGGTCGCCGTAGACGCCGTCGATGCGCCGGACGGACGGCCACACCTTGGCACGCGCGCCACCCGACGGCAGGCCCTGCGGGTACACCGCGACTTCGCGCGAGTACGGGTGATCCCACTCGGCGACCAGGCACTCCGCGGTGTGCGGGGCCCCGCGCAACGGGTTGTCGTCCACCGGCCACTCCCCCGACGCGACGCGGTCGATCTCGGCACGGATGGCGATCATCGCCTCGCAGAACTCGTCGATCTCGCCCAGCGACTCGCTCTCCGTGGGCTCGACCATGAGCGTGCCCGCCACCGGGAAGCTCATCGTCGGCGCGTGGAAACCGTAGTCCGCCAGGCGCTTCGCGACGTCGTCGATGGAGACGCCCGTCTCCTTGGAAATGCCTCGCACGTCCAGGATGCACTCATGCGCCACCCGGCCGTTCTCGCCGGTGTAGAGCACCGGGAAGGATTCGCCCAGACGCGCCGCGATGTAGTTCGCCGAGGCGATCGCGGTGAGCGTCGCGCGACGCAGGCCGTCGGCGCCCATCATCCGGATGTACGCCCAGGTGATCGGGAGGATCGAGGCGCTACCGAACGGGGCCGCGGAGATCGTCGGGCCGTTCCCGAGCGACGGCTCGAGCGGGTGCCCGGGCAGGAAGGGCGCGAGGTGGCTGCGGACGCCGATCGGGCCCACGCCGGGGCCGCCGCCGCCGTGCGGGATGCAGAAGGTCTTGTGCAGGTTCAGGTGCGAGACGTCGCCGCCGAACTTGCCGGGCCGGGCGAGCCCGACCAGGGCATTCATGTTGGCACCGTCGACGTAGACCTGACCACCGGCCTCGTGGACCGCGCCGCAGATCTCGCGCACCTCGTGCTCGTACACGCCGTGCGTGGACGGGTAGGTGATCATGATCGCCGCCAGCTCATCGGCGTGCTTGGCGATCTTCTCCTTCAGATCCGCGGTGTCCACGTCGCCGGACTCGCGCGAGGCGACTACGACCACCTTCAGGCCCGCCATCACGGCCGACGCGGCATTCGTCCCGTGCGCGGACGACGGGATCAGGCACACGGTGCGGTGCGCGTCGCCACGCGAGAGGTGGTAGTTGCGGATCGCGAGCAGGCCCGCGTACTCGCCCTGCGAGCCGGCGTTCGGCTGCAGCGAGACGTTGTCGTAGCCCGTGATCGCGACCAGCCACTCCTCCAGCTGGGCGATCAGCGCGCGGATGCCCTCGGTGTCCGCGGCGGGCGCGAACGGGTGCAGCCGCGAGAACTCCGGCCAGGTGATGGACTCCATCTCGGCGGTCGCGTTGAGCTTCATGGTGCACGAGCCCAGCGGGATCATCGAGCGGTCCAGAGCGATGTCCTTGTCGGCGAGCTTGCGCAGGTAGCGCAGCATCGCCGTCTCGGTGCGGTAGGCGTGGAACGCCGGGTGCGTGAGGAACTCGGAGGTCCGGTTCTCGATGTCCGACGGTGCCGCGTTGACCGGCTTCGCATCGAAGGCCGCGAGCACGGCGGCGACGTCGGCCGGGGTGCTGGTCTCGTCGAAGGCGACGGAGATGTGGTCGTCGTCGACGCGCCACAGGTTGTAGCCGGCGGCCTTGGCGGCGGCGAGCACGTCGTCCGCACGGCCCGGGACCTGCACGAGCACGGTGTCGAAGAAGTCAGCGTGCACGACGGCGTCGCCGAGCGCGGCGGCGAACTCCGACGCACGGGCGTGCACGCGCAGCGCGATGGCCTTGAGCCCCTCCGGACCGTGGTACGAGGCGTACATCGCGGCGAGGACGGCCAACAGCACCTGCGCGGTACAGATGTTGCTCGTGGCCTTCTCGCGGCGGATGTGCTGCTCACGGGTCTGCAGCGCGAGGCGGTAGGCGAGGTTGCCGTCGGCGTCCACGGAGACCCCCACGAGGCGGCCGGGGATCTGCCGCGCGTGCTTCGAATGCACCGCGAGGTAGCCGGCGTGCGGGCCGCCGAAGCCGAGCGGCACGCCGAAGCGCTGCGTGGTCCCGAAGCAGGCGTCCGCGCCCTGCTCGCCGGGAGGAGTCAGCAGAGTCATCGCCAGCAGGTCAGCGCCGACGGCGACGAGCGCTCCGCGCTCGTGGGCACCGTCGATCACGGACTGCACGTCGGCGATCCGGCCCGAAGCGCCGGGGGTCTGCAGGATGACGCCGAAGAATTCGCCCTCGGGCAGGCCGGTGGTCACATCGTGGACCAGCACCTCGATACCGAGCGGCTCGGCGCGGGTCTCGATCACGGCGAGGGTCTGCGGGAAGACGTCCCGGTCGACGATCAGGCGCGGGCTCGTGGACTTGCCGGCGCGGCGCAGCAAGGTCATGGCCTCGGCGGCGGCAGTGGCCTCGTCGAGCATGGAGCTGTTGGCGATCTCCATACCGGTGAGGTCGGAGACCATGGTCTGGAAGTTGAGCAGGGCCTCGAGGCGGCCCTGGCTGATCTCGGGCTGGTACGGCGTGTAGGCGGTGTACCAGGCCGGGTTCTCGATGATGTTGCGCAGCAGCACCGGTGGGGTCAGCGTGTCGTAGTAGCCGAGGCCGATCATGGTGCGGTCCACCGTGTTGCGGTCGGCGAGTGCACGTAGTTCGGCAAGTGCCTCGTGCTCGTCGATCGCTGCGGGCAGGGCACCGAGGCCGTTATCGTCGGCGGGATCGAGGATCGCGGAAGGTACTGCGGCGCGGGCCAGGTCGTCGAGGCTATCGACACCGATCACGCGGAGGATCTGGTCGAGGTCGCCGCTATCGGGGCCGATATGGCGAGCGGGGAAGTTGCTGGCAGACACTGGGGAACCTCCGGGGCCGTGACGTGCCGGGCGCGGGGAACGACCGGCGCTGCCCTCCCCCTCAGTCACCGGCGGCTCCTGAGGCGCCCAACCCGCATGGTCCTGTTGCCTGAGAGATTGACGGAGAGGTGTTGCTCCTTCGGCGCCTGCGGGCTCGACCGGCCCGCTGGGCTCTCCCACGCGGTGTTGCGACGCGTGACGATTCTAACCCAGTTCAGTAGGACGCCCGTACGGCGACTACGCGGGCAGCCGGTCGAGCACCACATCCACGGCGCGATCGAGTCCGCCGAGGTCGGCGAGTTCCGCTGCTAGTTCGGCGGCACGACCGCTGAGCTGCAGCGCTGCGTCGCAGGCCTGTCCGAGTGCGACACCGGTCGGTGTCTGCGGCGCGGGCACGGCGATCCCTGCCGCCGCCAACATCTCGGCGTTCTCGAATTGATCGGCCGCCTGCGGGGCGGTGATGACGGGCGTGCCGGTGAGCATCGCCTCGGTGCTACCGCCCATACCGGCGTGGGTGAGGAAGACATCGGTCTCCTGCAGTACCGCGACCTGGTCGATCCACCGGTGGACTTCGACGTTGCCGGGCAGCGTTCCGTCGGAGGCGGTCACCGTCGCGGGTTCAGTGCGCCCACCGACCTGCAGGATCACCCGCCAGTCGGGCCGGGCGAGCGCGAGATCGCACGCGGCGCGGTAGGTCACCGGTTGGTCGGTGAACGCGGACCCGAACGACACGAGGAGGGTGATCGGGCGTTCCCCGCCCGACGGTGCCGCCGCCGGCAGGCGACGAGCGGGGCCGGTGAACGTGTAGATCGCGCGGTCCACCCGCTCGATGTTCGGCTGCATGGACGGCGCGATCAGCACCAGTGACCGTTCCGGCGTGCCGATGAACACCAGCGAATCCGTCTCGATGCCGTACCGCGCTAGCAGGGCGTCCTGTCGAGCGAGCATCGCGACTCCCCGAGGGTCGGTGCGCAACATCGTGTGGAATTCGGCCATATCGTCGGCGTAGCCCTCCCACGCCACATAGGTGGGTGAGATCTGGAGCGTCGGAATGTTCCAGGAGCGGGCGAGCACCAGGCTCATGGCACCGGCGATGTCGTAGAGGATCAGGTCGGGGCGGTCATCTTCGTACAGCGCGAACCACTGGGGCAGCTGGTTCTCGTACTCATCGGCGAACACCGTGAGCTGGTCGATCACATCACCGGCGAAGGCGTCCTCCGCACCGGTCTCAGCGTTCTCACCGAGTCCGGGAAGCACGGACGTGTAGGGCTTGAGCTCGGCTCCGGTCGCCTCGACGGTCGCGCGCATCGACGGATCGTTGGCGTAGCTGACCCGGTGGCCGCGGCGCACCAGCTCGGCGAACAGATCGAGCGCGGGGAGCACATGCCCGGGGGCGGGGATGGAGAACATCGCAATGTGGGCCACGGCGATGAACCCTAGGCGGCGCGCACACGGCGCCGCAACGGCTTTAGCCGGTGGCGCGCGACCGGTTGCGGCGGCGCGAGGCCAGCTCGTCCTCGGGCGCCGTTTCGGCCGCGGCACCATCGGCCCGCTCGCCGGGGAAGTCGGCGATGGTACCGGTGAGTTCGCGCATCGCACCGGAGACGGCGATACCGAAGACGCCCTGGCCGTGCTGAAGCAGGTCGACGACCTCTTCGGCACTGGTGCACTCGTACACGGTGGTGCCATCGGAGAACAGCGTGATCTTGGCGAGATCCTCGACGCCGCGCTGGCGCAGGTGGTCGACGGCCACACGGATGTTCTGCAGTGAGATGCCGGTGTCGAGCAGGCGCTTGACGATCTTCAGGACCAGGACGTCCTTGAAGGAGTACAGACGCTGGGTGCCGGAGCCGCCTGCGCTACGAATGGACGGCACGACGAGCGAGGTGCGCGCCCAGTAATCGAGCTGGCGGTACGTGATGCCGGCGATCTGGCAGGCGCTCGGACCGCGGTAACCGAGCAGCTCATCCGGGATGGTGTCGTTCGGGAACAGGCCCGGAGCGATGTCGTCGAGCGAGCCCTGTGTGCCGACGAGCACACTCGTCGGCTGATCGTCGCCCTGCCCGGTGCCAACCTGATCGGTCACTGCCGTCTCCCTCGTAGGTCCCGTGCGCACCCTTAGAGTACGCCTCCCGCGTTCCGGCCGTCGGTGTAATTCCCTCGGTGCCATTCGCGGTGTCCGGCGTGAACGCTAGGGGGCCGAAGCGTCCGAATCAACGCGACACACCCATAACCTCAAGTTGAAGTTGAGGTCGAGACCAAATCGTGACCTTCGAGGGTCAGGACTCACCCGGCGCTTTGAAGTCATCCGCGGAGATCGAGTCGAGGAACTCCTTGAACTTCTCGACTTCCTCCTCGGCAGGCGCTTCTTCGCCGGATTCGGTTGCCTCAGAATCGATCTCCTCATCCGGCAGGATCAGGCCCGCTTCGGCGAGCACCTCTTCCTCCGCGAAGATCGGCACAGCCAAGCGCACGGCGATGGCCACCGAATCGGAAGGGCGCGCCGAGACCGTTTGATCACCGTCGAGCACGAGATCGGCGTAGTAGGTGCCCTCCTGAAGCCCGGTGATCCGGACCTCCGTGAGCGAACGGCCGAGCGTCTCGAGCAGATCGCCGATCAGGTCGTGCGTGAGCGGCCGGGTCGGTTCGACACCCTGCAGTTTGATGGCGATGGCCGTGGCCTCGCCCTGCCCGATCCAGATGGGCAAGTACCGGGGGCCACCGACCTCGCGCAGGAGCAGCACCGGATCGTCCTGCGGCGGGTCCATCCGGATGCCCGCGACCGTCATCTCGATCATGGAATCAGCTTACCGGCGCACGAAAAGGCTTGCACCGACTACCGAACGGCGTCCTTGACGGCGGCCTTCACCAGCTGGGTGTGGAAGGTGACCGACAGCGCCGCGAGCTCGCGGATCAGTTCCGCGGCACGCTCGGCTGCGCCGGCGTCACCGCCACGGGCCACGGGATTGGCGATCTGCGCGATCAGCCCGGCCTCACGGTCGGCGGAGGTCTTGAAGGCGCGCAGGTGCCGCGCCTCGAGGCCGTACTCGGCGAGGGCCTTCGCCGCCCGCACCAGCTCGACGGCGTCTTCATCGAAGAACCCCGCCTTGCCCGAAGTGAGCAGCGCCGAACGCTCCAGTTCGCGGAGGAAGGCCTCATCTGCGCCCGAGCGGGCCAGCAGATCCGACCGGCTTATCCGGGTCTGCCGCCGAGCCGAGAAGTCGGTGGCGGGAGCAGTCTTCGAGGACACGGCGGTCAGCGTGCGCGGCGCCCGCGGAGCGGGCCCCTCGACGCTCTCACCGCGGTCGTGCGCGTCCAGCTGCTCCTTGATGATCTTCAGCGGCAGGTAGTAATCACGCTGAGCGGTGAGCACGTACCGCAGCCGCTCGCAGTCCTTGGGCGAGAAGCGCCGGTATCCCGACGGGGACCGGTCGGGAGTGACCAGCCCCTCCGACTCGAGGAATCGGATCTTGGAGATGGTCACGTCCGGAAACTCCGCGCGGAGCTGTTCCAACACCGCCCCGATCGACATAGCGCTCGGGGCGGTGGTTTCCTGACGTGGGGACGTCACCGGATTCAGCCTGCGGCAGGTACGTAGAACACCAGGCGGAACTTGCCGATCTGCACCTCGTCACCGTGCGAGAGCGGCGACGCGTCGACCGGCTCGCGATTGACGTAGGTGCCGTTCAGGCTGCCCACATCCACAACGGTGAAGCCGCCCTCGACCGCTCGGAACTCGGCGTGCCGCCGGGAGACGGTGACGTCGTCGAGGAAGATGTCGCTATCGGGATGGCGGCCTGCGGAAGTCGCCTCCTGATCGAGCAGGAAGCGAGAGCCCGCGTTCGGGCCGCGCTTCACCACGAGCAGGGCCGCGCCGGCCGGGAGGTTCTCCAGTCCCGTGACCGGCGCATCGCTCTCGGCACCGCCGGTGGCGTCCATCTCGCGGATGATGTCGGCACGGAACACCGAGGTGGTCTCCACGGGGGCCTCATCGAAGCCCTTGTCGTTCTCGCTCACATCGCTCCTTCGTCAGTTCCTACTGCACAGGTGTTCAAGTTTGCGGTACCTCGGGATGTGTTCTCCACGGTACCGCGACCGGCGCCGCGGGGGCGGCCGGATTCCCGGGCTCTAAAGCCGTTCTAAGAAACGGGCTTCGCGCTCAGGTCACGCCTCGGCCGTCAGCGCCTTGTAGCCGTCGGCGTCGAGCAACTCACCCAGGGCCGCCTCGAGGTCCTCCGGGGAGGGCGCCTCGATCTCGACGATCCAGCCCTCACCGTACGGGTCCGAGTTGATCAGATCCGGGCTGGAGTCCAGCTCGCCGTTCACGGCCACCACGCGGCCCGCCAGCGGGGCGAAGATATCGGAGACGCTCTTGGTGGACTCGACCTCGGCGAAGGAATCACCCGAGGTGACCTCGGCGTCGTCGTCCGGGAGCTGCACGAACACCACATCGCCCAGCTGGTCCTGCGCGTACTCGGTGATGCCGATCCGCACCACGGTGTCGCTCTTCTTCAGCAACCACTCGTGATCGGGCGTGTACAGCAATTCTCCGGGAAAGCTGGCGCTCACTTCGAGACTTCCTTTCGCGAGGGCTGCGCCGGGCGCGCGGCGGTTTCAACTTAGTGGGCGGAACGGGGGTCGAGCAACACGCCCCCGGTGTTAACCCCTGTGACCGGTGTGGTTACGAGGCGCGCCGCGGGAGCTGCTGGACGACGAGCACCGTCTGGTACCAGTACAGCGCGAGCGTCCACCAGTACATCCCGAGACCCCAGATGAGGAAGGCCCAGCCCAGCGGGTGCATCACTGCGCCTAGCCCGTTGTCGAAGGTCCCGGCCAGCAGCATCGGTAGCGCGTACATGAGCGCCATCGTCGCGGCCTTACCCAGGTACAGCGTGGGCAGCGCGGTGATTCCCCGGCTGCGCAAGAACGGCACGGTGCCCGCGAGAATCACCTCGCGACCGACGATCAGCACCAGCACCCACCACGGAATGATGTCGCGGATCGCGAGCGCGATCGGCACCACGATCATGTACAGCCGATCAGCGGCCGGATCGAGCAACTCCCCCAGCCGAGTCTGCTGATTGAGCAGCCGCGCCAGCTTCCCGTCCAGCCAATCGGTGAAACCGGACACCATGAGCACCACCAGCGCCCAGGCATCGTTCTTCTCCACCAGCAGCAGCCACAGGAACAGCGGGACACCGAGAAGCCGCAACACGCTGAGCGCGTTGGGCACGTTGACGATCCGGCCCGACGGTGCCGGGTCGGGAGCCGGCGCCGCGGCGTCGCTCATGTCCCTAGATCAATCCGAACATGTTCGCCATGCCCTTCGTGGCGAACGGATTGTCATGCACCATGTAGGTCCACGTCAGTGTGTTCCGGCCGAGGTCGGCACCGTCGAGATCGATGCCGTCCTCGGTGATCTCGGCCTCCTGCAGCGTCTCGCGGGTTCGGCGCATCGCCTCCTCGGCGAGCTTGCGGAACTCCTCGATCACGAGCCGGTGGAACTCGTCGAGCGGCGACTGCTTGCCGAGAGCGCGCAAGTGGATCGTGGTCTGCACCTCGGCGACGAAGGCGAGATGCTCGGCCCACACCCGGTCCAGGTGGTACAGGAAGGCTTCGCGCGCAGCCTGTTCGAGAACCTCGTCCGTGATGCCTGCGGCCCGCAGCTCCTCGACCCGGTCGGGTTCGAGTTCAGTGAACTCGGTGAGCGGCTTATCGGTGGTGAGCAGAGCGTGCCGCCGCGCCATCACCAGGTTGCGCTGCTGGTTGACCAGGTCGTTGTAGCGCCAGGTGTTGGCGTGGGTCTCGAGCATCGCGCCCTCGGCCACCCGCTGCGCGGAATCGAGCATGTCGGCGGCCTTACCGCCGCGGGGGAATTCGCCGGTGTCCGGGTCGAAGCCACCGGGTGACCGCTTGAGCGGGAGGTGCCGTTCCACGATCGGATCCTCCACGGAGGCGAAGATCACCGAGGTGCCGGGATCGCCCTGCCGGCCGGCACGGCCGCGCAGCTGCTGATCGAGACGTTCGGTGTCGTGCAGGCCGGTGCCGATCACGGCGAGTCCGCCGAGCTCGGCCACCTCGTCGTGCTCCGGGCTGTCGTCGCCCGCGTGACTGCCGCCCAGCTTGATGTCGGTGCCGCGGCCGGCCATCTGGGTGGAGACGGTGACCGCACCCTTGGTACCCGCCTCGGCGATGATCCGGGCCTCGTCGGCGTCGTTCTTGGCGTTGAGCACCGTGGCGACGACGCCGGAGATCTTCAGCATGTGCGCGAGTTCCTCGGACTCGGCCACATCGTGCGTGCCGATGAGCACCGGCTGACCCGTCTCGTGCAGTTCGCGTACGTACTCGACGATGCCGGCGACCTTGTTGCCCTTGTTGTCGTAGACCCGCATCGGCTGGTCGACACGCACGTTCGGGGTGTTCGGCGGGATCTGCGAGACCCCCAGGTCGTAGAACTGGCGCAACTGCTCGCCGGCTGCGATCGCGGTACCGGTCATACCGCAGACCAGGGCGTAGCGCTGCAGCAGCGCCTGCACGGTGATGGTGTCGATGACCTCGCCGGAATCGGTTTGCGCGAGCCCTTCCTTGGCCTCGACCGCGGCTTGCAGACCGTCGGGCCAGCGCTGCAACTCGGCGACGCGGCCGCGGGAGGAGTTGATCAGCTTCACGGCACCGTCGCGCACGATGTAGTGCACATCGCGCTCCACTAGTGCATACGCATGGAGGGCGATGTTCACCTGCGGCAGTGTGGAACCCACGTGCGCATCCGAGTACAGCTCGATGCCGCCCAATTCCTCCTCGATCAGGCGCGCACCGTCGTCGGTGAGGAACGCCGACTTGCCGTTGGCGTCGATCTCGTAGTGCTTGCCCTGCCGCAGCCGCGCGACCACTTCCATGATCGCGGCCTGCGGCACGTCGCCCTTCACCGAGCCGGCGAGCACCAGCGGGATCAGAGCCTCGTCGACCAACACCGAGTCGGCCTCGTCGACGATCGCGACATCGGGCTTCGGCGAGATGAGATCCTCGGCACGCGTGGCGAGCTGGTCGCGCAGCACATCGAAGCCGATCTCGTTGACCGAGCCGTAGACCACGTCGCGGGCGTAGGCCTCTCGACGCTCCTCGCGGGTCGACGATTCGGTGACGTAGCCAACGGTCACGTCGAGCAGATCGAAGAACGGCTTCATCCACTCGGCATCGCGTCGCGCCAGATAGTCGTTGGGCGAGATCACGTGGACGCTGCGGCCGGACAACGCCATTCCGGCCGCGGCGATGGCACCGGCGAGGGTCTTGCCCTCACCGGTGGCCATCTCCACGACGTCACCCTCGAGCAGCCGATCGGCCCCCTGCAACTGGACGTCGAACGGACGCAGCCCCAGCGTGCGGTCGGCTGCTTCCCGAGCGATCGCGATGAACTTCGCGCGGTCGTCGGCCTTGGGCTTGTACACGTCCAGCGCGAGCGCGGCGTCGGCGAACTCCTCGTCCGTCAGCCCCGCGGCCCACTCGTCGAATGCGGATGATTGCTCGATCAGCGCAACGGACCTCGACTGGTTTCGCGTGCTCTGCGCGCCGAGCACCTTCCACATCTTATTGCTGAACTTGCCCACGTGACCTCCGCTGTCGGTTCGACCAGCTCCGAGCGTACCGGTGGGTTACAGCGCGGCGAAGTACCCCGTGGCCCACGCGACGGCACCGACCGCGGAACGGTAGATATCCATGTTCACGTTGTCGATGGTGTCCTTGGCGCTGTGGTAGTTCGGGTCGTAGGTGACTCCGGCGTCACCACCCCACTTCTGCGCCTCCTCGGGCGTCTTCTTCCCGTCCGCGCCCGTGTCCACGCCGCCCGACGGGATGCCCTGGGCGATGAACGGCCCGTAGTCCGATCGCCCGTCGAAGGCGCTCGACGAGACCGGCACGTTCTTGCCCTGGAAGTACCGCTGGAACACCTGCTCGATCACGCCGGAGCCGTCGGGCCCCACGGTGCTGCCCTCGAGCTTCGACGAGCCGTCGCCGTCGTAGGCGAACAGGACGCCGTTGGGCGAACCGAGCATGTCGAAGTTGAGGTAGCGGGCGATCTTGGTCCGCTCGCTCTCGGGCAGGTCCGCGACGTACTTCTCCGAGCCCAGCAGGCCCTCCTCCTCGGCGCCCCAGAAGGCGAAGCGCACCTTGTTCTTGACGTCGGCGTCGGCGCCGAGCTTCACGGCGGTCTCCAGCACCGCTGCGGAGCCGGTGCCGTTGTCGTTGATACCGGGGCCGTCGGTCACGCTGTCGAGATGCGCCCCCACCATCTGCACGGCGTCGGCGTTGCCCTTCTTGGTCTCGGCGATCACGTTCCAGGTATCGGCCTTGACGGTCTTGGCGTCGACCGTCAACTGCACCTGTGCGCCGTCGACCAGGCCCGCCGCGTCGACCTTGGAGACACCAACCACGGGGATGCCGGCACCGTCGTCGAGGCCCAACGTGCCGCCCTTGAAGTCTCCGTCCTGGTTGTTGATCACGATCAGCGCGGCGGCCCCCTTCGCGAAGACCTTCTTGTACTTCTCTCCGAAGGTGCAGTTGCCGCGCTGCACCACCGCGACCGAGCCGGGCGTCACCTTGCTGACATCGGCGTCGGCACAGCCCTGGTTGCCGGTGGCCACCACCTTGGCGGTGAGGTCGCCGTCCGTGGCACCCGAGCCACTCAGCGCGGAGACCTTCAGCGGCGCGTCTCCCAGGCTGGCCTCCTGCTTCGAGACGGTCCACGAGCTGGCCTGGAAGGTCTGTCGCTTGGTGTCGTAGCCGGCCGCGCGGAGCGCGTTCTCGATGTACTCGACGCTCTGCTGGTAGCCGGGGCTGCCGAGGGCGCGGTTGCCGCCGTTGCGGTTCGCGATGTCCTGGAAGGCTCGCAGGTGTGCCACGGCACCGTCGAGTTGGGCGGCGTCGGAGAGGCTGCGCGCCTTGGCGGTGGCGGCCGGATCGTCGGCGCCGCCGGGCGGGGCCGGTCGCTTCGGGGTCTCGGACGCGCTCGACGGTGCTCCCGCGGACGACGACGAGGGTGTCGCCTGATCCGTGGACGAACCGCACGCGGCGAGGCCGACGCCCGCCACCGCGATCAGCGAGACCATTCGGACTGAGGTCGAGATGTTTAGCCTTTGCACCATGGCAGCCATTAGATACAACTGAGCCATGATCCGCCCGGCGAACACGCACATCGATCAGGTCGAGGTCGAATGGTCGGCACCGGCGGGCACCGTCGATTACGCCACGTACCCGCGTGCCCACCAGCTCGGTTCCGCTGCGGCGGTGTCGATCGAGGCCACCGCCGACCCGCACTTCGGCGGCGATCCGGCGCTCTGGACCCCGGCGCAGGTGGACGGTTCACGGAGATCGTCACGGCCTGAGGTCAGCTGGCGCTGCGCTCCACGTGCACCTGCACGTTCTTCATCAGCGGCTGGTCGCTCTGGGTGCTGAAGTCGGCGATCCCGATGAGCGCGTTCATCTCGGGCATGTAGCCCGCGGCACTGCCCCGCGGCAGGTCGTAGCGCAGCGCCCGGAACTTCCGGACCGTCCGCACGCTGCCGTCGCGCGAGGTGGCCGTGATGTCGACGAAATCGCCCTCGGACAGCCCGCGCTCGGCCATATCCTCCTCGTTGAGGAAGATCAGCTCCCGCAGGTTCTTGATCCCGCGGTAGCGGTCGTTCGCCGAGTAGATGGTGGTGTTCCACTGGTCGTGACTGCGCATGGTCTGGAGCACCAGCGTCTGTGAGTCGGCGGGGATCACGTTGGGCAGCGGTGCAAGTGAGAACTCCGCCTTCCCCGAGGGGGTGTGGAACTCACGCTGCCGAGCAGGCTGCGGGATGCGGAATCCGCCGGGCTGCTTGATCAGCTGGTTCATGCCCTCGAAGCCGGGCAACACCTTCGCCATGACATCGCGGATGCGGTCGTAGTCCTCGACGTACCACGCCCACGGAGTCCGGCTGTCCGGCAGAGTCGCGGCGGCGATGCCGGCGATGATCGCAGGCTCGGACCGCAGCTCGGGCGAGGCGGGACGGCGTTTGCCGGTGGAGATGTGCACCATGCTCATGGCGTCTTCGACGGTCTGGCCCTGTAGTCCCGCGGTTTGCACGTCCTTCTCGGTGCGGCCGAGGCAGGGCAGGATGACGGCCTTACGGCCGTGCACCAGGTGGCTGCGGTTGAGCTTGGTGGAGACCTGCACGGTGAGCTCGCACTGGCGCAGGCCCGCCGCGGTGTACGCGGTGTCGGGCGCGGCCATGACGAAGTTGCCGCCCATGCCCACGAACACCTTGACGGAGCCGTCGTGCATGCCCTCGATAGTGGTCACGGTGTCGAGACCGTGCTTACGGGGCGAGGTGATACCGCAGACCGCGTCGAGCTTGTCGGTCCACGGCGGCGGGCGGTGGTCGATGCCGCAGGTGCGGTTGCCCTGGACATTGCTGTGGCCGCGCACGGGCGAGGGGCCGGCGCCGGGGCGGCCGATGTTGCCGCGCAGCAGAAGCAGGTTCATGATCTCGCGGGCCGTGTCGACACCGTGTTCGTGCTGAGTGACGCCCAGGCACCAGGCGATGATGCTGCGACCGGCGTCGAGGTAGACCTGGCCGACCGCTCGGATCTGTGCTTCCGACAGTCCCGCCTGCTCGGCGAGTTCGGGCCACGGAGTGCCGGTCACAAGCTCGCGATAGGCCTCGTAGTCGGCGGTGTGATCATTGATGAAGGCACCGTCGATCACCGAGGGATCGGTCTCGGCGGCCTCGAAGACCACCTTGGCCATGCCGCGCATCAGGGCGAGATCGCCCCCGGGTCGGACCTGCAGGTTCATATCGGAGACGGAGGTCGACTTGAACAGCGCCATGTCGACCATCTCGTGGGGCACGATCGTCTTGGTGGCGCCGGCTTCGACCAGCGGATTGATGTGCACCACCTGGGCTCCGCGGCGGGTGGCGTCGGCGAGAGCGGTGAGCATGCGGGGTGCGTTCGAAGCGGCGTTGACGCCCATGACGAACAGGGCGTCGGCCTCCTCCCAGTCATCCAGGTCGCAGGTCCCCTTACCGGTGCCGATCGATGCCTGCAATGCGCGCCCCGAGGCCTCGTGGCACATGTTCGAGCAGTCCGGAAGATTGTTGGTGCCGTATTCACGCGCCAGCAGCTGATACAGGAACGTCGCCTCGTTGCTGAGCCGCCCGGAGGTGTAGAAGGCCGCCTCATCGGGGCTGGCGAGGCCGCGCAGCTCCTCCCCCACCAGCGCGAAAGCGGCGTCCCAGGAGATCGGCACGTACTTGTCGGAGGCGGCGTCGTAGACCATGGGCTCGGTGAGCCGGCCCTGGTCCTCGAGGTCGAAGTCGGTCCAGTCGGCGAGCTCGGTCACGGTGTGGGCGGCGAAGAATTCGCGCCCCACTCGCTTCGGGGTCATTTCCCAGGTGACGTGCTTGACGCCGTTCTCGCAGAAGTCCAGCGTGAGCTTCTTGTCATCGGGCCACGCGCACCCGGGGCAGTCGTAGCCGCCCGGGTGGTTCATCACGAACATCGAGTGGGTGCCGCGGATCAACTCGCGCTGCTTGAAAAGGATCGTCCCCACCGACTTCGCGGCTCCCCAGGAGGCCGCCGCGTGGTGGTACGGACTCGACGACCAGGCACCGTCGGTGATCGGACCGTAGCCCCCCTGCCGGGGAACGTCGGGCATCAGGCCCGGCACCCGGATGCTCGTCTCCTTGGGGTCGTTGTCGATCGCCATGTTGTCGGCTCCTTCGTGCTGGGCTGGGGGCGGAAGCGGGTTCACCGTGCCGCGGCCGGGGCATGGACCGCGATGCGTTCGGGGCGGGTGTAGACGTTCATGGTCTCGCCGCGCAGGAAGCCGACCACGGTGAGGCCGGCCCGGTCCGCGAGCTCGACGGCCAGCGACGACGGCGCGGACACCGCTGCGAGGACCGGGATTCCGGCCATGACGGCCTTCTGGACGAGCTCGAAACTGGCGCGACCGGACACCTGGAGCACAGTGCCGCGCAGCGGCAGGCGGTCGTTCAGGACGGCCCAGCCGACCACCTTGTCGACGGCGTTGTGCCGGCCTACATCCTCACGCAGGACGAGGAGTTCGCCGGTTGCGGCGTCGAACAGCGCGGCGGCGTGCAACCCACCGGTCTTGTCGAAGACCGCCTGCCGCGCGCGCAAACGAGCGGGGAAGTCGGCCAGGTCGGTGGCGTCGATCACCACCTGGTCGCCCGCCACGTCGTAACTGGAGACGGTCTCCACCGCGTCGATGCTGGCCTTACCGCACATGCCACAGGAACTGGTGGTGTAGAAGTTGCGCGTCACACCGATCGATGGCGCGGCGACGCCGGGCGCGAGAGCCACGTCGAGGACGTTGTACTGGTTGAGTTCTCCCCCGGTGCCCGGGCCGCCGCAGTGGATCGCCGACGCGAACTGCTCGCCACGACTGATCACCGATTCGGAGACCAGGAAGCCCGCGGCGAGTTCCACGTCGTGACCGGGAGTGCGCATGCTGACCGCGAGCGGTGAGCCGGCGACACGGATCTCGAGGGGCTCCTCGACCGCGAGCGTGTCCACCCGACGGTCCGCGCCGGAGCCGACGACGATCTTCGTCACCGCCCTGCGCGTCGTGATCCGGCCCATGCCGTCGACGCTACTCCGGCCCGCTGCCGGATTTCGATGCGACGGCCGGGTTGACTCGCGGATCACATCGCGGCGTCCCGCCCGATACGCTGCCCGCACCACACGTACGAGGGTTTCGGAGGCGAATCGAAGGTGATCACGGTCGATCAGCACCGGAACCGGATTCTGGCCGCGGCGCTGCCGCTGCCCCCGGTCGACACGGCGCTCGCCGAGGCCGACGGCCTGGTCCTGGCGCAGGACGTGGTGGGCCGCTGGCCGGTTCCGCTGTTCGACAACTCCGCGATGGATGGGTATGCGGTGCGCGCGGCGGATGCCGCCGTGGGCGCCCGGCTGCGCGTGGTGGCCGATGTGCCCGCAGGAGGCTCCGCCGATCCGCGGTTCGGTCCCGGCGAGGCGGTGCGAATCATGACGGGAGCGCCGGTGCCCACCGATGCCGATGCGATCGTGCCGCTGGAGGCGACGGACCTCGGAGTCACCCCGGGCGCAGCCGCACCCGGCGCGATCGTGGTCCGCGCCGCACCGCTCGCCGGGGCGCATGTGCGGCGCCGCGGGGAGGACGCACCGGCAGGGGCGGTGACTGTGGCCACGGGCGCCGTGCTGGGCCCGTGGCAGTTGTCCGCGATCGCGTCATCGGGGCACGAGCGCGTCCTCGCGCACCCGCGCCCGCGGGTCGCGGTGATCGCGACGGGCTCGGAACTGGTGGCACCGTCGGGCGTCCCGGCGCGTGGGCAGATCCCCGATTCGAACTCCTTCCTGCTGGTGGCCGCGCTTCGTGACGCCGGAGCCGAGGTGGTGACGGTGCGCACGGTCGCCGACGATGCCGCCGCGCTCACCGCGACGCTCGCCGAGGTGCGCGCGGATGCCGTCGTGCTGACGGGAGGCGCCAGCGTCGGGGCCTTCGACGTGGTGCGCTCCGTGCTGGGTGCGTCGGGTGGCGTGCGGTTCGAGTCGGTAGCCGTGCAGCCCGGGAAGCCACAGGGTTTCGGGACGGCGCCGGATGGGACGCTGCTGTTCTGTCTGCCCGGGAATCCGGTCGCGGTCGCGGTGTCCTTCGAGATGTTCGTCCGGCCCGCGGTGCGCGCACTGGCCGGCCACCGGGAGGTGCAGCGCCCCACCGTGATCCGGCGTGCCGCCGCGGGATGGCACTCTCCCGCCCAGCGCGATCAGGTGCTGCCCGTGGTGGTCGGCCCGGAAACGGTGCGGCCCGCTCCCGGCGGCAGCGGATCACACCTGGTCGCCTCGCTCGCGTCCGCCAACGGCCTGGCGCTGGTCCCGGCGGGGGTCGACCGCGTCGCGGAGGGCGATCCGGTCGCGGTGCTGGTGCTGTGAGCGTCGCTCTGGTACTCGGCGGAGGCCGGGCGAGCCGCCTCGACGGCGCCGACAAGGCGTCGGTGAAGATCGATGGCGTCGCGCTCGTCGACCGCGTCTACGCGGCGCTGCGGGGTCACGCCGTGATCGCCGTCGGGCCGCCGTCACTGGCCCGGCCGGGCATCACCGTGGTGCGCGAAGCGCCCCCGTTCGGCGGGCCGGTCGCCGCCCTCGCCGCGGGGCTCGCGGTGACCCCGGAGGGAGGCGACGAGGTGCTGGTGCTGGCGTGCGATCTTCCGCGAGCCGCGGGCATCGTCCAACGATTGTCCGCCGCTTCGTTCCCCGACGCCATCGACGCACTCGTGCTCCGCGATGCGGGCGGTCGGATGCAGTGGCTCGCCGGCCGGTACCGCCTGCCCGCCCTGCGGCGGGCGGTGGCGGCGCTACCGCGGGTCGACGGTGCCGCGATGCGCGCGGTGACCGATCAGCTGCGCCTGGAGGCTGTGGCGGACCACGGTGACGCCGTCGACCTGGACACCTGGGCCGACGTCGAACGTTTCCGGGCGGACGGCCGCTAGCGGGTGGCCTCGAGCTGTTCGACGATCATGCCGGTGATCGCTTCGGGTACCTGTTCGGGAGCCCAATGGGTCACGTCCTCGAGCATCTCGAAGCGGTAGGGACCGGTACAGAATCGCTGCGTCGCGAAGGCGACCGTGGACCGGAAGGCCGCGTCATCCGTCGGCCAGATGTACAGGGTCGGCACCGTGACCGATCCGATCGCCGTCGCCGGCCGACCGGAGCGGTACCAGTTCAGGGCGGCCGTGAGCGCGCCCGGCTCCCGCAATCGCTGGATGTAGTCGTCGACGGTGCCGCGGGGCACGGCACCGTCGAACATCAGGCGCAGGGCGCGGCCTTCGTCGGCGAGCATCGCGTTCTCGGTGGCGGGAGTCTCGCGCCACCGGAGCATGTACTGCGAACTGGCGCGCTGCTCCTCGTCGGTACGGAGCGATTCGGCGAGGGCGGCGGGGTGCGGTGTGGAGACCACCGTCAGCGAACGCAGCCGATCGGGGTGCTCATCAGCGGTCCACCACGCGACGGCACCGCCCCAGTCGTGCCCGACGAGATCGAAAGTAGGCCAGCCGAGCGCATCGGCGACGGCGATCACATCGCCGACGAGGGCCGTCATCGCGTACTCGGCCGGTCGCTCGGGACGCACGCCCGGCGAGTAGCCGCGCTGGTCGGGTGCCACGGCGCGGAAGCCGCGGTCGCCGAGCGCCTCCAGCTGATACTCCCACTCGACGGCCGCCTCGGGGAATCCGTGCAGGAACAGAACGGGACGGCCGTCCGTGGGGCCCGCGGCGAGCGCATCGAACGTGCCCGCGGGGGTCCGGATGCTGAGGTACTCGGTCACGACATCGAGGCTAGGCGAGACGTCTGTCACCGGGCCGTGCGACAGTGTCGCCATGACTGATCTCACCGCACTGGATCCCGCCGCCCGGCACCGCGCCGTCGCCGCCACCTTCGCCGAGGTCTCCCGCTCGATCTCCGACTGGGATGCACCGACCCCGGTGCCCGAGTGGCGGGCCCGCGATGTGGTCTCCCACCTGGTGGAGTGGTTGCCGGGGTTCCTGGAGTCGGTCGGCGTGGAACTGATCGGCGCGCCGGCGAACGCCGTGGCACCCGCAGAGGCCTTCGGCCTGCTCACCGCGGCGGTGCAGGGGCTGCTGGATGCGCCGGACGCCGACCGGATCGTATCCACGCAGATGATGGGAGAGCTGCCGCTCAATCAGCTCGTCGACCGCTTCTACACCGCCGATGTGTTCATGCACACCTGGGATCTGGCCCGCTCCAACGCAATCACGCCCGATCTCGATGAGACCTTCGCCAGGGGCCTGCACACCGGCCTGGAATCGATGGGTGAGATGCTGCAGCAGTCGGGCCAGTTCGGCGCGCCGATCGAACCGCCCGCCGATTCCGACGAGGTGGTCTCGCTCATGGCGTTCATCGGCCGCGATCCCGCGTTCTGACCCGGCACGGATACGCCTCGCCGCGCCACGGCCTGCCCGCTCGGCGATCAGTTCCTGCCTCATGGCCTTCGAGGCGTACGGCAGGAGTTGAACATCACATGAAGAAGCACTGCAATCGCAATCGGAGGACCCGCGAGCCGGGTACTGTCTCCCGCGGCGGGGGAAGACCCTCGCCGCACTCGAGAACAGGGAGGACAGCGCATGTCTTTCGCCGATGACGCGAAGAACAAGGCCAACGAGCTCAAGGACAAGGCCAAGGAGGCCGGCGCCAAGCTCGGGCAGGACGCTGCGAACGCGCGCGATGCCGCCTCGGAGGCCGCTGACAAGGCCAAGAACAGCATTCAGGACGGCGTGAACTCGGCCAAGGACAAGCTGTCCGGTAACTGATTCATCCCTACGCTGCGGCCGGATCGTTCGTCGATCCGGCCGCAGTGTCGTCTGCGGGTCAGCGCGGAGTGCAGATCACCACCGGGATGTCGCGGTCGGTGCGCTTCTGGTACCCGTCGTAGCCGCTGTAGGTCTTGACGATCTGCGGCCACAGTGCGGCCTTCTCCTCGGGGGTGGCCGGGCGCGCGGTCCAGGGCGTGGTCACATCGTCGACGGTGATCTCGACATCCGGGTTCGCCGTGAGGTTCTTGTACCAGTCGGGATGATCGGAGTGGCCGCCCTTGGAGGCGACCACCACGACGCGGTCCTTCGAGTACAGCGGCGCAGTGAGCATGGTGTTGCGGCGCTGGCCCGACGTGCGGCCGATGGTGTGGAGTTCGAGCGTCTGCATGCCGAGGAGGCGCTTCGGGAAACGGCCTCCGGTGAGCGCGAGCAGGGCGCGGTGCCCGTTCTCAAGGCCCCAGGCCCCGATCTCCGCCACCGTGTCTGAGAGAGTCATGGGCCCCATCATGCCCGGGGCACGGGACCGGCGCGATGTGCACGGCCGCCGGACTCCCCCGCCGCGATGTGCGCATGCAGGGCGATCGAGTGGTCGTAATGCTCGTCGGTCATCGGCAGGTACGCAATCGGCTCCTCGGTGGTGACGGTGCGCAGTCGTCGCCGAAGCCCCTCGGTCATGACGCGCACCATATTGTCGGTCGCACCGTGCACGCCGGTGAGAACGTGTGGCGTGAGCGCGTCCATACCGGTGTAGAAGAAGGTGCCGTGGAGCAGTGTCCAGAAGATGTCCTCGATGTCGCCGCTGATGCCGCGGGGCGAGATCGATGCCTGCCGGTCGCCGGCGGTCACGACGGCGAGGGCTCGCCTGCCGGCGAGCCCGCCGTCGCCGTACTTGCGTGCACGCCCGGTGTCGGGATCGACGACGTCGTAAGCGAATCCGCGTTCGAAGGTCCTGTCGATCCAGCCCTTGAGAATGGCCGGCATGCCGTACCACCACAGCGGGAACTGCAGAACGAGCAGGTCGGCGGCGAGCAGGCGCTGCTGGTATGCGCGAACGTCCTCGCCGCCCCCGTCGATCAGCACCGGATCGAATCGCTCGGCGTACAGGTCGGCGACGTCCACGGTCCACCCGTCCTCGCGCAGCGACGCGACACCCGCGTCGCGAAGCGCAGCATTGAGGGATTCCTGCCGTGGGTGCGCGAACACCCAGAGTGCGCGCCTCTCACCGTGTGACTGATCCATACCTGGAGCAACCCGGTCGACAGTGCGGCGATTCCGGACGTGACCGGTACGAGCTGCCGACATCGCGAATCCGCTCGCGAGAGTTGCGGATCAACGAATGCCCGAGCGGTCCGGTCTCACTCCTCACCGAAGGCGCGCACCACGGCGCCGACCGCATCGGAGAGCATCGCGCGTCGCGCATCGACGGACGGGCTTCGGTGGGCCTGCAAGCCGACGAGGGCGGGCGACGCGGACGCCCAGGCGGTCACGAGCCCGAGCACCAGGGTGAGCACGTCGGCGGAGCGATCAGCGTATCGGGAATCCAAGGCGTCTGTCTTCGCTCGGTAGGTCGCGATCTCGGCGGCTGTGGCGCCGGGACGCTCCAGATTGGCCCAGGTGGTCAGTCGCAGCGTGTCCGGATGCTCATGCACGTAGTCGAACAATCGCACGGCATAGTCGGCGAGATCCCCGGAGTCGAAGGGCACCGCCTCTGCCATCGCGGCGAGCGCTGAGCTCACCACCAGGTCGAAGAGGTGCTCCTTGGGCCCGAAATGCATGTAGATCGAACGCTTATTGGCCTGCGCCTGATCGGCGATCCGATCGATCCGCGCCCCGGCCAGGCCGAACTCGGCGAACTCCTGCCGAGCGGCGGCGAGAATCCGCCGCTTCGTCTCCGTCGCGTCGGGTGGCACCTGACGGAGAGTACCGAAGACTTTTGTAACTAACCAGTTATTGACAAACGGCGCGATCGACTGCACGCTCGAAGAGCACGCACCCCGACGAACGAAAGCGAATCCATGCCGAAGAAGATCCTCATCACCGGAGCCAGTTCTGGTTTCGGCCGTGGCGCTGCGATCGAGCTCGCACGCGCTGGCCACACCGTGGTCGCTGCCGCCGAGACGTGGCCCCAGGTGCGAAGCCTGCGCGCGGACGCCGCGACTGCGGGCGTCGACCTCGAGGTGATCAAGCTCAATCTGCTCGACGACATCGACATCGCCCACGCGGCGAAATACGACCCTGATGTGCTGGTGCTCAACGCCGGCGTGATGGAGGGCGGCTCGATGGTCGACATCCCGCTCGATCGGGTACGCGAGTCGTTCGAGATCAACGTCTTCGGCCACCTCGCGCTGGTACAAGCGATCGTGCCGAAGATGGTGGCGCGCAAGTCCGGCAAGGTCGTCTGGACATCCTCAATGGGCGGCATCCTGGTGGTTCCGTTCTTGGGTGCGTACTGCGCCACCAAGCACGCCATCGAGGCGATAGCCGGGTCGATGAAGGCCGAGCTGGCCACACACGGAGTACAGGTGGCCACCGTGAACCCCGGCGTCTTCGGTACCGGGTTCAACGACACCGGCGCCGAGAGCTACGTGCAGTGGTACGACGCCGACACCGCCGTGGTCCCGATGCCGGACTTCGGTGACAGCCTCGCGGATCAGGCCGATCCGCAGGAGATGATCGATGCGATGGTCGAGATCATCCCGGCCGACGAACACCTGTACCGCACCATGCGGCCGCGCGCCACGATCGATGCCGCGAAGCAGTGGCAGGAAACGGAGTGGACCCAGAATGCCTGAGCTGACACTGGAATACGCGAACCACCTGATCGCTACGGGGATCAGTGCCGCGGAAGCCGAGGGCATGAAGGCGGTGTTCGCGATCGTCGACACGGGCGCGAACCTGGTCGCCTTCGCTCGGATGGACGATGCATGGCTGGCTTCCAACGAGCTGGCCATCGCGAAGGCGCGCACCTCAGTGATATTCCAGGCGCCCACCGCCGCTTTGGCAGCACCAATCGAGATCGGCAAGCCCGCACTGCATTTCGATCACGTCCACTCCCCCGGCCTGCTGCTCGTGGGCGGCGGTGTACCGCTCCTAGACACCGACGGCACGCTCATCGGCGGACTCGGAGCCTCGGGCGGCTCACCGGACCAGGACGACGCTCTCGCCCGCGCGGCATCGTCCTAGCCTGCGCCGGGTTCGAGCCCCGCGACGATCAGGTCGAGGCCGAACGTGAACTCCGCATCGAAGCCGGGATCGTCGAACCCGGTGCGCGCATGGTCGGACGCAACCTCGACGAGGTAGGGATAGTCGGCGGCGGAGATGGCGGACACCGCCTCCTCCGCCGCGTCCCGGAGGGACCGGTCATCACCGACCGGCAGACTCCGCTCGGTGAGCACACTGCCGTAGACGTAGCCGTCCAGGACAGCCACCGCACGCACCGCTTCACGGACCCCGAATCCGGCTCGCCGCAACAACCCCAGGGCCGTGTCGTGATGCCGCAGCGTGGCGGGCCCCGGGTTCTGTCGAGAGTCCATCAGTCCGATCGCCCAGGGATGGCGACGCAGCGCGTCGCGCGTGGACCCGGCTAAGGCACGCAATCCGGAGCGCCACTGGTCGCCCTCCACAGGGAGGCCGATCTCACCGAAGACAGCGTCGATCATGCCGTCGAGCAGGTCCGCACGGTTGGCCACGTGGTTGTACAGCGACATCGCCTCCACTCCCAGCGAGCCGGCGACCGCCCGCATCGTGACGGCGGCCAGACCGGACGCATCGGCCAGCGCGACCCCGGCCGCCACGACCCGATCACGCGTCAACGGGACCCGCTGTCGCTCCGTCACTTCCGCCCTCCTCTTGCTTGTACTTACACGGTAAGTCTACTCTACTTACATTGTAAGCCTTAGAGATGGGAGCAATCATGGTTACCAACGGCATCCGCAGGGTCTGCGTGGTCGGCGCCTCCGGCAAACTCGGCCGTTACCTGGTCGAGCACGCGCTCGACCGCGGGTATCAGGTGACAGGTGTGTGCCGGGAGCGAAGCGTCGACAAACTCGCCGATATCGCCGACCGAATCACGATCATTCCGGGCGACACCGACGATCGCACCGCGATCGCTGCGGCCGTCTCCGGTTGCGATGCAGTGCTCACCGTTCTGGCCCCCTGGGGTGTGCGCGGATATTCCTCCGGAACCGCGAGGGCGGTGCTGGATCTCGCGGAATCCGATGCCAGACTGATCTTTTCTTGCGGATGGCACGTCGCCCGCGACAAGCGCGATCGGTACCCGCGGACAACCCGACTCGCCCAGGCCGCCGTCACCCGTGTGCTGCGCGCCATCCGGGTGATGGACATCGATGATCAGGTCGCGGCAGCGCACGCGATCTTCGCCAGCAACCGCCGCTGGACCCTCGCGCGAGGCAGCACTCTCGAGGAGGGGCCGAGCGAGGGATTACCCGTGTGGGCCGAGAGCGTCGGCGATCCACTCTTAGCGATGAATCGCACCCGCCGGATCGACTACGCGCTGTTCATGATCGAGGCACTCGACGATGACGCCCTCATCGGCCGGGCCCCGGCGATCGTGAGCCGCCGCGCGCTGACTGCCGCGGTGGTCCCGTGACCACGCCGGTGGCGCGGCTCGCCCGGCCGGAGGAGCTCGATCATCTCGCCACCTTGTGCGCAGCGGCTTTCAGCGACGATGCGCTCACCGCCTGGACCCACCCGGACGCGGAGTCTCGTCCGGCGCTCGTCATGGCGATGTTCACCACCGCACTGTCTGCAGCGATCGAAGGGGGCTGCGCGATCGTGGCGGCGGAGGCGAACGACGTCGCGGTCGGAGCCTCGATATGGGTCGACGCACCGATGCCGGGAATGGGGGTGGCCCACGACACGCGGCTGCCCGAACGATTGCGCTCGATCCAGGCATCCACCGCCCTGGTGCGGCCGTCGGTACCGCACGTCTATCTGCCGTCGATGGCAGTCGACCGGCACCGGCGAGGGCACGGGATCGGCGCGATCATGCTCGCAGAGGGCAACCGCCGCGCAGCCGAGCGAAACCTCCCCGTCTACCTGGAGGCATCCTCGGTGGACAACCGCCGGTTCTACGCCCGCCACGGCTTCATCGATCTGGGCGCACCGATCGTTGCCGGTGATGGGGCTCCCCCGCTCTGGCCGATGTGGCGCGAATCCCAGTGAGGCGCCGCCGGGATGCGCTGCTGCGCATCGCCTGATACACAGTGTTTTGTGCCGTTAACGATCTCGCGCCTCCCGTCGCTACGACCGCATACGGAGGTCGGCCGTCGACGCACCGTGCTCGCGGGTGCCCTGCTCGCCGCGTCAGTGCTGTACTTCCTTGCCGAACTGGTGGTCGCGGCGCGCTGGCCGCAGCCGTATAGCTGGACCCAGAACATGATCAGCGATCTCGGTGTGCCCGAATGCCTCGGGGACATGAGCAGATTCGGCGATATGGCCGTGGCGGACCGGTACATCTGCTCGCCCTGGTACCCGCTGATGAACGCGGCGTTCGTCGTGGTCGGAGCTCTGGGTGTTGCGGCGGCGGTCGCGCTGCTCCCCCGGATACCTCGGCCTTGGGACCGGATAGTGCTCGTCCTCGCGACCGTGAATGGCATCGCCCTCGCCTGCGTGGGCTTGTTCCCAGGTAGCGCAGGGGAATTCCCTGGTGGCTCTCGGGTGCGCATCGTGGTACACCCGATCGCCGCCTACCTCGAGCACGTAACCGGCATGGCGCTGATGGCGATCGCCGTCATGTTGCTCCTGCGTCGTCGGCGCAGCCTCGCCGGAGTAACCGCTGTGCTCTTCGCGGTCTCGGGCCTCGCCGCCCTCGTGATCCTCTGGGGCAATCCGATCGGGCCGGGCGGCACGGAGCGCGCTGCGATCGATCCGTTCCTATGGTGGCGGGTGTTCGTCGGCGCCGCCCTCCTGCTGGTCGCCTTCCGGTACGACGGCACTCCCGGACGCGGACGAGAGGTGCGAGAAAAGCGATCGCGGGCCCTCCAGGAGGGCCCGCGATCGTGATGTCGGGCTGACAGGATTTGAACCTGCGACCACTTGACCCCCAGTCAAGTGCGCTACCAAGCTGCGCCACAGCCCGTGGCCCCGCTCGCGCGGTGCTGTACGAGACTACCCCACGACATCGGCGGTCGAGAAATCGCCTGGCCGCTCTGCCCGACCGCGCACAAGACCTGAGATCTCCCCGGCGGAAAGATCCTGTGGCTGACACCCGACGACGCCAGGCCCGCAAGCAATCCGTTCCCCCGGCTCACTGGTGTACAGCGACGGCCACCGGAGTGCGCAGCACCCCACGCGAGGGCGACGATCGGACGCTTCGAATCAACTGACCTGCACGAACAGCACCCATCACGCTACAGTTGACTGCATGAGGCGTGCGTTATTGGTGATCGGGGCGGCCGCGGCTGTCGTGGTCGCCGCGACGCCCGCCGACGCGGAACCGGCGATCGACGCCGACCGGTATCGCACCGACGGCGGCGACTATTCGTTTCAGTACCGCTACGAAGGGGCGAACCGGAACTGCACGATCAGCCCGGACCCCACCACGATCCGCTGCGCCATCGCACCGCCCGCCGGCACCCGGATCACGGTCGGCCGGCGCGTGGTGCGGCCCAATGTCATCGAAGTATCCGACAAGGGCTGGCGCTACCTGGAGGACCGCACTCCGCAGGAACGCTTCCGCGGCCTTCCCGACGGCGCCCGCCTGTCGGTACTCGGCGCCTCATGCACCGCATTGCGCGGCGGTGGACTCGAGTGCACCCTGGACCGGAACGGATTCAAACAAGCGTCCGGAGTGTTCTCGCCGCAGGGCAAGCGCGCACGCTAGCCCTGCCGCTGTTCTTCGGCATCACCCGACGAGCTTGCGGCGCAACCGCTCGGCGGTGCTCTCGTCCACGCCTAAGCCGTCGCGCACGTATCCCTCGACACCGCCGTAGCGGGTGTCGGCCTCCTCGAAGGCCGCCTGCAGCGCTTCGGGGAAGACGCCCGCCAGCACCCGTGCGGCCTCACCGACGTCGCGACCCCGGCCCTCGGCGGCCTTCGCCGCGATGGCGTCGATCGCGGCGGCCGAATACTCGTTGGTCAGGAGATAGTCGTCCATCACATCGTCGATCGACACGCCGACCAGGCGCTGTACCAGTGCGGCCGCCCATCCGGTGCGGTCCTTCCCCGCGCTGCAGTGGAAGACGTGTGCGCCATCGTGATCGGCGATGCTTCGCAGGAGAGCACCGAATTCTGCGCGGGCGTTCGCATCGCGCACGAACAGCCGGTTCACATCGATGAGGAGTTCGCGCGCGCCGGCGGCATCAGTGAGCGACGCAGGGTCGAGCGCGTCCAGCGACAGTTCATCACCGATCACATTGAACCGCAGGTACTCCGCTCCGGCGAGAACCACATCGGGCCGCGGGCTCACCTCCGCCGTGGTGCGCAGATCGAAGATCCGGGTGAGCCCGAGCCCACGCAACCGGACATCGTCGACCGACTCCGCATCGAGGGCATTCGACCGGTACAGGATTCCGCTCCGCATCCGGCCGCCGTTCGCCGCGTATCCCTCACGGCCTGCCACATCGCGGAAGTTGTACACCCAGCGAGCGTAGCGAATCGGTCAGGCGCGCTCGTACGGGATCTTCTCCCCCGCCGTGACCGCGAAGGGCAGTCGATTGCCCGCGGGCGGAAGCGGACAGGTCGCGAAGTCGATGAACGCGCACGGCAGGTTCACCGCCCGGTTGAAGTCGAGCAGTACGTCGCCACCGGCGGCCAGCACGGACGGTGCCGCCTCGACCGCCAAGCTTCGGTTCGCCGCGTACGTGGTCACTCCCGAGGTCTCGTCGGTGAACAACACCGACAGGCCGTCGACCTTGCCGTTGAAGGCGATCAGCCGCGTCCGCGTTCCGTCGTGGTCGACGATGATCTCGCCCGGTGAAACGTACACGTGCTCGAGACCCTCGGCGACAGCCCCCACGGTCACCTCACGCGGGGTGTCGTAGGGCTCGAACCGGGCCTGCAGCACCCAGTCCGGATCGGGCTCGTAGGCGGGCACACCGCGAAAGGCACGGACCGCCGGCGCGTGCGGATCGTGCACCCGGATGAGGTACCCGTCGCCGCGATGGGCGACCTCGATCTGCCGACCGCCGGCGCCGATCAGGTGCCCCGGGGCCGTGGCACCGCTCTCGAACCGCCTGCTCCCGTCCACATCGATATCCTCACCAGGAGCGGCGCTCACATACGCGGCGACGCCGTCGTGGTGCCAGGTGCCGGGGATCCCGTCGAACCGCTGCGGTTGCGTGCTGAGCCATTCGAGCCGGGCGATGGCGAGCCATCCCAACGGCGCCGCGAGCTCGCGTTCGCGGCGACTATGCCAGGCGTTCCAGGTGTCGGTGAACGCGCTCGTCGTGGCCGTCATGGTTCCTCCTCGGGTCGTCACTGGTCCAGTGGGTCCAACGCACCGCGCCGGCAGGTTCGTCGCATTCCGCGCACCACGAACGCAATGCGGGCGGAACGCTGTTCGTCTTCGGTGGGGTGAGAGCCAGGACGATCAGTGCGTCCAGCGGGACGTCGGCCGGAACCTCGACGCGCGCGGCCAGGCGCGCACCGTCGGTCCCGCGGATCAGCAGCTGACGCATTCGGGCGCCGGCCAGACGCACGCCGGGCCACGCGACATCGGCGAGGGTGTGGTGCGGCGGGATCGGTCCGTCGATGTTGCAGAGCACCACCGGACCCGAACGCACCATACGGCCCACACGGGTCACGAGCACACCGTCGGACGACGGTCCGCGACCCAGGAACCGGCCCGCCGGCTCCCCGGATATCAGCACCTCATCGCCATCCATGGCGGTGCCGTCGGGCCAGATCGTGGGATCGAAGGAGCGGGCAACCGCGGCCCGGGCGAGCGAGGGAAGTACCTCCATCAAAGTCACGTTTACCGGTCTACGCCCGGCTGCGACGCGACGAAAGACCCCTGGCCGTCAAGGTCGCGCTAATACTCGCCGGCGAGTCAGACGCCCTCCTCGGCGCACGGCAGCGTGCCCGCCTTGACCGCGGCCTGCGCTGCGGCGTAGTCCTTCTCGTTCTGGTCCGCATAGCCGGTCGCGAAGGCACCGATGGCCTCGTCGAACTCCGTACCCTTGCCCAGGTACTGGGTGGCCGTCAGTGCCGCGGGCGACTGCGAATGCGATCGGGCGAGCAGACTGGCGCAGGCCTGGCCGTAGCGCTCGAACTGGTCGAGGGTGAGCAGCTCGGTGGCCACCGAGCCCTTCATATCGCGGAATTGCCGCCAGTAGTAGTCGTGGCCGTTGATGGTCGGCGTGTACCCGAGGAACGGATCGGATTGCGCCTGCAACGTCTGCTGCCCCACGACCACTCGGAAGGCCTGTGCACCACTGGTCGGTACCCGCGGCGGCATCACCGACGGTCCGAGTTTGCCGAAGGTCTCCAGCACGGACTGCGACGCCTCCTTCACTTGGAGGAACAGCGTCTCGTGCCCGCCGCCGGGCAGATCCCGCCCCAATAGGACTATGAAACAGCGGGTACCCACACTTCCCACTCCGACCACACGCAGAGCCCAGTCGAGCACCGTGAACTGTGACAGCAACACGGCCACATCGGCGCGGACGGAATCGAGGTAACGAGCGAAGGCACCTTCGAATTCAGCGACCAGGTTGGGCGGTGCGGGCACCAGCGTCGGCGGCTGCGCAACGATCTGCGGCGCACCGTCCTCGCTCGTAGCGGTGATCTTCTCCACCATCCGGGCGGAGGTACGCTTGCGCGCCTTCTTCGCGGTCTGCTCGATCAGCTCCTTGAGTGTCTGATCGCCGCTCTCGTCCGCGGCCGCGCTCAGGGTGTCGACGTCGACGGAGACGAAGTACCGGTCGAGTGCGCCCTGCTGCATCAGCTCGGCGAGCCGCTGGCGGTACGCACCCACCGCCGTGACCACCGCCTCGACGCCCTGCTCATCGGTGTAGCTGTTGTCGCGGGCGGCGATCATGATGCTGGCGGCGAGGCGCTTGACGTCCCACTCCCACGGCGCGAAGGCCGCCTCATCGAAGTCGTTGACGTCGAACAGCAGTCGTCGCTCCGGCGAGGCGAAGAGGCCGAAGTTCGAGATGTGCGCGTCACCGCAACTCATCACGTGCGCACCGATGTTCGGCGTGCTCGACAGATCATGCGCCATGAGCGCCGCGCCTCCGCGATAGAACGAGAACGGCGAGTGCAGCATCCGGGAGACCCGCACGGGAACCAGATCCTGGAGCCGGGTTTCGTTCTGCTCACGGATGATCGCCACCGGATCGCGGTCGTCCACGGTGAAGGCCGCATGCGAGGAACGCGGAGCGTTCTTCCGGAGTTCTTTGCCGCTCGGCGATGTCGCTGTCATACCGGAAAATGCTAGACCCGCCGGTCCACCCAGCGCGGCCGGTTGGTGTCGCAAATTGTCTCGATCCCGACCAGGTCGGCAGCCGTCCCCGCCGAACAGGATAGGTAATCCTAACTTCCGTTCGGTAGCATGGTTCCAAGACCTAAGTCTGGAGTAGCGATATGACCGAAAACCCCACCCCCACAAAGCCCCGCCGCACGCGGCCGCAGTACCAACTCACCGTGGTCCGCACCGAGCGACTGAGTGAGCATCTCGTGCGCGTCGTCGCGGAGGGCGACGCTCTGGCCACCTTCGGCGACCCGGAACTGCCCGGCCTACCGAGCACCGACAGCTACGTGAAGCTGCTTTTCGGCGACGTCACCCGCACGTACACGGTCCGCAGTTTCGACCGCCCGGCTCGGCGTATCACGATCGATTTCGTGGTGCACGGCGACGAAGGCCTCGCGGGCCCCTGGGCACAGCGCGCGGAGCCGGGTGACAGCATCACCCTCATGGGCCCCGGCGGCTCGTACACGCCCGATCCCGATGCGGCCTGGCACCTCTTGGCCGGCGACCTCTCGGCGGTGCCCGCGATCGCCTCGGCACTCGAAGCCCTCCCTGCCGACGCCCACGGTCTCGCACTCATCGAGACCACCGACGGCGAACGGATCGAGCTGGCCGCACCGTCGGGTATCGAGGTCCGGTGGCTGACGAACCCGGACACGGCCGATACCGAATTCCTCTCCCGCGCCGTACGCACCGCGCGCTGGCCCGAGGATCGCGGCACCGCACACGTCTTCGCCCACGGCGAACGGGAGTCGATCAAGGCGATTCGGCGAGTGCTGCGCGAGCTCGGCCTTCCGCGGGAGCGTCTGTCGATCTCCGGATACTGGGCGCGCGGCCGCGCCGAGGACGCCTTCCAGGCCGAGAAGCGCGAGCCCATCGGGCAGATCGAGTAGCCCGACAGCGGGCCGCAGTGTCTGCCGTCACAGTTAACGCAGGTTGGTGATTGTCAACACAAAGCAGCCCGCGGGAGCACGTATTTCAGACAGTTGCGGATAATTTGTCTATCTGTGGACTTAGCACCGGTTCCGGGATTCGCCCCCAGCGCGAAGCAGCTGCGAACCCGCGGGATCGCGTTCGTCGTGGTGATCGCGGTGATCGCACTGGCGGTGTGGGCCTACAACGAATTCCGCCCGCGGGATCTGTTCTCGGTGACTCTGCGCACCCCCACGGTGGCCGCCGGGATCGTCGACGGTGCGAAGGTGCGGATCCAGGGCGTCGAGGTCGGCAACGTCTCCGCCATCTCCGGACTCGGCAACGGCCAGCAGGGCGTCACTCTCACTCTCGACGGCCCCGAGGGCCGCTCCCTGACCAATAACGTCGAGGTGGCATTCTCGGCCGGCAACCTCTTCGGCGTCTCGGAGGTCGTGCTGACGCCGCGCGATGGCGGTGGGCCGCTGCAGAACGGTGCGGTGATCGCGCCGACCAAGGCCATCACCGACAACACCGTGGCCAATATGATCGTGACCATCGGCGATGTGAACAACGACGCCCTGCGCCCGAACATGAGCCAGCTGCTGATGAACTTCGACGCGTCGTCGAAGGCGATGCTGCCGCTGTTCACCGCGCTCGGCAACGTGGCGCAGTCGGTCAAGGACACGCAGAAGCTGAGCACCGCCGAGACCTTCCCGGTGATCACCGAGACCCTGGCGGCGGCCGACTCGTCGGTGGCCGCCATGCTGCCGGGCTTCCAGATCCAGTCCACGCTGCCCCTGCTGCACAACGGCAACAGCAAGAAGATCAAGCCGATGCTCGACCAGGGCATCAACGATGAGCGCTCCGGCCTGCTCGCCGGATTGCAGGCGATTCTCACACCCGAAGCACTGAATGCACTCCGGACCCTGTCGCCGGTCGGCGTGAGCCTGATGAAACCGATCCTCAACGCCTTCCCCAACGGCAGCGCCGCGGGCGTGGGCATCCAGTTCGGGCAGCTCCTCGACAACGTGCGCAGGGCGATGCCCGACACGCCGAACGGTCCCGTCCTCAATGTGCGCTTGCAGGCCTACTTCCCGGCCATCAGCGCCGGGCTGCCGCCCGAGGCGGCGCCGACGCAACCGAAGCCCGCCACGCGCGCAGAGAAGGGATCCGGCGCGCGGACCGCCACAGCGTCACCGTCCGCCGCGCCGAGCGCCACGCCGGCACCCGCACCGCGCTGAGGCGCGTCAGGACGCCAGCGCGCGGTCCTGGGCCGGAGTGACCGGAAGCAGCATCAGTAGGCCCGCCGCGAGAACCAGCACGATCGCGGCGATGCCGGCACGCTCGCTGCCGAAGACCGCGACGAACGCGGTGAACAACGAGGGCGCGAGGAACGAGGCTGCGCGGCCGGTGGTCTGATACAACCCGAACATCTGCCCCTCGTGACCGGGCACCGCCATGCGGGCCAAGAGGCTCCGCGCCGACGACTGCGCCGGGCCCACGAACACCGTGAGCATCAGCCCGAAGATCCAGAACATCGTGGTTCCGGAGACGAACATCAGCACGACGCCGGCAACGATCATGCCCGCCAGCGACACCACGATCACCGCCTTCGGCCCCACTGCGTCATCGAAGCGGCCCGCGACCAGAGCACCGATCGCGGCGAACACATTGGCGGCCACACCGAACAGCAGCACCGTCGACGAGGACATGCCGTACACGCTCACCGCGAGCACCGCCCCGAAGGTGAACGTGGCGGTGAGCCCATCGCGGAACACGGCGCTGGCGATCAAGAAGTAGACGGCGTTGCGGTCCGATCGCCACAGGTGCACCACCGACGCGAACAACGACCGGTACGCGTCCACGATCCCCCGGCGCGCCGGGGCCGACGGATCGCGCGGGACCTCGGGAACCGCGAACAGCACCGGGAGCGCGAAGATCCCGAACCACAAGGCAGCGAACAGGGCCACCAGCCGGACGTTCAGACCGCCGTCGGTACTCAGTCCGAGGAACCCGCGGGTGTCGCCGTCGCCGGAGATGAAGCCGAGATAGCACACCAGCAGAATCACGATGCCACCGAAATAGCCCGATGCCCAGCCGATACCGGACACCCGGCCGATCGTCGCCGGCGTCGACACCTGCCGCAGCATCGCGTAGTAGGGCACGTTCGCCAACTCGAAGAAGACCGTACCGGTGGCCAACAACAACAGCCCGAGCCACAGGTACTGGTACTCGTCACGGACGAAGAAGCACGCCAGCATCGTCAGGAACAACAGGCCGCTCCATACCGCAAGCGAGAACCTGCGCCGACCGGCCTCGTCCGAGCGCTGCCCCAAGACCGGCGCGAGGATCGCCACCAGTATTCCGGCGACCGCCAGAGCTCCGGAGAGATAGGCGGTGGCCGGAATCGAACCCGGCAGATCCTTCCCGACCGAATCGGTCAAGTACACCGAGAACACGAACGTGACGATCACGACGTTGAACGCGGCACTCCCCCAGTCCCAGGAGCACCACGCCAGCAGGCGACTGCGCGGCGGCGCGACCTCCCCGCCGGCGTTCGACGGTGCCGCGCTACTTGCGGGCACGCTTCTCCCGCACGCGCACGTTCACGCGGACGGGTGAACCCTCGAATCCGAACTCCTCGCGCAGCTTCCGCTCCAGGAACCGGCGGTACCCGGCCTCCAGGAAGCCCGTGGTGAACAGCACGAAGGTGGGCGGCCTGGTTCCGGCCTGCGTGGCGAACAGCACCTTCGGCAGCTTCCCGCCCCGCAGCGGCGGCGGCGTCGCAGCCATGACATCACGCAGCCAGTTGTTGAGCCGGCCCGTCGGAATGCGCTTGTCCCACGACTCGAGCGCGGTGTCGATCGCCGGGACCAGCTTCTGCAATGCCCGGCCGGTCTGGGCGGAGATGTTCACCCGCTGCGCCCACGGCAACTGCACCAGTTCCCGGTCGATCTCCTTCTCGAGCTGATAGCGCCGGTCCTCATCGACCAGATCCCACTTGTTGTAGGCGATCACCAGTGCGCGACCGGATTCGACCACCATGGACAGCACGCGCAGATCCTGTTCGGTGATCGGCTGCGAAGCGTCGATCAGCACGATCGCCACCTCCGCCGCCTCAATGGCGCCCTTGGTGCGCAGCGACGCGTAGAACTCGTGGCCGCTGGCCTGGTTCACCTTCTTCCGCAGGCCTGCGGTGTCGATGAACTTCCACGTCTTTCCGCCCAGCTCGACGAGCGAGTCGACGGGATCGACGGTGGTGCCGGCCACGTTGTCGACCACGGACCGATTCTCACCGGTGAGCTTGTTGAGCAGGGAGCTCTTGCCCACGTTGGGTTTACCGACCAGCGCCACGCGGCGGGGGCCGAAGCCGCCGGTGCCCTCGCGCGGGGTCTCCGGGAGCTTCTCCAGGATCACATCGAGCAGATCGCCGGTGCCGCGACCGTGCGCGGCCGAAATGGTGTACGGCTCACCAAGACCCAGACTCCACAGCGCTGCGGCCTCCGATTCGACCCGCTGATCGTCGACCTTGTTGGCCGCCAGGATCACCGGCGTCTTCGATCGGCGCAGCACACGCGCGACGGCCTCATCGGTCGAGGTCGCGCCGACGGTGGCGTCCACGACCACCACCACGGCGTCGGCGGTACGCATCGCCACCTCGGCCTGCGCGGCCACCGACTGCTGCATGCCCTTCGCATCGGGCTCCCAACCGCCGGTGTCCTGCACCAGGAACCGTCGTCCGGCCCAGTCCGCTTCGTAACTGATCCGGTCGCGGGTCACACCCGGGATGTCCTCGACGACGGCCTCGCGGCGCCCCAGGATGCGGTTCACCAGGGTCGACTTACCCACGTTCGGCCGGCCGACGATGGCCACCGTCGGCAGTTTGGCGCTCGCCTCGGCGGCCTCCGCCTCCAGCTCGGAGAAGTCGGCCAGATCGCCGTCGCCGTAGCCCTCGAAATCGGACTCGTCCTCCCACACACCGTCCTCGGTGACGGGCGCGAATTCCAGTTCGTCGCTCATCGCACACTCTCTTCCAGTCGCGCAGTCAGATCCGCCACCGCGGCGACGGTCTCCTCGAGCGTCAGGTCCGAGGAGTCCACGATCACCGCATCGTCGGCGGGCCGCAGGGGCGAGACCTTCCGCGTCGAGTCCAGGCCGTCGCGGCGCTGCACGGACGCTAGGACCGCGTCGTAGTCGCTGGGGATTCCCAGCTCGATGTTCTGCTTATGCCGCCGCTGCGCCCGTGCCTCGGCGGAGGCGGTGAGGTACACCTTCAGTGGCGCGTCCGGGAAGACGACGGTGCCGATGTCCCGGCCCTCCACCACGATCGGCGTCTCATCGTCGGCGGCCACCGCGCGCTGATACTCGACCAGTTGCTCGCGCAGCGCCGGTACGGCCGAGACCGCGGACACCGCCGCGGTCACATCGTCCTCACGGATCCGCCGCGCCACGGACTCTCCGTCCAGTTCGACCTGCTCCGACAACGGATCACAGCTCATGGCGAGCGGCAGGTCTTCGGTCGCGGCGGCGATCGCGACGGGATCACCGAGGTCCACCTCGTGATCGAGAGCCCATACGGTGGCGGCCCGGTACATCGCGCCGGTGTCCAGGTATCGGGCGCCGAGGCTCTCCGCGAGGCGGCGGGCCACCGTCGACTTACCTGTGCCCGACGGGCCGTCCATCGCGATCACCATAATCGTGTCAGTCACATTCCCACCGCCTTGTACAGCGACTCGACCTCGTCGCGCCCGAGCACCCGCAGCGACCCCGGCCGCTGGTCGCCGAGGGCGACGGTGCCCACATGTGTGCGGACCAGCCGCTGCACCGGATGCCCGACCTCCGCCAGGAGACGGCGCACGATGTGCTTGCGGCCCTCGTGGAGGACCACCCGCACCGTCGACTTGCCCTCCGCCGCTTCGAGCACCGAGAACCGGTCCACCGTGACCGGGCCGTCCTCCAGCTCGACACCGTCGCGCAGTTTCTTGCCCAGGTTGCGGGGCACCTCTCCGGCGACCCATGCCAGGTAGGTCTTGGGAACCTCGTACGAGGGGTGCATCAGGCGGTGCGCCAGCTCGCCGTCGTTGGTGACCAGCAGCAGGCCCTCGGTGTCGGCGTCGAGCCGGCCCACATGGAACAGACGCTGACCGGCGGCGACGCGTTCGGCCACGATATCGCCCACACAGGGGCGGCCCATATCGTCGCTCATCGTCGAATGCCAGCCGCGCGGCTTGTTCAGTGCGAGGTGCACCAGGTTCTCGTTGACCACCACGCGCACGCCGTCGACCCGCACCACGGCGACCGACGGGTCGACCCGCAGTCCCTGTTCGGTGACGATTTCGCCGTCGACTTCGACGCGGCCGTCGGCGATCATCTCCTCCGCCACCCGGCGCGAGGCGACGCCGGCCTGGGCGAGGACCTTCTGCAGGCGGATCTTCTCGCCATCCGGCAGGGCGCTGCCGCCCGGATTCGACGGTGCGCGGTCGCCGGGATCTCGCACGGGAACATTCTGCGTGCGTGCGGGTTTCGCGTTCGATAGGCGCGGCGTGTTGTTCCGCGGAGGCGCCTCCGAGGGGCTGCGGCGCGGGCCCTGACGGGGCGCCGCCTTGCGTTTGTTGTTCGGGGTGGATCGGTCCGGTGTGCCATCACGGCGAGCGGGTCTGTTCATGATCCCTCCATCATCGCAGGCCGCGGACGAATTCGGTACTCGACGCTCAGGCGTCCGGATCGAACCCGATCACGTCGGTGCTCTTGCGCCCGAGCTTCGCGAACCGCGGCTCGTCGTCGAGGGTGGAACTGAGGTCCTCGATCACATCCACCTCGGGCAGCAGCGGGGCCAGCGGCGGCAGCTCGTCGAGCGACGTGAGCCCGAGCCGCTCGAGGAACAGCTCGGTGGTGGCATAGGTGGTGGCGCCGGCGTCACTGCCCACTTCCGCGATGAGGCCGCGGGCCGCGAGGGTGCGCATCACACCGTCCACGTTCACGCCGCGCACCGCGCTCACCTGTGACCGGCTCACCGGCTGCCGGTAGGCGATCACGGCGAGGGTCTCCAGCGCGGCGCGGGTGAGCTTGGATCGCACACCGTCGAGCAGGAGACGCTCGACGTAGGGCGCGTACTCGGCCCGGCTGTACAAGCGCCAGCCCTCGGCGGATTCCCGCAATTCCATACCGGAGCGCCGATCGGTCAGCTCCGCCGCCCACGTCCGCAGCTCGGCGGTGATCCGCTCTTCGGGCTCCTCCAGCGCAGCACCGAGCGATTCGGCCGAGGCAGGGGCATCGATCACGAGCAGCAGGGCCTCCAGTGCGCACCGCAGCTCATCGTTCTCCATACCCTCGACCAGGGCGAATCCGTCGTCATCGGGAACGAGGTCCGCGGGAGCATCGGTATCGGGTGCGGGCTCGTCGGGGGTGGGCCGCTCGTCGCTCACTCGTCCTCCTGCGTGGGTACGTCGTCGTACTCGTCGTCGGCGCGCAGCGCCACATCGTCCTTTTCGCCCGACCAGCGGACCTTGAGTTCGCCGAGCGCCTCGGGCTGGTCGAACAGGATCGCGCGCTCGCGGTACAGCTCCAGCAGCGCGAGGAATCGAGCGATCACCGCGATGCCGGAATCACAATCGGCGACGATCTCGGCGAATCCGGACCAGTGCCCGGGCCGCTCCCGCAGCCGGGCGGCGATCAGTGTGGCTTGCTCGGGCACCGAGACCTTCGGGACGTGCAGGTGGCCGAGGCCCACCGTCGGTGTGGGTTTCGGAGTGAACGCCGCGGCGGCGACCATCGCGAACTGCTCGGGGGTGACACCGATCTGCACCGGGGGCACCAACTCCTCGAACCGCTGCTCGAGTCCGACGGCGCGGGGATAGCGGCGGTTCGCCTTGGCCTCCAACTGCGCCATGAGCTCGGCCACCTGCTTGTACGCCCGGTACTGGAGCAGCCGCGCGAACAGCAGGTCGCGGGCTTCGAGCAGGGCCAGGTCGTCGTCGTCCTCGACCTCGCCGGCGGGCAGCAGGCGCGCGGCCTTCAGGTCCAGAAGGGTGGCCGCGACCACGAGGAATTCGGTGGTGGCGTCGAGATCGGCGGCGGCCCCGAGGTTCCGGGTGTAAGCGATGAATTCGTCGGTGACCACGTGCAACGCCACCTCGGTGACATCCATCCGGTGGGCACCGATCAACTGGAGCAGCAGGTCGAACGGTCCCTCGAAGTTCGCCAGCCGCACCTGGAAGCCCGACGGTGGGGTCGGCTCGAGCGCATCCGCGTCAGCGGCCTCGAGCGGGGCATCGGCTTCGATCGGCTCCGGGGCCGCGGTATCGGTCACTTCTCCTGCGCGATGACCTCGCGCGCCAGCGCGCGGTAGGCGTTCGCACCCGAGGATTTCGGTGCCCAGGAGGTGATGGGCTCACCGGCCACCGAGGTCTCCGGGAAGCGGACGGTGCGCGAGATCACCGAGCGGTAGACGGCGTCGCCGAAGACCTCGACAACGCGGGCCATCACATCGCGCGAGTGCAGCGTGCGCGCGTCGAACATGGTGACCACGATGCCCGCGAGGTCGAGCCGCGGGTTCAGTCGGTCGCGCACCTTGTCGACGGTATCGGTGAGCAGCGCCAGGCCGCGGAGCGCGAAGAACTCGCACTCCATCGGGATCAGCACCTGGTCGGCACAGGCCAGAGCGTTCACCGTGAGCAAGCCGAGACTGGGCTGGCAGTCGATGAGGATGTAGTCGTACCGGTCGAGCACCGGGTACAGCGCGCGACCGAGAGTCTGCTCGCGGCCGACCTCGTTGACCAGCTGGATCTCGGCGGCCGAGAGGTCGATGTTCGACGGCAGCAAGTCGACGCCGTCGACCCGAGTGCGCAACAGCACGTCGTCGGCGGAGATCCGGGACTCCATGAGGAGGTTGTGCACGGTGAGTTCGAGCTCGTGGTGCGCCACGCCGAGCCCTGCGGACAGAGCGCCTTGCGGGTCGAGATCGACGAGCAGCACGCGCCGTCCGTACGCGGCGAGCGAGGCTCCGAGGTTGATGGTGGTCGTGGTCTTCCCCACGCCGCCCTTCTGGTTGCACACCGCGATCACGCGGGCAGGACCGTGGGTGGCCTTCGGAGTGGGCTCGGGGAACTCGATGCGCGGGCGACCGGTCTGATCGAGGTCTTCGTCCTGAGCGCCGCGGGCCACGTGGTGGTGCTGCAGCTCACCCAGGTCCAGGCCCGGGTTCTCCGCGTCCGGCGCTGCCGCCACTAGCCCACCTCCTTCACCGTTCTCTCACACCCTAATGCGCCCGCCGTGCCGACGAGCGCAGCGGCGCGCTCGCGTCGGTCGACGCCGGCCGATTCTACGGATCGGCGCGAACGGCGAGCCGCGGGAGCCCGGCGTTGTCAGCGCACCGCGCGCGGATGTGCCTGCGCGTACACCTCACGCAGCGCCTGGACCGTGACCAGCGTGTAGACCTGCGTCGTGGTCACCGAAGCGTGGCCCAGCAGTTCCTGCACCACGCGCACATCGGCACCGCCTTCGAGCAGGTGCGTCGCGAAGGAGTGGCGCAGAGTGTGCGGCGAGACGTGCACGGCGTCGGTGTCGATCCCGGCCCGCTCGGCAGCGGTCGCCAGCACCTGCCACGCCGACTGCCGTGACAGCCGCCCACCGCGCACGTTGAGGAAGAGTGCGGGGTTCGACTTCTTCACCAGCGATGGCCGCCCGCGCACCAGATAGGCCTCGATCGCCGCCAGCGCGGGCCGTCCGATCGGCACCACCCGCTGTTTGCCGCCCTTACCCATCAGCACCACCGACCGGGACTGCACATCGATGTCGTCGACGTCGAGGGCCGTCACCTCGGAGATGCGAGCCCCGCACGAGTACAGCAGTTCCAGGAGCGCCCGGTCGCGCAACCGGGACGGGGTATCCGACTCGCCGTCGCCCCCGGCGGCCTCCAGGAGCGCGATCACCGTGTCGATGGACAGCGCCTTGGGAAGCCGTTTCGCCGGTGCGGGTGGTCGCACCTCGCGCGCCACATCCGAGGCCGTCAGTCCCTCCGCCGCCGCGAATCGGTGCAGTCCGCGGACGGCGATGAGCGAGCGCGCCGCAGAGCTCGCCGCCAGCGGAGGCCGCCCGTCGCTGCCTTCCCGCAACGCGACCAGGAACCCACTGACCTGCGTGGACGTCACGGATGCGAGATCGTCGATGCCGAGCTCCACCAGGTACTCGCGGTATCGGTCGAGATCGCGGCGATAGCTGCTGAGGGTGTTCGCCGCGGCGCCGCGTTCCACGGTGAGGTGGTCGAGGTAGGCGCGCAACGCTTCGTCGAGCGGGGTGTTCACAGTCCCGCCCGTGGTCACCCGCGCGCCGACCGCCACGGTCCTACTGCCCCGCTTCCACCGGGCGGCCCTTACGCGCGGCGAGCGCGGTCGGGCGGCCCGGCCAGGGGGCGTCGGCGCAGCGCAGCGGGGTGTCGTCGTCGGTCACCATGGTGGCGGCGAGGATCGCGCTGACCGAGGTGGAATTCACGATCTCACCCGAGAGCACCATGCGCACCGCATCCGGCATCGGAATCCACTCGACGGTCATATCGAGCTCCTCGTCCTCCTGCTCCGCCATCTCGCAGTAGCGCAGGTCGGTCGCGAGGTACACGCGCACCATCTCGTCGGTGAACCCCGGTGACGGTGCCAGATCGACCAGCACGTGCCACTCCCGGGCTCCGAGCGCGGTCTCCTCCGCCAGCTCGCGCTGCGCGGCGGCGACGGGCTCCTCCTCACCGGAGTGGTCGAGCAGGCCCGCCGGGATCTCCAGCAGGCGGCGCCCCATCGGGTGCCGGTACTGGTTGACCATGGCGATCGCGCCGTCGTCGTTCATCGCGACCACCGCGACGGCACCGTCGTGCTCGACCACGTCGCGCACGGCGGTGCCGCCGCCCGGCATGGTCACCTCGTCGCGGCGAACGGCGAAGATCGGTCCCTCATAGACCTTCTCGGTGGAGACGGCCTCGAAATCGTGCAGCTGATCAGGCATCGACGGTGTCCTCGTCGGCGAGTTCGCCTTCGGCCTTCGCCGCGGGAGCGCCGTGTACGTCCACCGGGAGCTCCTCCTCGGCCTTGTACTTCAGCGCGGCGGCGATGAACGCGGCGAACAGCGGGTGGGGCCGGGTGGGCCGCGACTTGAGCTCGGGGTGCGCCTGGGTTCCGACGAGGAACGGGTGCACCTCCTTCGGGTACTCCACGAACTCGACGAGGTGCCCGTCGGGCGAGACGCCGGAGAATTTCAGACCGGATTCGGCGATCGTGTCGCGGTAGGCGTTGTTCACCTCGAACCGGTGACGGTGCCGCTCGGACACCTCGGTCGCACCGTAGGCACCCGCGATGATCGACCCGCGCTCCAGCACCGCCGGATACGCGCCGAGGCGCATGGTGCCGCCCAGGTCGGCCTCGCCCGCGACGGCCTGCTCCTGATCGGCCATGGTCGAGATCACCGGGTACTTCGCATCGGGCTCGAACTCGGCCGAACTGGCGCCGTCGAGACCGGCGGACCGGGCCGCCTCGATCACGATGCACTGCAGGCCGAGGCACAGTCCCAGCAGCGGCAGGCCGCGCTTGCGCGCGTACCGGATGGCGCCGACCTTGCCCTCGATGCCGCGGATACCGAATCCGCCGGGGATGAGGATGCCGTCGATATCGCGCAGCGCGGCGGCGGCACCGGCGTCGGTCTCGCAGTCGTCGGAGGGCACCCAGGTGATCTGCACCTTGGCCCAATTCGCGAAGCCGCCGGCGCGCAGCGCCTCGGTCACCGACAGGTAGGCGTCGGGCAGGTCGATGTACTTGCCCACCAGGGCGATCCGCACCGTCTCGCGCGGCTCGTGGACCCGCTTGAGCAGGTCGCCCCACACGCTCCAGTCGACATCGCGGAAGGGCAGTCCGAGTTTGCGGACCACGTAGGCGTCGAGTTGGTTACCGTGCAGCACCTTCGGCACGTCGTAGATCGATGAGGCGTCGGGGCAGGAGATGACGCCCTCGACCTCGACGTCGCACATGAGCGCGATCTTGTTGCGCTGCCCCTCGGGCACTTCGCGGTCGCAGCGCAGCACGAGTGCATCGGGCGTGATGCCGATGCTGCGGAGCGCGGCGACGGAGTGCTGGGTGGGCTTGGTCTTGAGCTCACCCGATGCCGCGAGGTACGGCACCAGCGAGACGTGCAGGAAGAAGACGTTGTCGCGGCCCACATCGTGGCGCACCTGTCGTGCGGCCTCGAGGAAGGGCTGGGACTCGATATCGCCGACGGTGCCGCCGATCTCGGTGATCACCACGTCGGGCGCGTGGCCCTGCTCGTCGGGCGCCTGCATCGCGAGGATGCGGGCCTTGATCTCGTCGGTGATGTGCGGGATCACCTGGACGGTGTCGCCGAGGTACTCGCCGCGCCGCTCCTTGGCGATCACCGTGGAGTACACCTGGCCCGTGGTCACGTTGGCGCGCCCGGACAGGTCGCGGTCGAGGAACCGCTCGTAGTGGCCGACGTCGAGGTCGGTCTCGGCGCCGTCCTCGGTGACGAAGACCTCGCCGTGCTGGAACGGGTTCATGGTGCCCGGGTCCACGTTGAGGTACGGATCGAGCTTCTGCATCGTCACGCGCAGGCCGCGCGCGGTGAGGAGCTGTCCGAGGCTGGAGGCCGTGAGGCCCTTACCCAGGGAGGACGCGACGCCCCCGGAGACGAAGATGTGCTTGGTGGCTACACGAGCGTGGGGCCGAGGAGAAGGCAACGAGACTCCCGTATTCGAGCGGATAAACCTGCTTCATTTACGGGACTCCAGAGTATCACTGTCGTCAGCGGACGCCGGTACCGTACGCGCGTACTTCTCCGCGCGTCGCCTGGATCAGCGCCAAGGCGGTCGACACCTGTCCGACGGTGGTGTCGGCATCGTCGACGGTGGCGAGCCGCGCCGAGAGATCCTGGTCCTGGCGGACCACGACGATCGGTCCGGATCCGGTGGCCGAGCCGGTGCGCCCGACCAGCACGGATCCGTCGCCGTGCCGGGAAAGTCCGGCCGCGAGCCGGCCGATTCCCTGCCCCTGCCCGGCGTGCTCACCGGGCACGGCCCCGCCGGTGACCACGATCGCGGCGCGGGCGCTGGGCACCGTCGGGCCGTCGAAGGCGAGGTATCCGGCTTGGCGCAGTGTGACGAGCGCATCAGTGCCGCCCTGGGAAACGGCGGGTGCCGAACCCTTGCCGAGCAGGATCGAACCGATCAGGTCGCCGGCGCGGGCGCGAGGGTCGACCTGGCCTGCGTCGAGGGTGACGCCGACGGGAGCCGCGTTGTCGACGGTGCCGCGCAGCCGCTCCGACTGGTCGTCGGCGTAGAGGGCCTCGGTCAGGCGCACGGTACCGGCGACGGTGCCGCCGCCCTGTGTGACCCGGCGCGAGATCTGACTGATGTCGCCGCCGTCAGCGCCGGGCGCAACCACCAGGAGCACGGGGAACCCGGTCAGCGAGCGGCCCAGCGTGCCCGGCGCGGCGGCATCGGCGAAGGCGTCGCCGGCGCGAGTGCGGGCGTCGAGGGCTTCGTTACGCCGCTCCAAGTCCTGCACCTGGGTGCGTAGGTCCCGAACGTCACCGTCGGCGGTGAACCGAGACAGCACTCCCCCGCCGAGGGCGATGCCGACGGCGAGTGCGAGCAGTATCGCCGCCCAGAACAGCGCGGGCCGGCGTGCACCCGGCGAGCGGAGGCGGCGCGACCGGCCGGGCACTTACAGTGCCCGGAACTTGCCCTGGACCCAGAGCGCGAAGTGGTTCCACTGGTCGATGATCCACTGCACCACGTCGGTGCCCTGGTTGGAGACCAGCACCGCGGCGACCACGGCGACCAGCGCGGCCAGGATGAAGAGCGCGACCGCGCCGCCGTGCCCGCGGCTGCGGTACAGCGTGGAGACGGCCTTGCCGTCGACCAGCTTGGTACCCACCTTGACCCGGGTGAGGAAGGTCGACGGGTTCGACTCACGACGACCGGCGTCGAAGAACTCCTCCAGCGAGGCGGAATGGCCCACCGAGACGATCAGCGAGGCGCCGTGATGATCGGCGATGATCAGCGCGAGATCGGCGGCCGATCCCGATGCGGGGAAGGTCATGGCGCCGATACCGAGGTCCTGGATGCGCTCGAGCCCGGGGGCGTGACCGTCGGGTGCGGCAGGGAGAACGACCTGGGCGCCGGAGCGGAGCGTGTTGGTGGTGATCATCTCCGGATCGCCGACGATGAGATCCGGACGGTAGCCGGCCTTGACCAGGGCGTCGGCGCCGCGGTTCACACCGATGAGGACGGGGGCGTACTCCTTGATGAAGGGCTTGAGACGCTTGAGATCCTCAACGTGGTCGGGGCCGTCGGCCACGACCAGGACGTGCCGGTCATTGAGGTTGACCTCGACGTCCGGGATGCCGACGCCGTCGATGAGGAGCGGCGACTCGACGCGGATGAACTCGACGGTGTTCCCCGCGAAGGCTTCCAGGTGATCGACGACACCGGAGCGGGCGGCGAGCATCCGCGAGGTCACGTCACTATCGGTGAGTTCCTCGCCCTCGGCGAGCTCACGCTCGCCGGCGTAGACGACACCCTCGTGGACACGCACCTTGGCGCCGTCCTTGATGCGGGAGAAGACTTCCTTGCCGGCGTCGTCGACGAGTTCGATGCCGGCGGCGGCCAGCACCTCGGGGCCGAGGTTGGGATAGCGGCCGGAGATGAACGGCGAGGCGTTCACCACGGCGGCGACGCCCGCCTCGACCATGAGATCGGCGGTGGTGCGGTCGAGATCGAGCTCGTCGCACACCACGATGTCGCCGGGGCCGATGCGGCGCAGGAGTCGAGTGGTGTCCTTGTCGACCCGCGCGGTGCCCACGACGCCGGGCAGGTTCGACGTGTTCCGGGACAGCAGACCAGTGAGCTTCATGGCTGCCATACTGCCCCGCCAGTCACATGAATCACGTGAGGCGCGCCGACAACACCTGAAACTTTGAGCAACTTGCGCCGCACTGGCTCCCGCGCCCCGCTCCCCGCCGGGAGCCGGCGTCCCCGCGCGAGCGGAGCCCTTGACCTCAAGCGCGATTGACGTGATCGCATGAGCCCATGACCGCATACGAAGAACTCGACGAGGCGTACGCCCGACTGCACCGCACCGGTCCGGAATTCGAGGGCTGGCTCAGCAATCACGGCCCGATGGTTGTGGAGTCGCTGGTGCGACGCGGCCGCGGCACCTCGGTCGCGAGGTGGCTCGACGGATACGTGCTCAGACTCGACGAGGCGCCTGCTGCGGCGGCGCAGCCCGCGCGCTGGCCGGACGACCTCGGCGACCCCACCGCGCTCGGCGCGTGGATCACCAGCTTCCGCGATGCCTTCCATCAGGCAGCGTGGCAGGACGTCCTCGCGCACTGGTGGCCTCGGCTGCTCCCGGGCGTCGCCGCGGGAGCGACCCACGGGGCGATCCGTGTGGGCCACGCCGCGGACGCACTCCTGACCTGGGGTGAATCGTCAGAGCGGATCGCGGAACTGGCGCTCGCGCTGAGCTATTGGGCGACGCGTTGGCAGCCGGTGCCACGCTCGACCGCGCCTGCGGGAACCCTTCCGGCAACCGATGCGCTCGCGGCGATCCCCGGAGTCCCGCATCCCGAAGGCGGTATCGGTACTCGATTGGCGCAGCTCGACGAACTCGACGGGTGGCCGCAGGCGCAACGCGCCCTCGCCCCGGGGGACGACGCCGACGGCCTGTTACGCGCGGTCGTCACCGCGGCGGTCCTGCGGTACTCCACCCATGCGCACGGCAACCCGGTGATGCTCGTTCACGCCGCGACCGCACCGAACGCCCTGCGGCGCGCGCTGGCGGCGCTACCGCCCGAGCTTCACGCCCCGACCGCTGCCGCCGGATGGTCGGCCGCAGCCGCCGTCTTCGCCGCGTACGCACCGGACGAGGCACGTCCGTCGGGCTCCACCGCCGCGTCCCCCGACGACCTGATCGACCGAGCCGTTCACCACGGCGACGAACACGTCATCAAGCTGACCGACACGGTCCTCGACGTTTACGCGTGGACCGCCGACGACCGGTCGTTGGTCGCCAGCGAGGTCGCGATCGCAGCCGTTCCCACCGCCTGACGTAGGGGTGTCCGCTGAGTCGATACGCCCTCCCCGCTACTCGCCCTTGTGCGAACCGGTCTGCGCGACCTTGTCGCTCTCGGCGGCCTCCAGCAGCTCCTCGGCGTGTGCCCGGCCGGTGTCGGAATCACCGAGGCCGGCGAGCATCCGGGCCAGTTCGGCGATCCGTTCCTCGCGACTGAGCGCGGTCAGCGTGGAGGTCACCGACTTCTTCGCGGTCTGCTTGCCCACAGTGAGATGGGTATCGGCGAAGGCGGCGACCTGCGGTAGATGGGTCACCACGATCACCTGGTGCCGCTGTGCCAACGCCGCCAGCCTGCGCCCGATCTCGACGGCGGCCTTACCGCCGACACCGGCATCCACCTCGTCGAACACCATCGTCAGGCCCTGTTCGGTGGCGGCGAGGACCACCTCCAATGCGAGCATGACACGCGAGAGCTCGCCGCCCGATGCGGATTTGCCGATCGGCAGCGGGTTGGCGCCGTCGTGCGCGACGAGCCGGAACTCGACCGCATCGGTGCCGTGCGCCCCGGCGCGACGGGCGACACCGTCGACGACGATCCCGGATTCGTCGAGGTCCGGCGCGACGTCGACGGTGATCGACGCGCCACCCATCGCGAGCTTGCGGAGCTCCCCGGTGACCTTCTTCCCCAGTGTGCCGGCGGCTTTGACGCGGGCGGCGGTGAGCGCCGCCGCAGCCCCGATGAGCGCGGTTTCCAGCTCGGTGACCCTGCCCTGTAGGGCGGCGAGCCCCTCAGCGGACGTGTCGATTCCAGCCAACCGCTCGCGGGCGTCGTCGGCCCACGCGATCACCCCGTCGATATCGGGCGCGTATTTGCGGGTGAGCGTTTTGAGTTCGGACTGGCGCAGCAGAAGCGACTCCAACTCGGATGGATCGCTCGGGAGATCCGCAAGGTAGGAGCTCAATTCGGTGGCGATGTCGCCGGCGACCGTCGCGGCCTCGTCGACCCGTTCGGAGAGTCCGCGCAGCGCGGCATCGTCGGACCCCGCCAGTGCGGCCCGCACGGTGCCGAGGAGATCGAGCACCGAGCCCACCCCCTCACCGTCGGCGCCGTAGCTTGCGCCGGTGAGCGCGGCGTACGAGGTATCGGCCGCCTCCCGCAACGAATCCAGGTCGGAGAGCCGCTTGATCTTGGCGATCGTCTCGACGTCCTCGCCGGGAAGCGGTTCGAGGCCGTCGATCTCAGCGAGCGCAGACGTCAGATGATCCTGTTCCAGCACGAGCTCGCGCGAGCGGGTGGTCCGGTCGGCCAATTCGGCGCGGGCGGCGAGCCATTCGTCGCGGACGGCCTGGTACGTCGCGAGGGCCTTGAGGGCGGGAGCTCCGGCGAAGGCGTCGAGCAGGTCGCGCTGCCGCTCGGGTCGCAGTAGTCGAAGTTGGTCGTTCTGGCCGTGCACGGTGAGCAGGGGCCCGGCGAACTCACCGAGCGTGCCGACGGGGACGCTGCGCCCGCCGAGGTAGGCGCGTGAACGGCCATCCGCGGCCACACTGCGCACGGCGATCACGGCGTCGTCGTCGAGATCGCCTCCGGCACCGTCGACCACCTCCCGGACCTGGTCGGCGGAGCTGGCGCCGGCGAGCGAGAAGCGGCCCTCGACGACGGCCTTGTCCGCCCCGGCGCGAATCCGGCCGGGATCGGCACGGGCACCGGCGAGCAGGTGCAGGCTGGTGACCACCATGGTCTTGCCCGCACCTGTCTCGCCCGTGAGCACGGTCAGGCCCTCGGCGAATTCGGCGGCGGCCTGCTCGATCACACCGAGCGAATCGATCCGGATCTCTTCCAGCATGCGCTATCCCCCACTTCCGGTACCGACGTCGCCGTCGCGACGTCCGCGCCAGCCGCTGATGGGCAGTTGGAATTTGTGCACCAGGCGGTCGGTGAACGGCGCCGCGCCGAGCTTGATGAACCGCACCGGCTCGGCACCACGCCGGATCTCGATGCGCCCACGTTCGGGCAGTTCGAGGGTGCGGCGGCCGTCGCAGAAGGCGATCGCCTCGTGCCGGCTGCCCTCCACCTCGATCGCGATCACCGATCGCGGGCTGGTCACCATGGGGCGCGCGAACAGTGCGTGGGCGTTGCTGGGGACGATGAGTAGGGCCTCCAGGTCGGGCCACATCACCGGGCCGCCGGCCGAGAAGGCATAGGCGGTCGAGCCGGTCGGCGTCGCGACGAGTACTCCGTCGCAAGCGAATCGAGATACCGGGCGGTCGTCGACCTCGGTGACGAGCTCGAGCAGACCTTGCCGGGAGCGGTTCTCGACGGAGACCTCGTTGAGCGCCCAGCCCTGTGCGACCAGGTCGGTGCCGTCGTGGATATCGACATCGAGGGTCATCCGGGGATGCACGGTGTAGCGCCGTGCGACCAGATCATCGATCGTCGAACCGACGGTGTCGACCTCACTCTCGGCAAGGAATCCGACGTGACCGAGATTGATTCCGATGATCGGGACATCGGCCCGCCGGGCCAGTTCGGCGCCGCGGAGGAAGCCACCGTCACCGCCGAGGACCACCACGACCTCGCAGCCGAAGGCCGCATCGTCGGGCGCGTCGCTGACGTCGCTCTCCAGCTTCATCCGCACCCCCGCAGCGTCCAACCGCTCGTGGATCTGGTCGACGGTGCGGTCCACGTCCTTGCGGAGCGTGTGCACCACTACGAGGAACGTGCGTTCGTCGCTCATTGGGGCCCTTCCGCCACTGCAGTTGCGATCATCTCGTCCACGTCCGCGGGGAGCGTCACCGGCCCGTCTTCGCGGCGCAACCAGAGAAAGTACTCGACGTTGCCCGACGGTCCCGGGAGCGGGCTGTAGGTGACGCCGCGAGTGCGCAGGCCGTGGTCGGCGGCCGTTCGAGCGACGGCGAGAACGGCACTCGCCCGCAGCTGCGGGTCGCGGACCACACCGCCGGAGCCGACGTTGCCCTTGCCGACTTCGAACTGCGGCTTGATCATCGGCAGCAGGTCCGCCCCGACGGCGGTGCATGCCGCCATCGCGGGCAGCACCAGGCTCAGCGAGATGAAGGACAGATCGCCGACCACCAGGTCGACGGGTCCGTCCAGCGCTCCCGGTTCCAGTGTGCGCACGTTGGTGCGATCCATGACGGTGACCCGGGCGTCGTCGCGCAGCCGCCACACCAGTTCGCCGTAGCCGACGTCGACGGCGTACACCCGTTCGGCCCCGCGGTGCAACAGGACGTCGGTGAACCCGCCCGTGGACGCTCCCGCATCGAGGCATCGTCGTCCGGCGACGGTGACGTCGGGGAACGCATCGAGCGCACCGATCAGCTTGTGGGCACCGCGGGAGGCCCAGTCGATCTCACCGGCGACAGCGGTGACATGGACCGGGTCGGCGGGGTCGATCTGATTGGCGGCCTTGCGGGCCACCTGCTTGTTGACGGTGACGCGACCGGACTCGATCAGCTCGCGGGCCTGCTCGCGAGAGCGCGCCATACCGCGGCGGACCAGCTCGGCGTCGAGCCGTACTCTGCGGGCCATGGTCAGGCTCGCTCCACGCTGTCCAGGGCGTCGACCAGCAGCTGATGCGCCTGTTCGAAGAGCGCGGACTGGCGGCCGAGGGGGGCGAGCTCACCGACACCGGCAACGCTGCCGAGGTCTTCGACGGGTGCGGCTTCGAGCTCGTCGACCCGGTGCATCAGCTCCTCCACGGCGGTACGGACCGCCGTGGGGTCACTGGCGCCGCTGGACGCGCCGCCGTACTGTTCCGGATTCATCGGTTCCACGCTAGCGGACGACGAGCGCCAGGCTCGCCCGGCGCTCCGCAGGCAGCTCGCGTGCCGCGGCGACCGCCACGTACTTCGCGTCGGCGGCGTCGGCGTCGGCCGCTCCGGTCACGACGAGCCGATCGCCCTCGACTGCGGCGGACCATCCCGGCCGCGGCCCCGGGAGCGATTGCGCGGCGGGTGCGTGCAGCCCGGCGAGAGTGTCGGCGATGTAGGTGGGCTGGTGGGCGTCGGGCGCGGCGATCACATCCGCGACATCGTTGACACCGGTGAGCACCAAGTAGGTGTCGACACCGAGCGCGTTGCCGCCCTCGATATCGGTATCGAGCCGATCCCCCACCACCAGTGGCGATGTGGCGCCCGCCGCGGCAACGGCGTCGGCGAGAATCGGAGTGCCGGGTTTGCCCGCGACCCGCGGCACGGCGCCGGTGGCGTGCGCCACCGCTGCCACCATCGAGCCGTTACCGACCATGAGGCCGCGCTCGGTGGGCAGTGTGGCATCGGTATTGGTCGCGACCCAGGTGGCTCCAGCGCGAATGGCGAGCGCAGCCTCGGACAGTCGCGCCCAGCCGGTCTCCGGGTTGTGTCCCTGGACGACGGCGCGCGCCTCCTCGGCGGTCTCGACGGGGACGAGGCCCCGCTCGATCACCTCGGTACGGAGTGCGGGCGCGCCCACCACGAGGGTGGGCGTCGCGGGAGGGACGAGCGTGGCGAGCAGCCGGGCGCCGGCCTGCGCGCTGGTGACGACCGAATCGTCAGGCGCGGCGAAGCCGAGGTCCCGCAGATGGTGCGCCACATCCGACGGTGCTCGGCTCGCGTTGTTGGTCACGTAGGTGACGGGCAGGCCCGTCAACGCGTCCGCGGCACCGGGGATGGCGACGGGACCGGCGTAGACGGTGCCATCGAGATCCACGAGCAGCAGGTCGTAGCCTGCGACGAGAGTGGTGGTCACTGTTCGGCGGAGAGCTCGGCGACGCGATCCTCGGCGTCGGTGAACTCCTCCTCGTCGGCGGCGGCCGCGTTCAGGAACCACGTCAGGGCATCGGCCCGACGGTCCGCCGCAAGCAGCGCCTCGGCGTAGGCGTAGAACAGGCGCGCGGGATGAAAGCCGCGACGTGCGGGATCGAGATCCTCGGCTTGGAGCGTCACCACGGCCTTGTCGAACTCGCCGAGATCCATCCGGGCGCCGGCCTCGACGATCCGCAGCTCGGTCCGGTCATCGCCGGTGAGCTTGGCCGCCTCGTCGCCGCGAGCGGTCTCGATGGCCTTCTCCGGGCGACCGAGACCGCGTTCGCTGTCGGCGATCATCGGCAGCAGATTGATCGCGCCGCCCATCCGCTTCGCGGCCCGCAATTCGCTCAGCGCCTCGGCCCATTCGCCATTCATGTACGCGGCGATACCGCACGCCTCCCGGACGGCGGCGATGCGGCCGGCGCGCTCCCGGGCAGCACGGGCATGTTCCAGTGCCGCCGCGGGATCGGAGTCGAGGAGCCGCCCGGCCTGTACCAGGTGCCCCGAGACGATCTCGGCGTTGTTCTTGTCGAGGCTCAACAGGTCGCGGCGGATGGCACCGTCGAGCTCTTTCGGATCGACGTCGTTGGGGATCGACGGTTCGCCGGGCTTGGTACGCGGCCGGGTGTCCGTGCGCCGGTCATCGCGCGGCGTGAACGGGCCTCCGCGGTTGCTGGCCTTGTGAGGACGCGAGCCGTTCCGGCTGCTCGGACCGCCTCGGTTGTCGCCCGAGCGGAAGTCACGGCGATCTCCACCGGGGCCGTCTCCCCGGCGCCCGCCGTCCCGACGATCATCGCGGCCACGGGATCCGCCGCCGGACCGATGATCATCCCGGCCCTGGTAACCGCCTCCGGAGCGTCGATCATCGCGGCCCTTGTAGCCACCTCCGGATCGATGGTCGTCCCGGCCACGGGTACCGCCGCTGCGACCATCGTCGCGACGGGGTCCGCCACGGCGATCCCCGTCGCGACGGTTATCCGAGCCGCGCGGCCCACCTCGGTTGTCATCGCGCCCACGGAACCCGCCCGCCCGGTCGGCACCGGACCGCTCACTCGCCGGACGGCTTCCCGTGGACCGGGGCTGGTCGCGCCGTGACGCATCGCCGCCTCGTCCGCGGTCGGCAGGATTGACGAATCCTGCGCGCTGCCGGCGCTCCTCGCCGTCGCGACCCGACTCAGCTGCCACGTTCCACCCGCTTCCCGCCGCCGTCCCGGCGACTCATCCCCATTACTGTACTTCCAACGGCGAAAGCCCCTGGGGTGTGGAGCACGATGTGCTCGACACGATCCCCAAGGGCTTTCATCCTGTATCTAATTTTAGTCCGGCGGTGTCCTACTCTCCCACACCCTCACGAGTGCAGTACCATCGGCGCTGGAGGGCTTAGCTTCCGGGTTCGGAATGGAGCCGGGCGTTTCCCCTCCGCTATGGCCGCCGTAACACTGCGAAACAACACATGTGTTGTCTCAGACATTGCATAGTGGACGCGAACCAAACCCTGCGGCTTGGTTTCTTTCATTGTTACATGCTCTTGTTAGCACACACGTGTTCGTTTTGGCGAATGTTATGTGTGTGGTAAGTCCTCGACCGATTAGTACCAGTCACCTGCACGCATTACTGCGCTTCCAGTTCTGGCCTATCAACCCCATAGTCTGTAGGGGGTCTTACCCACTCAAGGTGGTGAGAAACCTAATCTTGGAACAGGCTTCCCGCTTAGATGCTTTCAGCGGTTATCCCTTCCGAACGTAGCCAACCAGCCGTGCTCCTGGTGGAACAACTGGCACACCAGAGGTTCGTCCGTCCCGGTCCTCTCGTACTAGGGACAGCCTTCCTCAAGTTTCTAACGCGCGCGGCGGATAGAGACCGAACTGTCTCACGACGTTCTAAACCCAGCTCGCGTGCCGCTTTAATGGGCGAACAGCCCAACCCTTGGGACCTACTCCAGCCCCAGGATGCGACGAGCCGACATCGAGGTGCCAAACCATCCCGTCGATATGGACTCTTGGGGAAGATCAGCCTGTTATCCCCGGGGTACCTTTTATCCGTTGAGCGACACCGCTTCCACTTGCCGGTGCCGGATCACTAGTCCCGACTTTCGTCCCTGCTCGACCTGTCAGTCTCACAGTCAAGCTCCCTTGTGCACTTGCACTCAACACCTGATTGCCAACCAGGCTGAGGGAACCTTTGGGCGCCTCCGTTACATTTTGGGAGGCAACCGCCCCAGTTAAACTACCCACCAGGCACTGTCCCTGAACCAGATCATGGTCCGAGGTTAAGGTATCCAATACGATCAGAGTGGTATTTCAACAACGACTCCACGAACACTGGCGTGCCCGCTTCACAGTCTCCCACCTATCCTACACAAACCGAACCGAACACCAATACCAAGCTATAGTGAAGGTCCCGGGGTCTTTTCGTCCTGCCGCGCGTAACGAGCATCTTTACTCGTACTGCAATTTCGCCGAGTCTGTGGTTGAGACAGCAGAGAAGTCGTTACGCCATTCGTGCAGGTCGGAACTTACCCGACAAGGAATTTCGCTACCTTAGGATGGTTATAGTTACCACCGCCGTTTACTGGGGCTTAAATTCTCAGCTTCGCCTTACGGCTAACCGGTCCTCTTAACCTTCCAGCACCGGGCAGGCGTCAGTCCATATACATCGTCTTACGACTTCGCATGGACCTGTGTTTTTAGTAAACAGTCGCTTCTCTCTGGTCTCTGCGACCCCACCCAGCTCCGACCGTAAAGATCATCACCAGACGAGGTCCCCCTTCTCCCGAAGTTACGGGGGCATTTTGCCGAGTTCCTTAACCACAGTTCTCTCGATCTCCTTGGTATTCTCTACCTGACCACCTGTGTTGGTTTGGGGTACGGGCCACATCAGATCTCGCTAGAGGCTTTTCTCGGCAGCATAGGATCATGGAATTCGCCGCAACGGCTACGCATCACCTCTCAGGCATCATGAGATCCGGATTTGCCTAGATCTCGCCCTACAGGCTTACACCAGTACAACCACTGACTGGCCCCACTACCTTCCTGCGTCACCCCATCGCTTGACTACTACCAGCCGAGGTCCCGTGCATCCACACCACCGTCACCCGAAGGTGATCAAGGTGCTTCAGGACGGTTAGTACAACTGATTCATCAGGGGCGATCTGACACGGGTACGGGAATATCAACCCGTTGTCCATCGACTACGCCTGTCGGCCTCGCCTTAGGTCCCGACTCACCCTGGGAGGATTAACCTAGCCCAGGAACCCTTGGTCATCCGGAGGACAAGTTTCTCACTTGTCATTCGCTACTCATGCCTGCATTCTCACTCGCGCAGCCTCCACAACTAGGTCACCCTGCTGCTTCTACGGCTGCACGACGCTCCCCTACCCACCCACAGTCAAAACTGTGAGTGCCGCGGCTTCGGCGGTGTACTTGAGCCCCGCTACATTGTCGGCGCCCAGCCACTAGACCAGTGAGCTATTACGCACTCTTTCAAGGGTGGCTGCTTCTAAGCCAACCTCCTGGTTGTCTTCGCGACCGGACATCCTTTTCCACTTAGTACACGCTTAGGGGCCTTAGCCGGCGATCTGGGCTGTTTCCCTCTCGACTACGAAGCTTATCCCCCGCAGTCTCACTGCCACGTTCTCACTTACCGGCATTCGGAGTTTGGCTGACGTCAGTAACCTGTGAGGGCCCATCGGCCATCCAGTAGCTCTACCTCCGGCAAGAAACACGTGACGCTGCACCTAAATGCATTTCGGGGAGAACCAGCTATCACGGAGTTTGATTGGCCTTTCACCCCTACCCACAGCTCATCCCCTCAGTTTTCAACCTAAGTGGGTTCGGGCCTCCACAACATCTTACTGCTGCTTCACCCTGGCCATGGGTAGATCACTCCGCTTCGGGTCCAGACCCGGCGACTCACACGCCCTATTCGGACTCGCTTTCGCTACGGCTACCCCACAACGGGTTAACCTCGCCACCGAGCACTGACTCGCAGGCTCATTCTTCAAAAGGCACGCCATCACCCCACAACGAGGGCTCTGACGGATTGTAAGCACACGGTTTCAGGTACTATTTCACTCCCCTCCCGGGGTACTTTTCACCTTTCCCTCACGGTACTAGTCCGCTATCGGTCGCAAGGTAGTATTTAGGCTTACCGAGTGGTCTCGGCAGATTCACAGCGGATTTCACGGGCCCGCTGCTACTCGGGAATCCATCACAACAGTCACCACGTTTTCGGTTACAGGACTCTCACCCTCTCCGGCAGACCATTCCAGGCCACTTCACCTAACATGATGATTTCTTACTGTCGTCCAGCCAGGTAGAACTGAAACGATGAACCCCACAACACCACACACACAACCCCTACCCGGTATCACATGTGCATGGTTTAGCCTCATCCGCTTTCGCTCGCCACTACTCACGGAATCACTATTGTTTTCTCTTCCTGAGGGTACTGAGATGTTTCACTTCCCCTCGTTCCCTCCACACCGCCTATATATTCAGCGGCAGGTAACACCACATGACTGGTGCTGGGTTTCCCCATTCGGAAATCCTCGGATCACAGCTCGGTTGACAGCTCCCCGAGGCATATCGCAGCCTCCCACGTCCTTCATCGGCTCCTTGCGCCAAGGCATCCACCGTGCGCCCTTAGACACTTACAACACACAAAACACACACCAAACACACAACAACGCATGCTCAATGCATTCTCATGACATAAGCGCCAAAAAAACACAAACAAAATGCTTACACAGAAACATGTAAAATTACAGAAACAAAAACCACTGAACCAGAAAACTGGAACAGAAGTTGATGCTCGCGTCCACTATACAATTCTCAAACAACACACACCACCCCACCGACACCCACAACCGCAGGCACAGACATGAAGCAGCAAGAGAAGAACGTGCCCTCTCAGACACCCAACAGTGTATCGATGAACCCCGAACCCCCACACACAGCAGGAGAAAAGAGCCCAAGAAAGTCAGTGTTCCACCCATAATGAGCGACCGCGCAGCCACACTCGGGCTGACAAACGGCACTAAATGCTCCTTAGAAAGGAGGTGATCCAGCCGCACCTTCCGGTACGGCTACCTTGTTACGACTTCGTCCCAATCGCCAATCCCACCTTCGACAGCTCCCTCCACAAGGGTTAGGCCACCGGCTTCGGGTGTTACCGACTTTCATGACGTGACGGGCGGTGTGTACAAGGCCCGGGAACGTATTCACCGCAGCGTTGCTGATCTGCGATTACTAGCGACTCCGACTTCATGGGGTCGAGTTGCAGACCCCAATCCGAACTGAGACGCGCTTTAAGGGATTCGCTCCACCTCACGGTATCGCAGCCCTCTGTACGCGCCATTGTAGCATGTGTGAAGCCCTGGACATAAGGGGCATGATGACTTGACGTCATCCCCACCTTCCTCCGAGTTGACCCCGGCAGTCTCTCACGAGTCCCCACCATTACGTGCTGGCAACATGAGACAAGGGTTGCGCTCGTTGCGGGACTTAACCCAACATCTCACGACACGAGCTGACGACAGCCATGCACCACCTGTATAGAAGGCACAAGGCAAACCACATCTCTGCGGCGATCCTCTATATGTCAAACCCAGGTAAGGTTCTTCGCGTTGCATCGAATTAATCCACATGCTCCGCCGCTTGTGCGGGCCCCCGTCAATTCCTTTGAGTTTTAGCCTTGCGGCCGTACTCCCCAGGCGGGGTACTTAATGCGTTAGCTACGGCACGGATCCCGTGGAAGGAAACCCACACCTAGTACCCACCGTTTACGGCGTGGACTACCAGGGTATCTAATCCTGTTCGCTACCCACGCTTTCGCTCCTCAGCGTCAGTTACTGCCCAGAGACCCGCCTTCGCCACCGGTGTTCCTCCTGATATCTGCGCATTCCACCGCTACACCAGGAATTCCAGTCTCCCCTACAGTACTCAAGTCTGCCCGTATCGCCTGCAGGCCCGAGGTTAAGCCTCGGGTTTTCACAGACGACGTGACAAACCGCCTACGAGCTCTTTACGCCCAGTAATTCCGGACAACGCTTGCACCCTACGTATTACCGCGGCTGCTGGCACGTAGTTGGCCGGTGCTTCTTCTGTAGGTACCGTCACTTGCGCTTCGTCCCTACTGAAAGAGGTTTACAACCCGAAGGCCGTCATCCCTCACGCGGCGTCGCTGCATCAGGCTTGCGCCCATTGTGCAATATTCCCCACTGCTGCCTCCCGTAGGAGTCTGGGCCGTGTCTCAGTCCCAGTGTGGCCGGTCGCCCTCTCAGGCCGGCTACCCGTCGTCGCCTTGGTAGGCCATTACCCCACCAACAAGCTGATAGGCCGCGGGCCCATCCTGTACCGCAAAAGCTTTCCACCAACCCCCATGCAGGAGAAGGTCATATCCGGTATTAGACCCAGTTTCCCAGGCTTATCCCAAAGTACAGGGCAGGTCACCCACGTGTTACTCACCCGTTCGCCACTCGTGTACCCCCGAAAGGGCCTTACCGTTCGACTTGCATGTGTTAAGCACGCCGCCAGCGTTCGTCCTGAGCCAGGATCAAACTCTCCATAAAAAACACTAGAAACACAAAATGTTTCAGCGTAATCCAGGAAATCCTGAACAAAACGAAAACACTGACAAAAATCAATGTCTTCAAAAAAATATCTCGCAAAGAAATAAACGAGAAAAGCCACAACACAAAACAACAAAAATTGTTATTGTGCGTGCCAAAAATTGGCACTGACAATTCATCGACACACTGTTGAGTTCTCAAAGAACACGCCCAACGCGGCCGGCCACACCCTCCGGGTCTGGCCCGCACCTTCGCAGGCACTTGTTCAAAGTTACTCCGTTGTAACTCGCCTGTCAAGGCGGGCCTCTCTGGAGCAACCGTTCCAGCTTAGATCAGAGTCGGTCTCGGAGTCAAATCCGAGGCCGGCTCGTGCATCGTGCCGGGTCTTCGATCTACCGTCTGACCTGGGCTTTTCGGCCCCGTCCTGGTCGGCGTCTCGCTGACTTGGAATAAGTTACGCACCGTGGAACGAACAATCAAATCCGCTGGTCAGCCTGTAACTTGCCGTTAATCTGCGCAGGTCAGAGGCTTGGGCTCGGCGGGAGCCCGGGAAATCCTACCAATGTGATCCGTCGCACATCGCGGTTCTCGGTGGCCGGAACACCCCCGTGCGATCCGCTCGCGTGCCGCTGACCTGCGCAGTTGACGGCCTCAGAGGAACCGGGCGCCCGCAAACGACTTCTTACCGCGGCGGAGCACCAGCCACGAACCGTGCAAGAGGCCGCCGGCCGTGGGTTCCCAGTCCTCCGATTCGATCTTCACATTGTTGGCGTAGGCGCCACCTTCACGCACGGCGCGACGTGCGGCGCCCTTCGAATCGGAGAGCCCCGTCGCCACCAGGAGATCGACGATTGTGCGCGGCTCCCCCGCTCGGACCTCGGCCACCGACGCCTCTTCCAGCGCGGCGGCGAGCGTCGACTCGGGAAGGTCGGCGAGGTCGCCGCGACCGAAGAGCGCCTGCGAGGCCAGCTCTACCGCGCGGGTCTGGTCCGCGCCGTGCACCAGCGTGGTCATCTCCGCCGCGAGCCGCTTCTGCGCGGTGCGCTTCTGCGGTGCCTCGGTGGTCTCCCGCTCCAGCTCGTCGATCTCGTCCTTCGACAGGAAGGTGAACCAGCGCAGGTAGCGGATGACATCGGCGTCGGCCGTGTTCACGAAGTACTGGTACCAGGCGTACGGGCTGGTCAACTCCGGATCCAGCCACAACGAGCCGCCACCGGTCGACTTGCCGAACTTCTTACCGTCCGACGAGGTCACGAGCTGGGTAGTCAGGGCGTGAACGTGCCGGCCGTCGATCTTCCGGTTGAGGTCCACACCGGCCACGATGTTTCCCCACTGATCGGAGCCGCCGGTCTGCAACGCGGCGTCGTACCGGCGGGCGAGCTCCACGTAGTCGTAGGCCTGGAGCAGCATGTAGCTGAACTCCGTGTAGCTGATCCCGTCGGACTCGAGGCGGCGCTTGACGGTGTCGCGGGCGAGCATCACGTTGATCGAGAAGTGCTTACCCACGTCCCGCAGGAAGGTGGGCACGTTCATCTGCCCGTGCCAGTCCAGGTTGTTCACCAGGATCGCAGCGTTCTCACCCTCGAAAGAGACGAATCGCTGCAGCTGGGTGTCGATCTTCGCGGCCCACTCGGCCACGGTGTCCACGGAGTTCATCACGCGTTCGCCCACGTCACGGGGGTCGCCGACCTGCCCTGTCGCGCCGCCGCCCAGCACGATCGGGCGGTGGCCCGCCTCCTGGAAACGGCGCAGCGTGAGCAACTGGACGAGGTGTCCCGCGTGCAGCGACGACGCAGTGGGGTCGAATCCGGCATAGAGCGTGATCGGCCCCGCGGCGAGACGCTCGCGAAGCGCCTCGAGATCGGTGGACTGCGCGATCAGGCCGCGCCAGGACAGTTCCTCCAGAATGTCTGCACTCACGCATCCATTGTGGCCGATCTGGAGAAGCCCGTGGTCAGCGGCTCACCGATGGATGCCCGGCGAGCCAGAGACGCCACGGCAGGTCGACGGCCTTGGTGATCCCGATCCGCGGTCCCGCCGCGACCGGGCCCCGTCGGGCTGCGATCTCCAGCCTGACCTCCGAGAACGGTCGGAGCACGTCGATCCCCTTGTCGGCCACGGTGATCCCGAGTGCCTGGCCGAGTCGTCCCGGTCCGGCCGCAAGCCGGGCGTCGGGATCGCGGACCGCGCGGCGCTCGCGCACCAGGTCGACGCCCGATTCGATGGCGGCGGCCCGGAGCAGGACTCCCCCGCCCTCACCGTCGGGACCCGCGGTGATGTTCACGCACTGATGTATGCCGCACGAGAGGTACACGTACAGATGACCAGCAGGTCCGAACATCACCTCATTGCGCGGCGTGGGCCCGGGATAGGTGTGCGCGGCGGGGTCGGGCCAGCGCCCACCTTCAGGGGATCCGTACGCCTCGACCTCGACGATCCGCGCCCGCACCGGCCCGACCTCCAGAACGGATCCCAAAATCAGTCGCGCAGCGCGAAGTGGGTGGTCAGCGAGCCGGGCCCGCACGTCCCGGGAATTCGTCACGTGACGAGTTAGCCGACAGCGCGCGCCAGGATCGACTCGTGTTCGGCGTCGTCGACGTCACGCGCCTCCGTGATCAGAAGAACGGGCAACCCGTCCTCGATCGGGTAGGCGCGCCGTAGCCGCGGGTTGTAGAACAGCTCGTCCGGCACGTACAGCAGCGGCCCTTTGTCCTGCGGGCAGGCGAGGATCTTCAGCAGCGTCGCGTCGATGGGCATGTCCGCCATGCTACCCAGCCTTCGGGATCCACACGGGTTTGACCGCCGTGCCCTCCTTCGCCGCAACCCACGCCTGGTCGAAATCGGTGAACGTGGTCACGATGCGATCCACCGGTAGCCTGCCGTCGGCGACCGCACGGGCGAGTTCGGGCAGGAATTCCGCGGGGTCGGAGTCACCCTCGATCACGCCGATCACCCGCAGCCCTCGGGTCATGATCAGCATCACCGGCAGCTCGGCGGACGCGGCACCGAGCCCCACCACCGCGAGAGAACCCCGCGGTCGCAGGGTGAGCACAGCCTGAGCGAGCACCTCGGGCCGGGCGGTGGTGTCGACCGCGGCATGGGCGCCTCCACCGGTCGCCTCGATAACCTGTTGTGCCGCTTGGGGTCCCGCCTCCACGGCGTGGGTGGCGCCCAGTTGCAGCGCGAGCTCGCGCCGGTCGGCCCGGGGATCCACGGCCACGATGGTGGTGGCGCCGGCCAGGACGGCGCCCATCACGGCAGCGAGCCCCACGGCTCCGGTGCCGAACACGACCACCGACTCGCCCGGCTGCACCCGCAGCGCCCGGGTCACCGTGCCGACGCCGGTCTGCACACTGCACCCGAGTGGGGCGGCCAGCTCGAACGGCAGCTCGCCGATCGGGATCACGTTGCGGTCGGTGGCGAGCGCGTACCCGGCGAAGCTGGACTGCCCGAAGAAGCCACCGGTAACCGGGGTGTCTCCCGAGCGAATCCCGGGGATTCCCAGGTAGTTCCGAGTGATCGCCTGGTCACAGTAGCCCGGCGTGCCGCCCGCGCAGAACTCGCACGCACCGCAGCTGTCGAAGGTGAGGCAGACGCGCTCGCCCACGGCGAGCCCCGTCGCCTCGGGGCCGAGTGCCTCGACGGTGCCGGCACCCTCGTGCCCCAGGATCACCGGCAGGCCCTGTTCCGGCCACTGTGCAGCGAGGGTGAGATCGGTGTGGCACACGCCGACGGCGGCGATCCGCACCAGCACCTGATTGCCGGCCGGGTCCGGTATCTCGACCTCCAGGCGCGACGGAGCGGCACCCCGCGCCATGACGGCCCGTGCGACGGTGCCGGTCATCGGTCCGCCAGGCAGCCACCGGACGGTGCGGGGCGGCTGTCTCGTTCGAGATAGAAGTAGAAGTAGGGCGCCTGCAGCTTCTTCCCGGTCATGATGCCCATCACCGTGTCGTCGTCGACCTTGGCGAAGTGGTCGATCACGGGCTGCCCGTCGTAGACCATCGAGGCGGTCACCGTGCCGTCGAAGTCGATCAGCCGCAACGTCGCCTCCCCCTTGCCCAGCGCGATGTTGGAGAACTTCTCACCGCTCTCATCGAGGCACACCAGCGGCTGCACGTCGTTCGCGGATCGGAAGGTCTTGCCGTACCAGCGCGCCGTCGCCAATGCTCCGTCCATCGGGTGCCCGGACGGAAGCTCGCCGCCGCGCCAGCTCCCCAGGAGGAAATCGATGCTCACGGGTTCGAGCTGCGCGAACAGCGTGGCGAGCTCGTGGGGATCGGATTGGCGCGGATCATCGATGAGATCGCGCACGGTGCGCTCTGCAGTCATACCTCGATGTTATCGGTGATTCTCCAGTGGGCGACCAGAAACGGGAACACGTTCACCGGTTGTGCGATGTCATCTCTTGACGCGCACGGGCCCAGGAGCGCACAATTCACCAAACGATGAATTCATCGTAGAGTGAATTACTTGGAGGCGCCATGACCAGCGCGATCACCCTCGCCGACCTCACCGTCGTGCGATCCCGGACCACAGTCCTCGACCACATCAGCGCCGAGATCCCCGCGGGAGCGATCACCGGCCTGCTCGGCCCGTCGGGCTCGGGCAAGACCACCCTGATGCGGGTGATCGTGGGAGCACAGCGGATCACCGACGGCACCGCGACGGTGCTCGGCCGCCCCGCAGGCAGTCCGGACCTGCGGGCCCGCGTCGGCTACACCACGCAGTCCCCCGCCGTCTACGGCGACCTCACCGTGGCGCAGAACGTCGAATACTTCGGCGCGCTGTACCCCGCACGTCGCGCCACCACGCAGACCGACGCCGCCGAGGCTATCGACGCCGTCGGCCTGGGCGCGTTCGCCGACCGCCGGGCCGATGCGCTCTCGGGCGGCCAGCGCTCCCGGGTGAGCATCGCGTGCGCGCTGGTCGCTCACCCGGAGCTACTCATCCTCGACGAGCCCACCGTCGGCCTCGACCCGCTGCTGCGCGCTGAGCTGTGGGAACGGTTCACGGCGATGGCCGCCGCGGGAACCACGCTGCTCGTCTCCAGCCACGTCATGGACGAGGCCGCGCACTGCGCCCGCCTGCTCCTGCTGCGTGAGGGGCGCCTCGTCGCCGAGCTCGCACCGTCGGACCTGTTGGCCCGCACCGGCGCACCCACCCTGGACGACGCGTTCCTCGCGCTCGTCCGCGAACAGGAGGCCACGGCATGAGCACCGTCCTGAATCCGAGCATCACCCGCGCGACCACGCTGCGCGTGCTCCGGCAGCTGCGTGCTGATCCGCGGACCATCGCCATGATCGTGGTGGTGCCCACGGCGCTGCTGACGCTCATGTACTTCCTCTACCGCGACTCCCCCGGCGGCACAGCGCTGTTCAGCCGCATCGCACTGGTGCTCCTGGGCGTGCTGCCCTTCGCGCTGATGTTCATCGTCACCTCGATCGCCATGCAGCGCGAACGGGTTTCGGGCACGCTCGAACGGCTGCTCACCACACCGCTCGCCAAGGCCGACCTGCTGCTCGGCTACGCGGTCGCCTTCTCGGTCGCGGCGACGGCGCAGGCGGTGGTCGCGACCACGGTGGCGGCGTATCTACTCGGCATGGAGACGGCCGGCAGCGTGTGGCTGGTGATACTCATCGCGGTGGTCGACGCCTGGCTCGGCGTCGCGCTGGGACTACTGTTCAGCGCTTTCGCCCGCACCGAATTCCAGGCCGTGCAGTTCATGCCGATCGTCGTGGTGCCGCAGATCTTCCTGTGCGGCCTGCTCGTCCCGCACGACGCCATGCCCGGCTGGCTGCAGGGCATCGCCGACGTCCTGCCGATGACGTACGCGGTGAAGGCGCTGCAGGAGGTGGGTGCCCACGGTTCCGCGACCACCACGATGTGGACCTCGCTCGCGGTGGTCGCCGGATTCGCCGTCGCCGCGCTGGCGCTCGCCGCGGCCACCCTGCCGCGCACAGTCGCGTGAGCGGGCCCGCCCGTAGATCCGGCCGGCGCACCGGCAGCCCGGACACCCGCGCCGAGATCCTCACCGCCGCCCGGACCGCGTTCGCGCGCGGCGGGCTCGCGGGCACCACGGTCCGCTCGATCGCGGAGGCCGCAGGCGTGGATTCCGCTCTCGTGCACCACTACTTCGGCACGAAACAGGATCTGTACCTCGCGGCGCTCGCGATCCCCGTCGACCCCGAGTTCGTGCGGGCGCCGCTGCGGGAGGCACCCCTCGACGATGCCGCCCGCGCACTGCTGCGGGCCCTCCTGACCATGTGGGACGGGCCCCTGCGCGACGTAGGCGTCGCGGTGATCCGCACCAACCTCGGCAACAGCGGTGACCCGGCGATCGTCCGCGGCTTCCTGCTGGAGATCGCCCTCGCCGAGCTGATCGGCCGGATGGAGGCCGGCCCCGGCGACGGTGTGCTCCGCGCGAATCTCATGGTGGCCCAGGTTTTCGGACTGCTGGTCGCGCGGTACATCGTCGGCTTCGAGCCCCTCGCCTCGCTCACCGTCGACGAGGTCGTCGACCTCGCCGCTCCCCCGCTCCAGCAGGTCATCACCGGCCCGCTGCATCACCCCGACCGCGATTGAACACTGTTACCGCGACGATTCTCCCAGGTGGGCGTCGCGATAACAGTGTTCAATCGCGGCCGAGGGGTGGTTAGGCGGTGGTTTCGGCCCAGGTGCGGAGAGCGGGCAGGGTGGCGGTAACGCGCTCGAGCTGCTTCTCCACCGCCGACGGGGCGGTGCCGCCGCGGGCGTCACGGGAGGAGACGGAGCCGCGCACCGTGAGCACCTCGCGGACCTGCGGGGTGAGCGCCGGGTGGATCGCCGCGAACTCCTCGTCGGTGAGACCGTCGAGGCCGACGCCGCGGGACTCGGCGGCGCGCACGCACTCGCCCGCCGCCTCGTGCGCGACGCGGAAGGGCACTCCCTGCCGCACCATCCATTCCGCCACGTCCGTGGCGAGGGTGAAACCGGCCGGGGCCAAAGCACCCATGCGGTCCGGGTGGAAGGTGAGCGTGGCGGTGAGCCCGGCGACGGCCGGCAGCAACAGCCGCAGCTGCTCCACCGAATCGAACACCGGCTCCTTGTCCTCCTGCAGGTCGCGGTTGTACGCGAGCGGCTGCGCCTTGAGCGTCGCCAGCAGTCCCGACAGGTTGCCGATGAGCCGGCCGGCCTTGCCGCGGGAGAGCTCGGCGACATCGGGATTCTTCTTCTGCGGCATGATCGAACTGCCCGTGGACCACGCGTCCGCGAGAGTTATGTAGCCGAACTCGGCCGTGCTCCACAGGATCACATCCTCGGACCAGCGCGACAGGTCCACGGCGATCTGCGCGAACACGTACGCCGCCTCGGCGGCGAAATCGCGTGAGGCGGTGGCGTCGAGGCTGTTATCCGCCGCGGAATCGAAACCGAGATCGGCCGCGATGGCATCCGGATCGAGCCCCAGCGACGACCCGGCCAGGGCACCGGAACCGTACGGCGAGATCGCGATCCGCTTGTCCAGATCCTGCAGCCGCTGCACATCCCGCAGCAACGGATGCGTGTAGGCGAGCAGGTGGTGCGAGAGCAGGATCGGCTGCGCGGCCTGCAGGTGCGTTTTACCGGGCAGGATCACGTCGGGGTTGGCCTGCGCCTGCGCGACGAAGGCGTCCACCACGTCGAGCACGCCGACGGCGACCAGCCGCACCGCGTCGCGCAGCCACATCCGGAAGAGGGTGGCCACCTGGTCGTTCCGCGACCGGCCCGCGCGCAGCCGGCCGCCGACCTCGGGGCCGGCCCGCTCGATGAGCCCGCGTTCCAGCGCACCGTGCACGTCCTCGTCGGACTCGGCCGGTTGGAAGGCGCCGGAAGCGACGTCGTCCCCGAGTCGGGTGAGCGCCGCGAGCATGGCCTCCAGGTCCGCGTCGGACAGCAGCCCCGCGCGGTTGAGCACGCGGGCGTGCGCCTGCGACGCGCGCACGTCGTACGGGGCCAGCGCCCAGTCGAAGTGCGTGGACTTGCTCAGCGCGGCCATCGCCTCGGCGGGGCCGGACGCGAACCGTCCGCCCCAGAGGCTGCCCTCGTTGGTGCCGTGCTTCCCGGCGTTACCCGCGTTCTCGCTCAACGGATCTCCTAGTCGGTGCCGAGGTCGAACGCGGCGTGATTGCTCGCCTCGTCGAGGGCGGACGGAATCTTCTCGCCGCCGGACACGATGGCATCGGCGCCACCCTGCTCCAGCTCGCCGACCAGTGCCGCGGTCTCGCCCGCGACGATGCCCTGGACCGCGTACTGCTCGAGGCGCGAGCGCGAGTCCGCGATGTCGAGGTTGCGCATGGTGAGTTGGCCGATCCGCTCGTCGGGGCCGAAGGCGGCGTCGCCGACGCGCTCCATCGAGAGCTTCTCGGGGTGGTACGAGAGGTTGGGGCCACTGGTATCGATGATCGAGTAGTCGTCGCCGCGGCGCAGGCGCAGCGTGACGGAGCCCGTGACGGCGGACGCGACCCAGCGGATGATCGCTTCACGCTGCATGAGCGACTGCGGGTCCAGCCAGCGGCCCTCGTACATCAGGCGACCCAGCCGACGGCCCTCGTTGTGGTACGTGGCGATGGTGTCCTCGTTGTGGATCGCGTTCACCAGGCGCTCGTAGGTGGCGTGCAGCAGCGCCATGCCCGGCGCCTCGTAGATGCCGCGCGACTTGGCCTCGATGATCCGGTTCTCGATCTGGTCCGAGATGCCCAGGCCATGGCGGCCGCCGATGCGGTTGGCCTCGCGGACCAGCTCGACCGGGTCGGAGTACTCGACGCCGTTGATCGCGACCGGCACGCCGGCTTCGAAGGTGACGGTGACGTCCTCGGTCGTGATCTCGACGGACTCGTCCCACGGGGCGACGCCCATGATCGGGTCGACGATGACGACGCCGGTGTTGAGGTACTCCAGGTCCTTCGCCTCGTGCGTGGCGCCCCAGATGTTGGCGTCGGTCGAGTAGGCCTTTTCGGTGGAGTCACGGTACGGGAAGCCGTGCGCGACGAGCCATTCGCTCATCTCCTTGCGGCCGCCGAGCTCGGTGACGAACTGCGAGTCGAGCCACGGCTTGTAGATGCGCAGCGACGGATTCGCCATGAGGCCGTAGCGGTAGAACCGCTCGATGTCGTTGCCCTTGTACGTGGAGCCGTCGCCCCAGATGTCGACGCCGTCCTCCTTCATGGCCCGCACCAGCATGGTGCCCGTCACGACGCGGCCGATCGGAGTGGTGTTGAAGTAGGTCTTGCCGCCCGAGCGGATGTGGAAGGCGCCGGTCTGCAGCGCGGCGATGCCCTCCTGCACCAGCAGCGGCTGCACGTCCACCAGTCGCGCGATCTCGGCGCCGTACTCCTTGGCGCGGCCGGGAACCGCGTCGATGTCCGGCTCGTCGGGCTGGCCGATGTTTGCGGTGTAGGTGCAGGGGACGGCGCCCTTGTCGCGCATCCAGGCGACGGCCACGGAGGTGTCGAGGCCACCGGAGAAGGCGATACCGACACGCTCGCCGACGGGCAGGGTGGAGAGGACCTTAGACATGGGGAAAGCCTATCTGTCAGGGATTACGCCAGCGCCACCAGGCGCTCGGCGAGGTCTTTGCCGGTCAACGGCTCGCGGGCGATGACGAGCACGGTGTCGTCGCCGGCGACGGTGCCGACCACCTCCGGCAGCGAGGACCGGTCGAGGGCGCTCGCGAGGAAGTTGGCGGCACCGGGCGGAGTACGCAGGACGCAGATGTTGCCGCTGTGGTCGGTGGACACCAGCAGTTCTCCCAGCAACCGGGAGAGCCGCTCGGTGCCGCCGGAGACACCGCGCACGGGTGAGCCGTCCTCGGGGACCACATAGACGCCGGTGCCACCATCGGCGCCGCGCAGTTTCACCGCGCCCAGTTCGTCCAGATCGCGGGAGATCGTGGCCTGGGTCGCCTCGTAGCCGTTGCGCACCAGGAGCGCCTGCAATTCAGCCTGGCTGTGTACCTGATGGTTGGCCAGGATCTCGACGATCGCCGCCTGCCGTCCGGCGCGTGTGGCGAGCGGCTGATCGGTCATGACTGCTCCAACAACCACGCCAGCAGCGCCTTCTGGGCGTGCAGCCGGTTCTCTGCCTCGTCGAAGACGGCGGACTGCGGGCCGTCGATCACCTCGTCGGTGATCTCGTCACCGCGGTGGGCGGGCAGGCAGTGCAGGACGATCGCATCGGGATCGGCGTGCGCGAGCAGTTCGGCGTTCACCTGGTAGGGGCGGAACGGTGCGGTGCGGTCCAGCCCGTCGTCCTCCTTCCCCATCGAAACCCAGGTGTCGGTGACCACCACGTCGACACCGGCGACGGCGAGCACCGGATCGTCGATCACACTGACCTCGGCGCCGGTCTGCTTCGCCCGCTCGCGGGCCGCCTCCACGAACCGCGGATCGGGCCGGAAGCCCTCCGGACCGCTGACGGTGACGTCGATGCCCGCGTTCGCGCAGCCCAGCATGTAGCTGTTGGCCATGTTGTTGGCTGCATCGCCGAGGTAGGTGAGCTTGAGCCCTGCCACCGACCCGGTGCCTTCCGCGCCCTTGCGCTCGGCGATGGTCTGCAGATCCGCGAGGATCTGACAGGGGTGGAAATCGTCGGACAATGCGTTGATCACGGGCACGGTCGAATGCTGCGCCAGTTCTTCGAGACCGGCCTGCGAATAGGTGCGCCAGACGATCGCGTCGACGAACCGCGACAGCACCCGCGCGGTATCGGCCAGCGATTCGTCGCGCCCCATCTGTGTGGACTTGCTATCCACCACCACGGGATGCCCGCCGAGCTGGGCGATACCCACATCGAAGCTGAACCGCGTGCGGGTGGAGTTCTTATCGAACAGCACGCCGACGCCCTTAGGGCCCTCCAGCGGGCGACGCGAGAAGGGCGACGCCTTCAACTCCGGTGCGAGTGCGAGCACCTCGCGCAGTTCGGCGGGGCTGAGGTCGTCGTCGCGGAGAAAGTGACGGGTCATGATGTCTCCTGGGCTGATTCAAGGAGGGCGGGTAGGGCTGAGACGAAGCGGTCGGCCTGCTCGTCGGTGAGGACGAGGGGCGGGGCGAGTCTGACCACATCGGGCTGTGCGGCGTTGACCAGGAATCCCGCATCCCGCGCACCGGTCTCGATCGCCTTGGCCACGGGTCGGGCCAGGGTGATGCCCAGCAGCAGGCCGGAGCCGCGCACGCCGGTGACCAGCGGGTGACCGAGCGATTCGATCTCGGCACAGATGTGCTTACCGAGCGCGTCGGCGCGCTCGGCCAGCCCCTCCTCCTCGATCACGTCGAGGACGGCGTTCGCGGCTGCGGCGGCGATCGGGTTGCCACCGAAGGTGGTTCCGTGTTGGCCGGGGGCGAGCAGATCGCCCGTGGCGCCGACAGCGACGGTGGCGCCGATCGGCAGGCCGCCGCCGAGTCCCTTGGCCAGCGTGAAGACGTCGGGCGTGACGCCTGCCTTCTGGTACGCGAAAAGTGTTCCGGTGCGTGCGATCCCGGTCTGCACCTCGTCGAAGACCAACAGTGCGCCGGCCTTGGAGGCCGCAGCGCGGGCGGCGGCGAGATATCCCGCGGGCGGCACCACGACGCCGCCCTCCCCCATGATCGGCTCGAGGAAGATGGCGGCGGCCCCCTCGGCGGCCGCCTCGAGGGCGGGCGCATCGCCGTAGGGCACGTGGGTCACCGACTCCAGGAGCGGCAGGAACGGCTCGCGCTTGGGCGGTTGACCGGTGAGGGTGAGCGTTCCCATCGTGCGCCCGTGGAAGGCGCCTTCGGCGGCGACCATCGCGGCGCGGCCGGTGCGCCGGCCGATCTTGATCGCGGCCTCGTTGGCCTCGGCACCCGAATTGCCGAAGAAGACACGGGTTCCCGGCACGCCGACGGCCTCGGTGAGCCGCTCGGCCAGGCGCACCACGGGCTCGCTGATGTAGAGATTCGAAACGTGACCGAGCGTACTGAGTTGCTTCGTGACGGCCTCGATGATCTTCGGGTGGGCATGCCCGAGTGCATTGACCGCGATACCGCCGAGAAGGTCGACGTATTCCTTGCCGTCGGCGTCGGTGACCTGCGCGCCGCGCCCGGACACCAGGGCGATCGGCGGAGTGCCGTAGGTGTCCATCACGGCGGCCTTCCACCGCTGCTGCATCGACTGATTCGTCATCGTTTCTCTCAGATCCAGGTTGATGGGGCGGCGACCGGCGCGGTCACCATGGTGCCGATGCCCTCGCGGGTGAACAGCTCCAGGAGCACCGAATGCGGTATCCGGCCGTCGATCACGTGCGCGGTGGGCACGCCGCCGTTGACCGCACGCAGACACGCTTCCATCTTCGGCACCATGCCGGCGTCCAGGCTCGGGAGCAGTGCGGTGAGGGCGTCGGTGTCGATCTCCGAGGTGAGCGAGGACCGGTCGGGCCAGTCGGTGTACAGCCCCTCGACGTCGGTGAGAACCACCAGCTTCTGGGCGCCGAGTGCCTCGGCGAGGGCCGCGGCGGCGGTGTCGGCGTTGATGTTGTGCACCACACCGCCCGCGTCGGGAGCGATGGTCGAGATCACCGGGATGCGGCCCGCCGCGATGAGATCGTTCACCGCATCCGGGTTCACCGAGGTCACATCACCCACGAGGCCGATGTCGGTGAGCTCACCGTCGACCATCACCTGCCTTCGGGTGGCGGTGAACAGATGCGCGTCCTCGCCCGACATGCCGACCGCGAGCGGGCCGTATGAGTTGATCAGCCCGACGAGCTCGCGCCCCACCTGGCCGAAGAGCACCATGCGGACCACGTCCATCACCTCGGGGGTGGTGACACGGAAGCCGCCACGGAACTCCCCCTCCATGCCGAGGCGCCGCAACATGGCGTTGATCTGCGGACCGCCACCGTGCACCACCACGGGGTGAATGCCGGCGGTGCGCAGGAACACCATGTCCTGAGCGAAGGAGCGCTTGAGATCGTCGTCGACCATGGCATTGCCGCCGTACTTGATCACGACGGTCTTGCCGTGGAATTCCTGCAACCAGGGCAGGGCCTCGGCGAGCACGCCAGCCTTATCGAGCGGCGTGAGATCGGGCGCGCTCATGAGGAGTACGCCGAGTTCTCTTCGACGTAGGCGTGCGAGAGATCCGTCGTGCGGATCGTCGCGGCGCCACGCCCGAGACCGAGATCGACGGTGACGTCGATCTCGGGACCGGAGAGGTCTACCTCTCGCGCCCCCGGTACGCCACAACCGTTCTCAGCGATCGGCTGCCCGTTGAAGGAGACGGTCAGCTTGTCGTGCACCAGATCGATGGGCGCGATGCCGATCGCCGCCATGACGCGGCCCCAGTTCGGATCACTACCGAACAGCGCGGTCTTGACCAGGTTGTCGCGGGCGATCGCGCGGGCACCGATCAGCGCCTCCTCCTCGGAGACCGCACCGGTCACGGTGATGAGGATGCGTTTGGTCACTCCCTCGGCGTCACTCTGCAGCTGTGCGGCGAGATCATCGCAGACCGCGCGCACCGCGGCATTGAGTTCCTCCTGCGTGCAGTGCTTCTCGCTGGCGCCGCTGCTGAGCAACAGGACGGTGTCGTTGGTGGAAGTGGAGCCGTCCACATCGAGCCGCTCGAACGTATAGGCGGTGGCGTAGCGCAGCGCCTCATCCAACTGTTCCGGTGTGGCGACCAGATCCGTGGTGAGCACCACGAGCATCGTTGCGAGCGAAGGCGCCATCATGCCGGCGCCCTTGGCCATACCGCCGACGTTCCAACCACCGGAGTGGTGCAGTGCGGTCTCCTTCGGCACGGTGTCGGTGGTCATGATGGCGTGCGCCGCATCGGTTCCGCCGGTCATGCCGCCACCCATCTCGCGCACGATCTCCGTGACGCCGGCGAGCACCTTGTCCATGGGCAGCCGGTCTCCGATGAGCCCTGTCGAGCACACGGCGACCTCGCCGGCACCCGTCTCACTGCCCCAGTGGCTCAGCGCATCGGCGACCTTCTCGGCGGTGGCGTGGGTGTCCTGGAAGCCGCCGGGTCCGGTGCACGCGTTGGCACCGCCCGAGTTGAGGATCACCGCGCGCAGGCGACCGTCCTTGAGCACCTGCTCACTCCACAGCACGGGGGCGGCCTTGACCTTGTTGCGTGTGAAGACACCGGCCGCGGTGTAATGCGGGCCTTCGTTGAGCACAAGCGCCAGGTCGGGTTTACCGGAGGCCTTGATACCGGCCGCGATGCCCGCCGCCTTGAATCCCAGGGGCGCGGTGACACCCTGATTCCGAACGAGTTTGAAAGTGCTCACGGTGCGACTCCTACGGTGGACAGGCCAGCGGTCTCGGACCAGCCGAGCGCGAGGTTCATGGACTGCACGGCGCCGCCGCCGGTGCCCTTGGTGAGATTGTCGATGGCAGCCGTCGCGACGAGCCGACCGGCGCGCTCGTCGACGGCGACCTGAACCTGGACGGCGTTGCTGCCGAGTACCGACTTCGTCTGCGGCTGTACACCTTCCGGGAGAAGGTGCACGAAAGGCTCGTCGGCGTACGCGGCGGCGTAGGCCGCGCGGGCCTGTTCCTGCGTCGCGCGAGTCTGGGCGGTGCAGGTCGCGAGGATGCCTCGCGCCATCGGCACCAGCACCGGGGTGAACGAGACGGTGACCGGCGTATGCGCTGCGGCCGAGAGATTCTGGCTGATCTCCGGGGTGTGGCGGTGCGTGGTGACGCCGTAGGCGCGCGCCGAACCGTGGACCTCGGAGGCGAGCAGGTCGACCTTGGCGGCGCGGCCGGCCCCCGAGGTGCCGCTCACCGCGACGACGGTGACATCGTGCGTGACGATCCCGGTGACGACGGCGGGCAGCAGAGCGAGGGTCGACACCGTCGGATAACACCCGGGGACGGCGATCCGGCTCGCACCGGAGAGCACGTCGCGGTTGCCGGGGAGCTCCGGGAGGCCGTAGGGCCAGGTGCCGGCGTGCTTGCTGCCGTAGTAGTGCTCCCAATCGGCGGCGTCCTTGAGCCGGTAGTCGGCGCCGCAGTCGATGATGAGTGTGGACGGCGGCAGTGCCTCGGCGATCTCTGCGGACTTACCGTGGGGCAGGCCGAGGAAGACGACATCGTGACCGCGCAGGATGTCCGGGGTGGTCTCCTGCAGAACCCGATCGGCGAGCGGCAGCAGGTGCGGATGGTGCTCGAACAGCGTGCTGCCGGCGTTTCCACCGGCGGTCAGCGCGCCGATGGTGAGCTCGCCGGCGAGGTAGTGCGGGTGGTTCAGCAGCAGCCGCAGGATCTCTCCCCCGGCGTAGCCGCTCGCGCCCGCGATGGCCACGGAAACAGTCATGCAATGATTATGCATCACTATGCAAGCGTATTCACATGCGGCCCGGTTCACGGTTCCCGGCAACCCACAGTCGAGACTCAGCCCCTCGTCAGGGACCGTCGGCATGGTGGAAGAACGTAACGAAACGATCTCATCCGCCGAAGGACTGAACATGAACAACAACGCCAACGCCATGACGCAGCCGCTGTCGCTGGCCACCGCGCGCCGCGAGCGCGGCGTGCGCGGCACCGTCAACCGCATCCTCGACGGCTTCGCACCGCGCGTGGAGAACCGGGCCATGCTGGTCAAGATGGGCCGGGGCCGCCCCAGCCTGGTGGGCGATCACACCCGCGGCAACCACATCACGCAGGCCTTCCACATCAGCTGACCACGCCGCCGCCCGCCTACGGCAGCGCGGAGAACCCGACGGCGTGCGCGAACTCCCCTCGCGGGAGGCACGCCCACTTCACCTGTTCACGAGCCTGCTCGATCACCGGCGTCGACGGATCGAGCACAGACAAGTACTGCCTGTGCTCCGCGAGCGACTCGACCGCCCGCTCGGTGTACCCGGTCACATCCACCACCAGGGTGGGCTCGGGCGAACTCTGATACGCCGTGACGCCGGCCGCCCGGGCCGCTTCGGCGACCGCGGCGGTGAACTCCATGTGGTCGCTCTGATTCGGTGCGCCGGGTGCCCATTCGGCGCCGCCCCAGATGGTGAACACCAGATCGGGCGCGTGCTCGGAGATCGACGCGGCGATCGCAGCCCGCAGCTCCGGGGTGTTGCGGACGTTCGAATCGGGAAAGCCCCAGAACCGCACGTCGTCCACCCCGACGACCGCGGCGGACCGTCGCTGTTCCTCCTCGCGTACCGGCCCGGCGGTCGTGGGCGACATGCCTTCGATCCCCGCCTCACCCGACGTCGCGAGCCCGTACGCCACCGCTTTGCCCTGCGCCGTCCACCGAGCCACGGCCGCCGCCATCCCGTACTCCGGATCGTCCGGATGCGCTACCAGCACCAGCGCCGTGTTCCAGTCCTCGGGGAAGATCTGCGGCTCGCTCACGGCACTCACGCTAGAGGTCGGGACCGGTCAGCGCAGCAACTCGACGCAGACGCCGTCGGCGAACCGGTACGGCTGCGCCGCGATCAACCCTGAGAGCACTCGTCGCAGCCGCGAGATCTCCGCGCGCACCGTGACCACCCGCGAACCGTCACCGAACAACGACGAAGCGAGCTGCGAGGCCGTGTGCCCGGCACCGTCGGCCAACAGTTCGAGGATCTGCGCGTGCCGCGGCGACAGCTGGTGCCGCCACTGACCCGCCGCACCCAGCACGCTCACCTCGGGCGTCCGATCGGCCCGCACGTCGACGGTGACCCGCGTGCGCTCGGCCAGGGAATCGGTCGCGACCGGCCGCAGCAGCCACCCGCCGGGCAGCGGTTCGACGGTGCACTCACCCAACTCCGGAAGCCACAGGTGCGAGCCCTCCATCACCGCGGGCAACGTGACCCGGGCCCGATGCCCGAGCCTGCCGACCGCCGCGACCCAGCCGTGCGTGTCCACGACCAGCCCGGGGCCCGTGATCCCCGCTAACAGCGGCGCCGCGACGGTGCGCAACTGCTCCAGCCCGGCCTGATGCGATTCCCGCAGTCGCGCCTCCGCCAATCCGGCAACCGCCGCGACCAGGGCGAGCGTGGTGGGATGCACGGTATGCGCCGGTCCGCTCACATCGACGACGCCCAGCAGGGCGCCGGTACGGCGGTCCCGAATCGGAGCGGCGGAGCAGGTCCACGGGTGCTGATTGCGCGCGAAGTGCTCGGCGGAGAAGGTCTGCACGGCACCGCGGGCGGCGAGCGCGGTACCGATCGCGTTGGTGCCCACGTCATTCTCGCCCCAGGCGGCGCCCTCGACGAAGCCCAACGCATCGGCCTGGCGCAGCACACGCGGGGCTCCGGTGCGCCAGAGCAAGCGCCCCTCGGCGTCGGAGACGACCATGATGCTCGATCCACCGTCGATGATCGGTGCGAGCCCGCCCTCCAGATCATCGATGACCGAGGCCAAGCCCGATGCACGGCGCAACCGCGCCACCTCGGCGGCGTTCACCGCGGGCGCGGCATCGTCGTCGGGCAGGAGACCCGCGGCGCGAACCCGTTCCCAGGAATCACCGATCACCTCGCGCGGCCGGGCCGGGGGACGCTCGCCCGCCATCGTCGCGTCGTAGACCTCGGCGAGGAGCCGCGCGTACGACCGCGGATCCTCGCCGTGCGCCACCGCGGGCTCGACCATCTGTGCCACACCCCGATTCTGCACGGCGACGAGGGCCGCCACGGCGGATTCGACGTCGGGCGCGCATCCCGCGCCCCCGCTGCAACCGGACGCAACCCTTGTCGCACCCGTCCCACCGGAGTGTGATGCAGAACACACAGATCAGCCGTTCGAGACGAAGGAGCACCCCATGACCGCGATCGCCGACGTGGAACCGAACACCCTCACCGATCCGCAGCAGCGAGTGGACGCATGGCTGGCACGGTTCGAGGCGGCGCTCGTCGCCCGCGACATCGCCGCCGTGACGGATCTGTTCG